>ONLU01000042.1 GCA_900318795.1 uncultured Prevotellaceae bacterium | reverse complement strand
CCGTTGACAGCATCGTTGATATAAATCTTTGAGTTACGCTTAACGTTCTTGTTGTCCACATAATAGTGGTGCTCGGTATCTGCAAGCACCTTCGTCAAGTCGTGGTAGTTTGCCACGCTCAGCGGCACGTGGTTTGAGTAGGTCTTGCCCAGATAGGTCTTGGCATAGTAGGCGACGAAGTAACCGTTCTGATACCAGTAAAGAGGATCGAAGTTAGGCGAATACTCTATACCATTGACATGGCTCTCTGCGTCTTTTTCGTCCTGGAAGATTTCCCATCCACCACCAGTGATTTCGTATGCACCGGGCGTAACGACAGGTTCGCGCAGAGCCACGTTATCACCCGGTAGGATGAGTTGTGGCACCTTGATGCTTTCGACAAGCGGTATGCCGCTCTTGAAGGTAAGGTGAATGTTCACCACATGGCGCTCACTCTGGGGTGTGATGTTACCAAATGCATCAACCTCCTCATAGTCATACTGATAGATGACAGTGATGATTTTCTCCTTCGAGAGGTCGAAGATGTCAGAGTTGCGCGATACATAGAGTGTAGATACCTCGGTAGGTGCTATACCATGGATAGTGAAGTTAACCTGTTTGTTGACGAGGCTGCCATAGTTTGTGGCATTGATAACAACGCCCAATGGAACATTATCATTAACGCTATAGCTGCCGCTTTGCGGTTGACCATCGACAGTGACATCTGCAGCCCAATTGACAGCCATGCCATCGCCCTTCTCACCGATGGTATAGTTTTCACGGCAATAATAGTAAGTGCCAATTTCCTTAAATTTGAGTTTTGTGATATAACCTTTATCCGTATCACCAATGAGATGGTAGAACCTACAGCGTATGGGGTATTGCCAATCTGGAAGGACGTGTTCACCACGTAGTATGTGGCATCTTTGTCATTGACCACGATACCCGAATAGTGGCGTTTCTCGTTGGGCAATGCCTCGAACTCCTGACGCGTGTACTCTTTTCCAGGTACTAATGCAACATCGCTACCATTATATGTAGCCGTATAATCGACAGGCTTATCGAGCGAGTAACCAGCGGGGTTATTTTGGGCTCCCTCAGGGGTTGCTGCTTCTGAGTCGTACTGATATTTCTTGCCTATTGTGCCACTATAGGTGGGGTCGATGAGCAAGTCGAAGGCATCGTAGTTGAAGGTAAACTTCTCACGGTCATCCTTAGACATAGAACTCCATACGGCCAAGCCACGATAGTTCTTGCCAGACTCGTAGTAGTCACCGCCATAGAGACCTTCAGTCTTACAGTAGTAAGCAGGAATGACATCGGACCTGATTTCCTCACGAACCACCAGCAACTGTGCCAATGTTTTCTTTTCGTCAGCAGACAGACCTGACACGTCAACATCATCTATCTTGGTTGCAGTTTCTGCTGCAGGCAGTATTGCTTTAATGTCGGTAGTAAGACGAGTGATATAGTTGTTCTTCTCAGTTGACGACATCTTGCTGCCCTGATAGATATAATCCGTTGCGCTCAACTGAATAGTTCTGGTACAGATATAGGCAGGAGAGGAGTTGCTATCGGTAAGCCCGTAGTTATTCCTTTCCGTTTGCGAGATAACAGCACCGGGATTGAGGTGACGTGTGGACGTGCCAACAGTGACATCAACAGCGCTGGTAATGACAAAAGCTTCTTCAAAGACTGCCTGACCTGCAGGAGAGAGTGAGTGAGTTGTAATGGCTGTTTGATAGGTATCATAAACACTCTTTGAGATGACGTCGCTCTCCTTGTACTCCTGCTGTCCGAGCAGTCCACCTGCAAGACCGTCTTTGAGTCTGTATGTAGGACCATTATTATAGCCGTCAGCAGGAGTCTGCTGTTTTTCTGTCTGTGAACCAGAGAACTTGGTGTACCACAAATCCCACGGTGTGGGGTTGTTCACCTTATAGGTCAGCATATAGCCAGTGTTGTGGCTGATGTTGTTGGAAGAGCGGAAGAAGTAGTCGAAGTCCTTATCGGTCTTCTCCACGCCACCCTCTTCGTAAGTTACCGTAGGATGACTGTTCTTCAGGTCGATATATTGTCCAGACAACAATACCGTTCCTTCTGCATATGGTGTGCCATTAACCTTACAATCGCCAATGGTAACATAGGTGTCCGGCACGAAGAGGCTCTTCTCTGACTGACTGAGCAAGAAGTAATCCCAATAGCTGATAGGATCGTTTTTATAATAGGTCACATCGTTGATGATGAGTTTTTGACCATCGGTCAACGGGTGCCCTGACGAAGCATAATAAGCATAGTAGTTAGGCTGTACGTTAAGCAGTTTCATCGTACCGTGCGATGCTGCCGTGATGGTCAACGGAATTTCCACCGTCTCGCTGTAGGCGTTGGGAGCTCCGGTGTAGGCGGAGATATACTGGTCATAGACATATACCGAACCCTGGATATACCAGTAGTGGGCAGGTACGGCACCACCAGGAGTCACCGTTCCTTTATACTTGCCGCTGACGTTGTAGCAGTCGTCGATAATTACCTGTGTGCTATGCACGAAGTTTCCGCTGGACTCCCATTCGTCCTTGGTTGCATCATCAGTTGTGTAAATAAAATCCTTCTGGGTGACAGCACCTGTGTTCAGGTCGGTGATGGTGGTGTGCGTCTTGCCGGATAGACTACGTTTACCATGTTCGTTCTTGGCATAGACGAAGCCGCCACCGATACCCGTCTGCACATTAATCAGGTCGAGTTCTACAACACCCGTGATATAGCCCCAGTCTTTCTCATAGACGTCGGTGCCAGTGCTCTGCTCGGTGGTCAACTCCAGATAGACACCAGAGGCCAGTGCCACCTTATTATGACTATTACCATTATTACGAGTGCGATCGGCCTTATGTTCTTTTTTCCAGTCTTCGTAAGTGGCAACGCCGTAGTGCTTTCCATTAGCATCCGACTTGTACTTGGCTGCGTCGGTGTTGTCGGTAACACGCACTGTTTTATTGAAATCAACATCACTGGTCAGGGCACCAAAGTAGTTCACGATATTGTAGATGCCGAAGTAGTTGCCGTGATAATCTCCAGTAAGATCGTTCTTATTGAAGAGCCTCTTGTTCAGCGACACCTCACGGACACGGTTGATGGTATAGTTGGTATAGTCTGCAATCTCAGGCACACGGTCCTGGGCGCCCTGCATCACCATACGACTACCAAACACACCGCAGAAGTCAGCACGCTGGATGGTGTTCATCGGACGGCCGGCATAGACTGGCAGCACACCATTCTCTTTCCAATACTCACCTGATGGCTGTCCTTCAGAGTCAAGAACACCTGATGTGTTTGTCCCGTGTTCAAACAAGGATATGATTTCCAATGCCGACAATGTAGATGCCTTAGAATTCGGATTACTCGGATCTTTGGGATGATATGTCGTTCCATCATCGTCAGTACATTCTTTCACACAGGTGTATCTTAACTCATAATAAGCTGCCTCACGAGGTGGCAGATTATTATACTGTTCAATAGTGATCTCCTTGTCAATGCTATAATAGTCGGTACCATAGTTGGTGATGTTAAGACCACGATAGCCATCCACGAAGGTCAGGTTACCGTCACCATAAAGACCACCCACATGGTTGGTGCCCAGGGTGATGAGGTCACGGTTGTAGACATCATGGATAGAGGCAGTGGCATTACCGAAGATAGAGGTGGCATTGGCATACACTTTATCAGAACCAGACGAGGTGTTACCACCGGCAAAAACTGCATTGTGAATGGTGATACCACTGACATCCAGATTACTCCATTGACCTGAATTCTTATTCCCTAAGGTATTAAGGTAAGCTATAGGAACATAATCACCTACATTATAAACTTTGCCACCGTAATTAATCGTACCACTTGTTACACGGGCATGCGGTTCCACCAACACCTTGCAGTCCTCAGTGAGAATCTTCTCACCACCATCAAAGATAAAATTACCATCTTTGGATTGGTAATAGTAGCCTTCGTCATCATCGTCATAACGTGTACCCGACTTCTTACCAAAGCATAAAGCACCACATAACCGATATCACCACCACCGAAGACGTTACCGTTACCGTTGGCAAGTTCGGCATTAGTACCTACCTCACCACCGTGAATATCAACCTCGGTCTGTCCGAAGACATAACCGTCGGAGTAGAGCTTACCACCCTCACCAAGGTTGTTGTAGCCACGACCGCCGCCGAATACATTGCGGTGTACAAAACCTTCGTACAGTTTCACATTGGTCTTTCCTGCCTTATAAATACCTTGCAGGGTTCTTACAGAGTTCTTTTCACCAGAGGCAACGATAACGCCACGTCCGACGGCAGCAATCTCACCACCACCAAAGAGGGAGTTGCGCACATGTCCACCGTACATCGTTACATTAGATTCATCAACACTACTGTTATCAACGTAACCACCGCCAAAGATGTTACCACTATCCTTCAAGCGATAGGAGCCATCACCCGACCATGTTTCGTCGTGCAGTTTCTCCTGATAATAACCACCGCCATCAGTAATACCGATGAGCTCTGCTCCAGGATCAGCACTCGCTTGGTTAACGAAATAGCGATAACCAATATAACCCTTGTTCAGCGTGATGTTGGTAGTACCGAATACGGGACCGCCTTCACCACCACCATAGGCGTTACGCTCGATGGCAGGAAGACCGTCGACGAAGCTGGTGCCGTCCTTCTTACCGATGACGACGTGTGTCTCACCAGGAATGTCGGTTGTGGTTGCAGCGCTGATGTCACCCGTATGGTATCCCACAGCACCTGCCCATCCGCCGCCATAGACGTTACGTGCCGTGCCGCCCTGGATATAGGCATTGGCCGAGGCGATGAAGTCTGCACCAAAGAAGTTATAGACGGTTCCCATAGTACCGGCAGCATAGAGGTCCTTATTGACCTTTCCACCGAGCAGGGCGATGTAGGTGGTGCCATAGACGTCACCACTGCTGATAAATACGTCGTCTTCCTTACCAAGTCCTCCGCCATAAGCATAGTTGCCTACATATGCACCTTCGTTGATGATGACATTGGTGTTATATCTCTTAAATCTGAGTGTGCCCGGGGTGTCTTTGCGGTCGTCTATCTCCGCTTCTCTGGCAATGGGATTTTGCAGATTGGTAGATTCATTATTGATATAGTCAAATGTTTCTGGAAAAGCTGACATATCCGGGTCATAGCCACTACCAAGCGTCCAAGCAGCCTGCCATTTGGCATCAGTCATATCATCTCCCTGCTCGTCTTTTGCAGGCTTAAATGCTGTGACATATTTCTGTACACTCTCAGCACTCATCACGCCGCCAGCCTCGCCGCCGCCATAGACTTCCCAAACCTGTGCGCCATTACTCAAGTTGACCTCAGTATATTCGCTCCAGGTGTTGGAACCGCATCCGGCACCATAGACCGTAGCTGTTGTCATGCCATAATCAGGATGCGACTGTCTGACAGGGACATCAATGTTGATTTTGCCATAGATGGTGCGACGCTTCAGGTTGTTACCACCATACAGCGCGCCCTTCATCATTGTGTTATCCTTGTTATAAATCAGATAGGCATCAGCACTATGGTAATTGACCGTACCCTCATATACATCACAAGGCTGATAAATATCACTACCGTAAGCACCGGCAAAGATACTGCCGATTTTAATGGTGGAACCGGTTGGTACATTCACGATCGTACGACGAGTAACACCCTCATTCAAACTGCCGCCATAGGCTGCACCGATTTGTCCGCGAGCCAGGTCAACGACAGCAGCTGCAGTTACGCCATCAGCATTTCCGTCAGCTGTTGCCTTTGCTATTCCCATGCCCACACCACAGTTCTGGCCTGCTCCGAACACTTCCAAATCAGCAAATTTCGTGCCAGTGTTAGCAAGGTCCATCAGCACATAACTCTGGTTTTGCATCAAGTTCTTATCCGTCGTGTTAAACCCAGCAGCACCCTGACCGGCACCGAAGATCTTATTAACCTCGTTGCTGATATGCTGATTAGGCTTGAAGTTGACGAAAGCATTATTCATGCGGGGCGACGTATAACCAGCATACTCCGTAGTATAGTCATAGTCACCATAGCATCCACCAAAGATATAGTCCACGTGGCCCTGCACATACTCCATGTAGGCGGAAGCTGTCGTTACGGCGGAGGTCTCCTGAGGTTTATATGGTGTAATCGGGAGGTCTGCACTTAGGCGCCCGCTGAAGTCTGCAGAGCCCATGATTCTTCCACCGAGGTCGTTACCGCCATAGACATGGTCACGAATCCAAGGGAATCCCAGCACATCCTTACCCTGTGCATCCACACCGTTACGTCCAATATAAGTAGCAGTATATCCGAGGATGTCAGCATCACATGCACCGGCAAAGGTGTTGAACACACGTCCGTTACCCAGGTTGATGACAGTGTTGCCACAGACCGGTCCCTTAAAGCCACCGCCATAAATAAACTCTGCAGCCTTAAATGTCTTGCTGTTGAAGGTATAGTCATCGCCAGTACCATCATTGGGTTTGCCGATGACTCCCTGCTCACCACCACCGAAGATCTGGAAGGTGTAGCCGGCATTAAGATTAACGGTCACATTGCCCCATATCTCGGAGTCCTTACCATAGCCTCCGCCAAAGACATTGAGTGCAGAACCGAGTACGTCCATACCCTGTTCATCGAGGATGACACCAGAAACGCGTGTCGTGATGTGATAATTTTCGTTCTCGTATAACTTTGCCTCACCCTCGTCTTCAAGCACCTGATCAAATACAGCATACTGACCCTTGCGGTCCACTACCGTAGAGTTCATGTTGATGATGACATTGCCATTGATGTGTCCGCTATTGTAGCAACCGCCATAGACATTGCCACCTATGAAACGACGGGCTTTGTCGTCATCAGAGCTTATGCCGGTACCCGACAGCACAGGACGGACTTCCTTGCCTGTGATGGAGGAGATGGTGTTCCACTCCAACAAATGGTTGCCGTTTGCATCAATCACATAGTCGGTATAACCCGGATCTGTGTCGTAGCTCTCTCTTTCGGCCAATTCCGGAGTGTAGTAATCACCTATGTTCTTCTTCCAACGCTTAGGCTGCATTCTCAATCCACTGAGGTTCAACTGCAACTTATCACCGTTCGTATCAGGAGTGCCGATGAAACCTCCATCGTAGGCGGCATTAAATTCAGTGGATGCCACATTAGCATTATTACAACCACCCACCAACTTGTTATATATGATGACATTCTCCGTAAAATTGAGAGCTGTCTTCTTTCCGTCAATCTTCATGCTACCCACATTGCCACCACTGTAAACAGAACCGAAGTAGGAGGTGTATGGGATATATGTGGCAGGATCACCACTAGACTCTTTGGCAAACACAATGCTGGGGATAAGAGGCATGGTGACACCTTCCATGTAGGTGGCGAATGTTTCGGAATTTGTCAGGTCAATAGAGTTGAACCGTGACCCATCGCCTGTTATCGTGGTGTTCCTCATGGTGCGCAATACGCCCTCCTGCGGATGTTCCGCATCCTTTTCATGTGTTTCCACCATGTGCTCGCCATTGTTGCCGAAGAAAAGATTATCGACAATAGCATAAGAGCCTACCTTCAACTCCACCTTGGGGTTGTCCATGCTTGATGACAGTGAGGCACTGTTACCACCGCAATAGACGGAACCGTGAATAATCGTTTTCTTGGCCTCCGTACCCTGCACATAGATAGATACCTGCTCGGCATTTGGACGGTAATCATTGAGAGCCTCCACAGAGGTCTTTCCTGTAGGAATAGTGTAATACAGGTCGCCGTATGTCGGGTCATCTTTTAATTTTGCATTGTCGGTATAAGGATAGGAACCGTTACCACCGCCATAGACGTCACCATAGATAGTAGTATAAATACCTACAGTACTACCACCAGAGATATGTCCAGTAATATCGTTACCACCATAAACGTTGTTGACATGTCCTCCTAAGACACGTGCTCGTGCTGCCATGCCAGCAGGGATATGCAGTTCGTTGCCAAAGTCGTCTTCAGTGATGGCTGCAGCAGTAACTGGGTTACCATCTTTGTCTTTCGGTATGATATCTGCCATACGGCATCCGCCATAGACATTATCAACGATAATACTGGATCCCTCCGGAATTTGAAGCAGCAATCCGTCGGGGCTTGTCATGTCACCCTTGTTACCGCCACTGTACACATTTCTTATTTTTCCACTCTTCAGATTCCACCGCGGACGTATCTTCATCTCTGCGGTATTGTTTCCTCCAAAGAAGCTACCAATCTGGTAGGCATCACTGCTCGGATAGGTATATCCAGGATTGAGGTTCATCTTATCGACCACGCGATTGTCCTTTGTTATCTGATCAACGTTATCAACCAGTATCTCATTAACCACTTTGCTTGGATTGTCAACATAAATAACGGTTTTCTCGGTTACTGTGGCATTGTTGCCGCCTCCGAAAGCATAGACGATGGAACCGCCCATTACTTCCAAATAGGATTTTGCGAGTTCGGGTTTAGTCAGACCATAATAGGGATTGGGTGTCACCCCATCACTGAGTTTTTCGGAAATATAGTCATAAGCGCCATTACCACCTCCGAAGAGCTGACCGATATATATCTTTTGATTGTCGTCAGCCGCTACATCGCCATTCATCTTGGTCGAGATGCGCACAAAAGCATTCCAACTCTCATCCACCAAATTTTCTGTGGCTTTTTTGATTTCTGTAGGAACAGACTTTTCCAGTTCGCTATTGTTACCAATGACGCCTGATACGTCATTACCACCATATACGTAATTGATAAGCACGTAGTCAGATGCATGTTCACCATCAATATAAACGAAAGAATGACCACCGACATCAGCCTTTTGGGCACCACCGAATACACGGTTCAAATCGCCAGCATAAACGGTAACATTGGTATTGCCTTTTGTGTCACCGGCATTACCGCCTCCGTAAATATTACCACCAATAGTAATCTGTGCCTGCATCAGTGTTGCAGACATACAAAGTAATAGGATGGTCGTTATTTTGCGCATTATCTTCAATTTTCTAATCGTTTTACGCTTTGTACCTTTAGGTCAAAGAATTATCAATTGTCAATTATCAATTATCAATTGTAATCGTTGGGTTGTCGAGGTCTGGTTCTGACAGCACATAGAGATAGGTGGGGTTGACGGTCATGTTCAACAGTACCCGTTGTCCTTGAACTGCGGATAAATCCGGCAGTTTGTTGGTTGCCGTGCAGTTTTGACGTATCAGGTTGCCCTTGCTGTCGTAAACGTCATAGGTGCTGACCAGTGTCAGGTTACTTGAAAGTTCCGGAGCAAAGTAGGCATTGACAGACAGAGGTGTTGTTTTATCAAGTGCTGTACCTTCATTGCTATTATAAATATCAGCAGTACTGCTACTGCCTGACGATGTGTACGTTATGCTGGAGATAGGACTGGTGCCTGTCGTATTGTGCATCAGCGTAATAGTGGCATTGACGCTTCCTTTATTAGTGCTCAGCGTCATCGTCTTCAGTTTGATGGTACGAAGCTGTGCATAGTCCGAACTAATTTTCAGGCGGAACTGGGCTGCTGCATAGAGATGATCCATCAAAATATAAATTTTGTAGTTTTCTTCTTCACTGCTGGGAATAGGCCAGGACCAGCTGAACTGTCCTTCCGTCAGCCCTTCATCCGCATCCTTGACACCTGTGATGATGCAAATATCGTCCGTGGTGACAGGCTTGATACCAGTAATGGTCAGAGTGGCAGCATCGGCAGTGCTTTTTGCCAGCGTACTGCTCATCTCTCCCGTTTTGGGCATATAGCCATAGACGGTATAAGTCTTTTCTGGTGTGACATCAAAGTACGCATGCCACTTGTTGGTGTATATGATTTTTTTCTCTTCTGGAGAAGCCCAGTCTGTTGCCGGGTTCTCTGACAACAGCATATAAATTCCCATGTTTGTGGTCTTATCAGGGGTATATGCAGAGAAGCCTGTAGGTGCGGCACGATGAGAAAGTTCTTTATCCGTAAAGGGAGAAGCATACGACATCAGTTGCACCACCTTGCCTGCTGGTTCGTTACCCGTAGTAACCGTCTGTGCTTCGGGATTGTCCGAGGAACAGGCGCTAAGCAATGCGATAGCAGCAACTGCCAGGATGTCTATGTATTTCTTCTTGTTGTTCATTCCTTTCTCCTTTATTGAACGTTACCAGTTATATACTTGATGATTCAGATCTTTCGTTGACCAATCTTTCACATAGAGTGACTGCACCTGCAACTTGCCAGCACCGGCATAGTAGGCATAGACAATCCAGGTGTGGTTGCGCTTGAAGTCGCCTGCTTGCTGCATCTGAAAGGTGACGGGCTCTTGTGCGACACCACCAATGGTATATGTAATCGTACCTGCCAACTGTTTGTCGCTCTCGCGCAGGTAGATAGGACCTTCCACGGTGACCTCCGGATTAGGCTGCTTGTTGGCAGCTGCGTTAATCAGGTCTTCATACTCCTGAGCGTCCTGGCCAAGATAGAGATACTTGGTTGGATCATCTGTCGCAGCGATATCGTTAATAGTTGTTGACAGCAGTTCTTTCGCCTCGGTATTATAGTCCATAGATGCCGGTGTCTGGAAAAGATACTCCACGTCGGGTATCATGCCAATATTCATTTTGATGCTGGTGATATTCACTGTTGGCTGTCCTGTAGTCTTGGCAAAGACGAAGCGCAACTTCGACACCGCACGCGTCAGTTGAACGGTAGATACCGCACTGAGCGTACCTACACGTAGCGTTGGGGCATCGCCCACAACGGGTTGTCCAGTCAATATACCTGCAAACGGCAGACCGTCATCGGGTACAGTTCTTGTATTCTGTTCCAGTCCAAAATGTCCAGTGGTTATCTTGGCACCCTCCAGCAGAGCTGCACGGGTGGTCTCCTTATTCAATGTTTCTATACCACAGTTGGCGCTGGTCACATTCGCCATCACATAGACGTTGACATAGGGTTTGGCAGCAGCGAACGCATCAGTGACCGGTATCTGGTAGATTGTACCCTGTCCCTGGTTCAGTGCTGATACATCCTTAGTGCTGAAATAGCCCACGTAATTCCCTGTCTCTTGTTCGTATATCCATATCTGCAGGCTGTCAATGGTGCCTTCGTCTATAATAGCATCCACCTCACCTTCGTTAGCACGAGTCTGTGCGGCATTTCTTTTGGCTGAGGCCTGCTCAGGAGCATAGACATAGATGGCCAGTTGCGGCTGTTGGTGTGTTGCTTCCTTAGGTCCTTCTGCAGCATCGCTGGAAGAGCAGGCTGAGAACAGCACCGTCAGCATGCTGCATAAAAACCAATATAATATATGTCTATTCTTCATCATTTCTTATCTTAGTTCCACATTCGTGGTCGTTGCCTGAATCCATTTTGTCACCACCTGAACGCCAATCTCCAGTCGTGGAGCCAGCAGGTCGGGCATACAGGTATATGCCTTGGCAAGCGATGTCACACGCATCGACATGGTGGTGATATAATCTTGTGTAAACACGCGGTTGGTGTAGTCCTTGCCCTCCTCTTTCTTGTCGGCTGGATCTATCATCGCGATGAGGTAGAAACGGGCATTCGGATAGACGGTACCATCCTTGCCTGTAAACGCTTGTCCGGTATTGTTTTGAAACTCCAGGATGACGGGCACTTTCTCGTTGTCGTAAGACTGCAATACCAACGTGCTGGTCTTGTAGCCTTCAGTTGCCAAATTCGTAGCATCCACGGTAGTCTCGTAGATGAATCGTCCGTCGACATCCGTCTGTTCGCCTTGCGGCTTCATGTTAAAGCCTACGGTATGTTGTCCGCCAATGATAACGCCTTTTAGAGGCATCGTCGACATATTAGCATTGGCGACCAATACGTTTTTAGCATCACTCAGTGTGGCGCTCATACTAGACAGTGTAACGTCTAATCTGGCAACACCATATTGGATGGGATTCTTTACTGCTACTGCCTTGGTATTCGTATTGACGGCAGTGGAGCCCGTGTAATAGGTATCCAGGAAAGCACTCCACAGTTGATCGGTGGGAGCATTCTTATAAACTTCTTTCGCCACCTCATTTGCTGAGGTGCGTATGGGGCTATCAACAAAGAACATCAGTTCTGCAGGATAGGTATAGCGGTTGATGCCGTTGATATTGTCGAGCGTTGTCGTTGTTGTGCGAACCGAGAATTCGTCTTTATCTGTTGTCTCATTCTTTGTCCAACGGATAACAGCTGCTCCGTCAGGAAGTCCGAGGGAGCGGGGATAGGTGTTAGTGCTTATGTTTGTAGCATCTATCTTTTCGATGATAGCGTTGCTGAGGTCACCGCCTTTTGCTACCAGCAGCGCCTTGAGTGCTGCCACGAACGCCTTGATATTAGCTGCTGCTCCGCTCATGAGTCCGGCACCTTCCGAACCCATACGGATAAAGTCCAGATAGTAGCTCTTCAGGGTTGGGTCGGTTGTCGTGCTCCAACCATCCGTATTGGCAATGGCGGTCATATAGTTGGCCAATGCCTGGGCATCTGTGTGTACCTCTGATGTGTTACGGATAGAAGTCAGGCTGAACTGAATGTCAGCGGTCTTCTTACGAGTGGTAGGCAAATCGCTTAGCTGTCCATGAACTTTAGGGTCGTATGACAGGTCGCTATGTGCGGGTTTCGCCTTTCCATATACCAACATACGGTTTGTGCCTGTCATCAGGTAGCAGGTATTCACGTAGTAGGTGTTGTATTTCTCTTCCACGTACTTTTTGGCCAGATTGCCTTCATTTGCACCTACGAGGTTTATCAGCGGTTCGTCGTTTTCTGTTACATTAGCGCCTTCGGTATGGAAAGGAATGGCGACCAACTGATCCATCGCTGAGAACGTGGGAGCCCTATGGGTAAGGGCCGGTGCCAGACTGGGCTTGAGTGCCCCACTACCGATACTGACCAGCAGGTCTACCTGCTTGGATACTGAAGACGTCGTCTCATTGAACTGCTCAGGCATATCATCATCTATCATTGAACATGATGTAATCATCATGCCCAACAACAGATAGTATACGATATGTCTCATAGTTGTCTTCACGCGCGTACCTTACATAGTATATTATAATGTTTATAAATCGGGATTGTATATACCCCCTTCATTCCAGTCGAGCGTCACGCTGACGCCTACCGTCTGGTCGCTCGTCTGCACGGCACCTTCACCAGTAATCCAACCCTTGATGATAGTCAGCTGACCAGCACGCAAGGGCTTGTTGATGCTGAGCACCGTCTTCGTAATCTTGCCGTCCTTCCAGACGTAGACTTCGAACTGCCAGAGCGTCTCCTGTCCTGGCTGGGCTATGAAGGGATCTTCAGTCTCAATGACACTGCGCGACCCTACACCATTATAATAAGGTTCACGCGAAGGGAAGTTCACCGAGCAGAAGCACAGACGGCTGCCTGTGGCATCGCGCAGCTCAGTGGTTCGCACCATAGGCGGCTGGGCGGCGAAGATGTACGTGCTGTCGTTGATGTTGAACTGCGAGGCGAAGCCTGTGGAGTAGACACGGATATTGCTGACGTCCTGCTTGCGCGGGTCAATCACCAGGGCTGCGGCACAGTTGACCATGTAGAGGTTAACCTTGAACTGCTGGTCTACGCCTTCCAGCACATTCATGGGCAGACGGGCTGTGAACAGGCCTGTGGTGTGCGAGTCGATGGTGTCGCGGGTGGTCAGTCCCAGCTGCGACGTACGACAGAAGTCATCCTGCAGCAGACTGACCACGCTATTGTTCAGCACGTTGGCTACCGCCAGATGCTTGTATTGCCGCTTGGGCAAATTGATTGTATAGCTCTGCTGGTTGGCATCCATGATGTGCTGGTCGTGCTGCAGTCGGGGCTGGTTGTTCTCCGTATCGTAGAACGACAGGTCCACATCGTGAGCATAGTCGGTGAAGATATTCTTCAAATGATTACGCAGCACTTCAGCGATGCCAGCATCCGTTACGATGCTCAGCTGGGTCTCCATCTCGATGGACATGTTGGTCACCAACCGTATCTCGTAGTCCAGCTGGTAGTCGTTGTCACAGTTCGACAAGTCGTCATCAATGACGGTGCATCCCGCCATCAGCCAGCAGGCTGACAGCAGGATTCCCATCATGAAAGTATTTCGTCTTGTCTTCACCATTTATAATTAATGATTAGTTATCACCAAGTGCTACATCATTGAATGTCAGGCCTTGTCTCCAATCAAGATCTACAGACAGACCGAATGACAACTGGCTGGAACGCAGGTCAGGAATGGTGACGTAGGCATTCTGCAAGCTTGATGTGTGTGCGGAACCGTCAGCAACAAACTTGAAGTTTACGGTCGTCATGTAGTCTTGAACAAAGATACGGGTGGTCTTGGTTGAAACACCACTTGCATCAAGAGGTGGAACCTGGTAATAGGTATCCCAGTTAGCAGCAGGAATTTCCTTACCAGTAGGATCAAGTTCTGCTACAAGGTAGAATGTCTGACCCTTGCGAACCAGATTGTCACGTCCCCAGAAATCATCACCGTTGTTAACGAACTGAAGGGCAACGCGTACTTTGTTCTGTGAAGCTCCAGTGGTATAGTTATCAAACAGGATGGTGTAGTTAGGAGCTGATGTAGAGCCTGCAGCATTTGGAACAGCTGTTCCTGCTACTAATCCTGCTACCTGATTGTCGTAAACCAATTTGTCGAAATCGGTGCTTGTAGGCAAGAACTGCCAGTCAACACTTGCAGGCTGACCGCCAACAATAACGCCAGTCCATGTGAAGTTAATGTTTGCAGGAGTGAATGATTTGTTCTCCTCACCTGGATTAAGTGCTTTTCTGTTGTCCTCAAGTGCAGTAATACCTTCCTTGATTTCTACTGTAGTTTTCATCATAGCTACACCATAGTTCACATTCTTCGTCATAGCTGTTGCACGAGTAGCAGATGTAACCGATGTTCCAGTCCAGTCAGAGTCCCACTTGCTATTGTCATCCCAGTTAGCGACACCATTAGGATAACCTTCACTGGCAGTTTTCTCCTTGTTCGAAGTGCGCACACCGCTGTTGCAGTAATACATCAACTCTGCAGGGAACGTATAAGCATCTGGGTTTGTTGATGTTGATTTGTCAAGCAGACTGACTCCAGGGTGCTTATGGGAAAATGTGTTTGAGGAAGCATCATATGCAAGCTGTGCTGCACCCTCAGGCAAGTTAAACGTAGCTGGGAAGCCGGAAATGTCTGTAGAAACAACATCATTCCAGTCGTCATTCCAACTTGTACCCATTGCGCTCTTGATACCATCGGCACCCTTAAAACCTGTAATTGCCTCTGTATCTGAAGAAGTAAAGTAATTGGTTATCTGAGTATTGATTTGCTGTGCAAGATGTTTTGCCAACTCTTCGTAAGGAGAGGTCGGTGTGGCATTTGCTACTTTAATGGTTACAGAATACAAATCTTTTACTGTGGTATGAATCGCATTTGCAGAACCACCACGCAGTTCGATAGTACCATAAGTTGTAAGGGTATGGAAAGCTTTATAGAGAATTTCCTCCAATGGTGAAAGCGCACGGCCTTGGGCTGTTGGGTTCAAGTCTTTCCAAGTGGAAGTTAAAGAGGCTGCACCAGTCCAACTCGGATAGGTTGTTGAGCTAACAGTATAGGAGCCGCTGACATTGACGATCTTTGTCATGATGGCAGCCAAGATCTGAGCTGCATGTCCGTATTTCGCAGCATTTTCTCCTACACGGTTGTTGAGATCAAAGTGGAATGGTGTAGTTCCTCCTGTTGCTTGCGTGCCTGTAATGGCATAGGTCACCTTACCGACCTCTTCGTCTTTATCGGTACTAGATTTGATAGCCTTGCCGTAGAACAGCATAGCATCTGTACCAGTAGGCATAGCAAGCTCCAAAATACGGTGAGAGTTGCTACCGTCATTGTCAAGGGAGCCTGCAGCAGCTACTGTTCCCAAGTCATAGCGATTTGCTGCAGCTGCACCAGCAATCGTTGCATCAACAAAGCCCTTGCCAGAGGTTTTAAAGGCAAAGAGCAGTGTGTTGTCGATACCGCGGAAATTCTCGCCGCCAGCCTGTACGGTAGTTGCGCTAGAACGAGTCTTGGCATTACTTGCAATGTTCAACACAAACTGTGACTTTACTGTACCCGCTACCGGATCATAATTCGGATTGTTGTTCTCCGCAACAGCGTCATCGCTTCCGCTGCAACCTGTGAACATCGTTGCGCCTGTTAGTGCTATCGCACCTATCAAGGCATAATTGAAAAGCTTTTTCATACTTTCGAAAGTTTTAATTTGTTATTACTATTTTTGCTAATCGATAATATAAACCACGTTAATACCTAACAGGGGCAAGAGGAAGATGCGACAGTTCTTGCCGTAGAAGGTGCCGCAGGTGGCACAGTCGTACTCACTGTACCAGGCATAGCCTACAGCGATGCCGGCCTCCGCCTCGATCCACCAGTCGCGCCCCAGTATCCAGCCGTAGCCATACTTGGCTCCCAGTGCCAGCAGGTCACCCTGCAGACGGCGGTTCTTGGCTCCGCTGTAGAGTCCGAAGGGCATGCTGGTGTTGCCCACATTGAAGTGGCTGTAGATGAGGTCGCCCTCCAGGTAGTTGAACCGTCGCAGACGCAGCGAGTCTTTGTAGACGGGCTGACCGTTCTCGTAGCCTACCTTGTAGCGATGCATCGACTCCTTGAAGTTCATGAATTTTCGCACATGGGGTGCCACCAGCAGGTGACGCCACTTCTTGTTTTTCGCCTTGTCGATGTCCCAGGCGTTCAGTCCGAAATTGGCACCTACAGACCAAGTCGAGTCGACCTTGACGTCCACGCCGATATTGGGTGTCAGCGTGGCGTCGTAAAGCAAGTTGTTGCTGATAGCCACTTGCTGTGCCCGGGCAGTAACGACTGCCCAAACGAATAAGATTGCTATAATTAAATAACGATTCATTACCTTTGTTTAATGCGTTTCAACACGAATTAATTGCAAAGGTATTAAAAATATTTTAAAATATAAAGAGGTTGGTCAATCTTTTTGTTTTAATTTTGTCAAAAAGCGTTTTTCAATTTGTCCGCATAGGCCTATAATTTCCTTACATTCAATGTAATACGTTATTCAGGCTGGGGGGGGCAAAATCGCCAGCCCCAATCTGGGCGCGATACTCGGACGGGGTCATACCATAGGTATTCCTGAAATGGCGTATGAACGTAGCGGGGGCCTTGATGCCGCAGGCTTCAGCAATAGCGTTCAGGGTGTATTCGGGGTGTATCTTGATGAGCACGATAGCGTACTCCATACGTTTGCTGTTGATGTATCCGGGAACATTGGTGCCTGTATATTTCTGAATCATAGGGGCTAACGCGTTCTTATCGACACCTGCCAGACGCACGAGGTCGTCACGACCGAAATTGGGGTCGCGGAACAAGCCCTGCTTGACAATCTGCTTGTCCATATCGTGGAACGCCTTCCAATGGGGGTCTTTTTCCAACTCCTTCAGTTGATTTTCGCCCATTTCATCGAGATTTCCATCGAATTCATCGGAATTGCAATTTTCGCCCATTTCATCGGGATTTGCATCGTCCTGAAGCATCTTTTTCCTATGATGCTTGCCGTTGGTCTCGAAGAGCGTGGAGTAACGGTAGTTCATGATAGACAGGATGTGCTGTGCCGTGAGCCTGTTTCGGTGTTGCATTCGTCTGACATAGAAGAAAGACAGTATGGCTGCCATGAAGACCAGGACAATGCCAGTAAAGAAATAGAAACGCAGGCGCTCATGCTTGGCTATCTCGCGCTCCAACTCGATGGATTCGTGAACAGTCTCTTTCAACTGGAGCGAGTGAATGCTGTGCAAACGCTCGCTCAGACGGGCTGCCACGGCATAGCAGTGCGAGGCAGAGTCATACTGATTCATCCCTCTGTAAGCCTCACCAGCGTCGTAGTAGGCCAGCATCATGTTACGGCTCAGGGTATCGCCGTCTTCCTGCAGAATGGCTTTGACCTTACGGAGATAGGACAACATTTCCTCGTAGCGCTGTCGCTTAAGCAGGTATGTGTTGATATCGCGTATGATAAAAGGATCGGAGACTGGTTGCGAAATGCAGCGCTGGTAGGCACTGTCGGCTTCTGCCTGCCTGTCCATAGCCATGAGAATCTGAGCGCGGATGGCATAGACACGATAGAGATTGCGCTCCTTCCGACATAGGATTTCAGGGTTGTGGGGCAGGAGGGACGCTTTTTCCTGTGCCTTGGAATACTTCAGCGCCTCGTCGTAGCGCTGGTCGTCGAAACACATCTTTGCCAGATAACCATAGAAGGTGCGCAGCACATTGTTCTGGCGCCAGAAATGACGGGCGCCCTGCATCATCTGGACGGCTTCCTCGCAGCGTTTGAAGCCTTCCTGCTCATCACCCTGGTAGTGAGCGCGCTTGCCGTCCATGAACAGCGCCATAGCCATATAGACAGCGTTGTTACGGCTCTTGGCAAGGTCATAAAGCTCATGGATATAGCGGGGAAAGTCTTTTTCATCGAACTTGACGTCGTAGGCTTCTATCAGGCGGGTAAGCACTACCATCTTCAGCGAGTCGTTAGTCTGAACGGCATTTGACTTGTAGACTCTTGTGTAGAAAGCGAGGGCTTTATTGAACAGGCACAGCGAGAAGCACAGATTGCCTTCTGCCAAGTCCAGCTTCCACTCGGGGAGTATCTTGCGCGCACGCATGTCATCTATGATATCCCTGGATTTGCCGGGATCGACGAACATATAGCGATAGATAGCATCCCGCGTAAGGAGACTGTCGGGAAGGGGCGAGGCCGTCATGCCCGGGCAGAACACCCACAGAAGGACTGCTGAGAGCATCCATCGCGCCCACATGGAGCTGCGGTTGTATATCTGGCTTTCTATGGCTTGTAGCTTGTTCATTGCTATTAGATTCGATTAGTCCCTGCAAAAGTAGCAATTAATTTTGAAAACACAAAAATTTTGTTGGGAATTTTTTCAGGTAATCCTTGCTGCGGCAAAATGAAGGTGCAAGCGCGGAACCAGAGCAAGAAAAGAGAGGCACCTCGGACGGGTGCCCCTCCTTGTAGGGTTCAATGAAATGATGAAACAAAAGTCACAATTACTTCAGACCGAGCTTTGCCTTCACCTGAGACGTCACGTCGGTAGACAGTGTGGTGCTGATGTAGGGGATGCCGCCAGTGAGGTCCATGATGTAGACATAGCCGCCAGACTGGCCTACCTGCTTGATGGCATCGAGAACCTTGGTGGTGATGGCCTGCATCCTCTCAGACTGCTCCTTGGCAAGAGCCTGCTGGTTGTCCTGATAGCTCTGCTGAATCTTCTGGTACATGTCCTGCAGCTCCTTCTCGCGGCGCTCCTTGATGTTGGCGGGCAGCGAAGCCTGCTCCTTCTCGTAAGCCTCTGACTTCTTCTGGAGTTCCTCCTGCATAGACTTCAGGTCAGCCTCATACTGCTTGGTGAGTGCCTCGATGTCAGTGCGAGCCTTGGTGAACTCAGGCATGGCCTGAACGATTTCCTGTGAGTTGACGTGTCCGAACTTCTGTGCAAATGTAGCCATGGGGGCGAACATGAGCAGCATCAAAAATAGTTTTTTCATTTTTTTTCTTTCTTTTTTTAAGTTATTACGATGTTTCGATATTCCGATATGAGAGAGCTGAGACTATTTGCTATAGCCCAGTTTGGAGAGTACCTCGTTGGAGATGTCTATCTTGGGAGAACCGAAGATGATGCCCTGGTCGCTGGCACGGTCGAGCACAAGCTGGTAGCCCCGCAGGTCGGCAATGTCGCGGACGGTGGTGTAGACTTCTTCCTGAATGGGAGTCATCAGGGCTGTGCGCTTCTTGAAGAGCTCACCCTGGGGACCGAAGTACTTCTTCTTCAGTTCGGCGGCCTCTTTCTCCTTCTCCATGATAGCATCCTGACGGGCTTTCTTCTGCTCCTGAGAGAGGAAGACAACCTCGTTCTGATAGTTCTTATAGAGGGTCTGCGCCTCTATCTGCAGTGCGTCAACCTCGGCCTGCCACTTCTTGGACACCTGGTTGAGTTGTTCGTTGGCTCGCTCGTAGGCAGGGATGTTCTTGAAGATATAGTCCATGTCGACAAGGGCAAACTTCTGTGCAGCTGCACTGCTAATGAATAATGAACAGTGAATAGTGAATAATATCGCTACCATCATCCATCTTCTATTCATCATGCCTTTCTGTAATGTCTTCATATCCATTTCTGTTTTTATGTTAATACGTCTCTTTGACGCAAAAACTATTTATTGGTTTAAAAGTTTCCTTCACTCTTCACTATTCACTATTCACTCTTCACTAGGCCGCAGGCCGTCTTAGAATTCTTGTCCGAGGATGAAGTGGAACTGAGAGCCTCCCTTGTTGGCAGTCGGGAAGGCACGGTCGAAGCCATAAGCCCAGTCAATACCCATCAGACCCACCATGGGCAGGAAGATGCGCACACCGAGACCTGCAGAGCGCTTGATGTCGAAGGGGTTGAAGTTGCGCGTCTGGTTCCAGGCATTACCTCCTTCGAGGAAGCCCAGTCCGTAGATGGTGGTATTGCCCAGCATGAAGGGATAGCGCAACTCGAGCGTGAAGCGGTCGTAGGCATAACCGGAAGATCCGTAGGGAGTCAGCGAACCGTTCTCGTAACCGCGCAGACCCACGGTTTCCTCAGCATAGCTGGTAGAGTAGCCGCTCATACCGTCACCACCCATGTAGAAGGTTTCGAAGGGCGAGCGCTTATCCTTGTTGTAGGAGCCCAGGATACCCATCTCGAAGCGTGTCATGAGCACAAAGCACTTCTGTCCGCCAGTGAGGGCGGTATAGGTCTTGGCCTTGAACTTCCACTTGTGGTATTCAATCCACTTGTACTTCTCCTGCTGCTCGTCGCGATAGCGGTCGATGTCATCATTATAGGTCTTTGCGGAAGCCAGGTTGGCGTAGTCCTTGTTGTCGAACAGTGACCAGGGCGGCGTAAGGGTGACTGACGCCATGAACTCAGAACCACGGCGTGGGAACAGCTGGTTGTCGGTAGAGGTACGCGACAGGGTGAGACCGAGGTTGATATTGTTACAGTTACCGTTGTTGATGATGAAGTAGCTCCAGTCTTGCAGCATGTAGCGGGTGTATGCCAACTGCACGGAGAGCTGGAAGTAGTCGTCAGGCCAGCGCAGACGCTTACCCCACCCGATGCTGGCTCCGAACAGCTTGATGTACTTGTCGTCGTCGTAGAGCGACGTCATGTCATACATGTTGCTGTTGTAGGAACCCATTCCATAAGCATAGTTGTAGTAGTTGTTCATCCAGCTGGAGTTACGATAGGTGCTGGAGATATCGGTCTGCTTGGAGTAGAAGGCATTGACGCTGAGTGCGTTAGGACGCTTGCCGCCAAACCATCCCGTGGAGTAGCCCGTAGAGATGGAGTAGTAGTAGGAGCCGTTGGACTGGAGTGACAATGACAGCTGCTCGCCATCACCGATGGGCAGAATGCCGCGGTGCATGCGGTTCTTGCCAAAGAGGTTGCGCATGGAGAAGTTGGTCAGCTTGACACCAATACGACCGATGACACCCGTCTGACCCCAACCGAGCGAGAACTCCAGCTGGTCGTTGGACTTGGACTGCAGTTCCCAGTTGATGTCTACCGTACCGTCCTCGTAGTTGGGCTTGATGTCGGGGTTGACCTTCTCAGGGTCGAAGAAGCCCATAGAGGCAATCTCACGTGCGGAACGCTGGATGGCGTCCTTGGAGAACAGGTCACCGGGCTTGGTGCGCAGCTCGCGGCGGACCACCTCTTCGTACAGGCGGTCGTTACCATAGATGCGCACATGGCTGATGTGAGCCTGCGTGCCCTCCTGGATACGCATCTCGAGGTCGATGGAGTCGCCCACGATGTTGACCTCAGTGGGGTCGAGGCGATAGAACAGATAACCGTTGTTCCAATAGTAGTTGCCCACGGCATCCTCGTCCTCGGAGAGGCGCTTGTTCAAGAGCTTCTGGTTGTAGACATCGCCCTTCTTCATGCCCAGCACATGGGCGAGATAGTCGCTGGTAACGACGGTGTTACCTACCCATGTGATGTTGCGCAGGTAGTACTTCTGCCCCTCGTCCACCTTGACAAAGACATTGACATGCTTCTCGTCGATGGTCCACACGGAGTCTTCCAAGATGGCTGCGTCACGATAGCCCAGCTCGTTATACTTGTCTATCAAGGCCTTCTTGGCGTCCTCGTAGCGTTCGGGAGTAAACTTCTTGGCACGGAACATGGTATAGAACTTGCCAGCCTCGTTGATCTTGCCAAAAGAGCCTTTCTTGAAGAGGCCACCCTTGATCTTCTTGTCGGTGAGTTGCTCGTTGCCCTCGAAGATAATCTTACGCACCCTCATCTTCGACTTCTTGTCGACTTCCACATCCAGTATGACTTCGTTCTTACCAGTGACATCATCGCGTTGGGAAATCTTGATATCGGCATTCTTGTAGCCTTTGTCGTCGAAGTATTTCTTAGCCAGGATCTTGGCACGGTCTATCATGTTGGGCGTAATCTGAGAACCTTTCATAATGCCCAACTTAGACTCCATGTCCTCACGCTCTGACTTCTTCAAACCGTAATAGTTGATGGTGCTGACACGCGGACGAGTAGCCAGATGGATGCAGAGGTAGACCTTGGACCCTACCAGCGAGTCGGCAGTGATGGCTGCCTTGGAGAAGAGTCCGTGCTTCCAATAGCGCTTGACAGCTTCGGTGATCTCAGTACCTGGCACGCTGATGCGCTGTCCCACAGAGAGACCGGAGAGTCCGATGAGCACATAGTCCTCGTAGCCCTCGACACCCTTGACGGTAATACCGCCAATCTCGCACTGGCGAGGTGTGCCAGCATAGGAGATGTCGGGGTTGACTATGACGTCCTGCGCAGCCAAGCTGCTAAATGATAGAGGAGAAATGATAAATAATACATTCATCATCCATCTCCGTGTCCTATTTGTTAATCTCTCATTTCTCATTTTTTCATTTCTCATTTAGAGGCGAAGCCTCGCTTTCCACTTGTGCCTCAGTCTTGCCAAAGCGGCGCTGACGATGCTGGTAGCTCTCGATGGCCTTGTGCAACTGGGCCTCGTCGAAGTCGGGCCAGTAGGTGTCGCAGAAGTACAGTTCCGAGTAGGCTATCTGCCACAGCAGGTAGTTGGAGATGCGCAACTCGCCGCCTGTACGAATGAGCAGGTCAGGGTCGGGCATGAAGTTGGTACATAGGTGCTGGCTGACGATTTCTTCTGTGACGTCCTGCACACCCTCGGCAAGCATCTGCCTGACGGCCTCGGTAATCTCCCACCGGCTCGAATAGCTCAGGGCTACCACCATGGTCATGGCATCGTTCTTGGCTGTATGTTCCTCTGTCTCGCGCAGCTTCTGCTGCACGGCATCGGGCAGGCGCTTCATGTCGCCAATGACACGGAAGCGCACATTGTTCTTCATAAATATCTCGTCCTCCAGCGATGTGAGCACCAGTCCCATCAGGGCGGAAATCTCGTCTGCCGGACGGTTCCAGTTCTCCGTGGAGAAGGTGTAGAGCGTCAGGTATTTCACACCCAGGCGGGTACACTCGGAAGTGATACGTCGCACAGCCTCCACTCCAGCCTGATGACCGTAGCTGCGCTCCTTGCCCCGTTCTGTTGCCCAGCGTCCGTTGCCGTCCATGATGATGGCTATGTGCTGGGGAATGTTGTTAGTCTCTATCATTGTGACACGTTTTACATTTCTGCCATAAGTCGTATGTCAGCGTCGCACGGAGCTGACTGTAGCAATCGGTATTCTTGAAAATCCCGCTGCTCTGGATGCCATAGGGATCCTTCACACCGTCCAACAGGTCGCTGCCCGTGAAATGGATGGTCCACTCAACGGCCAGGTTCAGGCGGTCAGCAACCTTGTATTTGACACCACCGCCCAGGGGGACATTCACCGTAGCGACGGACTTAGCCTCGCCGTTGTCGGGCTTGGCAAAGGTCATACCCATACCTATATATATATAAGGTGTCAGGCGCTGGGCACCCCGGTATTCCATTCCTGTCCCATAGGGCCAGAAGTTGTATTCATATCTCAGTCCCACGTCCACCAGACTCGACTTGAAGTTGTAGTCGGTGATGGTAGGATAGTAGGTCTTGGCATTGCGCGACGAGCCTTTCAACTGACCGTAACCAACGCTGAAGGCTACTGCCTGACGGGGTGTGAAGCGATACTTGGCGAGCAAAGAGCCCATGGGCTGCATCTCCTTGAAGATATTGCCATTGAAGTCGCCCAGATAGGTCACAGCCCCTACTCCACCGCCTAACTCCAGACGGTACTCGGGCTCTGTCTGCGCCTTGACGCAGACCGCTACCACAAGCATAATCGACAACAACGCCTTTCTCATCACCACACGCCCAGAGTCGTCAATCCTTAATCTGCCAGCCCAGTTTGTTCAGACGGCCTCGCCACACCTGACCCGTACCGCCGCAGAAGAGCCACAGATAATCGTCGTCATCGACAGCCATGCCCACCGAGGTTGCATTTTCGTCAAAGCCGTCCGGCAGCTGATAACTCTTGTTGTACTTCCAGGTGATACCGTCGTCGCGGCTCTGGTAGAACTGCGCATAGGGGGCACTGAAGACACCTTCAGAGATGTCTTCACCTCCTATAGCCAGTATGCCGTCGTCATAGGCTACCAGGCTCATGTGTGCCATGCGGGGCAATGCCATATCGCCCGCAGGCTCCAGATAGGACCAGAAGCCCTCGGGAGTGTATTCGTCGTTGTCGACTATCTTGCGCCATACCATGGCAGTCTTATCGTCTGGGAAATCGCCCACTGAACGGTTGCCTACCAGCAGGGCATACTCCGTATTGGTAGCATAGTACAGCGGATAGGAGACGAAGGCGATGTCCTGTACAGGAAGCAGATGGCGGTCATCGTCCAGTATGTCGGATTCCCATGTCACACCACCATCCTGCGATACCATCAAGTCATTATCGTCAGAGAGTCCGTAGACCTCCTGGGAGGTACTGCCAACCCAGCGTTTCATGCCCGGAGGCAGCAGCTTGCCGGTTGTCTCCTCGTCCATCATCACCAGACCCTTGTCGTCAACACGATAGATTTGAGTCATGTCGCCCATACGGCCCTCCAGATACATGGTGCCTGCCCAATAGTGGGCCTCGACGTCCTTCAGTTGAGCCAGCACCTCGCTGGCTGGCATCTTCTGCCAGACGAAGAGTGAACCGTCTTGCCCGTGGACATTGACCTTAACGGTATAGTCGGTATGGCCTTTCATGTCGCTGGACCATACTTCCAGCTTACGGGGCGTCGAAAAATCGACACTGTCCAGCGAACTGTAGGGGCGCAATATGTTTTCGTCGGTTTTATCTACAAAAAATACGGTGCTATTGTTCCTGCTACCGATGACGCACAGGGCACGAGACACATCGGTACCTATAGGCAGCGAGTCCGTGTTGTAAATCTGGTGTTGAATCTGATCGATGGTGAACTTGTAGGTGGTGGCAGACAGTGTTGTCTTGACCAGCGAGTCCTTTCCATTGATGGTCTTATGCACATAACTAGTGACATTGCCAAGGTTGAAAGAGGTGATTGCAGCTTCGCCATACAGCGTGGCTTCACTGCTACTGGAATTGAGACACGAAGTCACACCAATAGCCACCACGAGCAGCATAAATATCGTCTTTATTTGTCTCATGAGTCTGAATTAATTCAAATTTGGGTGCAAATTTACGCACAATTCCGCAATTTTGAGCATATTTCTCTCTTTTATTAAGTTTATTATATGATAAAATGTCGAATTTTAGGTTTATTTATAAAAAAGAGTGCGGTATGAATCGCTCACTCCGCACTCTTTGCTCAACGGATGTCAGTATGCATCAGGGTGATAACACTCAGAATTGTTGCACAAGCAACAGCTACCAACAATACCGTCGTTTGAAAATCTAATAACATAATCTTACCTTAATCTAATAACTACTAACCTAATGAAAACAACATAATCATCTCGATTACTTAGTGCAAAGTTAGCATTTTGCTGGTTTCAGGACAAGCAAAAAGAGCGCTTTCCGTGGAAAACGCCCTTTTATTTGATGTAAGTCAAAAACTTTTCTTACAATTTCGGACCTGCAGCGACAAGTGCCTTACCGGCCTCGTTGCCCTCGTACTTCTTGAAGTTCTTGATGAAGCGACCAGCGAGATCCTTAGCCTTCTCCTCCCACTCGGCAGCATTTGCATAAGTGTCGCGAGGATCGAGGATGTTGGTGTCTACGCCCTCGAGCTCTGTGGGAACCTCGAAGTCGAAGTAAGGAATCTTCTTGGTGGGAGCCTTCAGGATGGCACCACCCAGGATGGCATCGATGATACCACGGGTATCGCGGATAGAGATACGCTTGCCAGTACCGTTCCAGCCAGTGTTGACGAGGTAAGCCTTGGCACCGCTCTTCTCCATCTTCTTCACGAGCTCCTCAGCATACTTGGTGGGGTGCAGCTCGAGGAATGCCTGACCGAAGCAAGCAGAGAAGGTAGGAGTGGGCTCAGTGATGCCGCGCTCTGTACCAGCCAGCTTAGCTGTGAAACCAGAGAGGAAGTAGTACTTGGTCTGCTCGGGAGTCAGGATAGATACGGGAGGCAGTACACCGAATGCGTCAGCAGAGAGGAAGATGACGTTCTTAGCGTCAGGACCTGCACTCTTGCCGTTGACCTTCTGGGCAATCTTCTCGATGTGGTCGATAGGATAGCTTACGCGGGTATTCTCGGTAACGCTCTTGTCAGCGAAGTCGATCTTGCCGTCAGCAGCAACAGTCACGTTCTCGAGCAGAGCGTTGCGGCGGATAGCGTTGTAGATGTCGGGCTCAGACTCCTTGTCGAGGTTGATGACCTTGGCATAGCAGCCACCCTCGAGGTTGAACACACCCTCGTCGTCCCATCCGTGCTCGTCGTCACCGATGAGCAGACGCTTAGGATCGGTAGACAGAGTGGTCTTACCGGTACCAGAGAGACCGAAGAAGATGGCGGTGTTCTTACCTTCCATGTCGGTGTTGGCAGAGCAGTGCATAGAAGCGATACCCTGCAGAGGCAGATAGTAGTTCTGCATAGAGAACATGCCCTTCTTCATCTCACCACCGTACCATGTGTTGATGATGCACTGCTCACGAGAAGTAGTGTTGAAGGCTACGCAAGTCTCTGAGTTCAGACCCAGCTCC
>ONLU01000030.1 GCA_900318795.1 uncultured Prevotellaceae bacterium | reverse complement strand
TTGAGTACGGTCTCCAAATCGTAACCTTGTTTTTCCTCAAATTCCCAAACTACCTTTATTTAAAGAAATCCTGCGAATTCTCACAAAGTTACGAAAAAAAGAGAACAAAAACAAATAGAACTCGTTTTAATATGTTTTGTCGAGCGGTTATGACAAATACCAGGTTCCTGTCATACTAAAGCCTCACCGCCCATTCCAAGGCAGTGAGGCCGATAGGTAATTTTGCTGTTTTACAGACTGCTGATCAGCCAACAGAGGTATACGAGATAGCCTCCTACGAGTACGGCACCCTCCCAACGCTCCACGGTGTAGCGGGTGAAGGAGAACATCCACACAAGGGCTACCGAGATGAGCATCACTGCCATGTCGATGGTGGTGATGCCTTCTATTTCCATGGGGCTGATGGTTGCCGTCAGACCCAGAATGAGCAGGATGTTAAAGACATTGGAGCCGATAACATTGCCAATGGCGATAGCCGACTGTCCCTTGCGCGCAGCGACAACACTCGTCGCCAACTCGGGCAGCGACGTACCGCCAGCCACCACCGTAAGACCTACCACGCCCTCGCTGATGTCCAGTGCATAAGCCACACTGGAAGCCGAGTCGACAAACAGGTTACTGCCCAGCACCAGTCCCAGCAGGCCGCCCACCAGGTAGACAATGTTCTTCCAGACAGGCGACGTCTCTGCCTGCACCTCGTCGGTACTGCCCGTCTTGGCCTGCATCAGCGTGTAGGCCATAAAGACAGCAAAGCCCAATAGCAGGATGATGCCGTCCACACGTCCCAAAAAGCTGTCAACAGCCAGGAGGATGAGCAGCACCGATGCCCCCACCGAGAACGGGATATCCTTTTTTACTGTTGAGCGGCTGATAGTCATCGGAGCCACCATAGCAGCACAGCCCACGATGAGCATCGCGTTCATGGTGTTCGAGCCCACCACGTTGCCCACGGCCAGGTCTGGTGTACCCTTCAGTGCCGACACCAGACTGACGAACAGTTCCGGGGCCGACGTTCCAGCTGCCACAATGGTCAGGCCGATGATGATCTCGGGCACGTTCATGCGACGGGCCAGCGCCGAGGCACCTTCCGTCAGGCGGTCAGCACCGAACAACACCAGTGCCACACCCACTACTATCAATACTACATCCAATAGCATTTCCATATTCTTCTGTCAAAAGATATTCGTATTCTTCGCGAAATATGCGAAATTCGCAGTTCTATTCATCAAAGTCGAAATCGAAGTCGTCGAAGTCACCCTCCATGGCCGGTCCCACGAACTCGTCCAGCGCACGGCGTTCCTTCTTCGTGGGACGTCCCGTACCGCGGGCACGATTGACGAACCCGCTGATGCGGTTCATCTCCAACAGCTCGTACTGATCGGGGGTGGTCACATTCTCGTAGATCTCAGGAATCAGCTTCGCCCCTACCCTTTGCTCAATCGTCTTCAGAATCTTGAACGAATAGGTCACGGGCGGTTTGCGCACGCTGACCACCTCGCCGGCCTTCACCATGCGCGACGGCTTGACGTTGACTCCCTGTATGGTTACACGTCCGTTCTTGATGGCATCAGCGGCAATGCTGCGCGTCTTGAAGATGCGGGCAGCCCACAGCCATTTGTCTATTCTTGCTTCGTTTGTTTCTGCCATACTGGTGTCTTTCCCAACTTGTTATACTGATTCATTGTCACATCAACACCTGCCAGCACAAAACTCTTGACGATGTCGACGGCGAGGTCGATGGTCGGCTGCAGGTGTTCACGCTCCTCCGTCGTAAAACGTCCCAACACATGGTCAATCTGCGACCCCACGGGATAGTCGTTGCCGATACCCATGCGCAGTCGGGCATAGTTCTGCCCTATCAGCTGCTGAATGTGTCCCAGTCCGTTGTGTCCGCCATTCGAGCCGTTGCCCTTCAGCCGGAAGGCCCCCAAAGGCAGAGCCACGTCGTCACTGACCACAAGCAGCCGCTGCTGGTCGATATTCTCCTTGTTCAGCCAGTAGCGCACAGCATTGCCACTGAGGTTCATAAACGTGGTAGGCTTCAGCACGATGACCTTCCTGCCCTTCAGCGACGTCTCTCCGACAAAGCCATAGCGTTTGTCCTCAAAAACGATATTGGACGCCTTTGCAAAAGCGTCCAATACCATAAATCCGGTGTTGTGTCGGGTCTCGGCATACTCGTCGCCGGGATTACCCAAACCCACAATCAAATACTTGTCCAAGGCTTAACTTTTTTACCTTATAACCTTTTACCTCTTACTCGGCAGCCTCAGCAGCAGCAGAACGAGAAGCACGAGTAGCCTTGACAGAGCATACGATAACCTCCTTCGGAGTAGCAATCTCCAGGCCCTCGAAGCTCAGTGAGCCAACCTTGATGGCCTTACCCAGCTGCAGCTCGGTAACGTCTACGTCCAGTTTCTCAGGAATGTTCTTGTAGGGAGCGGTCACGTTGATCTTACGGATAGACAGGCTCAGACGACCACCGTCACGAACACCCTGAGCGTGACCAGTCAGGTTCACGGGCAGACCTACGGTGATAGCCTTGGTCTCGTTGATCTCGTAGAAGTCAGCGTGCAGCAGAGCATCGCTTGTGGGGTGGAACTGCAGTTCCTTGATGATAGCCTTGTGCTCCGTGCCGTCGATGTTCAGATTCACTACATATACGTGTGGGGTATAGACAGCCTTACGCAGTTCAGCAGCAGATGCTGTGAAAGCCAGTGCCTCGGGCAGACCGTTCTCACCCTTCTTCTCACCATACAGATTGCAGGGTACCATACCCTCCTTGCGAAGCAGCTTAGAGGCCTTCTTGCCTGTGTCGGTGCGCTTCTGACCGTTTACATTAATCTCTTTCATAATTAATAAAATGTGTTACTCTAAAATTAAGTGTTTTGCTCAATTCACCATCACACGATGCGAAAAGCGGCTGCAAAGGTACAAAGAAAAATCGAGCCAGCCAAACTTTCAACCCATTTTTTCTCTGACTGAACATTCTTAGCTGTAGAACGACTGCCGTAGGCTCTATGAATGAAAGAAAAGTGGGCTGATGTTTGGTCAACTCACTTTTTTATCGTACCTTTGCAGACTGATAAGAGTATCAACGAGTAAGAAAAGACTATGATTAATAGAGAATTGATTAGGACAAAGGTAGTGCAACTGACATATGCCTACTATCAGAACGGCAGTAAGAACATAGAGACGGCGGAGAAGGAGCTCATCTTCAGCCTGTCGAAAGCATACGACCTGTACAACTACATGCTGGCGCTCATCGTGGGCATTACACGTGAGTCGCGCCGTCATTTGGAAGTGGCAGAGTCGAGGGCCAAGCGCGAGGGGACTCCCATGCCGTCGCGCAAGTTTGCAGACAACCGCTTTGCACTACAGCTGGAAGAGAACAAGATGCTTCTGGACTTCATGGAAACCCAGAAGACAACGTGGAACGACGAACCGGAGTTTCTGAAAAAGATATATACCCAGATTACAGAGTGCGACATCTATAAAGAGTACATGGACGCGAAAGAGGATGACTATCAGACCGACCGCGAACTGTGGCGAAAACTGTATCGCACCCTCATAGAGCAGAACGAGTCGCTGGACGCGCTACTGGAGGAGAAGAGCCTCTACTGGAACGACGACAAAGAGGTGGTGGACACCTTCGTGGTGAAGACCATCAAGCGCTTCGAAGAGAAGAACGGCGCCTCACAACCCTTGCTGCCCGAGTATGACTCGGAGGAGGACAAGGAATATGCCCGCAAGTTGTTCCGTGCCACCATCATGAATGCCGACGAGTATCAGCACTACATGAGCGAGGCATCGCAGAACTGGGACTTCTCACGACTGGCATACATGGACATCGTCATCATGCAGATAGCCATCGCCGAGATGCTGAGTTTTCCGTCCATCCCTGTCAGCGTGACCATCAACGAGTTCGTGGAGCTGTCGAAGATATACTCCACGCCACGCAGTGCCAGCTACATCAACGGCATGTTGGACGCCATCGCGCACCACCTGGCAGAAACGGGAAGGATGCTGAAGAGCGTCAGAAACGAGAAATAGAAATAATAAATAAAATAAAATTGTAAATCGTAAAATTAATAGAATATGTCACAGTTTATCTTAGCAGCCCAGGCCGCACAAGGCGGCGGCATGAGTTTCATCCTGATGATGGTGGCCATCTTCGCCATCATGTATTTCTTCATGATTCGCCCCCAGCAGAAACGCCAGAAGGAGATTCAGAACTTCCAGAACTCGCTGGCCGAGGGTACAGAGGTCATCACCGGCGGCGGCATCTACGGCACCGTCAAGAAGATTGACCTGGCAACGGGCATCATCGAGGTGAAGATTGCCGACGGCGTAGTCATCAAGGTGGACAAGGGCTATGTCTTCAAAGACACCACCAGCACACCGATGCAGAAGTAAAAGATGAGTGAGGTATTCAGGAGTATCAGGGATTTCTTGTTCAGCATCATGAACAAGCAATTTTTTGTATTCCTGTTTTTCCTGTTCCTGTCGGCAGTCATCTGGCTCATCATGACGCTCAACGAGACGTACGAGAAGGAACTGGAGATACCTGTGCGCATTACGAACATTCCCAGGAACGTAGTGCTCACCTCTGCCAGCATAGACACCATTCACGTCACCGTACGCGACAAGGGATGGCTGTTGCTGTCTTATCTCTACGGAGAGCGCAGGACCGTGCTGAACATCAACTACAAGAACTACGACAAAGGCAACGGTGGTGGCATCGTTCCAGGAGCTGAACTCAAGCGCATGGCCGAGCAGAAACTGGAAATGTCGACAAAAATCATTACCATCAAGCCTGAGAAGCTGGAGTTCTTCTACAACAACGGTGAGCGCAAGCGCGTGCCCGTATACTGGACAGGGCGTGTCATACCAGAGCAACTGTACTACATCGCAGACATCAAGTACTCGCCAGACAGCGTAGAAGTCTATGCATCGCACGAAAAGTTGGATAGCATCCGCGTGGTATATACGGAGCCCTTGAACTATGTCGGATTCCGTGACACGCTGACGGTGACTTGCAAACTGAACCATCCGTCAGACGTCAAGGTGGTGCCGGAGCACATCAAGGTGTCATTCCATACCGACGTGCTGACAGAAGAAAGAATCGGCGTACCCATCAAGTGTCTGAACCTGCCGCAAGGCAAGGTGCTACGCACATTCCCAGCCAAGGTAAACGTGAACTTCGTAGCCGGTGCCAACCTCATCAAGTCGTTGCAGGCAGAAGACTTTGTCGTGGTGGCAGACTATCTGGAAATAGAGCAGAACCCCTCGGAAAAGTGCAACATCTACCTGCACCAAGTGCCACAGGGCATCAGCAGAGCCGTCCTCAGTACCAAACAAGTAGACTATCTCATAGAGGATCAAGAATGAAGATAGGCATTACAGGAGGCATCGGATCGGGCAAGAGCTATGTGAGCAAACGACTGGCACTACACGGCATCGAGGTCTACGACTGCGACGCAGCCGCCAAACGACTGATACGCACCTCACCCACCCTGCAGCAACAGATTGTCAGCCTGACAGGCTCGCTGGAAAAAGCCGCCATGAGCCGTTTCCTGCTGGCCAGCGAGGAAAACAAACTGGCCATGAACGCCATCATCCACCCTGCCGTCTTCGAGGACTTCCGCCAGAGCGGCATGCTGTGGATGGAAAGCGCCATCATGTACGAGTCGGGGGCCGACCGGCTGGTAGACAAGGTGGTGGTGGTCACTGCTCCTGAGGAGATACGCATAGCACGCGTCATGCAGCGCGACGGCATCAGCCGCGAGAAGGCACAGCAATGGATGGACCGCCAGTGGACACAGGAACAAGTCAGGCAACGCGCCGACTACGAAATCGTCAACGACGGCAAAGCCGACATTGACCAGCAGATAGAACAACTATTAGCAGTGTTAGACAAAATTGACGGAATAACGAAATAACGGTATAACGTAATAACGAAAAAAAACAACGTAACGATAAAAGAAAGAAAACATGAAACAGACCATTTTAGCAATCTCCGGCAAGCCCGGACTCTACAAGCTCGTATCACGCGCCAAGAACAGTCTCATCGTCGAGGCCTTGGATGGCACCCATAAGCGCATGCCCGCCTTCGGTACAGACCGTATCACATCGCTGGCCGACATCGCTATGTTTACCGAAACGGACGATGTGCCCCTGATGAAGGTGCTCGCCTCGATGCGTGACCTGGAAGACGGCAAGCCCTCCAGCGTAGACTTCCGCAAAGCATCGCCACAGGAGTTGCACGAATATTTCACGAAGGTGCTGCCCGAATGGGATCAGGACCGCGTACAGAACAGCCACATCAAGAAACTCATCCAGTGGTACGACATCCTCGTCAAGGCAGGCATCACTGACTTCGAAGAGGAGATGGCTCCCACAGAGGGTGACAACATCGACGACAGAAAAGAAAAGGAATGAGCCTCGGCTCATCCCTTTCTTTTTTATATCTCTGCAGCTATCCTATCTTCTTTCTTTACAGTGGGGGCAGATGCCCTTGACCATATAGTTGACAGAATGCATCTCGAAACCGTCAGACAACTGTACTGGCGGTATTTTGATGTCTTCCAGGCAATAGGTCCGACGGCACTGTTGGCAATAGAAGTGCACATGCAGGTCGTCGTCCACATGGTCGTCGTGACTGTGGCAGAGCTCGTAGCGCACTCCGTCGCCTCCGTCCTCAATGACGTGCACCAGGTGGTGCTCCTTGAACAAGGTCAGCGCACGGAACACGCCCGACTTGTCGATGGTCAGTATCTGGTACTCCAGTTCAGACAGCGACATGGGACGGTCTGCAGCAGCCAGTGCCTTGACTACCACGATACGATTGGCCGTAGCCTTCACACCGTGGTGCTCCAACAGTTCAACACATTGTTTCTCGTCCATATTGCCCGCTTTTTAGTATTTCTTAGAATCGTCCACCACGGCCGCCACCGAAGCCACCACCGCCTCCGCGACCGCCACCGCCTCCGCGACCGCCACGGCCTCCGCCAAAGCCACCGCCAGGACCACGCATGTTGGACATGCCGCCAAAGATGTTGAGTTTGTAGATGACGTGGAGCATGGCATAGCTGGTGATGGCATTATACTCGGTATCGCTGCGCTGCATGGCCGTCAGCGAGCGACTAAAGTTGGACTGACGATGCAGGATGTCGTAGAACTGCAGGGACAGCGTCAGTGCATTGCCACGCAGGAACGACTGGGACAGCTGCGCATTCCAGATGAGCTCGTTGGTATTCATCGAGGCATCGTTGAAGCCACGACGTGAGTTCATGTTCATACCCGTCGACAACTGGGTGCCCCACGGTGCTGTCAGCATGACGCTACCGCCATAGGAGAAAGTCCAGGTGTCCATGTTGTTGTTCTCTTGCAAGACGCTACGTGCATGCAGATACTCCAGCGAGCCGTTCAGCTCGAACTCCACCCAGTCGTTGCGATAGTTGGCAGAGATGCGCTCGCCCAGCGTGGTGGAACGGGTGGTAGACTCCTGCGAGTCGGACATACGGTCCAAGCTGATGTAGCCCACATTGTTGGCATAGCGCACGGTGGTGAAGGTATTGACATTGAAGTAACCCGTCGAGTCGATAGCGGTATTGAACATAAACATACCGAAGATGTTCCAGTTGCCGTTGATGTTCTCGGGTTTGGTAGTCCTACCACCTGACACGGGATCGTAGGTCGTCATGTTCGAGATGCTGTTGCGCGTCGTCGAGAAGTTGACGTGTGCCATGATGCTACGCTGGTGGTTCTGGATATAGTTGTTGTAGAACAGGCGGAAGTTCTGGGTGAACGAGGGTTTCAGACCCGGGTTACCCTTCTTGATGTTCAGGGGATTGGAGTCGTCGGTGATGTCAAGCAGGTCAGACATGGAAGGCTGGCTGCTGGTGCCACGATAGGTGAAGCGCAGCTGGCTGACTTTCGAAATCTTCCATCGGAAATCGGCCGTCGGCGACACGTTGGTGACGGTGCGTGTCGTATCGGCATGCACACCTTGATAGTCCTGAATGAAGTGCGACTTCTGCGGCATCACCTGGAATCCCACGTTCAGGTTGTAGTCCTTGCGGGTGACGCGCAGAGCTATCTCGGCCGTATGGATGTAGTTCTTATACTCCGAGAAGCGGCTCAGCTTTTCGTCCAGAAAGAGGTCAATGGGCGCCGAGCCTAACATGTTCAGATAGCCATCCCAGTTACGATACTCGGGCACGACGCTAAAGAACGGCAGGCCGAGCTTGCTGAAGTCGTAGGTGTCGCGATCGCTCTTGGTATATCTGTACTGATACTGGTACGAGAACTGCAGGTAAACGCGGTTGAAGATGGGTTCACTGTAGGTGGCACGCAGATTATAGTTCCAGTTCTTGGTAGGCGTCAGCGCATAACGATTAGCCTGATAGACGGAGTCGTGGTCGAACTGGTAGTAGTTGACGGAGTCGTTTGAGAACGACTTGCTGATGCCTTCGCCGTAGTTACCACCCAGGCGCAGGGTGATGTTACGCCCGTTGGTGCTGAGCTTACGGTTCAGCTGCAAGTTTCCGCCTACCGACTTCGAGTCGCTATAGGTCACCGAGTTGCTCATGTTGCTGTTCTTGACCACATCCTCATCCAGCAGGTCGTCCAGCTGCTTCAGCGGGTCGGTGATGTTGCGGATGCTATAGGGATCGGCATCGAAGGTGGCACTGGTGCCCTCGCTCACGCCGTCGTTGGAGTTGTATTGGAAATTGGGCCGGAACATGATGTTCGTCATCGAGTCTGGCGTCCACTCCAGTCGCAGGCGGGCATCCCAGCTGTTGCTTCGCGTCATGTTGCCGTTCAGGGAGTTGCCGAAGGTGGAAGCCGAACTGCTCATGAAGTTCTCGGTGGAACGGCGTATGGTAGCGTCGCCGTCGCTGTGGTTCCAGCGGATGCTACCATCCAGCTTCAGCTTGTCTTTCTTCTCGTAGTTCAGGTTGACACCCGTCATCTTGGTGGCGGTCAATCCCTGGCGACCGCGGCCCCAACCGCCTCCACCCATGCCGAAACCCATATCGTTGACATTGTTGGCGCTGGACATGAGGAATATCTTTGTGTTGTCCTTCATCCATCCACCGAAGATGCGGCCGCTGTAACGGTCCTTGGTACCCTTTGCCAGGTCGGCATTGAGCATCAGACCCTTGTTCATGCCCTGCTTGATGCCGAAGTCGAGTACGGTCTCTTCCTCGCCGTCGTCAATACCGCTGACACGAGCCAGATCGCTCTTCTGGTCGTAAGCCCTCACGCGTTCTATAATAGATGTAGGCAGGTTCTTCATGGCCGTCTTCGTATCGCCCGTCATGAACTCCTTGCCATCGACCATAATCTTCTTGACCTCCTTGCCGTTGATGGTAATCTTGCCGTTATCGTCCACCTGGGCACCAGGCAGACGCTTGACCAGTTCCTCTACCACCGAGCCCTCAGGCGTACGATAGGCCGAGGCATTGTAGACAAAGGTGTCGGCCTTCAGCGTCACCTTGGCCGCCTGACCAGTCACAGTGGCGCCCTTGAGCATGATTGCATCGGGCTTCATGGCGATGGTGCCCAGCGCCACATTCTTGTCGCCGCTGACGCTTAGATTCTTGGTATAGGGCTTGAAACCTACACACGTCACCTGTACGATGTACTTGCCGGCAGAGGGAGCCTTCAGTTCGAACTTTCCGTCCAAACCCGTCAGCGCGCCCTTGACGAGGGTGCTGTCTGTGCGCAACAGCTTAACAGTAGTCTGGGGCAGAGCGTCGCCCGTTTCGTTTTCCACTACAATACCTGTCACATTGCGTTGAGCCATGGCCGCCACGACCATCAGAGGCATCAGCAGGAGTAATAATAGTCGTCTCATTTGTCCGTTCTTACTTTTTACCTTTTTTACTTTTTTACACTTTATGACGAGCCGTCCGGTTAAAAGTTTAAAGTTGGTGGTACAAAATTAATGTAAAATCTACAATTATTACCTTTTTTCGATACGAGTTACACATTTTTATATTAATTTTGCACTCTGATGGAAGCACAAAAAGTTATTATATCACAAGATTTGGAGCAATCGCTGAGCCAAGCCATTGCCGAGTGTACATACGACCGTCTATTCGTACTGACAGACGAGACCACCCACCGTCTGTGCCTGCCCGTCGTAGCAGGTTACAGCTGTATGAAACCAGCCGAACGCATCACCATCGGTGCTACCGATGCCAACAAGACGCTCGACTCGCTGAGCCATGTGTGGAGCGAGCTGCAGCGCCTGGGGGCCACACGCCACTCGCTGATGGTCAACCTGGGTGGTGGCATGGTGACCGACCTGGGCGGTTTTGCAGCCTCGACCTTCAAGCGGGGCATCTCCTATATCAACATTCCCACCACCCTGCTGTCGATGGTCGACGCCAGCGTAGGCGGAAAGACGGGCATCAACTTCGGTGGCCTGAAGAACGAGATAGGCGTCTTCAACAATGCCCGTTCGGTGATACTCGACACGGTGTTCCTGAAGACGATGGACGAGGAGAACCTGCTGTCGGGCTATGCAGAGATGCTGAAGCACGGGCTCATCTCCAACGAGCCGATGTGGGCAGAACTGATGCGCTTCTCCCCCCTCACCTCCAATCTCCAGCCCCTTGCCAAGATGGTTGCCGACAGTGTGGCAGTCAAGCAGCGCATCGTGCTGGAAGACCCTACGGAGCAAGGCATCCGCAAGGCCCTGAACCTGGGACACACCGCCGGCCATGCCTTCGAGTCGCTGGCGCTGGAGCGCAAGCCCGTGCTGCACGGATATGCTGTGGCGTGGGGACTGATAGTCGAGCTGTGGCTGTCGTGCGTGAAGACGGGATTCCCCCAGGACAAGATGCGGCAGACGGTGTCGTTCATCCTGGAGCACTACGGCCGCATGACCATCACGTGTGACGACTATCAGCACCTGCTGGAGCTGATGCACCACGACAAGAAGAACACGGGCAGCGACATCAACTTCACCCTGCTGGGGGGCATCGGCGACATACGCATCAACCAGACGGCCTCAGAAGAGGAAATCAAAGAGGCGCTTGACTTCTATCGGGAGTCATAGCCATGCGCTCGGCTTCGTGCCGGGCAGGCTTCCCTGTCTCGGTGAGAGGCAGGCGGTCTACAGACAATATACGGCGGGGCACCCAATACTTAGGCAAGTGAAGGCGGCAAAGAGCCAGCACGTCCCCGACAGTTTTCGACTCGGTGAGCAGTACGACCTGCTCGCCGAGTTTTTCGTCTGGAGCCTTCGTAATCATATAAGGTACGTGCAGATGGGGACGCAACAGGCGTTCCACCTCCTCTATCTGTATCTTGATGCCTCCAGAGCAGACGACGTTGTCCTTGCGGCCCAGGATGCGGAATCGCCGGGGGAAACTGGCGGGGGCTGGCGCGGAGCTGGCGGGGGCTGGCGGGGAGAGTTCGGCGATATCGTTGGTGACCAGCGGACCCTCATGGACTGCCGGCGCGCTGATGACCAGACAGCCTTCGTCCGTCAGCGAGAGGGTGACACCGTCGAAGGGCGTGTACCAGTCGCTGGCCTCCGGACCATTGAGCCGACGTAGTGCAATGTGCGACAGGGTTTCCGTCATGCCGTAGGTGCTCCACACCTGATGGGGGAAGTCAGCCAGCTGGCTGGCCAGGGCCTGGTCGATGGCTCCTCCGCCAATGATGAGGTGGCGTATGTGCATCAGCCGGTGGCGCTCCTCGGGCACTTGCAGCGAGTTCCACACTTGCAGGGGGACCATGGCGGCGAAGTCGAGACGGGAGGGGAAAGGTGAAAGGTGGGAGGTGGCAAGGGGGTGGCTGGAAGGTGGGACGCTGACGAGTTGCAGGCCACAGGTCAGCGCGCGCACCACCATCATCTTGCCCGCTATGTAGTCGAGCGGCATGCACAGCAGTGCCGTGTCACCTTCGTGCAGGCCCAGAAACCGGCATGTGATGCGTGCCGAGGCCTGCATGCGGCGTTTCTCCACCAGCATGGGCTTCGGCTTGCCCGTCGACCCGCTGGTATGCACCAGGACGGTCGGACTGTCATTGTGCCATTCGGCTAAGAATGCTTCGAGATCCATAGTTTTGCATCGCGTATTTCGAGCGGCATGGGAATATTGTCGGTAAACAGCTGGCCTGTTCCCAGTCCCTGGGGCATGCGGATGTCGGGGCCATAGACCGAGCTGCAGAACTGGGCAATGGCGTTCAGCCCGACGTTGCTCTCCAGCGCTGAGGTTATCCAGGAGCCTATCTGCATGTCGCGGGCTGTCTCTATCCACTCGCGGCACCCCATCATGCCTCCGTGCAGCGAGGGTTTGAGGATGATGTAGCGGGGCTTGATGATGTTCAGCATCTGACGCTTCTGACCTGGGTCGTTGACGCCTATCAGTTCTTCGTCCAGGGCGATGGGCAGTGGCGACTCGCGACAGAGTTCAGCCATATTGGCCCACTGGCCGGGCTTGATGGGCTGCTCGATGGAGTGCAGGGCATACTGCGACAGGAGTTCGAGCTTATAGAGTGCCTCGTCAAAGGGGAAGGCTCCATTGGCATCGACGCGCAGCTCGACGTCGCGGGGCCCGAAGCGCTCGCGGATTTTCCTGACGAGTGAGAGTTCGGCGTCGAAGTCGATGGCGCCTATCTTCAGTTTGACGCATAGGAAGCCTTGCCGGAGCTTCTCCTCGACGCGCTGTTCCATCTCTTCGTAGGTGCCCATCCACACGAGTCCGTTGATGGGGATGCCCTGCTCGCCGCGGCTGAAGGGGGTGTCGAACAGGAGGGTCGAGGGGTGTGCGTGGAGCGACTGCCAGGCTGTCTCGAGGCCGAAGAGCATGGAGGGATAGTCGCGCAGACGGTCGTAGGGTATGGTGCCGGTCTGTTCTACCTCGTGGCAGAAGCGGGCTAAGACTTCGGCATAGTTGGGGATGTCGTCACAGGAGAGCTTGGGCAGTGGGGCACACTCGCCCGTGCCGGTGTGCTCGCCGTCGGTCATCGTGACGAGCCAGATGCGACGGTCGGTGTAGACGCCTCGGCTGGTGCCGGCGGGCTGCTTGAAGTGGAGCGTGCGCTCCGACAGATTAATTTTTATAGGCATAGTATCTTTAAATAGTTACTCTGTCTCAGAACCGGGGTTTGCGCTTCTCGAGGAACGCGCGGCCGCCCTCCTGGGCCTCGTCCATGAAGTAGTAGAGCATGGTGGCGTCGCCGGCCAGTTGCTGTATGCCCGCCTGTCCGTCCAGCTCGGCGTTCAGTCCCGCCTTGATCATGCGCAGCGCTATGGGCGAGTGCGTCATCATCTGCTGTGCCCAGCGCACGCACTCGTCCTCCAGCTCGGCCAGCGGCACCACGCGGTTCACCATGCCCATCTGCTCAGCCTCGCGGGCGGAGTACTGCCGGCACATGAACCATATCTCGCGGGCCTTCTTCTGTCCGACGATGCGTGCCAGGTATGACGAGCCGAAGCCGGCGTCGAACGACCCCACCTTGGGTCCCGTCTGTCCGAAGATGGCATTCTCCGACGCGATGGTCAGGTCGCACACCAGGTGGAGCACGTGTCCGCCGCCGATGGCGTAGCCGTTGACCATGGCGATGACGGGCTTGGGCAGCCGGCGTATCTGCATCTGCACGTCGAGCACCGAGAGTCGGGGCACTCCCTCGTCGTCGATGTATCCGCCCCGGCCCTTCACGTGCATGTCGCCGCCCGAGCAGAAGGCGTGCTTGACGTCCTCCAGCCGCTGGCCCTCGGGCACCTGGCTCATCTGTCCCGTCAGCAGCACCACGCGTATGCGCTGCAGCTCGCGGCAGTCGGCGAAGGCCTGGCTCAGCTCCAGCGTCGTCTTGGGTGTGAAGGCATTGCGGTAGCGCGGCCGGTTGATGGTGATTTTGGCGATGCCGTCAAACTCTTCGAAGCGTATCTCTTCGAACTTCCTAATCTCTTTCCATTGTCTTTGTTCCATAGTCGTAGGGTTTAATTGACTGCAAAGGTAGTGCAAACCGACCGATAATCCAAATTTATTGCCGAAAAAGCGAGCCTGCCAGATGTCTGGGCAGCATTCGAAGAAAATAAAACGGCTGTTCACTTGCCTGTTGAAAAATAAAATCGTACACGCAATGGCAGGAAACATATCACTGTTCGATTGAGGATTATCCAGCGTAAAGGTAAATGTTGCCGACTTGCCGTCTGCCGAGATATTCTGTGCCGTGGCTACTGCCTTTTGCATATCATAACTACCATCCTGTTCATACTTCAAGGCTATCTGGTCGCCCACTTCAAAGGTCTTCACACCGCCTGCGCTCAGCGCACGCGTGGTGGCATCGCCGCCACCCAGTCCGATGGTCGTCGTCACGGTCACGATGTTGTCCTTAACTCCCAGCCAGCAGCGCCGTCTGTTGTTTCAACTCAACCACCTCCAAGGATGGCTCCTCATAATGCTTTCTCTTCATACGCTTGTATAGTTTTTTTAATTCGTTAATATGTTACTATGTCTTTATAAGATACTCTGTCTTTAAGATTACTTTGTCTTAAACGGCCGCAAAATCACAACAATAAATGCAAACGTGCGTCCCCCCCCCAAAAAAAACGTTAAATCCCCGAAAAAGTATGTCCAGGGCCTTGCCAGCAGGCCGAAATGTGCTAACTTTGCACAAAAACTATAGAATATGCTACAAATACGCTGCAAGAACACTGGAGTAACGAAATCAGTCCAGGAGGGAACATCGCTGCTGGATGTCTATCAAGAGTTTGCCGACGAAATCAAACTGCCCTACCCCGTGGTGTCGGCCAAGGTCAACAACGTGTCGCAGGGACTGAAGTTCCGACTGTACCAGAACCGCGACGTGGAGTTTCTCGATGCCCGCGAAGGGTCGGGCCACCGCGTCTACGTGCGCTCGCTGTGCTTCGTGCTCTACAAGGCCACACAGGACGTCTTCCCCGGCTCGAAACTCTTCATAGAGCACTCGCTCTGCCGCGGCTACTACTGCAACTTCAAGAAGCGCACGCCCGAGCCGCTGACCGACGAGGACGTCAGGCGCATAAGCCAGCGCATGCAGGAAATCATAGCCCTGGACATGCCCTTCCGCCGCACGGAGGCCACCAACGAAGAGACCGTCCGCGTGTTCACCGAACGGGGATTCGCCGACAAGGTGAAGCTGCTGGAGACCAGCGGACAGATATACAGCCACTACTACACGCTGGGCGACACCGTCGACTACTACTACGGGCCGCTGGTGCCGTCGGCAGGCTATCTGACGGTGTGGGCGCTGGAGCGCTACGAGCAGGGACTGCTGCTGCGCATACCCGACTGGAACAACCCCAGCCGGCTGGCCGAGAAGGTGGACCAGCCCAAGACGTTCGGCATGTTTGCCGAGAAGACGCGCTGGGACATCATCATGCGGCTGTCCAACGCCGGCGACGTGAACAAAGCCATACAGCGGGGGTACGCATCGGAGCTGATACAGGTGTCGGAGGCACTGCAGGAGAAAAAGATTGTGCAGATAGCCGAGGACATCTTCGCCCGCTGCGAGAAGAGCAACGGACGCAATCCCATCGTGCTCATCACAGGGCCCAGCTCGTCGGGCAAGACCACCTTCTGCAAGCGACTCAGCATACAGCTGCTGGCGTGCGGACTCAGGCCGCTGTCGTTCTCGACGGACGACTACTTCGTCAACCGAGTGGACACGCCCAAGCTGCCCAATGGCGACTACGACTTCGACAACATCGAGACGGTGGAGTACTCGCTGCTGGAGGACCATCTGCTGCGGCTAATCAAGGGCGAGCGCGTGGAGATTCCGGAGTACAACTTCGTCACGGGCCAACGTGAGTGGAACGGCAAGCGGCTGAAGCTGGCGTCGGACACCGTGCTCATCATCGAGGGCATACACGCACTGAACCCGCTGCTGACACAGAAGATTGACGACGCAATGAAATACAAGATATACATCTCGGCGCTGACCAGCATATCGCTGGACGACCACAACTGGATACCCGTCAGCGACAACCGGCTGCTGCGCCGCATCATACGCGACTACAACAAGGGAGCCTTCACCGCCCGGCAGACCATCGCCCAGTGGAAGAACGTCTGCGAGGCCGAAGACCGCTGGATATTCCCCTTCCAGGAGACGGCCGACGCCATGTTCAACTCGGCGCTGAACATCGAGTTCGCCGTGCTCCGCACGCACGCCGAAATCATTCTGACCAGCGTGCCCAAGAACTGCCCGGAATATGCGGAGGCACATCGGCTGCTGAAGTTCATCCGTTTCTTCCTGCCCGTCAGCGACAAGGAGATTCCGCCTACCTCCATCATGCGCGAGTTCGTGGGCGGAAGCAGCTTCAAGTATTGAACCTTATTATATATATAAATAATGTATATGAAGAAGATAATAACCTGTTTATTGGCCCTCTTGGGCATGACATCGGCATGCGGCCAGAAGAACTACGAAGATGTCGATGTGGCCACATTTGCCAAACTGACGGCAGACTCCACGGTGATAGTGCTTGACGTAAGAACCGCCGACGAATATAGTGACGGCCACATCAAGAGTGCTGTCAACATAGACGTGAAGGAGCCGGACTTCCTGGAAAAAGCAAAAGCCCAACTGCCCTCAGGAAGAGTAATAGCCGTCTATTGCCGCAGCGGCAGAAGGTCGGCAAATGCTTGTAGCCAACTGGGGGCGGAAGGTTATAAGACCGTCAATCTGAAGGGGGGAATCATAGCCTGGACCGACGACAAGAAGCCTGTGGTGAAATGACTCCCGACAGGCTTCCTATCGTGACAGCGCCTGGTAATAACCGCGCAAGGCGGCCTGGTCGTCTGCCGGGTTGGTGAAGACTTCCAGCAGCATGGGGGTGTCGCACGCTTCACGCGTCAAGATGTCGACACCCTCTTGCATCTCTTCCATATTCGTAGCCTTCAGATAGCACACACGGTTCTGCTGGCAGATGCCCTCGGCCGTAGTATGGTGCTCGGCGGCAACGAACGTGTCGCGGGCAGCGCTTTGCTCCAGACCAGGCAGCATGTGGAAGATGCCGCCCTTGCCATTGTTCAGCAGCAGGATGCGCAGGTTGCCACGCAGGTTCTGGTTCCACAGCGCGTTCTGGTCGTAGAAGAAACTGAGGTCGCCAACGACGCAGAACACCGGCTCGTCCGTCACGCAGGAGAAGCCTGCCGCCGTACTGAGCGAGCCCTCGATGCCGTTGACGCCGCGATTGCACCACACAGGATGCGCGGCATAGATATTCGCCAGACGAATGGCAGAGCTGTTGGCGTAATGAATTGACAATTCTCGCTTTGCGAGTGTGGCTTCGCAATGACAGTTCTCGCTTTGCGAGTGTGGCTTCGCAATGACAGTTCTCGCTTTGCGAGTGTGGCTTCGCAATGACAATTGGGATTCGAAGTACTTGACTACTGCCATCTCGGAATAGGCAGGCTCATAGGCCTCTGCCTGGCTCCGAACCCTTGCCAGCAGGTCATCCCACAACTGCACGAAGGGATGGGACTGCTGCTCCAACATGAACCGCAACTGGTCGGCCACCACAGCACCATCGCCCACAAACACACGGGTCACGTTCTGGAAGGTGTCCGTCACATCGCCCGTTGCATTGACCACCCACGTCTCTTTGGCCTTGCGCAGAAAGTGCTTCAGACGCTTGCTGACAATGCTCCCACCGGTGTACACCACCAGGTCGGGAACATAGCGCTCGTCGTCCATCACCAGATATGCCGCCTCGTCCAGATGGGGATTCATAGGCTGTCCAGCAATCAGCATGGGACGCTTGGACTGCATGAACATGCGACAAAGGTGACTCAACACATGAGGCGGCATATCGGCAGGCGTCAGCTCAATGCTACGCTCTGCGGGAAGGACTGCCGTCGTGAAGTCGAACAACGGCTCCGTAATCGGCACATTGATATGCACAGGTCCGCGACGCTCCAGGAGAGCCTCATTGACCAGTCGGTTGCAGTACCAACGGCTCTCACCGTCGTGCGGTTCCGGCAGAGTGACCGCCTTACAGACGAAACGGCCAAGGGCATCGGGCTGGGGCATCGTCTGACCGTCCAGCTGGTCTATCCACTGAGGAGGACGGTCGGCACTGATAGCCACCAGGGGTACATGCTGATAATAAGCCTCAGCGACAGCAGGCGCCAGATTCAGCAACGCCGTCCCACTGGTGACACAGACGGCAACAGGCTCATGAAGACACTGGCTCATCCCCAATGCATAGAAACCAGCAGAACGCTCGTCGGTGACAGGATAGCACCGGATGTCAGGACACTCGTTAAGATTATGCACGACAGGAGCATTACGGCTGCCCGGACACACCACCGCATGCCGAACACCATGAGCCACCAACAAGGCTGTTAATATATTGACATTCTCTTTGTTGCTATACATTATTTATATATATACCAGCTAATCCGTTAATCTGTTACTATGTTACTATGTCTTTAAAAAAAGTTACTGTGTCTTTAAAATCCGACGCATGGTGTCAAGTTTGGTTTCCGTCTCCTGCCACTCCTGCTCCTCGTCGCTATCAGTCAGCAGTCCACCGCCCGCATAGAGCCGATAAGCATCGCTGAACAGCTGCATACAGCGCAGCGTCACAAACAAGTGAGTCTGTCCGCGAAGACCGAAGGGACCCATGAAGCCACTATAGTACGAGCGCCCATGGTGCTCGTTGTCCAAAATGAAGCGGAAAGCCTTCTCCTTAGGCAGTCCACAGACGGCAGGTGTAGGATGCAGGACACGCAACAGCTCGCCCACACTCGCACGATCGTTCAGCGTGAAACGGAAGTCACTTCGCAGATGTGCCAGATGACCAGCTCGCGCCGTATAAGGCCCGTTCTCCGTAAAGTCGGACGTAAACAGTTCCAGTTGTCGCGTGATATAGGTCGCCACATAGCGTTGTTCCTGCAGGTTCTTGTCACCCCAGGCTACATGGTCCTGCCAGGCAACAGTCCCAGCCAGCGCCATCGTCTGCCACTGATCGCCTTCACCCGAGAGCAGCGTCTCCGGTGTGGATGCCAGCCACAGTCCGCTTTGGGGAGTGTAGACCAGCGAGATGAACATGCGGGGATAGCTGTCACACGCTCTGCGGAACAGTTCCACCGGCATTGTCCGCTCCACGCTGGCGATGTCCACGCTGCGCGAAAGCACCAGCTTCTGGAAGTCACCATTCAACAGATGCGAGTGGAAATTGCAAAAGTCTATATGATAGTCTGCTCTTCTGTCCGACGAACAGAAATCGCCAATGGGTTGCAACGGCAAATCAGGAAACACCCCACCCGTCTCGTCGGGCTGGATCAGCAGGACGGGCTCCTCGTCGGAAACGGCGAAAGGAGCCACCACAAACCCTTGCTGCCCACTGAGCGAAGACAGTGACGGATACTCACGCACAGCCCCAGCCATCATCGTACACTCACGGGCATAAGGCATCCGGAAAAGTGCAAAGCCCTTCATGACTATCTTTGCTGCTTGATGATGTAGTTGGTGACCCGGACGGAACTGATTAGTTCGCCGGCACTGTTCTTGATGTCGACAGTCCACACATGCAGGGTGTTGCCGCGATGCTGCAGATGGGCATAGGCTGTCACCGTGTCGCCTTCACTCACGGCCTGTACGTGACTGCCACTGACCTCGATACCCACGCAGGCACAACCCGGGCACAAAGCCGACGAACCCACTCCGGCCACATTCTCTGCCAAAGCCAGCGAGGCTCCTCCGCTCAGAAAGCCAAAGGGCTGACGGTTGCGCTCGTCCACCTGCATACGGGCCATACACGTATCGTCCTCGGGAGTAGAGATAAACTCCATCCCGAGGGCGGTACTCAGATTGGGTTTCGATGCTATAATCTGATTGATACTTTCTACGTCCATTCTTACTTGAATAATGAGTATTCAGGAACTTCCCAGGCCAGTACGCTCGCTCCTAACACATCGCGCTCGTGACCGTCCAACTTAGAGACCAGAATCTTCACCCTGTCGCGCATCGTGTAGAAGACATGTTTCTCAAACGACACACGAGTAGGTTCCAGCAACCACTTGCCTGCATGCGAGATGCCACCCGTCAGGATAATGGCCTGCGGATTGACAAGTGAAGCATAGTTGGCCAGACCCAAGCCCAGATACTCGCCCGTCCTGCGGAAGGTCTCTATAGCCAGCGCGTCACCCTTGTCACAGCACTCTTTGATGATTCTCGGCGACAGATGTTCCACGTCGCGCATCAGCGAAGGCTCATCTGAGTTAGCCATCAGTTCTTGAGCGGTATAGATGATGCCCTTGGTTCCTGTATAGGCCTCCAGGCAACCTCGAGAGCCACAGCCACAAAGGCGTCCTTCGTTCTCAATACAAACATGGCCCAACTCGCCGGAGAAACCTTCAAATCCCATATGGGCATGACCGTCGGAGAAGAAGCAGCTGCCTGTTCCGGAGCTCAATGCCACCACAATAAAGTTTTTCATACCATGGGCTGAACCATACACCTGTTCTCCTAAAGCTGCAACGTAAGCATCGTTGCCCAAAGCCACAGCCAGTCCCATGCGGTCCCGCATCATGGCGGCCAGGGGGATATTGCCCTTCCAAGGCAGATTGGGCGGGCTGACCATACGGCCTAAGATGTCGCAGGCACTGGGCACGCTGATACCCACGGAACGAATGATTCCATATCCGCCATTAGCCTCGACCAGATTGATAATCTCATCAGTGAGCTTGCTCACGTAGTCATTGATATCGGGATACTTGTCTGTCTCGAAATAACTACTGGCTATAATGCGGCCACGTATGTCTACAATAGCGTAGGTTGTCCGGTCACTACTGAGATCGACACCTACAACCCTGCTTTTAAACTCCTCTTCCATTTCCATTATATAGTCTAAACCTTTTTATATAAACAAAGAGTATTCCTCTACTTCCCAAGCCAGAGCGCTGGCACCCATCACGTCACGCTCTGCATCGGTAATGATACTTACCTGAAGTTCTACCTTTCCTCTAAGATTGGGGAACAAATGTTCATTGAACGACAACTGAGTGGGTTCCTCCAGCCATTTCCATTGGTTCGTCAATCCACCTGTAAGGATGATGGCCTCAGGATTGATGACCGAGGCGTAGAACGACAAACCAATTCCAAACATTTCGCCCGTCTGGCGATAAACCTTCAAAGCCAGCTGGTCACCCTCGTCACAGCATTCGCCTATAGCCTCGGGAGTCAGTTCGGGCAACTGACGCATCAGGCTGTCCTCACTGCTCTCGGCCAGCATTTCACGAGCCGTCTGGATCAAGCCGCCAACAGACACATAACGTTCCAGACAACCTTGTCGGCCACAACCACAAAGACGCCCATGATCCTCCACACATATATGGCCAATCTCTCCTGCCGACCCGGAGTCACCGAGGTGGGCCCTGCCGTTGGAGAAGAAACAACTGCCCACACCACCATGTCCCATGGAGACGACGACAAAGTTCTGCAGGCCATGTGCCGAACCATAGACACGTTCACCTATTGCTGTCGCGTGTGCATCATTACCCACTGCGACAGCCAGTCCAAGGCTGTCGCGCATCAAGGCTGCCAACGGAATGATTCCCTTCCAGGGAAGATTGGCTGCATTCTCAATGCTGCCTGTCAGGAAATTGCCACTCGGCGCACTGATGCCCACTGAGCGTACTGTTTCGTAACCGCCATTAGCCTCTACCAGCGTCACGATTTTATCGCTGAGCACAGCGACATACTCGCTGACAATGGGATAGTCTGAGGTAGAGAAATGGTCAATAGCAATGATAGTTCCTCGTATGTCAACAATAGCGTATGTTGTAACATCTATTCCTATATCGACACCGACGACTCTGGTTTTCATCATCTTGCTCATACGTTGCAACTCATCAAAGGTTACTTAAACAAAGAATATTCTTTTACATTCCACGCTAACACTGAAGCACCCAGCAGGTTCGCCTCGCTGTCTTCAAAATTCGAAAGCAGGAATCGTACTTTTCCCTCAATATTGTGGAACACATGCGAATTAAAAGCTTCATAGGCGGGATTCAACAGCCAGTCTCCAATATGCGACACATTACCTGTAAAGATAATGGCTTCCGGATTGATGACTGAGGCATAGTTCGCCAACCCGAGGCCCAGCATGTAGCCCGTGCGGTTCATGACCTCAATGGTCAGTTTGTCACCTTGGTCACAGAATGTCTTCAGTTCCTCAGGAGTCACATCCTCCACCTGTCTCAGCAAAGAGGGCTCATCGCTTTCAGCCAGCACCTCTTGTACTGTCATTCTGATACCATTGCGCGAAGTGTACATTTCCAGGCATCCCTTGTTGCCACAGCCACACAGACGGCCGTCGTGTTTGGCACAGGTGTGCCCCACCTCACCGGCAAAGCCGTCACGTCCCAAGTGCTGCTGTCCGTTCGAGAAGAAACAGCTGCCCATTCCGCTACCCAGTGTAATGAGTATGAAATCCTTCATACCATGAGCCATACCGTAGGCATGCTCTCCCAACGCACGTGCATGGGCATTATTACCTAATGCGACAGCCAGTCCCAAGCGGTCACGCAACATCGCCGCCACTGGGACGACTCCCTTCCAAGGCAGGTTGGCAGCATTCTCTATGCAGCCAGTCAGGAAATTGGCACTCGAACAGCAGATACCCACCGAACGGATGGTCTCATAGCCTCCATTGGCTTCCAAAAGACTGATGATATTATTGCTGAGCGTTGAGATAAAGTCACCGGCATTGGGATTACAGCCTGTAGGAAAGTCACTCTTGGATATAACATTACCACGAACGTCCACAATGGCGATTGTCGTGCGTTCCAGCTTGATATCTACACCCACCACGCGGGTTTTGATGTTTTCTTGCGTCATAGCTTAGGTCTATTTATGACGCAAATTTAGGGATAATAATTGATTCTGCCAAATAGTTTGTCAAGAATTTAGCATTTATTTAAAGAAATCCGTCTTTTAAGGGATTTTTGCAGACTTTTTCTCTACGTTTCAATTTTTTTTCGTAACTTTGCCGACGTATTATGAATATTAGCGTACAAAAGACATGAATGTTTTAGAACTCAGTGAACAAGAGATAGGCAGGCGCGAAAGCCTGCAACAGCTGCGTCAGATGGGTATCAATCCATACCCCGCAGCAGAATTCCCCGTAAATGCTTGGAGTACAGATATTATTGAAAATTTTGAGGACCTGCCCGTCATCGGGAAAGATGAAGACGGCAACGATGTGCGCGAGACTGCCACACCCGAGAACAGCCGCATGGTAAGCATTGCTGGCCGCATCATGAGCAAGAGCATCATGGGCAAGGCCGCTTTCGCCAAGCTACAGGACTCAAAAGGTCGCATACAGGTGTACGTGCAACGCGACGCTATCTGTCCCGACGACAATAAAGACCTATACAACATTGTATTCAAGAAGTTACTGGATCTGGGTGACTTCATTGGCGTGAAAGGCTATGTATTCCGCACCAAGACGGGCGAAATCAGTGTTCACGTCATGGAAATGACCGTACTGAGCAAGAGTCTGAAGCCACTGCCCGTGGTCAAGACCGATGCCGACGGCAAGGTATATGACGCCTTCGACGACCCCGAGCTGCGCTATCGTCAGCGCTACGTGGACCTCATCGTAAACGCTGGTGTGAAGGATACCTTCCTCAAGCGTGCCACCATCATCCGCACCCTGCGCAGTATTCTCGACAATGCCGGCTATACTGAGGTGGACACCCCCATCCTGCAGAACATTGCCGGTGGTGCTTCAGCCCGCCCATTCATCACCCACTTCAATGCGCTCAACCAGGACATGTATATGCGTATTGCCACCGAGCTCTACCTGAAGCGCCTCATCGTAGGTGGTTTCGAGGGAGTTTACGAGATGGGCAAGAACTTCCGCAACGAGGGTATGGACAAGACCCACAACCCCGAATTCACCTGCATGGAGCTCTATGTCAGCTACAAGGACCTGCTCTGGGGTATGACCTTCACCGAGAATATGCTGGAGCAGATTTGCACGGCTGTAAACGGAAAGCCCGAGGTCGAGATTGATGGTAACATCATCTCGTTCCGCGCTCCATTCCGCCGTCTGCCTATCCTCGATGCCATCAAGGAGAAGACGGGTTTCGACTGCGAGGGAAAGAGCGAGGACGAGATTCGCCAGTTCTGCCTCTCAAAGGGCATGGAAGTCGACGAGACCATGGGTAAAGGCAAGCTCATCGACGAACTCTTCGGCGAGTTCTGCGAGGGCACCTTCATCCAGCCAACCTTCATCACCGACTATCCCGTGGAGATGTCACCCCTGACCAAGATGCACCGCAGCAAGCCAGGACTCACTGAGCGTTTCGAGTTGATGGTTAACGGTAAGGAGTTGGCCAACGCATATTCAGAGCTTAACGACCCCATTGACCAGGAGGAGCGTTTCATCGAGCAGATGCGACTTGCCGACAAGGGCGACGACGAGGCTATGATTATCGACCAGGACTTCCTGCGTGCTTTGCAGTACGGTATGCCTCCGACATTTGGCATCGGTATTGGCATCGACCGTCTGGTCATGCTGCTTACCGGAAAATTTGCCATTGGCGAGGTGATGCTGTTCCCGCAGATGAAGCCCGAGAAGAAGATTCCCCAGTCTACTCCAGCCGAGTGGGCCGAGATTGGCGTTGCCGAGGAGTGGGTTCCCGTACTTCGCAAAGCAGGCTTCAACCTTATCCAGAACATCAGCGGCGAGAAGGCACAGGGCCTTCAGCAGAAGATTGGCGACATCGTCAAGAAATACAAGCTCGACATGCAGAAGCCGTCTGTCGATGAAGTCGCTGCATGGATTGAAAAGGCGCAGGGTTAACGGTTACTGTATATGTACGACTGCGGTAGGATAGCTATCATTGGCGGCGGAAGCTGGGCAACAGCCATTGCCAAGATTGTGGTGGGAAAGACTCACCACATAGGCTGGTACATGCGCCGCGACGACCGCATCGAGGACTTCCGGCGAATGGGCCACAACCCTGCCTATCTGATGAGTGTCCATTTCAACATCGATGAGATTTTCTTCTCCTCTGACCTCAACAAGATTGTGCAGCAGTACGACACGCTCGTGTTCGTGACCCCCTCACCCTACCTCAAGAGCCATCTGAAAAAGCTCAAGACGCGCATCCGCGACAAGTTCATCGTGACAGCCATCAAGGGCATCGTGCCCGACGAGAATCTGGTATGCTCCGAATTCTTCCATCAGGTCTACGACGTTCCCTACGACCGGTTGGCCTGCATCGGTGGTCCTTCTCACGCTGAGGAGGTTGCTCTCGAGCGACTCTCTTACCTCACCGTAGGGTGTGAAGACCAGGAGAAGGCACTGTCTTTCGCCAACATATTGGCCAGCGACTACATCAAGACCAAGACATCGTCCGACGTTATTGGCATCGAATATTCCTCCGTGCTGAAAAATGTCTACGCCATTGCTGCCGGCATCTGCAACGGACTGAAGTTCGGCGACAATTTCCAGGCAGTCCTGATGGCCAACGCCGTTCAGGAGATGGCGCGCTTTCTGCAGGTGGTACACCCCATCGAGCGCAACGTCGTCGACAGCTGCTATCTGGGCGACCTGCTGGTAACAGGCTACAGCAACTTCTCGCGTAACCGTACCTTTGGTACCATGATCGGTAAGGGCTACTCTGTCAAGTCGGCACAGATAGAGATGGAGATGATAGCAGAAGGCTACTTCGGCACCAAGTGCATGAAGGAAATCAACCGCCACTGCCATGTCAACATGCCCATCCTCGATGCCGTGTACAACATCCTGTACGAGCGCATCTCCCCACAGATTGAGATAAAACTATTAACTGATTCATTTAGATAAAACAAACTATGAGCAACATCAAACTTGACATCACTAAGGCCGCCTGTTTCCTTGAAGCAGGTGCCGTGAAGGCTTTCGAGCCGCAGGTTAAAGCAGCCCAGCAGTCGCTGGAAGAGGGCACATGCCCTGGTAATGATTTCTTAGGATGGCTCCATCTGCCCAGCAGCATCACGCCAGCATTCCTCGACGAACTGCAGGCTTGCGCCGACGTGCTTCGCCAGAACTGCGAGGCTGTGGTAGTAGCCGGTATCGGCGGCAGCTATCTGGGTGCCCGTGCCGTCATCGAGGCACTGAGCAATTCGTTCGGCTGGCTCATCCAGGACCAGAAGAACCCGACCATCTTGTTTGCAGGCAACAACATTGGCGAGGACTACCTCTTCGAGCTGACAGAATATCTGAAAGACAAAAAGTTCGGTGTCATCAACATCTCCAAGTCTGGTACCACCACCGAGACTGCCCTGACCTTCCGCCTGCTCAAGAAGCAGTGTGAGGCCCAGCGTGGCAAGGAGGAGGCCAAGAAGGTCATCGTAGCCGTCACTGACGCCAAGCGCGGTGCCGCCCGCACCTGCGCCGACAAGGAGGGCTATACCTCATTCATCATCCCCGACAATGTCGGCGGACGCTTCTCTGTGCTCACGCCGGTAGGTCTGCTGCCTATCGCTTGCGCAGGTTTCAACATCAAGGAACTTGTTGCCGGCGCACAGGACATGGAGAAAGCCTGTGGCAAGGAGGTCCCCTTCGACGAGAACCCCGCAGCCCAGTATGCCGCACTCCGCAACGGTCTCTATCAGAGTGGCAAGAAGATTGAGATTATGGTTAACTTCCAGCCCAAGCTGCACTTCATGTCTGAGTGGTGGAAGCAGCTCTATGGTGAGTCTGAGGGTAAGGACAAAAAGGGCATCTTCCCTGCTTCTGTCGACTTCACTACCGACCTGCACTCTATGGGTCAGTGGATTCAGGACGGCGAGCGCACCATCTTCGAGACGGTCATCAGCATCGAGGAGCCTGAGAAGAAACTGCTGTTCCCCAATGACGACGAGAATCTGGACGGTCTGAACTTCCTCGCTGGCAAGCGTGTGGACGAGGTGAACAAGATGGCTGAGCTCGGCACCCGTCTGGCTCATGTCGACGGTGGTGTTCCCAACATCCGCATCACCATGCCACGACTGAACGAGCGCTACCTCGGACAGCTCATCTACTTCTTCGAGATTGCCTGCGGCATCAGCGGCAACCTGCTGGGTGTCAACCCGTTCAACCAGCCAGGCGTAGAGGCTTACAAGAAGAATATGTTCGCCCTGCTCGAGAAGCCCGGCTACGAGGCTGACACCAAGGCTATCAAGGAGCGTCTGGCCAAGGAACAGTAAGAAGGTAAAAAGTAATAAGAAAACAAGGTAAATTGGAACAAGCAATTAACCGATATCTCACCCGTCACGGCTTTGGGCAGTTTTGCCCCAAAGCCGTGCTTTTCGATATGGATGGAGTCATCTACGACTCTATGCCCAATCACGCTGTCAGCTGGCACGACTCAATGGCCACCTTCGGCCTCGAGATGCCCTACGACGGAGCCTACCGCTACGAGGGCATGCGGGGTGTCGAGACCATTAAGCTGCTGGCACGCCAGCAGTGGGGACGCGAACTTAGTGACGAAGAGGCTCACCGCATGTACGAGGTGAAGTCTGCCTACTTCAACCGCCAGCCTGCTCCGCAACTGATGGAAGGCATCCGGACACTGATGCAGCAGATTAAGGCCGACGGACTGCAGATCTGTCTGGTGACGGGTAGTGGCCAACACACGCTGCTCGACAAGATCCTGGCAGACCTCCACGGACTGCTCACCCCCGAACTGATGGTGACAGCCTTCGACGTCACGCACGGCAAGCCTGCTCCCGACCCTTACCTCAAGGGAATGCAGAAATGTGGTGTCGAACCTTGGGAGGCCATCGTGGTCGAGAATGCACCACTGGGGGTACGTGCCGCTGTTGCCGCACAGTGCTTTACGGTTGCTGTCAACACTGGTCCGCTGCCCGATGCCGAACTGGCCGACGAAGGGGCCAACCTCATCCTGCCGTCCATCCTGCAGCTAAGCCGTAGCTGGAACAGCCTCGTCGAGGCCGTCCGCAACGCATAGGTACTCACGAAAGTCTTGGGATGTCAGACGCCGTCCTCGTCGTCCGTATTCTCTTCGATATCCTTGCGGGGATTGTCGGTGTCCATCTGGGTGTCTTGCGAGATTTCCAAGACACCCATACGAGACAATTTGATGACCAGCGGAATGTACTCGTCTGTCTGCGGATGAGCCACGCTGGCGGCAAACACCAGCCAGTCACCATCCACCTTGTCAAAAACAATACCTTCCAGAATACCGGTATTTTGATAATCCTCGTTGATGTACTTATTAAAACTGTTTTTCGTAAACTTCCGGTCGAAGAATACCGACCCATCCGTACGGGTAACGGTCATCTGGAACAAGTTGTCCACAAACTTCTGACCCGTCTCATCCTTGACCATCGGCAACGTGTCGCAAGGCTGACGAAGCACTGTCAGATGATAGTAGCGACCTTCCACCCACTTTACATAATTCGTGTCCTTGTACTCCTGCATCTTGACAGGCTCAGAGGGCTTTACCTTCTCCACCTTAGGAGCTATGATGTCGTCACTCTTTTTCTTACCGCCACAGGCCACCAAGGCAGCACCGAGAGCTGCCAGGACCATCAAGGATAAAAGTTTTTCCATATCCGTCATACTTGATTTGCGGGGCCAAAGGTACAAAAAAAATTTAATATCGCAACATATTCATGGGATATTAATTCTTTTTTTGTAATTTCGCAACATGAAACGATACCTCATACTGTTTTCCTGGGCTCTCATGGCTGCCTGTAGCAGCGACCCAGAACCGGCAGACACCGTTGCCGACGACACCGAAAATCGCCCTACGCTGGTGCAGCAGGTCCGCAAGTGCTCGCGGCTCTACACCACCGAGTACCGCATCCATAAAATCGTTACTCACGACGACGTGCTGCGCCTGAAGGGCCAGTTGCTGCGTCAGGACTTCGACATCCCACTGCCGTTGGGCGAGCGCAAGATAGCCATCCCGATGGATGCCACCATCAAGGCTTATATCGACTTCAGCAACTTCTCCGAGCAGAATGTCGAGCGCGACGGCGACCGCATCACCATCCTACTGCCCGACCCGCAGGTGGTGCTCACCAGTTCCAAGATCAACCGCGACGAGATACGCGAATATGTGGGGCTCACTCGTTCGCACTTCAGCGACAAGGAACTGACGGGCTACGAGCAACAGGGGCGTGAAGCCATCCTGAAGAGCATCCCGGGCCTGGGCATCGAGGAAACGGCACGCGAGAATGCCGCCCGTGTTCTGGTGCCTCTGCTGACGGACATGGGCTACGACGAGCGCAACGTCACCATTGCCTTCCGTCGCGACCTGGACATATTGAAGAAACTGACTATTGAAAAGAGATGAACATCAAGCATAGAATCATAGCAGCCCTTGTGGCTATCGTTGCTATCGTCCTGGGTGCCCTGTGGCTCGTACGGGCCTGCAGCCAGACGGAGGTTGGACTCGATGTCAACGAAGACATCAACATCACCCCGGAACAGATTACCAGTATCAAGGCCATCGGCGAGTGGGAGTTTCTGTCCATTGCCGACGAAGAACTGGTGGACACCGTCCGCAAGGGTTTCTTCAGCGACGGCCACCTGTCGCGCATCTACTATGGCACCATACGCCTGGGCATCAATCTCCATCAGGTAGAACCCGGCTGGGTGACCGCCTCCGGCGACTCGCTGCTGGTCACGCTGCCCGCCATCGGGCTCTTGGACCGCGACTTCATTGACGAAGCACGTACCAAGAGTTTCTATGAAAGTGGGAAATGGTCGCATCAAGACCGCGAGGCACTCTATCGTCGCGCCTACCAAAAGATGCTGAAACACGCACTGACGCCCGAAAATCTCCGGCAAGCCCGACAAAACGGCGAGGCACAGATGCAACGGCTGTTCCAGGCCATGGGCTACGAGCACGTCAGCATTCGCTTCAGCGAAGCGGCAGAATAAGCATCATGCGCGTACCTCCTTGATAGCTCTCGTCGTACAATAGCTCACCACCGAGGTTCTTCGCCACATGGCGACAGATGCTCAGGTCGAGTTCTGCCTCGTCCTGCAGGTCGTCAGGTTCATCAAAATACGAGAAGATGTTGTTCCGTCGGTCCTCAGGGATACCGCCTCCCGTGTCACTGACGTAGATGGTCAGCCAGTCCGGACGCGTCGTGGTATTGCAGCCAATGGTGATGGTTCCCTTATCCGTAAACTTACAGGCATTGATAACCAGTTTGCTGACTATCAGCTCCACCAGGTGACGGTCGGTCTTAATGAAGAACTCATCGCTCAACTCGCGTTGGAAGACCAGTTTCACCGAATTCTGATGATAGATGCTATGCATGTTGGCCTCCAGACAGCGGCGACACAGCGCATTGGGACTGAACGACTCCATCCACAGCTTATGGCCGAACTGCGACGCCCCGGTGAACATCATCACCTCGTCCAGCAGCGTCCCTATCAGGTTCGAGTTGTAGACCATCTGCTCCGAGATATTCCGCTTCTCATTCTTCGACAGATACAAGTCCTCCTTGCCCACCGTATCGGCCAGCGTATGTATCATTTTCAATGGCACACGAATCTCGTGGTCTATATTTTGTATGAACACCTGCTTCATGCGTTCCGACTTGCGGGTATGTCTTATGCTGAAGCACAACCTGACGACTATTGCCGAGAGCACTACGACTGCCAACAACAGCACAATAAGTAATATATGTATCATGCCCATCATATGATAAAAAAAGATTTCCTGCCGCAAAAATAGGAAATAAATCGCAAGACTCCAAATTTTCCCAATACTTTTTTGTCAGAAAGCCCTATATTTTGCTCCATTCGTCCACATAGAGCACCCCTTCCGAAACGTGGAAACGGATATCATAGCCGCCAAACGGCATGCCGTACGTACGCCCGTCCTCATGGTAGTGTGGGCGAGGGTCCAGCGCCAGTGCCTCGCGCAGTGCCTGCCGTTCCTCATCGCTGAAGATGCCTGCCGCCAGCAACCCCTCCGGCAGCGTTACCTGCAGTCGCTGCCACTGGTGGCTGTCGGTGAATCCGCCCCGCGCCTCCGCATGGCTGTCCACATAGGCCAGATAGGGTTTGATGTCGTAGATAGGCGTACCGTCCATCAGGTCGGCGCCCAACACCTCAATGACAGGCGTCTGCAGGTCCACCCGTGCTATGCGCACCGACGACAATCCCAGGTTGTTCGGACGAAACGGCGAGCGTGTCGCCCACACCCCTACCCGCTCGTTGCCTCCAAGCAGGGGCGGCCTCACTGTTGGGTGCTTCTCCGCCTCCACGTTCTCCGAGAAGCCCCACACCAGCCACAGGTAGTCATACTGATCCAATCCTCTCAGTGCCTCCGGCTGAGCATAGCGGGGCACAAACTCTATCCGTCCCCTCAGCTCGCTGACAATGCCACTCTGTCTCGGGATTCCGAACTTCGACGTAAACGGCGAGCGGAAAAAAGCAATTGGTTCTATATTCATGCCTGCGAAGGTACGACAAGGTTCCACAGGCTCATCGTTCTGGGTCTTCGGTTCCATATGTACCGCCACATGGGTTTCCTGCCCATAGTGGTTTTTTAATGTCTCCTCCACCTCAGAGGCCTTGTCATGGGCTTCGCGCAGAGTGATGTTGCCGTCCATCAGGATGTGCAGTTCTATGGCATAGTGATTGCCGATTCTGCGGGTGCGCAGGTTGTGCGGTTTCGACACACCGGACAGTGCAGCTACTAACTGCAGTATCTCCTCCTCCACGGCATCGGGCAGCGACTGTTCCAACAGGTCGCCAATGCCACGCCTTACCAAGTCTACAGCCACCTTGACGATAATCGCACCGACGATGACAGAGGATATCGGGTCTAACACCGTCCAGCGCTGTCCCAAGAAGATGGCACCGCCGATGCCTATGGCCGTACCAACAGATGACAGGGCGTCGCTACGGTGATGCCACGCATTAGCCTCGACAACCTGCGAGTCCAACTGGCGCGCCTTCACCATAGAATAATGATAGATGCCCTCCTTCAGCACCACAGACAAGAGGGCAGCCCACAAGGCAATGGTACCTGGAGCCTCCAGCCGTCCGCCGTTCAGCCACAGGTGTATCTTCAGGACACCATGGTATAGGATGCCTACAGCCACCAACAGCAAAGCAACACCTATCAGCGCCATAGCCAGCGTCTCGAACTTGCCGTGACCATAGTCGTGCGACTTGTCCCGAGGCTTGCCACTGATGCGGATAAACACCAGTACGATGATGTCGGTCACGAAGTCGGACAGGGAGTGTACCGCATCGGCCACCATCGCGGCGCTATGTCCTAAGATGCCGGCAATGAACTTAAAAAGCAGAAGGGCAACGTTGACCACACTGCCCATCAGTGTCACCCAATAGATTTCCTTCGTTCTGTCCATGGCTTAATTGTTTTGTATACCTTCAGTTTATTTATTGGACTTGGTTTACCCAGATGAGTTTGCATGCAAAACTACAATATTTTTTTGATAAGAACAAATATTCTGCAAATAAAAATGGTATTGCAGGTAAAACAGAACGTTACGCACATACAAGCCGTGAGTAAATTGAAGTCATGGAATGACGAAGATGGAGCGAGAACCGCGGGGACGGATACCTATTCCGCGTCGAGAAAAAATTAGAGTCCCCTTCTATGTTGCTTTCCAAATATTTGGAAAGCAACATAGAAGGGGGCATTATGACAGACTGATGAGGCATAAGTACCTCAAAAGACCTCAAAATGCGTCTTTTAAGAAGATTTTCTTCCGAATCGGAGCATAAATAGAA
>ONLU01000022.1 GCA_900318795.1 uncultured Prevotellaceae bacterium | reverse complement strand
TATTTTCATTTCCTTGCCATCCACGAACAATCGATGGCCGTTGGTTTTAATATGTGAAGCTTCACCTTTGAATGAGGTAATATAGGTGTCGGCAGTCAGTGTCCATGTGCAGTCATCGCCCAGAATGACATTCACCTTCCCCGTTTCTGTTGATACGATTTTGCCAGCTGCGTTGGTGATGTTGCCGCTGATGCAGCCGATAAAAGCGGAACCGTCGGATAATGTCAGAGTCAACTCGGAGTCGCTGCCTACAAGGATGGTACCGTCTAACTGTTGATGGCTTGCGGTGAGGGTTGCCTTGTTGCCGGCTCCCTGCCAGCCGTCGGCACAAACTGACAACAGTACATTTGCCGCATCTTCATTCTTCAGTGTGACACCATTCAGGGTGATGATGGCATTGGTATTGGTCACATGGAACAGATGACCTTGCTTGTTTGTCAGCGAACCGCCGTTCATCGTGAAGTGGGAGTTGCCGCTGTCGGCATCGCCTGAGAACGACTGATAGATCATGATGGCATCGAGGAACTGAGCATGACCGTTGCGCTGCGTGTTGCTGACGGTCATCTGGCAGTTGTTCAGTGTGATGCTGTTCTTGCCCTCGATGCAGACACCTTCTGACTTGTTTGAGGTGAGTGTGGCATCCGATACCGTCACATCGGCTGTGGAATAGATAACGGGAGAGCCAAGTCCGTTGCTGGTGTAGCTGCCGCCCTCAACGGTGACTATGCCGCCACCACGATCTGTACGAATGGGAGCTGAAGACCTTCCGCTGGTACAGACTGACAGGTTCTTGGCCTTTGTCACGCCACCGCCAGTGGTCATGATGCCGCCAGAACCATCGCCAGTAGTGATAATCTCTGTATCTTCGATGATGACTGTCGTGCCATCGCCCTGACCGCCGTTTCTGCCACCATTTCCTCCATAAGAGAAGACACCGTTTGCACCCGTGGCATTGCTGGTTATCTTGCCGCCCTTGATGGTAGTTACACTGCCACCTTTTACAAGCATGGCTGCATTCACGCCATAGAAGCTGCAATTGTCGCCACCATCGGAACTGCCTGTCTTGCTGATGGTGGGTTGAGTGAGGGCCACTGCCTCCTTGGTGGATATCAGCAGCGCATTCTCATCGGTCTTGCTGCTCTGATAAGTATGGCTGTCCTCTGTTGAGCCAGTCTTCAGCTCCGTGGCTCCTTTATAGGTGATGTTCGTATTGCGAGAGCCAGGACCTCTAGGTCTGCCCATACCGTCAGGAGCACCTTGGTCACTCAGTAAGTCCTGCTGCCCTCCCATCAATTTCAGATATCCTTCGTACTGTTCATCGGAGAGTATCTTCTTGATCTTCTCATCATATTTCGCCTGTTGCTTGTCGTAGTCGTAGCTGTTCTGCTCTTTAGGGGCACCCTGAGGCATACCACCACGCGGCCCGCCTTGCATACCACCGCCATGGCCTCCCATGCCGCCTCCAGGCATGCCTCCACCGAAGCCACCTCCACGGCCACCCATACCACCAGGCATACCACCGCCTCCGCTGGGTCGGCCACTTGGACGATTGCCATTTTGCGGGCGCTGCCCTTGCGGACGTTTCATTTGCTGTCCCTCAATCAACGTCTTGTACTTTTTGTTCAGCTTCGTTACCATCTTCGCCTGTTTCTCGTCGAGTTGCAGTTCGCTGACCATCTTCTCCGTCATCTGTTCATACGTTATACGTTTCACTTTTGCAGGTCTGCTCATCTGGATCAACATCTTTCTTGTCTGTTTCATCATACTTGTTTTTTGAATTTGCGGAGCAAAGGTACGGAGAAACCTTTATTCTGCCAAAACTATTCAACGAATCGGTCAATTCATAGCATAAAAGGACATAGTTTTTAGCTATTGACAAAAATGGGGCTTGAATTTTAGCAGTATGCCAAGTTTTTTTACTTTTGCACCTATAAAGCCTGCATAGAAGCCACTGCACCAATAAAAGAACGTTAAATACGTTAAAAGTGGCCTTTTGGAAAGCGTATAGAAAACGTATTTCGAGTTTCCTACTTTTTTGAGGCTAAAGCACTGATTATCAATTATGAAAATCTAGTGCGTCGGAAAGTAGATTCTGCGTGGGAAAGTAGATTCTGCGTGGGTAAATAAATTCTACGTTGGTATATAAATAACAAAGCCCGGACACGAGGTGAGTCATATCCGGGCAATTGAAAAGAAATTGAGAGTCACTTGACTGCGTCGAGTTCCGTCACGACTCGGCAATGCTCAAGCAAGCTTGTCATTGCTCTCGCTGTTCCGTCACTTGATGGTAATCCAGACGGGTTCACCCCTACCCTTGGCCTCGACGATCTTCTGTTTTAGACGGTGAACCCAGATGCGGCTGTCGAGCACTTTGCCGACTTCGCGGTTCTTGCCTATGAGGATGCAACCTTCGGTGTCTGCTGACGTGTTGCCCGCATGGATTCGGATGCCCTCGAATTTGGGCACGCCGAGCAGGATGGGAAGCCACTGCTTGAACTTTGGCGAGAAGGAGATGACTACGGCATAGCGGCCTTCTGGGATGGCCGAGCGGCCTTTCACCTTGTAGGCACCATTGGCGTAGTCGCGCCAAGTGGGTTCGAGGGTGTCGCAGAAATACTGGTTCTCCGTTCCTGCCAGATACTCGTCATCTACGCGCCTCTGAATGTAGAGCCTGCCTATCGTGTAGGTCTTGCGTTTTGCTATACGTTCTAATATCAGTTCCATGTCATTTCTGCTTTTTGATTTTTTGAAAACTGTCATCTGTCATCTGTAAGAGGTAGCCACGATGAACCCATTGCGAGAGCATATTTCGGGTACCGCGAGTGTCCATGCCGTTGGCCTGTCGGATAAGGTCAGCATCGTGTACGGTAAACTCGTCGGGCAGCAGCTTCAGCAGGTTGCGCGGGCCGCGACGGCCTGTCTGTTCATCAGTAGAACGATTGGCGTTTTCGATGGCCTCGCCGAAAAATGTCATTTTGCAGTACATATCATATAGCAGGCTCCAGCGAACAAATTCTTCAATCTCACGACTCCATTTGTAGTCATTGCAGATGTAGAGCACACAAGCCTTCAAATAGGCAATGACATTGGCACGGAACGACAAGTTCTCATACACTCTCGATTGCGAGAGACGGGCAAACTCAGCGCATTCATCCTTCAGTCGCTTGGCCAGACGGAATGCCTGTGGACAGTCTATCACGCCAGCAGCACGGCAAAGGCGGTCAATGAACGGACGCAGTTCTTCGTCGAAACTTGAATCATAAGTGCCATAGACGGGCATGTCTGCTCCGATTTCACGCTCAGGGATGGTGCAGAAGTTGATACGCGAGATTGGCCCGTCGGTCAAGACATTGCGGAAATAGCGCTGCCCTTTTTGGATGGTCGTTGCTGCATTCCAATTGAATCGGATGCACACTTTTTCCGTGACCGACTGCGTACCAACACGCGTCTGACCGTATCGGTTGTCGGGGTCGAAAGCCAGGCACATGATCTGAAACTGCTGCGAACCACGAGCCGAACCGCGAAGGGCATCAAACTGGTCGATCTCGTTCATCTTCGTATAGAGGAAATGCTCGTCGGCCTCGGCCATGCGCATCACAAAAGCAGGATTGGTCATGTCTGGGTCAACCTCCTGGATGACAAGCCCTTCAGGTCTCTGTCGCTTATCCTTGTTTGAGCCCTTAGAGTTCACCTCCTTCTTCCAGTCGGCCTCACGTTTCAGGTTCTCGGCATCGCGCTTACGGATGTCGGCCATGATGTGGTTGATGGGTTGCGAGATACAGTCCTTACCGGCTCCAGTTCCAGCCATTAGCACGTTCATAAAGGTAGCCTCGTGCATCACATTGTCGATATACGGAAAGCGTACTTTCCACAGATGGGCGCCCAGCGACGGAAAAATAGCGTGAGCCACAGCAGGCTTATAGACATCGGGGGTGCGCGAGACCAACAGCTGAACCACCTTCGGCAGTTTCTTCGGCATCTCGGGCGGCAAGGCTGGCTCACGGCTCACGGTCATTGATTCTTGGTTGTTTGTTGCCGTTTGATCGTCCGTAGGTTCAACCTTTACCATCTTCAGCGACTTGGCCAACACCTTTCTCTGGAACTGCGACATCTTCTGATTTGGGTCACAGTATTTCGAATAGAAATCATCTACCAACTGCTGAATGTTCTTGTCTTGCCAGTTCTGCGACATGCGAACTTTCAACACACCCAGCAACTCTGGCTTCTTCAACAACTGGGTAGCACCTACAGAGAGAATACTTTTCAGAGCCTCATGCCGATGACCTTCAACAATGAGCACATCGGGTGTCAACTCTGCCTCTTTCATACAAGCGTCAAAGATATATAATGTACGCGCATCAGCCTCAACGATGTCATCTGTAGTGCTCACGGCAACAGCAGGCATAACGGTGGTTTCGGGTTTAACCAGTGGTCTTCCATCAACATCAAGTCCTCTTTGCAGATAAGCCTCGCGTCGTTCCTCCAACTCTTCGCCCTCTATGGGTTCCAACCAATGTTCAGAGCGGAAGACTTCCTGATCTATACCTGTAATATAAATGTACCTCTCAGGTGTGAAGCACGACGAATCAAGCAACTCATCGGCATCGAAGCCAAGCTCCTCGCAGAAACTGCGCTGTGCTTCTTCAATGGTCATGCCCTTAGGAATGCGGATGTAAATGTGGCCCTTACCACGAGCCGAATAAGCCTCACGCAGCACCATATCGTGCCACTCCGACATGTCGTCCTTGTTCACTTCAAGCGCTTTCTCAAAGGCTCCGCGCACCAGCTTTGGGTTGTCTATATCCACGCACGTCATAAAGGAGAAGGCTTCGGGCAGGATGCAATCCTGTGCACGATGGTTGTCCTTGAAAGCCGTGTAGTGAGGGCAGATGAATGGCAACCAGTCCTTTTTCTCCTCCTTACCGGCACGAATATCTGCGACATCGCGGCGAAGCCACTCCTGGCGGAGCAACTCATCAAGCTGCTCCCCAGTTTGGGTCTCTGCATATCCCCGATTGTTTTTCTGCTTGTCGGCGAAATGCTTGGTGTTCAGTGCTATCAGTCGGTTTACCATACGGTTTCCTCCTTTCTTGAGTTAAAATAGGCCATGATCTCTTCGCTCTCCTGAAAGAATAGGCTCTTCATCAATGAGAGTGGGTAGCGGCGTGGAAATCTGAACTCCACCTTCAGGCATCCGCGCTGTCCGTGGTTCATCTCCCGAGTACGTTTCACATCGGCGTGGGCGGTCTGGAAGAGCGTCTCATACTTTGGGCCGTTCATACCTACGCGATAACGCTTCATGCGAGTCCTACCATCCTCTTCTACCATCACTCCAGCGCGATAGCGAATCAGTCCCTTACCGTCGGCTGTCACAGGTGCTTTGTCCTGTTCCCACAAACATGGGTAGATGTTGATGTCGCCGTTGTTCATGAATGTTGTCTGTGTGTCCATCTGGACGTCGTGCAGAATCTGCTGCTTGTAACTGTTGTTTACTGTTTTCATGTTTTGAGTTGTTTGCGAGAAGAAGGTTGGAATCTTTGCGCATTTACCCGGGAACATCCTCCTCACTTCAACTCAAGGTTTAACTTATCTGTTTACTTTAATAATGTCCGTGGCTACGATGTCTTGAAAAACTTGACCATTGTATTCGCGAATAGAGAACCGAAGGGTCGTGATGACCACATCGCCTTCGTAGAACTGGCATCCGGCAAGGTTGCCAAGGACTGCCACAAGGTAAGAGTTTTCGAATTTACCGCCAATCTCCTGAAGTACCAGGTTTCGCTTGGCCATCTGTCCGTTGTCGGCCTTCTCACTCTTTACGTAGAACTGCTCGCTGCAGCTCTTCACTTTCATGATGTTTGCTTGCATAGCTTTTACCTCCTTTCCGTTTTAATTATTTACTCTTTTAGCTAACTCTCGCTGAATCTTGTGGTACAGAGGCCACAGAATTCGGTCAACGTGCTTAATGCCTGTTGTGTAGAGCGCAACGCCCTGCACGCACCCTGTAAGGCACTCTGCCATATCCAACTGCAAAGCCTCTTCAAACCCAATCAGACCTTTTGCCATCTGGCGATAGAGACTCGGGCTGACACTGCTTTCACATCGACGCAGCATCAGCATAGCGAGGCTACTGACGGGAAAATCTGACACCATGTCGCGATAGAACACTGTGAGTTGTTGACCATGAACCTGACGGTTCTGCTGTTTGCGCTGGAAGCGCTTTTGGAAAACTGAATCTTTCATCTTTTTACTTTCCTTTTTTGTTAATACTAAAGTTACTTCTTGGAACTCATCCGAACGGGGTTTATAGAGCCCGTGGTTTCTTGTTCACGATGCAAAGGTAAGCACAATAAAAAGAAGCGGCAGTCACTTCCGTAACAGCCGTATAAAGTCCGTATAAAGTCCGTAAATTAAGACCTTAAAATACGGAAATTCCGTATTACAACATCTTTTCTATCGCATTCCAAAGTTCTTCACAGAAGTCCTCTTGGGGATTGTTTTTCATGTCATAGTAAGCCTCATTTCTGTCATGAGGATCGGTAATCACCTTTGTAAAGTTCTTCATGGTACTTTTGCTTATTTGCAGTTTCTCAGGAAAATCTTCTGGAGTAATGTCATCTGCCATCTTTTCAAAGTCTGCTTGCGAAAAGCCTGCTTTTTCCAACCGGTCTCGAACAACCAAGAATGTTCCTATCCAATGGTTCTTGGTTGTGAATAATTTTCTGTTGTACATACCCAATAGAGCGGACTTTATGAGTTCTGCACGAGCAACCGTATCCAAACGACGATACTTAGCTCTCGGGTCTTGATCTATTTGTTGTGGGCGCATCAACTCATGGGGTTCGCCAGGAAGACTGACTTCGTTAAAGCGTCTTTGCTTGATTATGCGAGCCACAAAACCTATAATATAATGGTCTGTTGGGTTACAATTGTAAGCATAGAGAAGTAATGCATCGGTATACGTTGTATTTCCGATGTTGTGCTGTGCCATTTTAAGTATATTACCTATACTTAGAGGTGCAGTATCGATTTCTATAAATTCTTTATCGTAGTCCTTCCTCATCAGAATTATTTCTGACGCAAGCGGAATATCTTGCGGTACTTCTCTTCGTAAGTTTCATTAAGGGTCTTGACTACTCTCGATAGGCAACTAACGTCAGCTTCATCTTTGGGCATTTTCTCTTCTCCGAGTTCAGGGATTTCTGACTCCCTAAATACTACAGAAGCACCAAGACTTTTCATTAATGACAAATATTGCCAAAGTTGCTGAATGATAATCTCGATTATTTCTTGATCCTTTTTATTATATATCGGAACAAAAAAGGTAATCAATTCTGGATTATCTTCCTGACAAACAATACATTTTCTGTTGAAGCCATTTCTACCTTTTTCTGTTAGAAGTGACAAATCTAATTCCAAATGGTCAGCCACAGGAGGAAGCTTAAGGTACAAGCCAACTCTACGCAGATAACTCTCAAGATCAAAGATTCCGTTTTGACGCCATACGCCATTTTCAGCATCTCTTAAGGCGACTCCATCGCTTGCAAGCCATACGAAATCACTCCACTCAAAAGGACTCGGTTCCACGTCAGCATTTGGGTCAGACATGCCGATAATGTCCACGTCACTAACCTCCACTTTACTCCATACGTTCCCTTCGCCGCCACCATAGTATGACGCTAAATCGCGATTACCACGTTCCTTGCCAAGCTTTGCTCTAAGTTGACGTTTGTCAACATAGCTAACCACAGGATGGCTGCAAGTATAGATGTCGATGCTCTTCGGCTCAAAAGAGTTCTCACCTACTACAATAAGAGTACCTATTTGTATTCCTACAACTCCTCCGTAATGTATAATCTGATAGGGAGGTTCTAACTTTACAAAATGTGACTCCATCTTTATCTCAATTATTTTTATAAATTATTGCCCTAAGATTTCTTTAATGATTTCGCCTACACCCTTGCTGTTAATCTGTCTCTCATACTTAACGTTATAACCGTCTTTTTCCAGGCTCTTGAAAAACAACTCCGCACAGGCGATCTTGGCCTTCTCTTCTCCACGCAGCTGGCTTTTCATTGTGATGTCCTTTGTTTCCACGATGAGATTCAGGCGGGTCTGCCCATCCTTATAACGTACAACATACATGAAGTCAGGACTGTAGCTCGAATTAGCAATCGTGGGAATTTGAAGGCTCTTTGTCGGAATCTTACCATACACAGTCACGCTGTCTATGACGTTGCGAATATTCACACGCTCCAAAGGCGAGTCATAGACAAGTTTGTCATAGAGATATTTGTCAGAAACAATAGCATTTTCTTCAATCTTCATGCCTACACGTGCCTGCACAATCTCGGGCAGTGCTTCTCCTTGTGCATCAGTGAGAGCAGTCTGGAGGGGTGACAGATTTGTGCGCTGGTAATGGAACTGTCCTTGCAGATTATCCACCATCCAGTTTTTGATATTATTAATGTTTTCGCCCAGTGTGTGTTCGGTAAAGCAGTCGTTAATGGCAACATGGGGGTGATTCTTTGCCCAAGTCTTTATGGCCTCATGAAGCATAGCTACAGGGACGGAGGTTGCACGGCTTAGCCGCTTCACGTATTCTCCGTAAGCCATTCTGGTAGCTTTCACTGTGAACTCAAGGCCTGAGTCTTGAACTGTTGCCATGTTGCCTTCATCAGTATCTACTTCTTGGCGATCTGTACGAGCGGTATAGTAATCAGTAAACGAGAGTATCGGATTTGGTAAGGCAGATGCCAGCTTGGTACAGATCTCTTTGTCGAAGAAAAGCACGTACTTGCTGTTGATTTTCTGCCATAGTTCACGAAGCTGGTCAAAGTTCTCGCGGCGAATCTTTATCTTCTTTTGCTCTGCCTTGTTTCTGTTTTCAATCTTGCCAGCGAAGTTATCAGGTACAGCAAACTCAGGATACTCATCAAGGAAAGCAGCCCGGTTTTCTTCTTTCACTTTGAAAGTGAGCAACGATACATATTTCTTTATTGCAAGTTCCTCGGCAAGTTCCTCAGGATCCATTTTTCTAAGTTCTGCCACACGGCGTATATCCTCCTCCGTTATCTTGTCAATGACATGAGCCACCTTCAACTGGCTATTGATTTCTTTAACCAGCCGTTCGGCAAAGTCGGCTTCAGTGAAATCGACAATGTAGTTCAGTTTGAATTCGGTGGTTGTATTACGGTGCCCTGTTTCATCCACTGGCAAGCGTAATCCTCGGCCAACTTCCTGAAGCTTACTTATCTCACTACCACTGCTACGCAACTTACAAATAGTAAAGACGTTGGGGTTGTCCCAGCCTTCACGAAGCGTCCATTTCGAGAAAAAGAACCGACGTACAATCCACTGCCCGTCATCGTCCTTGAAACGAAGCATGTCTTTCTTATTCTTCAGGATATCGTCCATTTCCTTCTCGATTTCCTCGTCGGTGTCCTGCTTGTCTTGGGCGAAATAACCTGCTGAACATTCTTCTAAACGGTCAAGTGAGGCCTGCAGGAATTCCTTGTATGCGCCTTCACTCTTAGTCATTTGCTCTTGAAGCTGTTTTTTCAATTCCTCGTTGAACATCTCACGAAGCCAGGCATTCTCGCCACGGAACGATTCGATGTTGCCGATAAAGAACAATGCGATGGTCTTTACCTTGCGGGGCAGATAGAAGTTTTCACGCTCGGTTTCAAAGTGGCGAGTGAGAGCCGTCTGTATCATCAGCCGCTGATAGGAATCGCTATAAGCATCTACACTGACATCCATACCAGTTTGCAACTCGCGGCCATTGCTAAGATCCACTTTGCCGTTACCAATGTCACTCACGGTGAGATTATCCATGGCGCTGATGTCGAAAGCGCCTCCAAGCGATTCTCCTTCACGCAGACTTTTCGACTTGCTGCCTTTAGCGCTTATCAGTTGGAAATGAGCCAACTCTTTCCCGTCAGAACCAGTAAACCTCAATCTTTCTTTAGCACTGCCCTCAGCCTCCACATGCTCTTTTGCCACACCCTTAATCAGATTGCTACGGAATGCATCAAAGGCATTAAGATCGTAAATCAAGTTCTCATAGTCGATGTAGGTGTGCTTTTGGCTGCCCCTACCGGAAGTATTTTCAGGGAAGGTTGCACCGAAGCGAATGAGGCACTGTGGCTCTATCTGCTCCATAATCACCTTGTATGCGGCATTCTTGCGGTCGAACTTATGCGGCTCGTCGATAATGACAAAGGGGCGGGTTGCCTTCAGTGCTTTCATCGGCTGATGGATACCATCGTAGCCATTACTGAAAGTGCCACGTAGCACCTTGCCATTGGTCAGCAGTTGCATGTTCACTAAAGCCACATAGATGGTGTTTTTATCATCCTTTGACCCCCAATAGAAGTCGCGCACTGAAGACGGGAAGAGCTGCTTTCCCTTCTTCTTACCCTTCATGGCGTTTATCACGCAGAGGTCTATCTTCACGCTCTCATAGCCACCGGTATCACTGAAATGGTGCATCACGGCGGGGTCACTCAGAAAAGCTTCGGCACCGGTTTTGATAGGATGCGTGGGCACTACCACGATAAACTTGTTCACACCATAGCGCTTGTGCAACTCGTACATAGTATGGGTATATACGTAGGTCTTACCTGTACCCGTTTCCATCTTCACGTCGAGGTTCAGCGTCTGGCGATCATTAGAGAAAGGCACTTTCTGATACTCTCCACCATGGGCTTTCTCCTTACGTTGGGCTTTCTTGATATTGCTGATCAATTGTTGGCGACCTTCGGTGAAATCGAATAGTGGATTCTGGCGTAGTTGTCGCTCATCATCCTTGGTCGGCACGCCCTCAAAAATATCGGAAATACTCTCAACGGGTAACTCCTGATGCTCCAGTCCTGATTCCAGATATAATTCCATTCTTACAGTTCCTATTGAGATTAATATCTGACGTCAAGTGAAATCTTGTTACCGCGAGCATCAGCCAGAGCCCTGAGATTCTTGTCAAGCATCAAACGTGTACTATATCCCATGCCATAGCCGAACACTACAATCACATCCGGGTTGAAGTTCTGTGTTGTATCTGCCATCTTGTCGATGAGTTCAGCCATCTCGTCCTGATAGAAGTCGGCATCGAGCAGATAGAGGTGTTTGCCGCAGAGATAGGCTGTATAGTCTTTCAACTTCACTTCTGAGACCTTCGGATTCAGTCCGTAGCCGTCACGGCATAGCCAGGTGGTAAGAACTGTCTGCGCACCAAACTTCGATAGTATATCATTGTCGTTCATTTCTGAATTCATGTCAAAGTCATACAGGCGGTCAATGGTATCACCTTCGAAGTACTCTAACGTATAGTGCTTAAAGCCCAAGTCGCCCTTGAACAGAGGATTCGCCTCGGCAATCTGCTTAGCGGCACGACGAATGCGCTCTTGACCTACTTCATCAATGGTCTTATAGCCGGCTTTTGCGGCTTCGCTGTCGGGTTTGCAGGGTTCAGGCAACTGAACGATAATGTATTTTCGGTTGCCTCCATCATGTACGTTCATCTGAAATAAAGCTTGAGCCGTAGTGCTACTTCCTCCAAAGAAATCCATAATATAACAGTTTTCTATCGACAAGAACGACAGAATATGCTCTATCAGATCGGTTGATTTTGGATTCTTGAAGATTTGTTTATGTTCGGGGAAGAGTTTTTTCAATTCATTTGCTCCTGTTCGTCCATCAGAAACATAAACACTTGAAAATTTGTCTTGATATTCACTTGCGTAAACCTTTATCTCTACCAACTTTGTCTCGTCTTCTCCGAAAAGGATTCTTCCTTCATCAATAAGCTTCTGCATGGATGTTTCAGGGAAGCGATAACCCATCATGGGAGGTGTACACGGCTTTCCTGTCTTTGGATGAATAATGTCATAATTGTAGCCAACTTTGCCTGGGTTATGAACACTTCTACTACCAGTATATACACCTCCTTCATCTATGAATTTATAATCAGCAAAGGGGCCTAACTGATCTTTATGGCTACGATACCATTTCTTCCACACTTTTTGTAATTCTTCACCTTTATATTGAGAAACAAGTTCATCCCCTTTCTTTATCAGGAAATCTTTTATTTCGCTTACTTTAGATTTCCATTCTGATTCAATATTTTCTCTGTCTCTAGAATAACAAAGAATGTATTCATGCTCACAAGCAATATTTGTCGGATTATTATCTGTTGCATTCTTCCAAATAACTTGTCCTATGAAGTTTTCCACACCAAATATTTCATCGCATAATAATTTCAGGTTAGCCTGTTCATTATCATCAATGGAAATAAAAATGACACCATCCTTTGCGAGCATATCTTTTGCCAATTCCAAACGTGGCAGCAAAAAAGTCAACCATGCAGCATCGCTTGCAGATGATGATTTCTTCATGTCAATGATATGCTCTGCCTGCTCAAGGTTGATGCCCAACTTGGAACTCAATTCTTCAGCTTTAAAGTCGAACTTGTCATTATACACAAATCCGTCAGAACCCGTATTATAGGGTGGGTCGATATATATGCACTTTACCTGTTTGGAATACGACTTGCAAAGATGCTTCAGCGCATCCAGATTGTCGCCACTGATGTAAATGTTTTCGCTATCGCGGTTCTCTGGTTTGCTGTTATGCTCGTTATCAGGGCGAATCACGGTGAGACTTTCCTGACCTGTAATCATGCGCGCATAACTCTTGCCCAGGAAGTTGAAACCCTGATTCTCCTCTACGATGTTGATTTCACCCCCAATCAACGTGCGAAACTTCTCCAAGTCGAACTTGCCCTCATTGTTAAAGCAGCCCCCAAAGTGCTCTTTCAACATCTGGACTTCACGGCTATTCACCTTCACATCTTCGTTCTGTTCTATAATGTCTCGTAACATATATTATCTTTCATCAATCTATTTTTCGATACTACTATCAAAGTGCAAAGATACAAAAATTAATCGAGATTTAACGGAATTATTCCAAAATCTTCACCTATTTTATATATTTTCCTTTTGATAGCCAATGACAGTTATGACAGATGACAGTTTTCTGAATTTGAGAGGAAAAGAGGCATTAGTAAATATATATTATAATATATATAATACTAATCTGAATCATCCACCGATTTTCAATAACTGTCATTTGTCATCTGTCATCATAGAATCGGTAAAAATCGCCCACCCTGCCCGCTGTCGACGAAAAGTAATCTTCGAGGGCCGAAAATTACGGATTCGAGGCCACGATGTTACGGCTCGTTGAATTTGGACGATTTCGTGCTGAAAATTGCCCCAAATCGAAGCCCGAAATTTGGAAGCGCACGAAAAATGTTGTACCTTTGCATTGTCAATCAGAAGACAGGCGCGCAATCAAAATGAGAGACACAAAGCGGGATGTCGGCCACCCGGTGTAGTTGGCCGCAACGGAATCTAATACTATGTAAAACACACACAACTATGGCAAAGATTTTGTATGAAGTAAAGAAGAACCAGAACTCGCACAGTGCGGCTTTCGGCAAGTGGTACGCACAGATCAAGAACCTCGAGACGCTGAACACGCGCAAGCTGGCTAACCACATTTCGGAGCACGGCTCTATCTACACCCCCGACGTCGTTTACGGCGTGTTGGAGAAGTTCCGCAGCTGTCTCGTTGAGATGCTGCTGGAGTCGAAGAAGGTAAAGATTGAGGGACTTGGCACCTTCTACTGCACCCTCGAGAACCAGAAGAATGGTGCCCTGAAGAAGGAGGATTTCAACGTGAACAAGCACCTGAAGGCTCTCCACATCCGTTTCCTGCCCGAGCAGACTACTGAGGAGAACATCTCCAGCCGCCAGTTCCTGAAACAGGCCGAGTTTATCAACATCGATTCGCTCCTGAACAAGGAGGGAGAGACTGAGAACGGAGGCAGCACTACTGGTGGTGACAGCGAAAGTGGTGGCTCGAACAGCGGTTCGCAGAGCAACGAAGGTGGCTCTCAGAGCGGCAACGGCGGTAACACCAACTCCGGCTCAAACACGGGTGACAACACCGGAGGTGATGGCACAGGTGGCGATGGCGGACGAGACCCCGACGGCGGCACTAACTCGGACGAGTAGACTTTAGTTCAAGGTTCAAGGTTCAAGGTTCAACTAGGGCTAATGTGAAATGTAATCATTAATAACTAATCATCATGAAGAAGGAAACTTGGAAGACCGTCATTCAGGTCATCGTGTCAATCCTCACGGCAGCTCTGACTGCCCTCGGAACGACCTCGTGCATGGGCCACGGCCCGATAGCATTCTGAGAAAAGAAATCACACTCTCTACCACGAAAGAACTGACAGCATCAATAAGTGCTGTCAGTCTTTTTATGCATTTTCTATCTCGTATTGCATAAAATGCTACAGTAACCTAAAAAGCTTTAAGAATCTTTTATTTTCGTTAAACGCCGTAAATATTCTTAATTTTAATCGTACCTTTGCGAGATAAAGCCAACATAATAAAAGCCAACATTAAACTATAAGTGTTATGATAAAAAACAAATTTTACTTAATGACCATGTTGCTCATTCTGTTTTCAGCAGCAACAATGGCTCAAAGCGGCAGTTGGAGCGATGACAACTACCAGAACCCAAGTTGGGGTAAAGACTACAACACAAAAAACAACTTAGACGTCAACAACGAAAAAGACTTCGCCAAGTTTGCCTCTATGGTCAACAATGGAAGAGACTTCAAGAACAAGACCGTCACCCTTAAAGCCCACCTCAACCTGAACAGGAACAGCTGGGTTCCCATAGGAAGTCAGGAACATCCATTCAGGGGAACCTTCAAGGGCAACAGCTTTTCCATCAGTGGTATCCATCTGCAGGAAGGGAGCAACCTCTATGCCGGTCTGTTCGGATACATCTTGGACGGCAGCGTGGAAGACGTACTGCTGGTAAATAGCAAGTTGACGGGCGAAACGTACGTCGGCGCTATTGCCGGTGGTTTAGAGGGAGCCCGAATAGCCGACTGCTCATTGGAAAACACTGTGGTCATACAGGGCAAAGGGCACATGGGCTATTTCGCCGGAATCGTAAAGAGCAGAAGCCTCATAGAGGGATGCGCCAGCAAGTCGCAGACTGAGGGGCTCGGCTTTGCGGGTGCGCAGGACGAGACGTGCGAGATCCGACACAGCTTGTATACGGATGGCAGCAATTTCTTTGTCGGTTCCCAGCCAGCTCACTTTGTATTAAACCAGATTGCCGATGCTTCCCTTAATTATGGAACGCCTACTGCAAACTACTCCCTAACCAATATCAATGCCTACGGCAATGGGATGACTTACAGCGGAAACCGTTTAGCTGTGAAGGGTGAGAAGGTGACCTTCAGCATAGAAGGCATCACCATCCCTTCGGGCTCCGATGTGATGGCTAACGAAGTGCCTCTGACTGTCTCGGGAGGCCAATACACGCTGACGATGGGCGAAGAGGATGCCAACATCAGCCTGATCAACTACTCAGGGGAATGGAAGTGCGGCACAACAATCTGTCGCCTGAAGGATGGCGTATTCACCGTCAGTCCAACAACCGAGGGCGGTGAGATGGCCGACTATGGGAAACCGGAAGACTCACCTTGGTATATCTACAAAGACCATATTCAGGAACTCACTTTTGAAGAAGGGGTTACCAAGATAGGCGCAAACACGTTTGCCCGGAGTGAACAGATCAGAAACATCCATATTCCGTTGAGCATGAGGAGCATCGGGAAAGATGCATTCACCGACTGCAATGCAAAAGATGTGATCTGCTACCCTGCAGCGAATAATCTGCAAATAGAGAGCAACGTATTCAAGAACAAACCCCAGTGGCATGTTTTCAACAAGCAGTTAGATGGATACTGGGAGAAACTGGACCGCCGGCGGTTTGACATCGTTTCCGTGAAGGCGATCACCCTGGATGCCTTCGGTGACAACACGGCGTTGCTGGAAGCTGCCGACGGTACTACGTGCGACGTAACACTCAAAGGTCTGAAGCTGGATCGCGAGGGCTTTACGCTCTGTGTGCCGTTTGACGTTAAGTATATCCCACTGACACCGTTGTGTGATGCTGAAATTCACGAAATAACCAACGTTCAAATAACAGAAAAGAGCATACGCTTGAGCATCAGCCCTCTTGCTGTCGGCAGTCTCGAGGCAGGCAAGCTGTATTACGGTTCATGGAAAACAGAGGGTGGCGACTTGCAATCTCCTGTGTTCAAAAATGTGACGATTCGTGCCCATGCGCCTGAGCCGACGGCCTATGAGTCTTGCACCCTGCAAGGTCTGTACAATACTGCCACCATCAAGGACAAGTACACCTACACCATGTTTGTCGGAGCGTTTTGGCCATCGATGGGCATAAAGCTCTCCGCCTTCAAAGTATACTTGACGAGCCCGGAACTCATCACCTTCATCCGTGCCGCCGTGCGCGACCGCGATATCGATGTCATACAGATAAACAAGCCCGCGTGGTGGCCTGACGTGACGGTGGATGACGGAGACGGACTGCTGAATCTGCACGATATGGTGGAAGATAAAAGAAAGCTGACTTTGACGGCTACGATGGGTATCGGATACGACATAGAGTGGAAGGTGAACGGCGTTAGGCAGCCGACTACAGCCAACAGCATTACCGTTACCGTCAACGGGAACACAAAGGTGGAGGCCCACTACATAGAGCGCAAGAAACTGACCTTCAAGGGCTCGCCGCTGGTGCGCTATGCCGACAACAACGGCATGGTGAACATCACCCAGAACTACTACAACTACGACTATGTCAAGGTGAAGGCCTTCGGCAATACCGTACAGAGCTGGACGGGCAGCAATGGCAAGATCTATCTGGTGGACAACCTGTTGCAAGACAACATGGTGACAAGGGAAAAGCTGACAGCTGACATGGAAATGGTGCCCACCACGGCCTACAACGAGGAGGATATGGGTGACAACACCGTCACCGTTACTTGGCGTTTCGACCTGCCCGACAGCATGGCGCTGTTCCGCAACGAACACGGTGCGGGTGCCAAATTCCCCTACGTGATGCCCACCGAGTTCGCATCCTATTTCATAGACGTAGCAATGACCATCGATGCCACGAACGGCCTCATCAGCAACGACCTCCGAAAGGCCCAAGGCAACACCTTCGTAGGCAAGGGTACGAAGCTGACCGTACCTGCCCGATATGGTGCTACCTACAGTCTGCTGACGACGAAACAACTTTCAGAGGTCAGCATAGAGGGTTCGAAGGACTTCATTCATTCCAAGGTGGGGAACAACTATCTGGCCACCATGCAGTACTACCGCACCGACCTGGACTCGCTGGTCATAGACATTGGTGAGGATATTGAGCTGATCTATGTGGAGGCAGCCTATCCGGGTGGCGACAACGAGCTGATGGTGCGCCCCACCGTCAATAAGGCTGAAAGCACCATCACCACCCAGCTGAAGAGGGGTGAGTCGGGCTGTCTGCTCTATAACCTATCGGACATCCAGAACAAGGGCAACCTGAAGATAACACCCAGCGCCTACGCCACTGGAACCTCGCTCATCGAGATGCCGGCACAGTTCGACGAGAACCGCTACATGAGCGTCAGCTTCGAGGTGAAGAAAGGCTACTCGTTCAAACCCAAGACGACAAGCCTCTATACCATGCCCGTCAATACCGGCACGAAGGCCAACGTGAGGCTCATGCTCATCGACGAGTTGGGCAACAAGGCCGATACCATCTTCAGGAATGTGGCACAGAACGTCATGAAACTGGACACGCTGAAGCCCAAGGCTCCCTCGAAGGCCGAGGAACTGTGCCTCTACGGTAAGATAGAGCTCAGGATATATGTCTATGGCACGGCGGGCAACTACCGTCTGGGTGACTCCATCACTATAGGCGGTGAGCTGTGTCAGACCATCAGATTCCCCGAGGGACAGACGTATGTGCCGCAACTCATCACGAGTCCTATCGACTTCGACGGTCTGGGCTTGCTGAACATCGATGCTTTCGAGGTGGTGCATGCGTCGGAAGACACACAAATGGTGACGATGACCGCCCTGGAGGAATGTCCGATGGGCAACGTCATGCTGCTGAGGAGCGATGTGCCTGGAGCCTTGTACAACATACCGCTGACACGAGCGGACGACTCCTACATAGCGGGACAGAGCATCCTGAAAGTCTCTGACGGAACAGTAATAGGCACCAAGCGTCACTATGTCTTCGGCATGCGCGACGGAGTCTATGGATTCTATATGGCTGCCATCGGCGATCCGATAGACGAGGGTGATGTCTATTTCTATCACAACGGTATCAAGGACCTGCTGGCCTACTACCTCGATGCCAAAGACGTTCCACCTGCAGCCGACGAAGTGATATTGTTTGCCGACGGTGACAACAACAATACCATTCTGGAGTACAACGGCCGCACCGTCAACCGTGTGACCTTAGGCGGAAGGACATTCTACAAGGACGGGCGATGGAATGTAATCACCCTACCCTTCCAGATCTTGGGCAGGGACATCAAGAATTCGCCGCTGAAGAATGCCACCATCTGCGAGTTCGACCCTGAAAACACTACATTCAATCCTGCTACAGGGCAACTGAACCTCTCCTTTGTTAATGCGTATGAGATAGATGCCGGCAAGGCCTATCTGGTGAGTTGGAACAAGGGTGAAGACCTGCCCAATCCCACCTTCGAAAACGTCACATTCATCCATAACAACCTGATCGAGCAGACGAGCAGCGACGGAAATGTCACCTTCCATCCCAGCTATGCATCGGTCGACTTCAAGAACAGCGACAAGACGCTGATGACCATACGCAACTCCATCGCCAACGACAACTGCATGCATGCCCTGAAGGCCTACTTCACCCTCAAGGCTGCCGACACAGGCGTGACGGGCGTGAATGTGGACATCAATACAGGCAATGCCACGGACCACTTTGAGGTTGCCAACGATAACGTCTCATACACCGTCCTGTATAATAAGGTTGTAGACTATGAGGAGGTCATGCTGTCTGAATACAGGGGCGAGGGCGGCATTGTCGAGATAGCTGACAGTATTAACGTCAACATCGATGGCAATGATGTAGATCTTGCTGTACAAAAGATTGATGCCAATGCTTTCAGCAGCGTAGGCCACAAGATTACCGCCATCGACTTGACCCGCTGCCAGGGATTAAGGTCTCTGACCGTTGAGCGCGCCACGCCCGACACGCCTTTCTTCGGTCTGAACGAGGGAGCCGTCGTCTATCTGCCCGCCGGCAAGGGTCAGCCCGCCGACAACGTAGTCATTGGCGGCATCTGCCAAAAGCTGATGCTCGACGACCAATACGGCTTCACGCCTCTCTATGACTTCAAGGCGCAAGAGGTGGTTCTGAAGCGCACCACGACAGCCGTAAACGGATGGCAAGCATTCTGTCTGCCCTTCGCGATAACCCGTCAGACAACAATGCAATGGAATGGCCTGCTGATGGAGTTTGCCGGAGCGAAGAAAGAGAACGGAACGCTGACACTCTTCTGTAACGAGAGCGAGGCGATTCCCGCCGGAACACCAGGTATCATCAGATGGACGAACGGCGCTCCTATGGAAATGAAGTTCTCGAATGTAGCCGTCCAGACCGTACAAGCCGACATTGCCGACTTCAACGGCGTGTCACTCTATGGCAGCTACATGCCTGTCACGCTCTCCGATGCCGACCAGGCTAAGCTCTTCGTCGTGGACAGCCGTACTGAAAACTATATGCTGCCAGGATTCCAGGCCTATTTCAAGATGGATGATGATGTGACCGACGACTTCAACAGCGTCTGCGTGAACCACTCCTATGAATATGACTATGAGGCGATAGAATCGCTGACAGGACACTATGATGTGGCTTACGTCCTTTGGTGCAAAGGTGACAAGACGCTCTATTTCACCGTCCCGGGCAACCGCGTGAAAGTAGGTGACACCTACAACGGTCAGACCGTAACCAGCCTATGGAAGGGTGTCGGGGTCCTGATGACGGGAAACAATGCGCCAGGATGGGAGACGGTGAACAGTCAGGCTGAGCATGTCGTATTCGACGAGAGTTTCAAACGCGCACGCCCCACCAGCTGCAGAGGATGGTTCCATAATTTCGCAAAGCTGACAGCCATCGAAGGCTTGCATAACCTCTGTACATCGGAAGTAACAACCATGGCCTTCATGTTCGATGGTTGTTCCGCGCTGAAAGAGCTGACATTAGGTTTCTTCGATACCAGCAATGTCACCAGTATGCGTTATATGTTCAATGGATGCCAAGAGCTGGAGCATCTCAATTTAAATGCATGGGATACGCAACAGGTTACGGATATGGCATATATGTTCGGCAAATGCAAAAATCTGGCCGATTTGAGGCTGGAGAATTTCGATACCCGTTCAGTAACAGACATGGGGTATATGTTTCACTATTGCCAGAAACTGACTGACATCAATCTGACAGGTTTCAACACAAGTAACGTCACCAACATGGCGGGAATGTTCAGGTACTGTCATGCGTTGAAGGAATTGGACCTGACCAGCTTCAATACCGGCAACGTGACGAAAATGGCATTTATGTTTGAGAACGACGGCGCACTGACCACCATCACCGTTGGCAATGGCTGGTCGACAGAAAACGTGCAAAATGCCGTTTACATGTTCCGTCACGACGCTTCTCTCTCAGGGCAAAACGGTACACGTTATAACTATGAGCATGATAGCGCGCCTGCCCATTATGCACATATCGACGGCGGCAGTGACAATCCCGGACTCTTCTGGGGTGTTGCCGATGTGGCGCTGAAAGACCTCGAAGACAACAGCGAGACGCTGAACCAGTACGGAGGGCATCGGGTGAACGTAAACTACGACCGTCAGTTCTCAGCCGTAGAAAACGCCGACGGCACCTGGACTTCTCGCGCCTACACCATCTGCCTGCCCTATGAAAAGGACCTTCAGGACTATTTCGATGCGGGTCAGATCCGGTTGTACCAGCTGGCATTCGTTAACAAAGACCATGAGTTCGTATTCATCAATAACGAACCTCTCATTCGTGCAGGAACACCTTATCTGCTGGTAATGGAGAAAGGAACTGTCAACCTCAATGCCGAGAACGTGAAAATGCTGGCTCACCCCAACGAGCACGTGGAGGAGAACATAGTCTATTCCAGCTACGAAACGTGGGGGAACCCTGACGACTTGGTAGGTTGGTGGCGTGGCACCTTCCGCATCATCGACAACGAGGAAAGCACCCAGAAGCATGCCTACGGATTATCGATGGCAGACGGTAAGTGGAGACCTATCAACAATGATACTGAAAGTCATCGTTCCGACTACATTCCGCAGTTCCGAGGCTACTTCGTTCCGTTGAATGATATGGGCCCGGATGAATACAACACCAAGTTCATGTACATCCCGGCTGGTGAGGATGAGGAAAATCCGGATTGGGAGAAGATGCCAAACTTATACGTAGGCGACATTAGCGCTGATGCCACGAGCATCAAGCCCGTCATCCACACAATTGATAACGACGGTACTCACCATTATTACGACCTCTCCGGCAGGAAACTCAGCGGCAAGCCTCAACGGGGCATTTATATTGATAACGGAAAGAAACGAATCAGCAAATAGGAAATAAGGGTTGTCACCCTGTCAACGATTTTTCTTATAGCTCTGCACAGCCCAACATCCCATCAGTGTGCCGATGCCCGCAAGGGCTAGGACCTGGTGGGATGTTTCGTGCAGACCTCCGCCACAGAACCACATGACGAAAACGCTTATTCGGTTTGTAGAGATGTAAATATTTAGTAGAGGTAGAACGTAAAAAAAGAATATGAAGGTAAGTTTATGACAGGATTGATCACACTTTAAATGCTACGTTTGCATTAGCATCGTCGAAAGTAACATCCAGTATCTCGATTCTATCCATCATGCCGCCTATTTGATCCATCTTGCTTAAGTGAATCAGCAGTTTGTTTTCCTCCAGTTCCTCAACAAAGTCCTTGATAGTTTCTTGGAACCACATCAGAGCACCCTTGATAATCCACTCGATACCAAAACCCGCCTGATAAGACAATGAGATATCGTTTCCTGCTACCTGATCAACAGAAATATGGACAGTCGCATCCTTGATCACAACCTTCTTCGTGATGCTCATAGTTTTCTCATCGACAAACCCCAACTTAACCTGCTGGTTGTACTTCTTCATCAGGAACGTCTCCAATTCCTTGTAAGATAATTGCAGCCTCATCGTCATTCCGATTGATTCCTGATGGTTCACAACCACCATACTCTTACCTATATTCGGCTTCTTGTCTCCTGACTTATTCAGCGAAGCCATGTCTTTAACCTTTGAAACGTAGTCGGCTATCATCTGCTTATAATCCGATTCGCTCAGCGGATGCGTCTCAGTCCATGTCTTACCGCACTTGGGACATTCGTATTCAACCTGAATATCCTTGTATATCCACTTCTCCAGTTCATCACCCCACTTCTCCATATCAGTCCGCAAGAGGCGCAAGACGATTTCCTTTGAAGCCTTCCATATCAGTTTCCCACCAACAGGAATAAACTCCACAGCAGTCCCAGGCCCACCATGTAAGGCATCTCTGACAAGCCCTCGCTTCTCTCTGCCAACTACGACATTACCGCAGTTCGTGCATTCTTGGATGTATCTTTGTTTCATTGTTCAATATATACTATCAAATGCCTATCATTGGGCATTTTCGTACGCAAAGATACAAAGAATTATTGAAATGAGCGCATTTTTTAATAAATATCCACAAGGCACACAAGTGTCCTGTTGGCAGGATTCACAGGATTGTTTGGCAGACTGACAACGCTTAATGAGGTGGAGGATGTGGGGCCCTGCTGGGATTCCACTGATCGCTCAGGGCGTGGAAAGAAGGGCTTGTGTGAAAAAAAAATCCCCTACCGGTTTTGGCAGGGGAGTTTTTATATCTGTATTAGAGGAATGCGTAGCGACATATAAAGAGGATGGCCATCAGGATAGTAGCCCAGTTGATGTTGTTACGTGCATCCTTGTCTTTTAGGGTGCCCGACAGCAGGTGGATGAGGACATAGGAGATGACACCCATCAAGATGCCATCGGAGATGCTGTAGGTAAGCGGCATCAGCACGATACATACGAAGCAGGGAATGCCGGTGACATAGTCGGAGAAGTCGACCTTGCGCACGTCGTGCATCATCATCACACCAACCAGCACCAAGGCTGCTGCTGTGGCTTGACTGGGAATGGCCAGGAAGAGCGGTGCAAAGAGCAGGGCGAAGGTAAAGCAGAGAGCAGTGGTGAAACTGGTGAGTCCACTGCGTCCACCCACATTAACACCCGATGCACTCTCGACATAGGTTGTCACGGTAGAGCTGCCAAGCATAGCGCCCACAGTGGTACCAACGGCATCAGCCATGAAAGCCTGATTAAGATTCTTCACATTGCCATCGTCGTCGACCATACCGGCACGATTGGACACACCGATAAGGGTGCCTATGGTGTCGAACATGTCGATGAACAGGAATGTCAGCACAACAACAAACATGTCGATAGTCAGGATGTTATGCCACTCGAACTGCCAGAAGATGGGTTCGATGGAGGGAGGAGCAGAGAGGATGCCTCCAAAATTGGTGATGCCGAAGGGTATGCCCACAACAGTGGTAATGAGAATACCGATGAGCAGCGAGCCAGTGACCCCCTTGACCAACAGAGAGGCCGTGAGCACAATGCCGAAGATGCCCAGCAGTACAGCAGGATCGTGCATGTTGCCAAGAGTGATGAAGGTAGCCTCGGAGGAGGTAACAATGCCTGCACTTTTAAGACCTACGAAGGCGATGAACAGGCCGATGCCCGGACTGATGGCACGACGCAACACCAGCGGAATGGCATTGACGATGTACTTTCGCAGACCGGTGACAGTGAGCAGGATGAAGATGATACCCTCGATGAGTACTGCCGTGAGGGCAAACTGCCAACTGTAGCCCATGGTAAGCACCACAGTGTAGGCAAAGAAGGCATTGAGGCCCATACCAGGAGCCAAAGCGAAAGGTAACTTGGCATAGAGCGCCATAACCAGTGTGCCAACGACTGCCGAGAGACAAGTGGTGGTAAACACAGCACCAGCATCCATGCCCGTGGCAGAAAGAATGCTGGGATTGACAGCCAGGATGTAGGCCATCGTGAGGAATGTGGTAATGCCGCCAATCACTTCTTTGCGAAGGGTCATCGTGGCGGGATTGAATCCAAAAAGTTTTTGTATCATAGAGAATTATTTAAAATAGTTATCAGGCTATAGATTGTCTTTCTACATTGTGAGAAATGTTACATTTGTATAATATCATTTACTACAGGCTGCAAAGATAATAAAAAAGTTTCTTGCAAGAGAAGCCGTTAACATATTTTTACAGTTTCGCACAGATTCCTCTAAACCTTTCCATAGACTAACCTGACGATTGCTCACTGTTCATGATGCGGCGAGTCTCCTTGCGAGCTTCCCTCCAACGGGGGTAGAAGCGGTCCATCAAGGCATGGAAACGAGCATTGTGGCTGGGTTCCAGCAGATGGCACAGTTCGTGAACCACCACGTGCTCGACACACCACTCCGGGAGTAGCAACAGATAGGCAGAAAAGCAGATGGATTTGTCCTTAAAATTACAAACTCCCCAACGAGAAATCATAGCCCTATAGCGGACTCCGGACGGATGAACACCCATCTCATCAGAATAGCGTTCAACCATTGGCTCAATCAACACTTTCAACCGCTGCAGGACTTCATCTGCCTGTGCCCGTGTCTGCAGAGGAAGCCGATTGTAGAATTGGGATCTGCGTGTCTGATGATGTAAAGTTTTCTTCCTTGCCTCAACTATCCAGTCGCTGTGTTCGTCAATAAAACGTTCTATTTCCCCCTTGGGCATGCCAATAGGGGCAGAAACATGCACGTCGCCGTTTTGTACAATGCGCATGGACAGCCGGCGAGTTCGTCTGTATGTCACTTGAATAGCCATTGGTCGCTCTGTATCATCAGTCTTTAACGGCTGCAAAGGTACGACAAAAACGGCATATCGCCAAATCGGAGTGGAATTTTATTCCATTTCACTCCCCACCCAAATTCTCCCATAAGCCTTTTCACTCCCCTATCCGAGCTTGTGAAAGAATTATAAAAATTGAAAATAATGACTCTTATTTCGAAATTAAGCATTAAATTTGCAATTAAAAAAAGTATTGCACTGATGTCTAGCAAAATAATTGAGCGCAAAAGTTACATAGTAAACAAATCATTTCGTTCGTATCTGACGGCTACTATCCTGACACTGGTGATAGGTCAAATTTCTATTATGCACTCAATCGTTAACAATAACATCATCATACCATGCAGCCGTCACTTATCCATCTGATACAACAGCGCATCCGCAACCAGTGGCAGTCGAAAGCACTTTCCGACTATCAGGGCGACACTTTCACCTATGCCGAAGTAGCCCATGCCATCAGCTATTGCCACAACCTGTTCCGGCAGTATGGCTTAGAGCGAGGCGACCGTGTGGCACTCTGCGGCGAGGGCTGTGCCCGCTGGGCTATCGCCTTCATGGCTGTCACGACGTATGGGGCTGTGCCAGTGCCCATCCTCACCACGTTCACGCCTGCCCAGATTCAAAACATCATCACCCATAGCGAGTCCAGGCTGTTGTTTGCATCACGCACTATCTCACAGACGCTGGATGACGGCAGCATGCCCCTGCTTGAGCACCGATATATCATCGACAATCTCCGGGCTCCGGTGTCGCTGAAGTTCAGGCCCGAGGACATCAACTACACGCCAGAGTCGTCGCCTGAGGACATGGCCATGATCAACTATACAAGCGGCACGACGGGCAATTCCAAGGGTGTCGTCCTTCCATACCGTGCCTTCTTAGGCAACTACGACGGATTCCAGAAGGATTTCGGCAAGTTGATGAAGCCCGGCACGCCCCACCTGTCCATACTGCCCCTGGCCCACATGTACGGGCTGACGCTGGAGCTGATATGTCCGTTCTTGCGCGGATGTCATGTCACCTTCCTCAAGCAGCCCCCCTCGCCCACCGTCCTCACCTGCGCCCTGTCCGATGTACAGCCGCACGTAGTCATGGCCGTTCCGTTGGTCATCGAGAAGCTGACCAAGCAGACCATCCGGCCCATCATCAAGAAGTCAGGCATGGAGAAGGCTGTCAAATGGCCCGTCTTAGGCTATGTCCTGCGCCAATACTTGCACCGCAAGCTCATCAAGGCCTTTGGCGGGAGGGTCAAGTACATCATTACCGGCGGCGCCGCCATCAATCCTACTGTTGCGCAGCAGCTGCTTGCCGTCCATATCCCGCTGGCCGAGGCCTACGGAGCCACCGAGTGCGCTCCGCTCATCACCATGCTCTTCGACAAGAAGCGTCATCCCGGCTCGTGCGGCCGCAAGGTGGCAGGCATGGAGATTCGCATAGACAGCAGCGACCCGGCGAACATTCCCGGCGAGATACTCACGCGTGGCACCAACACCATGTTGGGCTATTTCAAGAACCCGGAGGCTACTGCCGAGGCGCTCGACGCTGACGGATGGTATCACACGGGCGACAATGGTGTCATCGACGCCAATGGCTACTTGTACATCAAGGGCCGCAAGAAGAACATGCTGTTGGGTCCGAACGGCCAGAACATCTACCCCGAGGAGATTGAGCACAGTCTGAACAACATGCTCATGGTGCAGGAGAGCATCGTCATCCAGCGCAAGCCCGGCGAGCTGGTCGCCCTGGTATACCCCGACTACAACGAGGCACGCGAGTTGGGACTCACGGAGGATAACATCAGCAACATCATGAAGCTGAACGCTGTCGACATCAATGAGCTCATACCTGCCTACGAGCGCATCCACCACATCGAAATTTCTGAAAACGAGTTTGAGAAGACTGCCAAGCGCACCATCAAACGCTATCTGTATAAATAGATGAATATCGTTATCCTTGATGCCTTCACTGCCAACCCCGGCGACTTGTCGTGGGCAGAACTGGAACGGCTGGGCAGCGTGACGGTGTACGACCGCACCGCTGCGGCCGATACCGTCACGCGCTGCCTCGATGCCGACATCGTGCTGACCAACAAGGTGTGCCTGGGACGTCAGGAAGTGGAGCGGCTGCCGCGGCTGAAATACATCGGCGTGCTGGCCACGGGCTACAACGTCGTCGACATAGCGGCAGCCAGCCAGCGGGGCATCGTCGTCACCAACGTGCCGGCCTACAGCACGGACAGCGTGGCGCAGATGGTGTTTGCCCACCTGCTGACCGTAACCAACCGCGCTGAGCACTATGCGCGGCAGGTGCGCCAGGGCCGGTGGAGCGCCAGCACCGACTTCTGCTTCTGGGACAGTCCGCTGACCGAGCTCAGTGGCAAAACCTTCGGCATCGTTGGTCTGGGCCACATCGGACAGCAGGTGGCCCGCATCGCGCAAGGGTTCGGCATGCACGTCGTCGCCAGCACCAGCAAGTCCGCCGGCCAACTGCCGCCGGGCGTCGGCAAGGCTGCACTCGGCGAGCTGTTCAGCCTGAGCGACGTACTCTCGCTGCACTGTCCGCTGACCGTCGACACCCGCCATCTGGTGAATGCCCGTACGCTGGCCATGATGAAGCCCTCGGCCATACTCATCAATACCGGGCGCGGCCCGCTGGTGGACGAGTGTGCTACCGCCGAGGCTCTGTCGCAAGGACGGCTGGCAGCCTACTGTGCCGACGTGCTGACCGAGGAGCCGCCGCGCAGCGGTTCGCCACTCATGACGTGCCCCAACGCCTTCATCACCCCCCACATAGCCTGGGCCACCCTTGAGGCCCGCCAGCGGCTCATCGCCGTAGCCACCGACAATGTCCGGGCATTCCTCTCCGGCAGGGGGCAGAACGTGGTTTCGGGTACGGAGGAGAACAACGAACAAGTATAGGCAGATGAAGAGACGAGACGAATTTTTCTGATTAGTAAGTTAACCAAACAAAACGTATAAAAAAAGAAAATGAGAAAGATTATGCAATGGGTGCTCGCCGCCACCCTCGTTTGCGGCGCAAGTGTATTGACATCGTGTAAAACCAGCTCGACGGCCAGCACCGACAAGGCCGGCGCCGCCAAGGTTGAGCACACCGAACTGATTCGCACATCGCAGAGCTGGGACGGCGTCGAGCTGCCCGACTACCTGAAGGGACGGCCCGAGCTGGTAGCCGTCAAGTACGTCTTCCCCGCCGGTCAGAAGCTGGGCTGGCACCACCATCCCGTAATGAACTACGGCATACTGATACAGGGCGAGCTGACCATCATCGGACAGGACGGCAAGGAGAAGACCGTTCACGAGGGCGAGCCCGTGGTTGAGATGGTGAACACCATCCACCACGGCGAGAACCGTGGCTCGAAGCCCGTCATCCTCTACATGTTCTACCTCTCGCAGAAAGGTCTGCCGCTGGCAGTCCAGCACCCGGAGATTCCCCTGAAGTAGCCGGCTGCGCCCGATGGCGGCGGATGTATCAAATTATTGAAAATCCCATACGATGTGTGTTGCCGTATGGGATTTTTTGTGCTTTTGTCTTAACACTACTTTAATGCTTTGAACTTGATTTTTCTTGCTAATCAGCGACTTGCACATTCTCGCTATGGTGACAGTGTTCTACAGATTTTGATTTTTCGGAACGGCATTTTCTTGTAGTTCAACATAGAGTGTATGGCGTAGGGTATTCTGCTTTCGGGTCCGTGCAACAGCGTGCCTGGCACCATATGATGTAACCTACACCATCCCATGCTCTCACTTGGGAGTAACCTTGGTGTAGGTTAGGTTTTTGTCCATTATGTGCTCATTACTTGTCCAGTACTTGTCCAGTAAATAACTGGACAAGTACTGGACAAATGCTGGACTATCACTGAACATAATCCTAGGGTACTCCCTCGGTACATGGACATTTCCACAAGCCATCACCATCGGCAGTATTTAGGGGGAAATACCACTTAACCCGCATTGCAGGGACTGCCAATGCGGGTTAAGAGGTAATAATCGTGGTAAAAGAATTCTCTGCAGTCAAGCCTTATACATGGCTCTTTGCTGAAAATAGAAATCAAAAAGAGAATGTGCCTATTTTGAAGTGCCCTCATCTGCTTTCTTGGCAAACTCGCCGCTGGCGTGGTAGCGAGGACTCTCGCCCACCCCACGCGTGGGAGCGTAGTAGTAGCCGCGGTAGTACGACCAGTCAAAGCTGCCGTCGTAGACCATGTCGAAATAGATGTCGCGTGAAGTTCCGTCGAACATGGTACCCGTGAAGCGAGTGGTGGTCAGCTGACGGGGATAAATCCAGACGTCGTTCCAACTGTCAGCATAGCGGACGCAGATGTCGCCACCGACCACTTCCCAGCGGAACTCGCAATAGTAGTAGTCCTTGTAACGGCTGCGCAGATTGTAGTCAACCTCGTAGCCCCAGCCACCATAGGCATTCTCGCGCTCGAAGTACATGGTAGTGCGATAGTCGTTGCCCGTCATGCCAAAACGGTCGTAAAGGTAAGTCTCGATATAGCCCGTCCACGTGCCTTCCAGCACAAAGGCATCCTCGGAGTCGTAATAGTCGCTGCCGCGGTAATAATCGTCATAATACCGGTTGTCACAAGCTGCAAACGTGAGAGCCAGGACGGCCATCGTGATAAGTGTAAAGATCTTCTTCATAGCTGTATGGATTTTATTTGATTTAACTTTTGATGGTGCAAAGGTAAGGAATGTTTTCCCAATGAGCAAGTGAAAATTCCTATTTAGCAATAGGGAATTTCCTATTTATGTTGAATAAGTTTCAAAAAAGTAAAGATTTCCGAAGAAAAACATTGTCAATCCGAAAATAATGCATAACTTTACAACGCGAAACTAACTAACACACCAAAAGAAAGATTTCTTTTCCATTATTAATACTATCATTAGAAAAAAAGAGCGGCGCGGTTGTGAAACCCCGCCGCTCTAATCTCTGATGTCTGATATTCCCGTGCGAGTTTACTCCTCGCTTGCGGCACTTGCCTCAGTCTTCTTGCCAAAATCCGGGTCGACCTTGATAAAGGCGGTCACGGCAAAGGTAATGACACACAGCGCCATGACGATGATGAAGAACGAACGATAGCCCAGCGCATCCTTCATCCAGCCAGACACCATACCAGGCAGCATGAGTCCCAGATAGGAGATGGCGGTACAGAAGGCATAGTGAGAGGTCTGGTAGTTGCCCTTGCTGAAGTAGAGCATGTAAAGCGTCAGCGCAGTGAAGCCGATGCCGTAGCCCAGCTGCTCAACGAACAGGCAGCTGCTGATGACAAACAAATTGTCAGGCAGCGCATAGCTCATATACACATATACAATGTCGGGCAGCGTGATGGCACACACCATGGGCCACAGCCAACGCTTGAAGCCGTCGCGGCCTGCGAGCATGCCACCCAGGATGCCGCCCAGCGTAAGTCCGATGACGCCCACCGTGCCGCTGGCCAGTCCGAACTCCTGAGGCGACAGCCCCAGACCGCCTGCAGAATGAGGGCGCATGAGGAAGGTAACGCTCATCTTGGTGAGCAGCGCCTCGGGGAAACGATAGAACAGAAGGAAGAGCATGGCATACATCATCTCGCGCGGCGGCAGCTTCTGGAAGAACGTCTTGAAAGCGCTCACCACACCGTTCATCACCTCGCGGGCATTGGTGTCGTGAGGGACATCCTTCGCGGCACGCGGCATGATGTAGCTGTGGTAGAGCCAGATGGCAATGAAGAGGGCCGCCAGTCCGTAGAATACCAGACACCAGGTGTAAGCCATCTGATAACGGAACATCACCTGCAGCACACCTGCCACGGGAATCAGCACGCCGTTGCCGAAAATGACAGCCAGGCGATAGAACGTGTTACGGATGCCCACAAACCACACCTGCTGATGGTCGTCCAGCTCAAGCATGTAGTAGCCGTCGGCGGCAATGTCGTGGGTGGCACTGGAGAAAGCCATCAGGAAAAAGAAGGCCATAGTGCCCTGAAACCAGAAGGGAGTGTTCAACGTAAAAGCCACACCCGCCAGCGACGAGCCCAGCAGCAGCTGCATGGCCAGCACCCACCAGCGCTTGGTGCGATAGAGGTCGACAAAGGGACTCCACAGCGGCTTGATGACCCACGGCAGTCCCAGCCAGCCGGTATAGAGGGCAATGTCTGTGTCTGTCAGCCCCAACTGCATATACATGACTACGGCCACCGTCATCACCACCACGTTGGGCAGTCCTTCGGCGATATAAAGGGTCGGTATCCACGACCACGGATTTCTGTGTTTCATAAAGTGATATTTGTTGCGATAAAATTAATATATTTTCTTGATCTCGGCACCACGGTAATAGTGCAGCAGTATCTGTTCGTAGCCGTATCCCTGCTGACCCATCACCGCTGCACCAATCTGACACAAGCCTACCCCGTGGCCCCAGCCCTTGCCGTGGAGGCGGAAACCCTCTGGCGTCTTTTCCACGTCGAAAGCAGAACTGTAGAGATGGCTCTCGCTGAGCGCACGGCGAATCTCCAGCTCCTTGCCGATGGTGAAGGTCTTCTTCGTACCCACAATCTTCAGCTTCCAGATGCGCCCGCTCTTGCCTCGCTCCAAGGGAATGAGGTCGGTGACGACGCCGAAGTCGTCCTTCAACTTGGTATTGATGAGGTTGGAAATCTCCTCCGTAGTGTACTCCACGGTCCAGCGGTAGAAATCGTTGGTCTCCAGGTCATAGTCGTTGAGCACTTGTGAGAGCACGGTTTTGTCATTCGTGTTGCAGAAGGGGTCCTCGACGCTGACCAGATAAGGCTTCGGGGTGTCTTCCCAGCAGTACTGGAACTCCTCGGTGCGGCCTCCACAACATTTGGAGAAACGGGCATCGCAGATGTCGTCGCCATAGCAGAGTATCTGGCCGCGGGTAGCCCTCAGGGCCTGTTCCACATTGTGGCTGGTCTGCTTGGTAATGCCCTGATAGCGCTGACAGTGGTCATCGGCGCAGACATCGAAGATGGTATGGTCCTCGCGGTCGTACCAGCGTATCATCTCGTCATCTTTCTTCTGGAATGAGAAGAATCCGTTCTTCTGCTCCTGACTGTCCTCCCTGCGCTTCATCTGTGCCAACAGCCACGAACGGCTTATGACGGCATGAGCCTTCAGCAGTTCGAGCCCTGCCGTGGCCTTCATCTCGCTGGAGATAACGGAAGCCAGATACTGTTCGACGGGCAGTTCGTTGATGGCGGTAATCTTGTCGGCCTCCACCACCAGACGCAACGTACCCAGGAAGGTCTGAGTCTCCTTGCGCTCCCAATGGAAATTGACGCCGATGGTAACGTCAGACAGCGAGAACGAGGCATCGGCACGCTGGGGGGTAAACGTCAGCTCACGATACTGGTTGCCATTCCACAGGATGCCGCCTTCCGAGAAGGCCACCGTCTGCTGCCCCTGTATGCTCTCGCCTTTGGCCATGTAAGGACCATTGAGGGCGAAGTGTATCTCCTGACCACTGACAATACCCACCTTGACCGTTGGCTGCTCCTGACTCTTGGGACCACGTTCTTTGTTTTGGCGCTGCTTCAACTCTTCAGCAACCTGTGCCACCTGTTCAGCAGTCAGTGACACCTCATGGAGAATACCCAGTGCTTGTTCTGGAGTAAGCCTGCGGAAATCTTCCTCGCGCGGGGTTATCAAGAGTCCACCCATATCGACGGCACCCGGACTGATCATGCACTGCTCGTAGCAATCGGGGCGATGCTTCCTGCGTGGCAGCACCACACTCAGCAAGTCCCCGCCCTGATGCCAGGCTATGATATTCATCATGGGTTCCTCGTCAGCATGGACGGAGGCTGGCAGGCAGGCATAGAGACGACGGAACAGGCGCTCACCTTCCGCCACCGTGTGGCTCTTCACCAATAAGGCCGCTGCAGGATAGTCTACAACGTGCCAAATGCCCTCATCGTCATCGTTCTTGACAATCTCCACCAGATTGCGGCTCAAGCGCTGCCAGGAAGTCTGCAAGGGCAGAATGCCACTGCTGACGGCCTGCAGATGAGCATGGTCCGGTGCAGAAGCTCCACAATGCGGACCATTATATAATAAGGTAAGGTCGCTGTTGCGCTTAGCCAAACGAAGCAGTTCGCCATACATGGGCAGAATGCTCTGACGCTGATGTTTCAGCGTAGGCAGCGTCAGATGAACGGGCAGTATGGGGTACGGATTGACCAACAGCTCATAGTCTTTGTCTATGACGCGGCGCATCTGCTCCTGAGGACGATTCTGATGGCACAAGAAACAGGGGCGCTCGGCAATGGAGCGGGCGTCGATTTTGGCACCTGTGGAGCGGATACGAGCCGGATTCCACTGAACGTTCAGTGTGAAACCCTCTGCTACCAATTCGCGGGTTTCTACCTGCCTCAGGTCACGATAGCGCTGGCGTACGTCGTCCCACGTCTGCAATTGGCGCAGGAAGAAACGCATCAGGGGCGACAGGCTCAGCGCGTCTTCCCCACCCTGGGCCATCCGCTGGCGGGCTTTCAGCTCCATCGTTCGCAGACGGTCTTTATATAGGTTGTTGGCATTAATCTTCTCTACTGAGAGGGCTGCGTCTGAATTGCCTCCCCAACGACGGCACAGATAGAGCTCTGTGAAGATGCGTCCAATGCGGAATCGGCGCGAGAACATCAGCCCCAAGGCATAGTCCTCGCCATAGGAAGTATTGGGGAAACCAATGCTGCGCAGTACGGGGGTGAAGAATGCTCGGGGCGCTCCCAGACCGTTGATGCGCAGAGCATTGTTGGGACCGTTCTCGTCCGTCCACTCTTGATGGGCAATGAGCCCGGGAGGCAGGGTATTCAAATCGAAGTCGCACATGCGATAGGAACCTATCACCATTGCGGCCTGCTGCTGGTAGAAAGCATCGACAACAGTCTGCAGCGTCTGAGGCGACGAATAAAGGTCGTCAGAATCCAACTGAACGGCAAAACGTCCACATACTGTACTGTAAACAGCCTCGTTCCAACAGCCACCAATGCCCAAGTCATGACGATCGGGCACTATGACATGAAGTTTGTTGCCATGCTTCGACGACAGTTCTTCCAAAATATCTGAGGTGCCGTCCGTAGAGTGATTGTCCACCACGATAACGTTATAGGGGAAGGAGGTTTCCTGAGACAGTGCACTCTCCACAGCGTCACGGATGGTCTTGACTCGATTGAAGACCGGAATCACCACCGAGGCCTCAAACTTAAATTCCTGTTCCTGAAAGTCTATCTTCTGATACTGAGTGGTATCAACCAACGCCCCAACTTCACGAAGATGTTGGGTGCATGCCTGCTCCATCTCTATCTGGACGGCTCTGTTTGCTGGGTTCACATAGTCAAACTGCTTCTCGCCCGAGGCACGCAGGTCCAGCTCTTCTTCCGTATAAAGATACTCATTCAAGTGGAACAAACTGCCTTCGCGGCTCAAGAAGAGGCGCAGGTCGTAGAAACCGGCATACTGGTAGTCGTGCTCATGATCACTGGTGGCATATTTATGCAACAGAGAGGTACGAATAAGCAACAGCGATCCAAAATCGAAATCGTCGCGCAACGAACCCTCCTGATAATCTATCACAGGGTGCGCCTTGCGCTGTCCGTTCTCCATCGCATAGCGGTCGGCATAGACCATCGCTGCACCAGTATCGCTGGCTGCCAGCAGCAGACGCTCCAAGGCTCCTTCGCCAATAGTCAGGGGAACGGGTTTCATCACTATCAGCACATAGGGAGCAGAGGCTTTCTCAGCAACTGACATCACCATGGCACTACTCTGAAGCGGTTGTCCTTCCAGCAAAATCACACGGCTCACGGCTGTGCTGCCTTCCAACTGGCGGACAGTGTGTGACACCTCTCCAGCCTGATGACAGGCCAGAAAGCAATCTATATTCTGTTTCATCTTTGTATCATGATTAGGTATAAGTGGCACAAAGGTAATACTTTTTATTGAATCTGCCAAAATTATCATTTATCATTTGTAAATTTACAATTAAAAGTTGTACCTTTGCAGCGTGAATTCGAAAAAACGACTCATTGGAATGACTCCGGCTGAACTGAAAAGCGTAGTCGGAGCTTTAGGTATGCCTGCTTTCACTGCCAGGCAACTGGCTCAGTGGCTCTATGAGAAGCAGGTTTCATCGGTAGACGAGATGACCAACATCTCGAAGCAGAACCGCCAGCGGATAGACGAACAATACGAGGTGGGACTGATGGCGCCCATCGACTGTCAGCGCTCCAAAGACGGTACCATCAAGTATCTCTTCCCTGTAACTTGCAGCAATACAGCAGCAAACGAAACTGAGCGCTTCGTCGAAACGGTATTCATACCGGACCACGACCGAGCCACGCTATGCGTATCGTGCCAGGTGGGATGCAAGATGAACTGTCTGTTCTGCCAGACGGGCAAGCAGGGATGGCAAGGCAATCTGACTACTGCCGACATTCTGAACCAGATACTGGCACTACCTGAACGTGACAGGCTGACCAACATCGTCTTCATGGGCCAGGGAGAACCGATGGACAACCTCGATGCAGTACTGCAAGCCACCAAGATACTGACAGCCGACTGGGGGTTCGCCTGGAGCCCCAAGCGCATCACCGTCAGCAGCGTAGGCGTCAGGGGTAAGCTGAAACGGTTCCTTGACGAAAGCGAGTGTCATATAGCAATCTCCATGCACTCGCCACTGCACGAGCAGCGACTGAAACTGATGCCAGCCGAGAAAGCCATGCCGCTGGAGGAAACCCTCGAACTGCTGCGTCAATACGACTTCACACACCAACGTAGATGCTCGTTCGAGTACATCTGCTTTGGCGGACTGAACGATACACCAACCTACGGACGCGAGATTGCCCGTCTGCTACAGGGTTTGGAGTGCCGCGTCAACCTCATTCGTTTTCACGAAATACCTGGCGTCGACCTACCGGCATCCGACGAGAAACGCATGGAGTCGCTGCGTGACTATCTGACGGCCCACGGCGTGTTTACCACCATCCGTGCCAGCCGCGGACAAGACATCTTTGCAGCCTGTGGACTGCTGTCAACAGCAAAAACCAGAAACAATAACGACAATCAGAATCAATAACGACATACCGTTATCATAATAACGCAAAAGACAAAGCAATGGAACAAGAAAGAAAAATACGCGTGGCTATCACGCAAGGAGATACCAATGGCGTAGGCTATGAAGTCATACTCAAGGCTTTTGCCGACCCTGCCATGTTCGAGCTCTGCACCCCTATCGTCTACGGCTCGCCCAAGATAGCTGCCTACCATCGCAAGGCGCTGGACTTGGAGACCAACTTCAGCATCATCAACTCTGCCGAGGAGGCACGCGACGGACGACTGAACCTGCTGACATGTTTCGACGACGAGGTGAAGGTAGAACTCGGACAGCCCTCGCAGGAAGCTGGACAGGCAGCCCTCATGGCACTCGACAGAGCTATGACCGACTTCCGCAGCGGACTTTATGACGTACTGGTGACAGCACCTATCAACAAGGCCACCATACAGAGTCCTGGATTTAAGTTCCCTGGACACACCGAGTACATTGAGACCAGCGTAGGCGAAGGCAAAAAGGCGCTTATGATACTCATGAACGAGAACCTGCGCGTGGCGCTGGTCACCACCCACCTGCCTATTAAAAACGTGGCACAGGCCATCACTAAGGAGACTATCATCGAGAAAGCAACCATCTTCCATCAGAGCCTGAAACGCGACTTCCGCGTCTCAAATCCTCGCATCGCCGTACTCGCATTGAATCCTCATGCCGGCGACGAAGGCGTGCTGGGCGACGAAGAGCAGACCATCATCAAACCCGCCATCGACGAACTGGCAGCCAATGGAATCCAGGCCTTCGGCCCCTACCCTGCTGACGGATTCTTCGGCGCTGCTACCTATATACATTTCGACGGCGTGTTGGCTATGTATCACGACCAGGGACTGGCTCCCTTCAAAACCATTGCCATCGGCGACGGCGTCAACTACACTGCAGGACTGCCCATCATTCGCACTTCGCCCGATCACGGGACAGCCTTCGATATCGCCGGACAAGGCAAGGCTGACGAGAACTCCATGCGTCAGGCCATCTACACCGCCATCGACGTATTCCGCAACCGCCAGAACTATGACGAGCCACTGGAAAATCCGCTGCCCAAGCTCTTCCACGAGAAGCGCGAAGACGGTGACAAGGCACGTTTCTCCGTGTTCAAGCCAACCAGGAAAACAGAGGCTGAAAGTTAAATTTCTGCCAAAGTATGCCATAATGTCAGATTTTCTTTGTACCTTTGTGCCCCAAATGTGTAGTCGGCAGAAATGAAGAGTTCAGAGTTACAGACTATCAAGCAGCGATACAGCATCGTAGGCAACTGCGAGGCTTTGAATCATGCGCTGGACGTTGCCTTGCAGGTAGCGCCTACCGACTTGTCTGTACTCATCGTGGGCGAAAGCGGTGTTGGAAAGGAGATTATTCCACGCGTCATTCACGACAACTCTCCACGCCGCCGCGAAAAGTATTTCGCCATCAACTGCGGCTCCATACCTGAAGGAACCATCGACTCCGAACTCTTCGGACACGTTAAGGGCTCCTTCACAGGTGCCATCAACGACTCACCCGGCTACTTCGGCGTTGCCAACAAGGGAACCCTGTTCCTCGACGAAGTAGGCGAACTGCCGCTGGCCACACAAGCCCGACTGCTGCGCGTACTCGAGACCGGAGAATACATACCCGTAGGAGCCACCGAGGTACGCAAGACGGATGTACGTATCGTCGCTGCCACCAATGTCAACATACAACAGGCCATCAGCGAGGGACGCTTCCGCGAAGACCTCTACTATCGGCTGAACTCCATTCCCATCCAGATGCCTCCCCTACGCGAACGCGGCGAGGACATCGTGCTGCTGTTCCGTCTCTTCGCCATGCAGATGGCAGAAAAATACCGCATGGACAAAGTGGTACTCACCGACGAGGCCAAACAACTGCTCATGCGCTACAAGTGGCCAGGCAACGTGCGACAGCTCAAGAACATCACCGAGCAGATCAGCATCCTCAGCCCTGAGCGACAGATTACTGCCGACGTGCTGGCACGCTTCATTCCGCAAGACCAGGAAAGCACCCAGCTGGCCACCATTCGCACCAACGGCGACCACACATTCGAGAACGAACGCGAGATTCTATACAAGATACTTTTCGAACTACGCTCCAATGTCAACGACATGCGACGCGAGATGAGCACCCTGAAAAAGCAGATTGAGGACGTACAAGGAGGCATTGCAGCCCAACCCTCACAACAGTTGTCAACTGCCATTTCGCCGCTGCCGACTACCCTACCGGCTATCACCCCCCAGCTGTCACCTCTTACCGAGGATGCCGAGGCTGAAGAATACATCGAGCCTTCGCCTGAGCTTGAAAACCTCAACGTCAACGACTGGAGCCGCCAGGCACTCGAGAAAGCACTCCAGCGCAATGGAGGCAACCGCAAGAAAGCTGCCCTTGAACTGGGCATCAGCGACCGTACACTATATCGCAGACTTAAACAATATGGACTGGACAAATAAAATTCGCATAACCCTCTGCCTGACCTTCGTCATGATGCTGTCAGCATGCTCCGTCAGCTACAAGTTCAACGGTGCAAGTATCGACTACTCCAAGGTCAAGAGCATACAGATTGCAGAGTTCCCGCTGCGCACGGCATACGTGTGGGGACCCATGGGACCCATGTTCAACAACCAGCTCAAGGACCAGTTTGCCAGCCACACCAAGCTACAGCAAGTCAAGCGCAACGGCGACCTGAAGCTCGAGGGCGAAATCACGCAGTACACCCAACGCAACAAGTCCGTGTCGGCTGAGGGTTATTCGGCACAAACCGAACTCTCCATGACCGTCAATGTGCGCTTTACAAACAATACCAACCACAGCGAAGACTTCGAACGGCAGTTCACGGCCAGCCAGACCTACGAGACCACCGTTTCGTTAAGTTCCGTACAGGAAGAACTCGTCACACTCATGGTCAAAGACCTCTGCGACCAGATATTCAACGCAGCTGTGGCCAACTGGTAACAACATCGTATAATAACAACAGAAAAACAACTATGGTGGAGATAGCAGGACTCATCAAGCATCCCGAACTCATGGACCGTGACACGCTCTATGAGCTCCGCTCCCTGCTGGCACTTCACCCATACTACCAGACAGCAAGGCTGCTCATGCTGCAGAACCTCTATCTGCTTCACGACCCCGCCTTCGACGAAGAACTGCGACGGGCTGCCATCTACATCACCGACCGACGCGTCATCTTCCAGATGATAGAAGCCGCCCACTACCAGATTGTCCAGGCTGCTACCAATCAGGAAAGCACAAAGCACAAAGCACAAAGTTCCGAGAGTCGCACCGTCACACTCATCGACAGCTTCCTTGACGCCATGCCTGACACCGACGAGCAGTCCCCCGCCAAAAGGAAGCCTACACCCGCCGACGCAGCAGTCGACTACGTAGCCTACCTGTTGGAAACAGAAGCCGGCAACACCGACAACGACACCCCACAACTCAAAGGACAGGACCTCATCGACACCTTCCTCGAACAGGAGCAGGGGCGCATCCAGTTGGCAGAACTACCCGAAGTCACACCAGCCGGCACCACACAGCAGAAAGAAAACAGCGACGAGGAATCCAGCGACGAGGAATATTTCACAGAAACCCTTGCCCGCATCTACATCAAGCAGGGCCGATACCAGAAAGCCCTCGACATCATCGGACGCCTCAACGAGCAGTTCCCTCACAAGAACGCCTACTTCACCGACCAGATACGTTTCCTGGAGAAATTAATAATAAACAACAATAAAAAACAAAATTAACATGTACACATTATTTGTAATTCTTATCGTGATTGCAGCCATACTGATGATTGGTATTGTGCTGATTCAAGAGTCGAAGGGTGGCGGCCTGTCATCAAGCTTCGCAGGTTATAACCAAGTTGCCGGTGTCCGCAAGACCACTGACTTCATCGAGAAGGCCACATGGGGCCTCGCTGCCGCAATGGTCATCATCAGCGTCGTCTGTGCATGGGTAGCTCCCACAGCCACCGCAGACCGTTCAGTGATGGAGAACATCGAGAACCCCGTCACCAACCCCAACAACCTGCCTGGCTTCGGAGCCAGCCAGCAGAAGGACGCTGCTGCTCCCGCCAAGGACGCCGCTGCTCCAGCTGCAGAAGCACCTGCCAAGGAAGCTGCTCCCGCTGCAGAAGCACCTGCAAAGCCCGCAAACTAACAAGACATTAGTTCCCTATTACAATCTCTATCCCCATGGCATCATTGCCGTGGGGATATTGTTTTTACTGGTTTTTAAAAAAAAGTATGCCAAATATTTGGTAGTTTCGAATATTTTCCCTACCTTTGCACCCGCAAAACCAAAAGGTTAAGCAATGGTTCTTTAAAATGGTGCCCGTAGTTCAGTTGGTTAGAGCGTCAGATTGTGGTTCTGAATGTCGACGGTTCGAGTCCGTCCGGGCACCCAAGACAAAGGCTTGTAGGTCAAATACTTACAAGCTTTTTTGTTTCCTTTTTAGAACATAATTTTAAGTTAAATTTAACTCAATTTCTGCTAAATTACCGTTAAATTGTGTGCTTTTGGCGCAAAATCGCCGCAAAATCGCCGCAAAAAGTCACTCCCCCATTTATGTCCACTTCTGCGCCCTTTTTACGCCTTTCCTATTTTTAAAAATGAATCTCATATCCAAAAATGGAAACGAAAGATGCGGCAACTCGACATTCAGATGTGTATTCTGAATGTTGTGACACTCAGTTGGACATTCTAATACACATCAGACGGTCTCAGCATTATATGATGTATCACTGCCCCTCTACCTAAATCAAGGAACTGGAACAAGAGTCTTCTTCCGCTTTAGTACCTATGCTGTAAATAATAACGTGAAAGTATACCAAATAATAATTTAAAAGTATACCACTCCAACCGAGTGCTGCAAAGGTATAAAAAAAACGTTAAACACAATACGCTTTTCATCTTAAAAAATCGAAAAAATGACGCTCTGTAGCGTTCGCGAAATCAACTTTTTTTGTTAATTTTGCAATGAAAAAAAAATCAATAATACGTAATTTTAAGCATTATGTCAAAGACAACAGAAATTCAAATTGAGAAGTCGCGCAACCTCATTGAGGGCCTGCGCCGTCATGTGAGAGAAATGGGTGAAAGAGGTGTCTCGAACAACGAGATTAATGAGATGGAGAATACTGTGGCAATGCTCTCCGAAGCCAATGCCGAAGTAGATCGTCTGCGTGAGGAATTGACTCCTAAGGTAAAGAAAATGAATGACCTAATGACCCTTGTCAAAGCATCCTACGCCGAGTCGAAAAAGGCCCTGAAGGGCTACTATCCGCAGGAACGCTGGCCAGACTATGGCATTTCCGACAAACGATAAGTGTGATAAGAACAATTTGTAAGGAGCGACAGTTGCCGCTCCTTTTTGGTTTGGTCGCGAAGTCTCTGCTCAAACAGCGAGGCTGCAAAGAGTGAGGTCACACGAAATTATTTATCTCTTGGTGCATACAATTGTGGTACATGTTTTAGGAAGTCCTGGTAGTATGAGAGAATCGTATCGTGCAACGGATGATCGTGACGCATAAGAATGCCAGCATAATAGTTAACTGACTTAACTTGTAGGGTGAGCGCTGGTTTAGTATTTCTGCAGAAAGTGTCATTGTGCAATCTGGGCCTCCTGCTCACGTACTTGTTCGCGCCATTTTTCACGAGCATCTATCATCTGCTGGAAAGCTTCAGCATACTGCTCTGGGCTGTCGTAGCGTTTGAATTTGTTTTGCTCCATAATCCATTATATTGCGGAACCGTGCTTGACAGTCTCCCGTCACACGGCTCTTCGTACTTAACTCTTTTGTTTAAATTGTTAATAATTTCATTTATCTCAATTTGTAAAGTCGCGGATATGGGATATACCCACTCATCCAATGAGAGAACATATGTCTGTTATGTGCTGCACATTCTACAAGCCAGTCATAGGCTTTGCCAAGTTTCGTCCGAAAACGCTTGTACTTGCGCTTCACCCATCTTGATAGCCTATCATTCAGATAACTCATTACCTTCCAAAACTCAGACTTACCGAATCTCGTGTAGTAATTCATCCATCCGCTGACTATCGGGTTTATCCTCTCTGCTATCTGCTCTATGCTCATATGCGTCTGACGATTCAGATTCCAACTTCTTATTTCCGTCTTTATCTTCAACATCGCCTTCTTGCTTATCGCAGGACTGAATGCAGTGAAGATTTGCCCTGTCTTGCTGTTCTTGGCTTTACGAGGTCTGAAGTTATAGCCCAAAAAGTCAAAGGAAGTATGCTCGGAGTTACTCTTGCGGTTACTATCCTTACAATAGACTATCTTGGTCTTCTCTTCGTTCAGTTTCAGTCCGCAGTCTGCAAACCGCTTTACCAAGCATACTTTCAGATACTGCGCCTGCTTCTCTGTACGGCAGTGACAAATGGTATTATCGGCATACCTCTCAAACGGTATCGTAGGAAAATTGATTTCCATCCACTTGTCAAACACATACGTCAGAAACAGATTGGCTAAAACAGGACCTATCACAGACCCTTGAGGTACTCCCATCGTACGCTCCACTACCCTGCCATCACTGGTCTGATAGGGAACCTTGAGCCACCGCTCAATGTAAAGGAGTTTCCACTTCTCACTGACGTGCTTCTGGACTGCCTTCATCAACAGACCGTGGTCTATCGTGTCGAAGAACTTGCTGATGTCCATGTCAAGCACCCAGAGGTTCTCATTGCAACGCTCTATTGCCTTGGCTATGGCACTATGCGCTGACCTCATCGGACGGTAGCCGTAGGAATCATCGTGGAAGATGGCTTCGAGACGAGGGGCAATATACATCACCACTACCATCTGCGCCACTCTGTCCTCCACCGTGGGTATGCCCAATGGACGCTTCCCACCATTTGGCTTAGGTATCTCCACCAGCTTTACGGCTTTCGGGAAATAACTTCCCGAACTCATGCGGTTCCAAAGCTTGTACAGATTCTTCTGTAGGTTGCTTTCATAGGACTTCAGGTCTATACCATCTATCCCAGCACTGCCTCTGTTGGCTTTCACCTGAAGCCAGGATTCCATCACGACCCGCTTCTCTACCACAAAGGGTTTTGCTTCATTCATCGTTTCTTTCTTAATTGATTAAGTTGAACTTTAAACTCGGCTAAGTACGCTGCCCCCTTCGCTCCACACCCATTACAGGTGCTTCAACACTACTACGAAGCAGTCCGCCACAGAGCACCAGCATCGCTACTTTCTACCTCCGCGTGTCAAGGCTTGGTATTTTCGCTTGACATCTGATGCCTGCTTCTCACGTTCCTCCGGAGAGCCTGTAACAAGGTCACGCCGCCTCTACACCGCACACCCGACAGACAGCAATACAGGGTTCTTCTGCCGTTATCCCAAGAAACGGAAAAATCCTTGGTTCTGATGTGACCTGATTTGCTAACGATGCTTCATCGGACGGTTTACTTTCGTTCGTCTCCTTGCCACTCACCTTGCCAACCTTACGGGAGGCTTTCAATTGTCGTTCACTACCATGATGTTTCCACCAAAGCAGCACAAAGTGGTTTGCAATCAATGCCTGTACATCGAATGCGGTAGGCCTACTACCATCTCTTCGGAAGTTGCTGACTGATTCCACTGAAAGAGCCACTTCCAAGTGTCATTTCATCATCGTGACACACTTCTCGGCTGCAAATATACAAAAAGTTTTGAAAAGTTACACGCATTTAAAAATTATTTTTCATCTTTGCAATCAGATTAGAAAATCGTTCCTTCATAAACGAAGGGAGGGATAGGCATTCTCAAGCGAAGAGGATGTTTCTAATTTTGAAATTATTTATATCAATAGTTCGTTAAAAATTCAATATACGGCCTAACGGCTACGCCGCACAGCCAAAGAGTTCTTTGAAAATGTGATTAATTAAAGTTTGGTTCGGTCGGTATCGGGACACGTCAAAAATTCTTTTCGTGAGGAACGTGTTGGTCATCAACAACTTGAAGTTAGACATGGAATACTGCATTCCCCTTTCCTTCATCATGACCTTGGCCACGTTCAGCGAGGCAAACGATGCGTTGAAAGCGCAGTCGAGTTTGTTAGACTTTTAATGACTCTTGTTTCCGCATCCGTCCCAATGGGGATGGACGTGGAAATAATGTCATTGGCATAAAAAAGAAGCCCGACTTGCAAATTGCAGGTCGGACTTTGATTTGTGTTTTGAGTCAGCATGTTATGAGACCTCAATGGCCTTGGTGACTTTCTCCCTCGGTTCGGTCTTCGGCATGGTGACGGTCAGGATGCCGTCCTCGACCTTGGCAGAAATCTGGTCTTTCACCACATCGTCTGGCAGCACGTAGTTCTGCTCGTAGTTAGAGTAGCTGAACTCACGGCGCAGATAGTGATGGTGACTGTCCTCATGCTTGTGTTCCTGTTGGTACCCTCCCAAAGACTCACCGGGTCTTTGGGTCCCTCCCTTCTCGTGAGGTTGCCCTCGTCATTGATGGCTACGCGGCAATATTCTTTCTTGATGCCTGGAGCTGCAAGTTCCATCGTGTAGGCCTTCTCACTCTCCTTGACACTGGCTTCGCCCATTTCCGTCACGACTCGGCCATTCATGCGAGCATGATGGCTCTCGCTGCTCCGTCAATTGACTGCGGGTGCTGTACTGTTGGCACGTTTGAAGCCCCTTGTTAAGGGGCTGGCTTAAGCCAGGGATAAAGTCAAACTGGCACGGAATTTAAACTCGCTTAAACTATACTGACAGTTTATTAAACTCGGTTAAACATTGAGGTGCTAAGCCAATTCTTTCCCAAAAGGTGAAAGAGCTAGCTTTGCCAGCCGGAAGTGCATCTTTCCGAATGGGATGCCGATGATGGTGATGCAAAATATGAGACCGTAGAAGATGTGGGTGAGCCATATCCAGATGCCGCCAACGAAGAACCATAGCACATTCATGAAGATGCTTAGGCAGCCAGGTTGCGACTCCCGCCATTTCACTTTCGTGCCGAACGGCCAGATGGCCAGCATACCCAGTTTCAGGCTCTGCAAGCCGAAGGGGATGCCGATGATGGTTATCATCAGTATCAGTCCTGCGATGAAATAC
>ONLU01000039.1 GCA_900318795.1 uncultured Prevotellaceae bacterium | reverse complement strand
TCGCAGACTGCCTATCGCCATTATTCCCTTGCCTGTTCCTTTTCTCTTCATCGCATATTCTTCTTTAGTTATACACTAATTGTTCTCCAATTGTTCTCCAATTGTTCTCCAATTGTTCTCCAATTGTTCTCCGATTGATCTCTAATTCTGTTCCACTCTTTCTTCGTTCTACCCAAGCCTTTCCTTCGCTCTTCCTTCCATTGTTGTCCGATTGTTGTCCGATTGTTGTCCGGACAACAGACGCACATCAAACGCACTTCAATCGCACAAGAGTAGGCGCAGAACCTTGGGTGAGTCGAAGGTAGGGTGGGCCTGGGTCGGAGTTCGACGCGACAAAGTTCGGAATTTTTTCGGAGATAAACAAGAGATTGATTAGAAAAAACCCCCTCTCCTGCCATCTGCGGCGGAAGAGGGGAAAGACCTGGTGAAGATTAAGGTTGCAGCGTAAAACCGAGAACCAGGTAAGCTTTTTGTGAACAGGGGTTGCCTGTCAGCTGTGCGAAGAGGGGGATGGCGAACGAGTCTGTCACCCGGATATCCTTGGTCGCGCGCAGCGACAGGTTGGTGACGGCGAAGCCCGTGGTGCCATACAGGGTGGAGGCATAAGGAACGGCGCCGGCCGTAGCAGTCCAGTCTATGGTAGAAAACTTGAATGGGACATTTACCTCAAAATAACTGCTGTAGGCCCGCTTGCCGTTCTTGTTCAGGCCGTCGTTGCCGGCGAAATTGGTGTACCACTGCAAGGCCAGGGGACCGAAGTCGTAGCCTATGTTGGCTTCGAAGAGGTGGTTGGTGCCATGGGCGTCGTACTTGAAGTAGCGACTGTCGGGATCGAGGCCCTCGCTGAACCAGTAGTCGGTCACACCGAAGTTGAATCCGCTGATGGAGTAGGCGAGTGTCAGGTCGAACTCCTTCACATCGTCTTTGTTGGACAGTCCGTAACTGCCCCAGGCTGTGAGCGACAGGCCTTTGTAGCCTACGCCGAAGGTGGGCTGTACGGCTACATCGCCCAGCTTCAGACCACGCCAGATATACTCGTTGACGAAGTCGCCCTTGATGGTTGTTTCAAACTCACTTTTCTTATCATCCTGTGCAAGGGTGGTGCCGCTAAGCACCAGTCCCATTGCGAATAAAACAATCTTTTTCATACCTTTATATTTTTTTTAGTTTAATGCGGCTTTGCCGCGGTTCGCGGTCCAGAGCGACCTGAGGGTTGATGACAAGGTTCTCAGACTTTGAACCTTGAACCTTGAACTTTGAACTTTGAACTTTGAACCTTGAACTTTGAACCTTGAACTTTGAACTTTAGTTATAGCAACTCTCACCGTGTTCGTAGATGTCGAGGCCTTCTTCCTCGATGCGGCTGTCGACGCGCAGGCCGTGCAGGCGCTTGATGGCGTAGAACAGGACGAAGCCGCAGGCGGCTGCCCAGAGGTCGATGACCAGGATGCCGAAGCACTCAGCACCGAAGAAGCCCCATCCGTGACCGTACAAGGCACCATTGGTTGTGGACAGGAGTCCCGTCAACAGTGTGCCCAGTATGCCGCAGACACCATGTACGCTGGAAGCACCCACAGGGTCGTCGATGTGGAGCACGTGATCAATAAACTCGATGGCGAAAACCAGGACAATGCCGCAGAGGAGTCCGATGACGACTGCCCCGAGTGGCGACACGAGGTCGCAGCCGGCGGTGATGCCCACCAGTCCTGCCAGCACACCGTTGAGCGTCAGTGAGAGCGACGGCTTGCCGTACTTCATCCAGGTGATGAACATGGTGGCTGTTCCGCCTGCCACGGCAGCGAGGTTGGTAGTCAGGAAGACATGGCTGATGGCGATGCGGTTCACCTCGCCCGAGGCAGCCAGCTGCGAGCCGGGGTTGAAGCCAAACCATCCGAGCCAGAGGATGAACACACCCAGTGAGGCCAGCGTCAGGTTGTGACCGGGAATGGCGCGGCTCTTGCCCTTGCTGCTGTATTTGCCGATGCGGGGACCCAGTGCCATGGCACCGATCAGAGCCAGCACACCGCCCACGCTATGCACGATGGCAGAGCCTGCAAAGTCGTGGAACACGTCGCCGAATGTCGACATCATAAATCCGTCGGCAGCGTCGTTGCAGAGCCAGCCGCCGCCCCATGTCCAGTGACCCTCGATGGGGTAGATGAACAGCGAGATGCACGCACTGTAGATGAGATACATCGAGAACTTGGTGCGTTCAGCCATGGCACCACTGACGATGGTAGCCGATGTGGCACAGAAGACGGTCTCGAAGATGAGGAAGCCCTCTACAGGCAGGTCGCCCTTATAGAAAGAGAGGTCGCCCCAGTTGGGTATGCCGATGAAACCCGCGCCCTCGCTGCCGAACATGAATCCGAAGCCGAGGAAGAAGAACAGGAGAGAGCCGAACATGAAGTCGACGAAGTTCTTCATCAGGATGTTGGCTGTGTTCTTACCTCGCGTGAAACCCGCTTCACACAGCGCAAAACCGGGCTGCATCCAGAAAACCAGCATGGCTGCCAACAGCATCCATACAGTATCGAGTGATAATCCTATTTCGTTCATATTTCAAAAGTTTTGTGTTGTTGTGTTATCCCTTACTTCTTGTCTCTCAGTACGGTGTCTCCGTTCTCGCCCGTGCGGATGCTCCAGGTGTCGATCATGTCGCTGACGAAGATGCGGCCGTCGCCTATCTCGCCCGTGTGGGCAACCTTCAGGATGACCTTCACCGTCGGCTCCACCAGCGGGTCGCGGCAGACGATGGTCAGTGCCACGCGCTCGATGACGTCCGTAGAGTACTGCACGCCGCGGTAGATGCGTTCCTGCCGACTCTGACCGATGCCATGTACGTTGTGGTACTCGAACCAGTCGATGTCTGACGACAGCAGTGCCTCCTTGACCTCCTCAAACTTGGTCTTGCGGATAATTGCTTCAATCCTTTTCATGCTTTTTACCTTTTTTAAATGAATACTAAGTTTCTGTGTTATCTTGCAAGAATTCGACTGCAAAGGTACAGCCATTCTTGGAAATAATTCGCATAAACTTCCAACTTTGCGTTCAAAAAAATGTCCGAAATGACAAAGTGTAAAGCACGGAAAGGCGGGAAAGACGGTTTTGGTTTCTTTTTGTCACAAATATTACATAAAATCGGTCAAAATGTAAGTTGTGTACGATTACAAAATAAAATATTGTCGCAAAAGCGATTGTTTTTCTAACTATTTGTATTATCTTTGCACCCGAAATCGAGACAAAAAGAAAGATTAAGTAAGGATTATTATGACAAAAAGTAAACTAAACGGACTGTATCAGTCACAGTATGAGCACGACGCCTGCGGCGTAGGCATGGTGGTGAACATACATGGTGGCAAGAGCCACGAACTGGTGGACCAGGCGCTGCGCGTGCTGGAGAACATGGAGCACCGAGGTGCCGAGACCAGAGACAAGACGGGCGACGGTGCGGGCATCATGATCCAGATTCCCCATGAGTTTATTCTGCTGCAGGGCATTCCCGTTCCCGAGAAGGGCAAGTACGGCACGGGACTGGTGTTTCTGCCCAAAGAAGAGCAGGGACAGCAGGACATCCTGTCGGTGATGATAGAAGAGATAGAGCGCGAGGGTTTGCAGCTGATGCACCTGCGCACGGTGCCGACCTGCCCCGAGGTGCTGGGTGAGGCTGCCCGTAGGGTGGAACCCGCCATCAAGCAGCTGTTTGTGGCTCATCCGCAGTCGAAAGGAGGAGAGTTCGGCTTCTCCCAGGACGACGATGTGGCTTTTAAGCGTAAGCTGTATATCATCAGAAAGAGGATAGAGCGGCGCATAGCACACCCGGACTTCTACATCTGTTCGTTGAACAACACAAACATGATATACAAGGGGATGCTGACCAGCGGACAGCTGCGCCGGTACTTCCCCGACCTGTCGAACCCATACCTGACCAGCGGGCTGGCGCTGGTGCACTCTCGTTTTTCAACAAACACCTTCCCCACGTGGTCACTGGCCCAGCCCTTCCGCCTGTTGGCTCACAACGGCGAGATCAATACCATCCGAGGCAACCGCGGATGGATGAAGGCGAGGGAGAGTGTGCTCAGCAGCGAGGCACTGGGCGATGTCAAGTCCATCTCGCCCATCGTGGAAGAAGGCATGAGCGATTCAGCCTCGCTGGACAATGTCTTCGAGTTTCTGACCATGAGCGGACTCAGTCTGCCGCAGGCGATGGCGATACTGGTGCCGGAGTCGTTCAACGACAAGAACCCCATCAGCGAGGACCTGAAGGCATTCTACGAGTACCACTCCATCCTGATGGAGCCGTGGGACGGTCCTGCAGCCCTGCTGTTCTCGGACGGACGCTATGCCGGCGGCATGCTTGACCGTAACGGTCTGCGCCCCTCGCGCTATACCATCACGAAACAAGGTCTGATGGTGGTAGCCTCGGAAGTGGGCGTGATGGATTTCGAACCCAGTGATGTGGTGTCGAAAGGCCGTCTGCAGCCAGGAAAGATACTGCTGATAGACACTCAGGAAGGCAAGATATACTACGACGGCGAGGTGAAGGAGCAGCTGGCTAAGTCGCATCCGTACCGTGAGTGGTTGGAGCAGAACCGTGTACAGCTGGAGAAACTGAAGAGCGGGCGTAAGGTAGAGAATGCCGTGGCAGACCTTGAGTGCAAGTTGATGCAGTTCGGCTATGGGCAGGAAGACATAGACAAGACAATCGTCCCGATGGCTACGGCAGGTCAGGAACCTGTGGCAGCGATGGGTAACGACACCCCGCTGGCAGTGGTCAGTGACCGTCCGCAGGTGCTCTTCAACTACTTCCGTCAGCAGTTTGCCCAGGTGACCAACCCTGCCATCGACCCGATACGCGAGGAACTGGTGATGAGTCTCACGGAGTATATTGGTGCCGTGGGTACGAACATCCTGACGCCAGATGCCTCGAACTGCAAGATGGTGCGACTGCCCCAACCCGTGTTGACCAACACCCAGCTCGATATACTTTGTAACATCCGCTACAAAGGATTCAAGACACAGAAACTCCCTATAATCTTCAACATCAAGAAAGGAGAAGAAGGACTGCGCCAGGCGCTGGACGATCTCTGTCATGAGGCAGAGCACAGTGTGGACGAGGGAGTGAACTACATCATCCTCAGCGACCGGGATATTGACGAGAAGCATGCCGCCATCCCCTCGCTGTTGGCTGTAAGTGCCGTCCATCACTATCTGATCAGCGTCGGCAAGCGTGTGCAGACCGCCCTCATCGTGGAAAGCGGTGAGATACGCGAGACCATGCATGCGGCATTGCTGCTGGGCTATGGTGCCTCGGCATTGTGTCCGTATATGACCTTTGCCATTCTGGACGACCTGGTGAAGCGGGGGAAGATACAGGAGAACTATGCCACGGCGGAAGCCCACTATATCAAGGCCGTAGACAAGGGTCTGAAGAAGATCATGTCGAAGATGGGTATCTCGACCATCCGCAGCTATCGCGGTGCCAAGATTTTCGAGAGCATCGGACTGAGCGAGGACTTGCTGCACAGGTACTTCGGTACGGAGGTGAGTACCATAGGAGGCATTGGACTGAAGGAGATAGCGAGGGATGCCATCAGGCTGCATGAGATGGGTCGCTCTGGCAAGGAGACAAGCGGGACGCTGAAGAACAACGGTCAGTTCTCGTGGAGAAAAGACGGCATCAAGCATGCCTGGAATCCGGAGACCATTGCGAAACTGCAGCTGGCTACACGCCAAGGCTCGTACGAGAAGTTCAAGGACTGGGCGAAGATAGTTGACGAGAAGGAGAGTCCGATATTCATCCGTGACTTCTTCGGCTTCAAGAAGGCTGCCGCCCCTACACCGATAGACGAGGTAGAGCCGGTGGAGAGCATCGTGAAGCACTTTGTGACAGGAGCCATGTCGTTTGGTGCCCTCAGCATTGAGGCCCATGAGGCTCTGGCACTTGCCATGAATAAGCTTGGAGCCCGCTCGAACACCGGCGAGGGCGGCGAGGACAATGTCCGCTATCATACGGAGGTGGATGGCGTGAGCCTGAGTTCGAAGACCAAGCAGATAGCCTCGGGACGTTTCGGTGTGACAGCAGAATATCTAGTGAATGCCGAGGAGATACAAATCAAGGTGGCACAGGGAGCCAAGCCTGGCGAGGGTGGACAGTTGCCCGGTTTCAAGGTGAACGACATCATTGCCAAGACGCGCAATGCCATTCCCGGCATCTCGCTCATTTCGCCGCCACCCCACCACGATATCTATAGCATTGAGGACCTGGCACAGCTCATCTTCGATCTGAAGAATATCAACCCGACGGCAGCCGTCAGCGTGAAACTGGTGGCAGAGAGCGGAGTGGGAACCATTGCCGCAGGTGTTGCCAAAGCCAAGGCCGACCTCATAGTCGTCAGTGGTGCCGAAGGCGGTACGGGCGCCAGTCCTGCCAGTTCGATGCGCTTTGCCGGCATCTCACCCGAGATAGGTCTGGCAGAGACGCAGCAGACACTGGTGATGAACGGCCTGCGCAATCAGGTGCGCCTGCAGACCGACGGTCAGTTGAAGACAGCCAAGGACGTCATCATCATGGCGATGCTGGGTGCTGACGAGTTCTCGTTCGGTACGCTGCCGCTGATTGTGCTGGGTTGTGTGATGATGCGCAAGTGTAATACCAATACCTGTCCGATGGGTGTGGCGACGCAGAACCCGGAGTTGCGCAAGCACTTTGAGGGACGTGCCGAGTATGTGGTCAACTACTTTACTTTCCTGGCACAGCAGGTGCGCGAGTATCTGAGTGAGATAGGTGTGCACAGTCTGAAGGAAATCATCGGTCATACGGAACTCATCGAAATAAGTGAAAAGTTAAAAGTGAAAAGTGAAAAATTGGCTGCCGCCGAGAAGTGGAAGACCATCGACTATGCCCGCCTGCTGCATAAGCCCGAGACGGACAAGCCCCTCTATTGGGACCGTGGTGCCTATACGAAGGTGACCGGTGTGAAGGACGAGGAGATTATCCGTGCTGCCCGTCAAGCCATCGACGAACAGGAGGAGGTGACGCTGGACTATGCCATCAAGAATACTGACCGTGCCGTGACGACAATGCTGAGTGGCGAGATAGCCAAGAAGTATGGTGAGGCAGGTCTGCCGGACCATACCATCAACATCAAGTTCAAGGGTTCTGCAGGTCAGTCGTTTGGTGCCTTCGCCGTGAGCGGTCTCAACATCAGGCTGGAGGGCGAGTGCAACGACTACTTCGGCAAGGGTCTGAGCGGCGGACGCATCTCGATACTGCCCCCCAGCCGCAGCCATGAGGACTTCCATGCGGAAGACAATATCATTGCCGGCAACACCGGTCTCTACGGTGCCACCTCGGGCGAGCTGTACATCAATGGCAAGGTAGGCGAGCGCTTCGGTGTGCGCAACTCTGGAGCCATAGCCGTCATCGAGGGCGCCGGCGACCACTGCTGTGAGTATATGACAGGCGGGCGTGTGGTGGTGCTCGGCGAGACAGGCAGGAACTTTGCCGCAGGTATGTCGGGAGGTGTAGCCTACGTCTATGACCCCAAGCACACGTTCGACTACTTCTGCAATATGGACATGGTGGAGATTAATCTGGTGGAGGACAGTGTGTCGCGCAAGGAACTGCTGGAACTGATTCGCCAGCACTACCTGCATACGGGTTCCGCCCTGGCAGGCAGGATGCTCGACGACTGGCACCGCTACATAGAGGACTTCATCCAAGTGGTGCCGATAGAGTACAAACGTGTGCTGGAAGAAGAAAAGATGGCGAGACTTCACGAAAAAATAGCCGACATCCAGCGCGATTATTAATTATTAATTATTAATTTTTAATTATTTTGGAATAATGGGAAATCCGAAAGCATTTTTAGAGATACACCGCCAGGAGGCAGGATACCGTCCTATTCACGATAGAATCCACGATTTCGGTGAGGTGGAGCAGACGCTTAACACGCGCGAACGTAAGTTGCAGGCAAGCCGCTGCATGGACTGCGGCGTACCCTTCTGCCACTGGGCCTGTCCGTTGGGCAACAAGGCTCCCGAATGGAACGATGCCCTCTATCAAGGAGACTGGGAACTGGCCTACAGGCTGCTGACAAGTACCAATCCCTTCCCCGAGTTCACGGGTCGCATCTGTCCGGCCCTGTGCGAGAAAGCCTGCGTGCTGAACCGCTTCAACCACGAACCGACGACAAACCGCGAGGACGAGTGTGCCATCATCGAGGCCGCCTTCCGCGAGGGATATATTCAGCCGCACACAGACATCGTGAGAAATGGCAGAAAGGTGGCTGTCGTCGGTGCCGGTCCTGCAGGCCTGGCTGCCGCCAACGCCCTGAACCTGATGGGCTATGAGGTGACCGTCTTCGAGAAGAACGAGTCAGCAGGTGGTTTGTTGCGCTATGGCATCCCAAACTTCAAGCTGAACAAGGCCATCATAGACCGCCGGCTGCGTCTGCTCGAAGCTGAAGGCATAGCGTTCAGGTACAATTATGATGTCTCCGGAATAGCAGGTGTCTCCGGGTACGATGCCATCGTCATTGCCACGGGCACACCTACAGCCCGTGACTTGAAGGCCCCGGGGCGTGAACTGAAGGGTGTCCACTTCGCACTGGAACTGCTGAGCCAGCAGAACCGAGTGCTGGCAGGCATGGAGTTCAGTAGAGATGAGCGCATCACCGCCAAGAACAAGGATGTCCTCGTCATCGGTGGTGGCGATACGGGTAGCGACTGCATCGGCACAGCCCATCGGCAGGGATGCAAGAGCGTGACGCAGATTGAGATCATGCCCAAGCCCGTGGAAGGTCCTGAGGACCCCCAGAACCCCTGGCCTAACTGGCCTCGTACACTTAAGACTACCTCAAGCCACGAGGAGGGCTGTACCCGCCGCTGGAACATCAATACCCTTGAGTTTCTGGGCGAGAACGGTCAGCTGACTGGCGTGAAGGTGCAGGAAATAGACTGGAAACCCAATCCCGACGGCGGTCGTCCGCTGATGGTGGAGAAGGGCAAGCCCGAAATCATCAAGGCGGAGCTCTGTCTGCTGGCTATGGGATTCCTGAAGCCTGAACATCCCCAGTATCCTGACCATGTCTTCGTCTGTGGCGATGCTCACAGCGGTGCATCGCTTGTCGTACGCGCCATGGCCAGTGGTTTGGAAACTGCCAAGAAAGTAAACGAATACCTGACGAAATGAAGCGGATACCCTTTACCAAGATGCACGGTTGCGGCAACGACTACATCTATGTCGATGCCATGCAGCACCCCATTGCCGACCCACAGGCTTGTGCCATCCAATGGAGTGACCGTCACAAGGGCATCGGTTCGGACGGGCTGGTGCTCATAGATCACAGTCCCGTACCCGAGGCGGACTACAGCATGCGCATCTTCAATGCCGACGGGAGTGAAGCCATGATGTGTGGCAATGCCTCGCGCTGTATCGGCAAGTACCTCTATGAGAAAGCCCTGACAGGCAAGACGGAAATCAGGCTGCTGACGCTGTCGGGTATCAAGATACTCCAGTTGCACGTGACTGGCAGCAAGGTTGAGTCTGTCACCGTCGACATGGGCGAGCCTGTGCTGGAAGACGAAACGCAGTTTGTGGGACGCCGCGGTATGGATAAGGGTGTTTTCGTCTCGATGGGCAATCCGCACTATGTCATCTTCACCGATGATATTGACCAGGTGGGCGAGACGGGACGCATCCTTGAGAATCACCCTGCCTTCCCTCAGCGCTGCAATATCGAGTTTGCACAGGTGATGCCTGACGGACGCATCAGGACGCGCGTCTGGGAACGTGGCAGCGGCATCACCCAGGCTTGCGGCACAGGGGCCTGTGCTACGGCTGTTGCCGCTTGTCTGACGGACAGGGCGGGTCGTACGAGCAGCATTGTGATGGACGGCGGGACGCTTCACATCGAGTGGGGCAGTGACAATCATGTCTACATGACGGGGCCTGCCGAGTTTGTTTTCGACGGAGAAATAGAACATCTTTAACTTTTAAATAAATGGCATTAGTAAATATCCACTTTCTGAATCTGCAGAATAACTATCTGTTTGCCGACATTGCCAAGAAGGTGAACGCCTTCAAGGTGATGCACCCCAAGGCTGACGTCATCTCACTCGGCATAGGAGACGTTACCCAGCCCCTTTGCCCTGCTGTCATTGAAGCCATGCACAAGGCTGTTGACGAGATGGCTACTGCTGACGGTTTCCGGGGCTACGGACCCGAACAAGGCTACGAATTCCTGCGCGAAGCCATCTTGAAGAACGACTTTGCTCCCCGTGGCGTCCGCCTCAGCGTAGATGAGGTCTTCATCAACGACGGAGCCAAGAGCGATACGGGCAACTTCCAGGAGCTGCTCCATTGGGACAACTTCATCGGGGTCACCGACCCCATCTATCCCGTCTATATAGACTCGAACGTGATGATAGGCCGTTGCGGCACCTATCGTGACGGTCGTTGGAGCAACGTAAGATATATGCCCACCACGGCAGAAAACGGTTTCGTCCCCGAAGTACCCAAAGGGCGTCCCGTGGATGTCATCTACCTCTGCTTCCCCAACAATCCGACGGGTACGGTCATCACCAAGCAGGAACTGCGCAAGTGGGTGAACTACGCGCTGAAGAACGATGCGCTGATCCTGTTTGATGCCGCTTACCAAGCCTATATCCAGGACCCCGACATCCCGCATAGCATCTACGAGATACGAGGTGCCCGCAAGTGTGCCATCGAGTTCCGCTCGTTCTCCAAGACGGCAGGCTTCACGGGTGTCCGCTGTGGATACACCATCGTGCCGAAGGATGTCAGCGTGGCTACCTTCGAGGGAGAGCGCATCTCGCTCAACCAGTTGTGGCTCCGTCGCCAGTGTACCAAGTTCAACGGCACCAGCTACATCTCCCAGCGAGCTGCCGAGGCCATCTACAGCCCCGAAGGGAAGCAGCAGGTGAAGCAGACTATTGACTACTACATGCAGAATGCCGCCCGGATGCTCAGCGTATTGCGGAACCTCGGTTTCGAGTGCTACGGTGGCGAGCATGCCCCCTACATCTGGATGCGCGTGCCCGACGGCTCTACCTCGTGGCAGTTCTTCGAGGAGCTGCTCTACGGAGCCAATGTGGTCTGCACCCCTGGTGTCGGTTTCGGACCCTCGGGCGAGGGTTATGTGCGCTTTACCGCCTTTGGCAGTCACGAGCGCACCGAAGAAGCCCTGAAACGGATAGAGAAATGGGTTGGATAAACTAAAGTGAAATGAACATATTTATTAACACAAGAACAACAACATGATGGAAACATTAAGATTTCAGGTTGTCGGCGAGGCTTTCAAGAAGAAGCCGCTCGACGTAAAAACACCCAGTGAGAGACCCGCGCAGTACTTTGGCAGCAAGGTCTTCAACCGTGAGAAAATGTACAAGTACCTGCCCAAGGACGTGTACGAGAAGATGATGGACGTGATGGACAATGGTGCACGTCTGGATCGTGAGGTGGCAGACGCCGTGGCTGCCGGTATGAAGCAGTGGGCTACGGAGAATGGTGTGACACACTATACACACTGGTTCCAGCCACTGACCGAGGGTACTGCCGAGAAGCACGACTCGTTCATCGAGCACGACGGCAAGGGTGGCATGGTAGAGGAGTTCAGCGGCAAACTGCTCGTTCAGCAGGAGCCCGACGCCTCCAGTTTTCCCAGTGGCGGTATCCGCTCAACCTTCGAAGCCCGTGGCTACTCAGCCTGGGACCCCACATCGCCCGTGTTCATCATCGACGATACACTTTGTATTCCCACCGTGTTTATATCGTACACCGGTGAGGCATTAGACTATAAGGCCCCGCTGCTGAGAGCCCTCCATGCTGTCAACGTGGCTGCGACGGATGTGTGCCACTATTTCGACCCGACGGTCAGGAAAGTGACGTCGAACCTCGGATGGGAACAGGAGTACTTCTTGGTAGACGAGGGCCTGTATTCTGCCCGCCCGGACCTGTTGCTGACCGGCCGCACCCTCATGGGTCACGACTCAGCCAAGAACCAGCAGATGGACGACCACTACTTTGGCGCTATCCCTGAACGTGTGGCAGCCTTCATGCGTGAATTGGAGATTCAGGCGCTCGAACTGGGTGTTCCCTGCAAGACTCGTCACAACGAGGTGGCTCCCAACCAGTTTGAGCTGGCTCCCATCTTTGAGGAGACCAATCTGGCCGTAGACCACAACATGCTGCTGATGTCCGTCATGAAGCGCGTAGCCCGCAAGCATGGTTTCCGGGTGCTGTTGCACGAGAAACCTTTCGACGGTATCAATGGTTCCGGCAAGCACAACAACTGGTCACTCTCGACCGACAATGGTGTGCTGCTGCATGCCCCCGGCAAGACTCCCGAGCAGAACCTGCGTTTTGCCACCTTCATCGTAGAGACACTCATGGGCGTATGGCGCCACAATGGTCTGCTGAAAGCCAGCATCATGAGTGCCACCAATGCCCACCGTCTGGGAGCCAACGAGGCACCGCCCGCCATCATCAGCTCGTTCCTCGGCAAGCAGGTCAGCGAACTGCTCGACCACATAGAGAAAGCCGATGTCAGCGATATTCTCGCCATGGCAGGCAAGCAGGGCATGAAGATGGACATCCCGGAGATTCCCGAACTCTTCATCGACAATACCGACCGAAACCGTACCTCACCCTTCGCCTTTACCGGCAACCGTTTTGAATTCCGTGCAGTAGGTTCTGAAGCCAACTGCGCCTCGGCCATGATAGCCCTGAACAGTGCTGTTGCGGAAGCCCTGACAGACTTTAAGAAACGGGTGGATGCACGGATTCCCGAACTGGAAAAGAAGCTTGAGGGTACGGGTCACACTGCCACCTTCCATGCCATCATTGACGTGCTGCGTGAGGATATCAAGACCTGCAAGCCTATCCGCTTCGATGGCAATGGCTATTCAGACGAGTGGGTGGAAGAGGCTGCCAAGCGCGGACTGGACGTAGAGAAGTCTTGCCCGAAAATCTTTGAACGCTATCTGGACGATTCCAGCGTTCGGATGTTCGAGAGCCTTGGCGTGATGACCAAGAAGGAGCTGGAGGCCCGCAATGAAGTGAAGTGGGAGACCTACACGAAGAAGATCCAGATAGAAGCCCGTGTACTCGGTGACCTCTCGATGAACCACATCATTCCCGTTGCCACCCGCTACCAGACACAACTGCTGCAGAACATCAGCAATATGGCTGTTGTCTTCCCCATAGAAACTGCAGACAAGCTCTCTGCCCGTAACAAGAAGATTATTGAGGAAATAGCTGAGCGCACCAGCGCCATCGAGAAGGGCGTAGAGGATCTGGTCAATGCCCGCAAGCAAGCCAACAAGATAGACGATGAGCACCAGAAGGCTATCGCCTACCATGACCAGGTAGAGCCAAAACTCGACGAGATCCGCTACCAGATAGACAAGCTGGAACTGATTGTCGACGACGGTCTCTGGCCGTTGCCTAAGTACCGCGAACTATTGTTCATCAGATAAGCAACATAAACCTTAGCTGAGACAGGGGCTCGGAAGCGTATTCTGAGTCCCTGTCCTTTTCTGTCAATAAAAGCCCTCCTGGCACCATCCTTTCACCTTATATAGAAGAAAAATCCAAAATTTTTCGTTTCTTCGATAGAAATGTTGTATCTTTGCAGGCAAAAACTAATTTAAAACGAAAGATGGATAAAGAATTAGAAAAAGCTCCGGTAAAAATATTGAGCGTGGATGACGAGATGGACCTTGAGTTGCTCCTGACCCAATATTTCCGTCGCAAGATACGTAAGGGCGAATATGAGTTCTACTTTGCCCACAATGGTTTGGAGGCGCTCACCATGCTGCTGAAGGTCAAGGATATAGACATCATCCTTTCAGATATCAACATGCCCGAGATGGACGGTCTCACCCTGCTGACCAAGGTGAACGAGATGCAGAACCCGGCACTGAAATGCATCATGGTGTCAGCGTATGGTGACATGGGCAACATCCGACAGGCTATGAACAATGGAGCCTTCGACTTTGCCACGAAACCCATCGACCTGGACGACCTGAGCGTCACCATAGAGAAAGCCATCGAGCAGATAGACTACATCAAGAACTCACAGAAAGAGCACAACCAGCTGGAGTCTCTGAAGACCGACCTGGCTGTGGCTGGTGAGATACAGCAGGCTATCCTGCCCAGGATATTCCCTCCCTTCCCCGAGAATGAGCATGAGCTCGACCTGGCAGCGCTGATGAACCCTGCCAAGGATGTGGGAGGCGACTTCTACGACTTCTTCCGCATTGACGACGAGCACATTGGCATTGTCATGGCTGATGTGAGCGGAAAGGGCGTGCCTGCTGCCATCTTCATGGCTGTCAGCCGGACCCTCATCCGAGCCATCGGACTGCAAGGATACAGCCCTGATGTCTGTGTCACCAAGGCTAACCAACTGCTGTGCAGAGAGTCTGTAGACTCCATGTTCGTGACCGTGTTCTACGCCATCTACAACATCACTACCGGTGACCTGGAATACTGTAATGGCGGACACAACTCACCCTACATCCTGCGCTCTAACGGAACTGTCGAGCAGATGCCCATGAGTACCAACTGCCTGGTGGGCGTCTTCGAAGATTTTACCTTCAACAGCGCACACAGTCATCTTGATACCGGCGACACCATCGTCATGTATACCGACGGCGTGAACGAAGCCTTCAACACCAACTTTGAGGAATATGGTGAGGCTCGTATGGAGAAAATACTCGCAGAATTGAATGGCAAGACCTGTCGTGAAGTGGTTGACGGACAATTGGAAGACATCAGACGTTTTGCCACCGGGGCAGAACAAAGTGACGATATTACCATCATGGCCTTGAAACGATTGGCATGAGCAATAGCCGTAAGATAGTCATATCAGCAGCTGTCGCTGCCATCCTGCTATGTTTGGCGGGAGGCATCGGGTTGTACATGATGTACAGCAATGAGGCGCAACAGAACAAGGAACTGAAGGAACAGTTAGCCATACTGAGCAAACAGGAGAAAAAGTCTGCCATCATGCAGCGTGTGAATGCCCAGATGGAGGAGATTGCCAATGAGGAGCGCCGCATCAGTGACGAGCAGCGCGAGGCAGCTGTCGAGCAGACCAAGCTGGCAGAGCAGGAACGGCAGAATGCCGAGCAACAGCAACGTAAGGCAGAACAGGAGCGGCAAAACGCACTGGTGGCTGAGCACAAGGCCGTGGAGGCTTCGAAAGTGGCACAGCACGAACGTGCCGTGGCAGAGCAGCAACGCGCAGAGGCTGAGCACTCCAAGCGCGTTACGGACACCTTGAGCTATATCACGCTGGGCCGTTCGTTGGGTACCGTTTCGATGAACCAGTTGCAGACGGGAAACCCCGAATTGGCTGACCTGCTGTCCTATGCCTCCTACACTTTTAGCGACCGCTACCACGGTGACATCTACAATCCTGCTGTCTATCAGTCGCTGGTGATGACCAGCCAGAGTAAGAATTCATGGAACAAGCACAAGGGGGCAACCCGATGCGTAAAGTTCAGACTTGGCGACAATCACTTCCTTACCTGTAGTTCCTATGGAGAAGTCATGGAGCATTACCTGTCGAACAATCAGCTGAACTCCAAGGTGCTCTTCAGCAATAAGCAGTACGATTTCCGTGATGTCTACATCTTGGAAAACAATGACATTTACGTTGCCGACCGCAACGGACGCATTCTGATGATCTCTCATCAGGGACAGCAGAAGGTGCTGTTGCTCGACAGTAATGACAAGTTGCTGGGGCTTACACCCATCGGCAATCAGCTTCTGGTAGTGGGCGAACGTACGCTGAGTGTCATCGATACCCAGCAGAAGATCATCAGCAACAGCCGGAAACTCAACTTCCGCATTGTGTCCTTCTGCCGCTACGACAACAGTCCCGTGGTTTTTGACGATCAGGAGCGCATGCACATTGTCAGGGGGCTCGACCGCTTGGATAGCAGTCAGGTACCCTTCAAGGGGCAGGTGACAGCCTTTGCCAGTTCCAAGAATACAGGACTGAAGGCCTACGGCATGAGGGGTGGTACCATCTATCTGGTGCGTCCTAACGGCAAAAGTGTCAGATTGGTAGGTCACCGCTCACAAGTTTCCAAGATAAAGATTAACGGCATGCGCATCTACTCGTCAAGCTATGACGGGAACCTGATATTGTGGGCTGCCGACCAGGAGAAGATAGAGCCCATTACGCTCTTCACGACCCAGAGTTGGATTATGGATTTCAACTTCGATAACAAGAAGGAGTATATTTGGGCCGTCGACCAGAAGGGCAACATCACCGAGGCATTCATCTCGGTGCCCAAGATGGTGGATAAACTACGTAACAAGTTGAAGCGTAACCTCACACAGGACGAATGGGACTACTATGTAGGCAGGAACATCCCCTATGAGCGATTTCTTAACAGATAAAAAGCAGAAGGAGCAATGACACGACAAACTAATTGTACACCAGCCGGCAAGTGTGTAAGGATGCTACTGTCCCTTTGTCTTCTTGCCTTCTTGCCTGTCCGTGCATGGGCACAGGGAATCCCCTTCATTCGGAATTTCAGTGCTACTGAATATAAGGCTCATAACCAGAATTTCGACATCATTACAGGTTCGGACGGAACGGTCTATGTAGCCAATTTCGAGGGACTGCTCTACTATGACAATGCACAGTGGCATATTATCTATACACCGGGAGTTACCCGCATCACCTCCGTCTTCCGTGACAGCCGTGGTACCATCTGGACGGGCGGTTACAACTATATAGGCTACGTCAAGGTCGATGAACAGGGACGTTTGCGTCTGTTCAGCATCAACCAGCAACAGACCTTCCAAGGCGAGGTGCAGTGGATATGGGAGAAAGAAGGGCGCATCTACTTCAAGGTCAGTGACGAAAGAATGTACACTGTTATAAACGACAATGTGCAATGGGCTGCCGGAGAGAAACTGCCCGAGAAGGGCTTCTCCGTATTTATGAACCAATCGCATATCAATCAGGTGCAGCAACTGGATGGTGGTGTCAAGGCACTTGCCACGACCGGCTATGGAGTCATATTTGTTGATGAGGATGATAAGGAGATTTTTCGCGTCACAGAGGCTAACGGCTTGTGCTCCAACAATGTCAACCATATCACCTACAATGGGCATGGCTTCATCTGGGGAGCCACCGACAATGGCATCTTCGCCATCAGCTATCCTTCCATATATACCCGCTTTACATCGCATGAGGGACTTCGCGGCGAGGTGCTCTCATTGGCAATGTTGAACGGTCAGATATACGTAGGAACACTTAGTGGATTATATAAGCTGAATGGCATGGAGTTCAAACAGTCGTCAGTCATTACTCACGCTTGTTGGCAACTGCTCAGTCATGGTTCGTCATTGTATGCAGCCACCGCCAATGGCGTCTATCGCGTCAATTCCAGTGGTGATATCCAACAGCTTACCACCGCCAACACCTTGTCGCTGCTAATGGATACACATCATGATAACGCTTTCTATACCGGAGAAACTGACGGCATCTTCTATTATACCCCTGCCGGAGAAAAGAAGGTGAGCGACATCGAGAAGGTTGTCAAGATGATGTACGACAAGAACGGCTCCATCTGGTTTCAGAACCTTTACGGCAAGATATGGCACTCGTTCATTCCCTATGTCGATCCTCAAACGAAAGACGAGGATGCTTTAGCCACACTGGTCATGTATAACGACGACGTGCTGCCCGTTTACACTCATACCACCACCCCCTTTGCCTTCCCCATGTTCTCTTATGCAGACGACCAGGGCGTGTTGTGGCTTACCGACAACAATGGACGCGACATCTATGCCTTCCGGAATGGAAGCAAGGACGAGAAACTGTCCAACATTGTATACCCGCTGAAGGACTACTCTGTACGAGCCATGCTGCACAAGGACAAGACACTGTGGATGGGTGGCGATAAGGGTGTCAATGTGGTGGACTATTCGAAGATAGATCCTGAATCTTCTCTCGGCAACCCCCGTCTGCTGATCCGTTCCGTGCTGCTACGCGGCGACAGTGTGCTTTGGGGCGGCTATGGCAAACAGTTGGAGGCCCTGCAACCACTGTCCAGCGACGAGAACAATCTGACCTTTACCTTTTCCATCGTCAATCCCTCTCTGCTGCTTGCTCCTCAGTATCGGACTCGCATGAACGGTGGTAAATGGAGCGCTTGGACTACAGACAACACGGAGGATTATTCCAGTCTGCATTCGGGCAACTATACTTTTGAGGTACAGGCGCGCGATGCCTTCGGACGAATGTCCGATGTGGTGACCGTCACTTTCACCATCAAATCGCCATTCTACCTTCGCTGGTATATGCTGTTGTTGTATTTTGCATTCATCCTTGCCGGCATTTATCAGCTGATGCGCTGGCGCGTCAAGCGACTGGAGAAGGAAAAACGCCGTCTGGAGGACGTCGTGCAGAAGCGTACCGCCGAGGTGGTACGACTGGAGAAGGTCGCCTCTGTGGCTAAGCTCACCCAGGGACTCATTGACCGTATTCTGAACCCCTTGAACTATATTAACAACTTCGCTAAGCTTTCCGAGGGACTGGTCAACGACGTGGCAGCTAACATCGAGGACGAGAAGGAACACATGGACCCCGACAACTATGAGGACACGGCCGATGTCCTTGACATGTTGAAAGGCAATCTGCAGAAGGTCGGAGAGCATGGTGCCAGCACCTCGCGTACGCTGAAAGCCATGGAAGAGATGCTGAAAGACCGCTCTGGTGGCATTGTCGAGATGAACCTCACCGTTCTGCTCCAGCAAAACCGTGAGATGCTGCAGAAATACTATGAGAAGGAGATAGGCGAGTATCATATCAAGACCGTCTTCGAGTTACCCGAGCACGAGATACGCATCAAGGGCAATGCCGAACAGCTGAGCAAGACCTTCATGAGCCTGCTGGGCAACTCCGTCTATGCTGTCTGTAAGAAGTACCGCCAGCAGGCCTATGCCCCCGAAATCAGCACGACGGTGGAGGTGAAGGGCAAGCATGCCTATCTGCACTTCCGCGATAATGGCATTGGCATCGAGTCCACCATCCTTGATAAGATTTTCGACCCCTTCTTCACCACCAAGACAACAGGTGAGGCTTCGGGCATCGGACTATACCTGAGCCGTGAAATCGTCCAGAACCTCGGTGGCGACATCAGCGTTCAGTCGCAGAAAGATGTTTTCACAGAGTTTACCATCACATTACCAACCTTGTAAAACCAGAAGCATATGGAACATGACGTTGAAATCCTGCAGCAGCAACTGAAGAAGCAAGAGAAGCTGGCATCGCTCGGAATGCTCAGTGCCGGTATTGCACACGAAATACAGAATCCGCTGAACTTTGTCATCAACTTCAGCAAGATGTCTGACAACCTGCTCCGCGACCTCAGTGAAATCGTAGAGGACAATGTGGACAAGCTGTCTGAGGACGACCGCGAGGAGGTGGAAGACATCGTTGCCGACTTGAAGGAGAATCTGTCCAAGATTGTCGAACATGGCGAGCGTGCCATCAGCATTATCCGGGGCATCCTGCTGGTGTCGCGAGGCAAGGAAAACGAGTTTCTGCCTTCGGACATCAACAACATCGTCAAGGAGTATGTCTGGTTGTCCTACCACGCCATGCGCGCTAACGACAAGAGTTTCAACATCAGCATCCATGAGGACTATCAAGTGGATATTCCCAAGCTGATGGTCATCCCCCAGGACCTCAGCCGTGCCATTCTCAATCTGATGAACAATGCCTGCTATGCTGTGCACAAGCGTGCGGAGAACGAGGGCGATGACTACGTCCCCACTATCAACGTCAAGACTTCGCTGGCTGATGGCATGCTGACCATCACCATTGCCGACAATGGTGAGGGCATGAGTGACGAGGTGAAGCAACGGCTCTTCGAAAATTTCTTCACCACCAAGCCCGTCGGAAAAGGTACCGGGTTGGGCATGGCCATTGTCCGCGATATTGTCGAGCAGAAGCATGGAGGCAAGCTTTCCTTTGAGTCTACCTTAGGTAGCGGCACTATATTCACCATCACCATCCCTGAGAAGAAATCATGAGACGACTATACATCATTATCCTATGTCTGTGCTGCTGTCTTGCAGCTTTGCAGGCGCAGAACAACGAAACACTGTTCCGCGACATCTACGACCAGGCCGAGGAGGACTATAACATCGGACGGCTGGAGCAGGCCGAGCAACAGTTGAAGAGCCACATCAAGGAGTTTCCCGTCACCCTTCAGCTGAGTGCCTACCGCTTGCTCTCCCTGTGTTACATCGGCATGGACCGCGAAGAGGATGCAGTCAGCTACGTAAGACTGATGCTGGCTGAGAACCCTTACTACAGTCCCACCATCAGCGACCCGCAACGGTTCATTGATATGGTGGAGGATATCAAGTCGGGACTTTCCGCTACCATCACCACGGCTTCTAGTCAGGCTGAGACGCTGCAGGAGGTGCCTGTGCCTACCACCCTCATTACCGAGGACATGATACGCGACTCCGGAGCCCGTAACCTGCAGGAACTGCTGGCGGCCTATGTCCCGGGCATGTATATCATTGACTGTAACGACGATATCAACATTGCCATGCGTGGCATCTACAGTACAGGACAGGAGAAGATACTCTTCATGCTCAATGGACACCGTTTAAACAGCTATTGCACCAATACGGCAGCTCCCGACTTCAGTATCAGCCTCGAGAAGCTCAAGCAGGTCGAGGTGTTGCGCGGACCGGCATCGTCGCTCTATGGCGGTGTGTCGCTGACGGCTGTTGTCAACCTCATTACCAAGCAGGGCTCCGATATCGACGGTGTCAAGGCCAAGGGTGGTGTGGGTAACTATGGACAGTTCAAGGGTGACCTGCTCTTTGGCAAGCGCTACTTTGACGTGGACATCTTCGTCTGGGGCGGCCTCTATACCGCAAAGGGGCAGACTGTCCATGTCGACAAGGAAAATACCGGTATGGAAATGTACGGTGGCGATGTCACCGTGGGAGGCATAGGCAAAAGGCCCTCTTACGACTTCGGTGCCTCTGTCAAGTACAAAAACCTGCGATTCCTCTACAACACACAGTTCTCGCAGATTCAGGCACCCATGACCATGACCCATACCTATTCCCCCTATGACATCACGAAGTACAAAACATTCAATGCCAACCGCCCCAGTCATACGACCATATCACACCATGCCGATCTGAGCTATGGGAAGCAGCTTGACAAGGTTTACCTAAAGGGCCAGCTGGCTTTCGACAACAGCGACTTGTCACACTACCAAGTCATCTCAGACGCAAAGATGCCTAATTTGTCGGCCGTTCTGCCCTTGCCCGCCTCCTCCATGGAACAACTGGACAACGCCAATGGCGGCTACGGACGTTTAATCAGCGGACAGGAGCATACCATCGGTTTCAAGGTACAAGGCGACTGGAGCTATATCAATAATGGGACGCACAAGGGACTGCTGTCCTTCGGAGCTGAGTACAACTACTTTCAGTTGGACGATGCCCGTTACGTTTTGATTTGTGATTTCACCAAGACTCTGCCCGAGACCGTCAACATTTCCGAGGTTGGCAAGGGACACGAGAATAATGCCAATACCTATCTGCAGCTGAAACATCAGTGGGGCCCCGTCATTCTTAATGCCGGTCTGCGCTTCGACTACAAACACCGCTACGACTCCACCTTCATCCGTGAGTTTTCACCGCGTGTGGCACTGATTTACCTGCAGCCTAAATGGAACGTCAAGCTCAGCTACTCCAAGGCGTTTACCGATGCTCCTTATCTCTACCGCAAGACCAACCAGTTCATGATGGCATTCCTCGGAGCCAAGGGCAGGGAACAGCTGGCACTCGGACTCACTCCCGAAACGATGCATTCCTATCAGCTTACCTTTGGTGCTACCCAGTGGGTCAAAGGACTTAACGTCGAGCTCAATGCTTTCTACAATCGCACGCGTGACCTCATATATATGGACCTCATTGAGCACTTTAACATGGGTAATTCCGATATATACGGACTTGAACTCTCTGCCGACTATGAGAGCAAGCGTTTCTCGGCACATGCGTCCGCTACCTGGCAGAAAGACACCAAGTACGAGTTGTATGGGGAGGAAAATATTGACCGGGCATACAACATGCCTCGCTTCATGGCAAAGGGCGTGCTGGCCTGGCAGGCTACCAAGCATCTCCGGTTGCACACCCAGGCCTCTTTCTGCAGCAGTCAGGTTACTCGTTACAACAACCTTCCCGCGTTTGTCAAGGTCAGAACAGCCGCCGATGCCTTAGAGGATTTGTTAGAAGCAGCGCATGTTCGCGAACTGACTGTTGAGGAAAAGCAAACGCAAATGATGTTAAGTGAATATATCAATGCAACGTTGAACGATCCGAAGGCCCTCTATGTCGAGCGCGATGTCAACCCCTATTTCATTTTGAACATGGGTGCCAACTACACAATCGACAGGTTTGAGTTTAGTTTTAATGTCAACAATCTGTTGAACCGAAGCTATTCTATCAGTGGTGCCTGTACCGGACTTATTCCCCAGCAGGGACGTTGGTTCATGGGCAGTGTGGCTGTCAAGCTGTAAGGACTGGCATGCGAGGAATATCCGTTTCTTGCGTGTACTTTTGACAACTCGGTGTGGCAAAAAAGTGGGCAGATGATGCATTTTTAAATACTTTAACTCAAAAAAGTGGCTGAGAAAGTGAATAATTGCTAATTCATAATTTCTGTTTCCCATTTTCTTCGTAACTTTGCACCCTGAAAAGCAATGGACCAGAGGTCGTTGCGTCAGATTTTCAAGATAATAAGTAAATTCTATAAAAACAAACTTAAAGTATTATGGCAAAGTTAGATTTGACACAGTATGGCATCACCGGTTCAAAGGTGATTGCACACAATCCGTCGTATGAGTTCCTTTTTGAGGAAGAGACTAAG
>ONLU01000058.1 GCA_900318795.1 uncultured Prevotellaceae bacterium | reverse complement strand
CTTGACATTTGCTTTAAGAGACCCGAAACGCCAAGTGATAGAGAGACTGAACGAACGGGCATTGTTCCAAGACTGCTGGAAATCACGATAGTCGCCATTCACGGTCTCGGCTTCTGATGTCCAGTATTTGTTGAATGGTGCATTGGCTCCGATGCGAACGGTCAGACGGTTGTCCTTTAAGAATGAGCGTTGCAGCGAGAAGTAATATCCCTGATAAGAGTGCTGCATGTAATAGATTCCATTGGGGCTATGACCCATCTTGCCGTATGCCACCATATAAAGCAACAGATTCCAAGGTAGCTTTTGTGAGAGATTGGCATAGAAATTGTCGGACCATCCAAAGGTGCGATAACCCAGGTTCGGATTCTCGTAGTGTTCATATCTCAGATTATTGTTGATGACAACGGTTGTTCCGTCGAAGGGCTTCCACTGTACATACTGCTCCACTGAGAAACGACGGTAGCGCAGAACGTTGTCGTAGGTGGTATAGCGGATGTCGTTCCTGGCAGTCTGAATGGTACTGATGCCTTCTGAACTGTAGTTGTAGGCTGGTGCTATCTGGAGCGTCAGTTTGGGCAGGATATAGGAATAAATCAAACTGATGCGCTGTGTGTGAGAACTGACCAAGTTGGCATTGCCATAATGAACTGACGTTGGCGATGTGACAACAGCTGGGTTCAGATAGGATATGCCTGGGCGGTTGATGCTGGTGGTAAATGAGAGCTTCAACGACTGAGCATCCGTCAGTTGGTATTTCAACGAGACCTGTGGCACCCAGTCGCTCAAGTGCTTGCCGAAGGTATCGCCCTTTCCGTCAGGATATTGCCCTTTCATATAACTGTATTCATAGCGCAGACCTGCCCGAGCCGACCATTTCTTGTGGTTGTAGATATAGTCTGCATAACCTGCCAGCACACGAGTGGTATGTTCAAACTCGTTGTCAGTCAGCATGTCAATGCCAGAATAATCGACGTAGTCGCTTTGCACCTTTAGGTCAAAGAAATTCTGCGTGTTATGGCTGTTGTTGTTACGAGAAATATACTTGGCGCCCACCTCTAACTGATGTCCCTTGCCTAGCGGACGGAGCCAGTCTGCCTGGAAGGTGTGTTCCGTGAAACGTTCGCGTTCATAGGTATTCTCCTGATCCGTGTGTTGGCGGGTCAGGGCGAGCATGTAAGAGAGTGTGAGTCGCTCGCCCTTCCGCCGCGTCTTGTGCTCGTAGTCCATTCGTCCGTTCCACGAGGAATGGCTGTATCCTGGCATCCAGTAGTGATTGTTGAAACTATAGACAGGCTGTCCTAAAGGATTGGTCAGTGCTGACGAACCGTCACCTTGCACGTTTAGTTTGTAGAAATAACCACCGAACGAGGCAGACAGCAGGTTCAGCGAGTCGATATCGTAGCTGGCATTCAGATTGCTATAGTGGATAGCACCGGGATTGGTACCGTCTGAATGGGACTGCATGCGATTGCCTGTATCGAGATACCTGCGTTCTGTGTCTGTGATGCTTACTGTTGAGCGGCTCGACATGCCGCCATAGCCGTAATCAACAGATGCCAACAGCTTTCCCATCTGCCCTGTCAGCGAGGTGTAGAGGTTGCGCTGATTATTTGTATTGTAGCTTGCCGACACCACACCCGTCATGCCTTGCATTTTCGAACCGTCAACCATCACGATATTCAGGATGGCATCTACACCCTCGGCATCCTCCCGTGCTCCAGGGTCGGTAATCACCTCTATGCGCTTCACCATCGAGGCAGGCATCGACTTAAACGTCTCCTTGGCATTCTTCGACAGACTCGGGTCGTAGTGTCCGTTCTTGTATATCTTATAACTGCTGTTGCCCTTCACCAAGATGTTGTCCTGTCCGTCCACCGTCACCATCGGCACCTTGCGCAGCATGTCCATGACGGTCTGTGTCTTCGATTCCTCATCAGCCTGCACGTCGTAGCCAATGCGGTCAATCTCCTGCTTGATAAGTTGCTTCTGTGCTTTCACCACCACGCCATCCAGTTCCTTGCTCCACGTGATGGAGTCGCTACTTACGGTGGTTGAATCCGCTTGAGTCTGGGCTGTAGATGCCCCTGCTCCCACAGTCATCAACAGCAGGAGTGCCATTATTCCAATATGATTCATCGGTTTACTTCTTTAGCCGTTCGATACTCGCCTGGAACATTTCTTGTAAGAATTCATCGTTGGTAGCCTTCATCACTTTTTCAAGTTCTTTGATTACCATCTTCTTCTCCATATCGTCCAGTGCGTCGGCCTTCTTACACATCTTGTATATGTGCGAGGCATAGTAATTGGATGCTGTGCTATTGGGGTTCCTCAGGAAGAGATTCTTGAAGGTGTTGAATTGGCTGAGCCATGATTCTGAACCGATAGTACTGCTAACAAAGGTGGAGTCGCTGCCAAAGGCTGACAGACCCTCGCCCATCGAGAAGAATCCGCTAAACAAATCGTCATCTCCAAACGAAAACCCGTTGGCACTCAGTTTCACGTCATTGCCGTTGATTCTAAAGATTCTACCCTTTTTCCCGCTCTCACGATACTGTTGCGTAGTAGCGTAGGTCACGATGAGTTTTCCTACAATTTCTTTTTCGTCTTTGCGCCATTCCATAGCGTATGCATAACGATGAGTCTTGCTCATATCTTTCGGGTCCAGGAAAAGCGCGTAGATATAGCGTGAACCCTTGATGTCACCCAAAGGATATCCGCTGTCATCACCACCTACGGCTAGACTCGTGTAGTCGTATGACTTCTTGCTGGATACCGTTTTAAGACTGTAGGCTTTCTCTTTGTCTTCTTCGAAGGCACGCTCTACATTATCTACCAAGTCGTGGTGAGATATGGGTATTGTAAACTCGTAGACATCCAATTGTCCCTCCTTGACACCCGTTCCCGGTTTTTTGTTCAGTTTGTGACTACTTTCCACTTGTGCTGGTTCACTTGTTATCAGGGCGTTGAAGGCACGCTTGATAAACGCTTGTGCATGGGATGTGAGAGGCATCAGCATTAGAATGCCGGCTGCCAGAAAAAGTTTATTCTTCATAAGCCAAATACTTTGTTTGTTCGTTAATATATAGGATGGTACCGTCTTCCTGTTCCACAGGGATATAGCCGAGAGACAATAATCGTGCCTCTGTGAGTTCTTGCCGACATTGTGTGATCTGCTCTTCAGCCTCTTGCTGTCCTTTTGCTGCCTCAGCCATCAGGGTGTATGTCTTGGCATAATCGTTGATAGTGGGCTCTGTCTTACGCAGACGGCGTTTTCTGGACTGCATAGGACGAGGCTCGTCACGCATGATTTCTACAGTATCGGACTTCCGTTCCATTTCTGTCTCTCTCGGCTGTATTGTCCTTGCTGTATCTGTCTTAGCCGTGAGAGCAGTGGTGTCAGGTTGCTGGTCAACTTGCTTAGTTGGTACTGCCATATAAAGCAAGCCTGCGACAGCTGCTGCAGCTACACCCCAGAACGCCCATCTTCTCTTTTGCCGCTTTGGTTGCATCGCCTCTATCTCGCTAAAGAGTTGCCGATAGTCCTCCCATTCTTGGGGTACATTCTCGCTGTGGAAATAATGAGCCAGAATGTCTTCTTCTTCCAGCGTCGATGTGCCGTCCATATACTTGTCCAGCAACTTTGCGATATATTCCTTTGTGTACTTTATCATCGTTTATTCCTCCGTTGAATTTCTTCTAATAATGTTCGTCGTGCCCTTGCCAATAGGGTGCTTACCGATGTCGTTTCGATACCCAGCAACTGGGCTATCTCTTCGTGACTGCGCCGTTCCACTTGCCGCATATATAATAAGGTGCGTTGGGTGGTGGGCATCTGTTGCAACTTTCTTTCCAGCCATGCTTCGTCTTCTTTTATCTCCAACAACGTCTGAGGACTGATCTCTATCCCCATCAGCTTCGCTTCGTCCAAAGCCTCGTCGGGTTTTCGTCGCTGATGGTTTCTCAGCTGGTGTCTCGCCATGATGGTAACAATGGCCTCAACTGACTGATAGCGCTCCAGTTCGTCGTGCATCTGCCACAGCCGGAGCATCACATCCTGTGCGATGTCCTCTGCCTCTTCCTTGCCCGCTCCGTAGTGGAGGCTCGCGCTGACCGCTTTTTCTCGCCACGTGCGGGCTTTCTGTTCAAATGCACTTTTGTCCATCTTTTCTTGTTCTACACTTATTAGACACACAAGCCCTGCAAAACCAAACAACGTTTAGCAGAGTTTAACACATTACTGTTTTTTGAGTATTCCGACAATTATCAGGAGATAGCCTGTTAGACATAGTATCGGAGCAATGACAATTCTGCGAAACGAGAAAATCTCGGGATTGAAAGCCTGTTCAGAATGCAACGCCACACTCTGACTATAAGTCAGAGAATGCAACGCCACACTCTGACTATGAGTCAGAGAACTTTCAGGTCCTGACATTAGTATGTAGCCTGTGACAATCAGGAGGCTAGCTGTTAGAAGAATTCTGTTTGATGTGGTATTCATATTGCTTGATGTATTGATGATAGATTTCGTTTCTTTCATATTGTTCTGCCACCACAAGTGCTTGCTGCAAAATCTTTAACCATGTATATTGGGAGTAAAGAGAACCTGAGCGACGCGAAGGGATGATGGTTTCTATCCAAGAGAGCCACTCGTTAGAGCGTTGGAGCAGATTGCAGATGATTTCGTCACCCTTTTCGGGTTGCTGAGTCATATAGTAGCATTTAGCCATAGATAGGGCCGCTTCAGTATAAGGAACATTTTCCGATGGCATCTCTTGCTGCCACTTCCGGCACACAGCCATAGCTCGTTTGAGATCATTCTGTTGGAGCAGGGAATCGATGAGTGTGCCCATAAGGAGCTGATGTGTGTTGGCCATGTGCTTTACGTCTTCATCCACATAGATTCCTTTAGCATTAAGACCGCCATAACGGAAACGATGCATCATGTTATCGTAAAGCCTTTCAACATCCACTCGCAGACCAGTGGCTTCAGGGCTTATGCGATAAGCAAGTCCTTCGAGTACCAAATGATCATGGAGAAACGACAGATTATCGGTCCCCATACTTATAGAAGAATAAATAGGACGCTCCCAATTGGCTTGCGATAGCATTTCTAGTACCATTAACTCGTTCTTGTATAGTCCCTTTTTCCCCTTCAGGGAGATGGTGGCAGACCCGATGTTAATACTGTCTATGTTTATTGGCAAATACTCCATTCTGCCTTCCTGATAATCCTCATGGCGGAAACTGATAGGCAAGGCAGGAGAATCGTAGGCAGGACGCTTCATCTGATCAATATACCAGTCGGTTTGTAGATATTCTAGATTACAATCGCGAGTATCAGTACGCACACCTTCCACTTCATGGTTATACCAAAGCGGAAAAGTATCATTATCTCCGTTAGTCAGGATGATGGGATGTCCCTCTCGCTGCAAGCTGTTGAGGTAGTTGGCACCGAAGTCACGACAGGTATAACGGCCTGATCGGTCATGGTCATCCCACGTCTGGCTTGCCATCTGCAATGGTACAGACAGGCATAATAAGGCTCCGGCAATAGTAGCGATGGCATTTTTGTTTTTAGACAGTTGCTGCATCAGGTTAGTGATATATCCAACTCCCATGCCTATCCAGATGGCAAAGGCATAGAACGAACCAGCGTAGGCGTAATCACGTTCACGCGGTTGGAGCGGCGTCTGGTTCAGATAGACCACGATGGCAAGTCCCGTCATCAGGAACAGCAGCATGACAACCAAAAACTGTTGCTTACCTTCACGTCCCTTACGCCATTGCCATAACATTCCCACCAGTCCGAGCAATAGCGGTAATGCATAGAATACGTTACGCCCTTTGTTGTCTTTCAGGTCAGACGGCAGTTTCGACGTGTCGCAACCTAACAGCCTGTCGTCTATCCATCGGAAACCTGTAATCCAGTTACCGTGTTCCACCTCTCCGTGCCCCTGAATGTTGTTCTGTCGCCCCACGAAGTTCCATAGGAAATAACGCCAGTACATGAAGTTCACTTGATAGGAAAGGAAGAAGCGCAAATTTTCTGCTTCTGTGGGTATTCCATCCTTCTTCTCAACACCTCCCATCCAATCCTCATAGGCCTTGGAGTGTCGTGAGGAATGCATCCGGGGGAAGTACATATTATTCTTATACAAATAATCAATATCACGGCGTACCACCTCGTATTCCTGCTTCGTGGAATCGACCACTGGACGATAGACGGCCTTGCCTTCCTTCTGCCTCGGTACAAGGTACTCTCCTTCTGCCACACGGTCTATTTCGCTGCAATATGCAGGACCATAGAACAGCGGTGTCTTACCATATTGCTCGCGGTTCAGATAGCTGCCTAAAGAAAAGATGTTGTCAGGTGCATTCTCACACATCGGCGTCTGGGCATTGGCTCTAATGAAGATGACACCATAGCTGCTATATCCTGCTAATATCATCAACAGACAAGCAAGAGATAGTTTGAGGATATGTTGTTTTACTTTGTAGTACGTAAGGACAAGCGTTCCTGTTAGCAGGACGATATAGCAGATAAGTCCAGTGTTGTATGGGCATCCCAGCATATTGGTAAACAGTAGTTCAAACCATCCGCCAATGTTCACCACACCAGGTATCAGGCCATAGAGAATCATTCCCACCAGCAAACTTCCTGCTGCGAGTGTTTTCAATATGCCCATCCATGTGATATGTTTTGTCTGATGAAAATAAACCACGAAAGCCATAGCAGGCAGGCAGAGTAAGCAGAGCAAATGGACTCCGATGGACAAGCCTGTGATATAGGCAATTAGGATAATCCATCGATCTTCAGACTGGTCTTCCCATTTCAGAATCAACCAAAACATCAGAGCCGTTAGGAAACTGGAGAAGGCATAGACCTCTGCCTCGACAGCTGAGAACCAGAAGGTGTCGCTGAAAGTGTAAGCCAATGCGCCAACCAGACCGCATGCCTCAATGGTAATAACTTGGGGTGTGGCGATGGCATTATCCAGTTCTTTACTTTTCACTATTACCTTTTTACTAAAATGCGTAATGGTAAGAAATAGGAAGAATATGCATCCCGCACTCAGCAGTGCCGATAGCAGATTTACCATCAAAGCTACTTGTGACGGATTACTGGCCAAATGGGAAAACAAATTAGCAGCTAACATGAATATCGGAGCACCAGGCGGATGACCAATCTCCAACTTATAGCCACACGCAATGAATTCAGGACAATCCCATAGACTGGCAGTCGGTTCTACGGTCAGACAATAAACAATAGCTGCAATGGCAAAGGCAAGCCACGCCATGCGGGTGTTGAGTTTCTTAAAAGTTTCTTGTTGCATCATGCTTTGCACGTTTCATTAAACGGATGCAAAGCTAACAACAATTATGTGAACATACAGCAAAAACAGTCTGACATTTGTCTGACAATTGTCCGACAGGAAGCTATCTATCTGATAGTCAGCCCGTAGGATTTACCCCTGTCTGACTCGATTTTGAGGTCGGAATGTTCTTCTATGATGGGCTTCAGTCGTCGGATGAGCGTGTATAACGTCTCGCTGGCATCGGGTTTCTTGGGCCAGAGGGCATCGCAAATCTCTGCTTTCGACAACTGATGCGAGGGCGACAGCCACAACATCTCCATCAGTTGCTGCTGCATAGGGGTAAATTTCACTTCGCAGCCTTTTGCATTGACAAATCTTCCATTTTGCAGAGCCAAGCCGCCATATAAACCCAGCGTCATCTTGCGTCTATGCTGATACATGCAGAATAGTCCCCATAGCAATGCTATCGACCACAGCACCATCGCTGGCCGTTGGTCTGACAGCGACAGGATGGTTGCCGTTGACACCTGCGGACGAGGTCGGAACTCCCTTTCGGTATCTACCGCCAACACTGCCCGACCTCTCAATGCCTCCATCTGCAGATGCTTGTTGAACACCTGTATCGTGTCCGCACTTATCACGTCTGACTGCTGTTCGTCCAAAGTCTTGGCCAGTGCCTGGTTCATATCCTCAGTCACCAGTTTCTCCGTTGCCTTATAACTGGTCAGGCTCACCATGCTCGAAGCAATTATCAGTGCAAAGAGCACTACTACTGCATATTGTTGTTTCATCGTTGCGAATAATTGTTTGATATGGGACGCAAAGCGTAAACACATCACTTCATGTCAGGCACTATGCAATCCAACGATGCATAGGGAATGCCCCAGACTTTAGCCACAGCCTCATAGGTACATTTCCCATCTACCATATTCACACCACGGGCCAATGAAGCATCCTCACGGCAAGCCATCTCCCACCCCTTGTCGGCCAAAGCAACAACATAACGCAGCGTAGCATTAGTAAGGGCGATGGTTGAGGTGTTGGGCACAGCCCCTGGTATGTTTGCCACAGCGTAATGCACAATGCCATCCAGCATATAGACAGGTTCACTATGAGTGGTAGGGTGTGAGGTCTCAAAGCAGCCTCCTTGGTCGATTGCCACATCCACCAGCACGGTTCCCTTCTCCATCAGCGGCAGCATATCCTTGGTAATCAGCTTCGGAGCGGCATCGCCTGGTATCAGCACAGAACCGATGACAATGTCAACCGTTGGGAGCTCCTGACGGATATTATGCTCCGACGAATAAAGAGTATGCACATTGGCAGGCAACTCTGCGGCCAACTGCTTCAGACGTGGCAAAGACACATCAGTAATGGTAACGTCTGCACCCATTCCTGCTGCAATACGGGCTGCAGCCTCTCCTACCGTACCTCCACCTAAGACCAGTACTTTTGCAGGTTTCACACCAGGCACGCCAGCCATCAGCTTACCCTTACCTCCCTTGGTCTTCTGCAGGTAGTAAGCACCGTTTTGTGTAGCCATACGTCCTGCCACCTCACTCATCGGGATGAGCAGCGGTAGCGAACGGTCAGCCTTCTCCACTGTCTCGTAGGCTATACAGATGGCACCACTCCTCAACATGGCATGCGTCAGTTCTTCTTCACATGCAAAATGGAAATAAGTGAAAACAACTTGTCCTTTACGCACCAAATGATACTCCGGCTCAATGGGTTCCTTTACCTTTACTATCATATCAGCCTGCGCATAGACATCTTCTATGGTAGGCAGTATCTGAGCACCAACAGCCTTATATGCATCATCAGAGAAACCACTACCCTCGCCAGCAGTATGCTGAACAAAGACAATGTGTCCATGCTTAATCAACTCGGCAACACCCGAAGGCGTCATACCCACACGGTTCTCATTGTTCTTAATCTCTTTGGGAATTCCTACTTTCATCATAATTACTACATATTAAGTGAAACAATTACTGCCGCAAAAATAAATATAATTTTCGAGAAATGCAAGAAAAACAACTAAAAAAAGAAGCCCTCTCATCGTATATTGATGAAAGGGCTTCTCTCTTGAAAAGTGGCGGCCTCCTACTCTCCCGCATTGCATTGCAGTACCATCGGCGCAGGC
>ONLU01000037.1 GCA_900318795.1 uncultured Prevotellaceae bacterium | reverse complement strand
AAAGTATATTTAGCAAATACAATAAAAAAGGGGCCTGCCCAAGCGGACAGATCCCTTTCATTATTGTAAGAGTGATATTTACTCTTCTACGGCTGCCTGCGCGGCGGCGAGGCGGGCGATGGGCACACGGAACGGAGAGCAGCTGGCGTAGTTCATGCCAATCTTTGCGCAGAACTTCACAGAGCTGGGCTCACCACCATGCTCACCACAGATACCGCAACGGAGGTCTGGACGTACAGCGCGACCCTCGCTGACAGCAAACTTAATGAGACGGCCTACACCAGGAACGAAGCGATATCGTCGCGGCTGTAACCGAAGGTCATCTGAGTCAGGTCGTTGGTACCGAATGAGAAGTACTGAGCCTCAGTAGCGATGCGGTCTGCAGTCAGGGCAGCACGAGGAATCTCAATCATGGTACCGATCTCGAACTCAACCTCAATGCCATACTCCTGGAAGACTTCCTTGGCAGCATGCAGGATAACCTCCTTCTGCTGTTTCAACTCATAGAGTGTACCAATCAGGGGAACCATGATCTCTGGCATAGGATTCTTTCCTTCCTTCTTCAGCTCGCAAGCAGCACCCAGGATAGCCTTGGTCTGCATGGCGGTGATTTCGGGGAAGGTTATGCCCAGACGGCAACCACGGTGACCAAGCATCGGGTTATTCTCTGCCAGTGAGTCTACACGGCGCTTAATGTCCTCAACGCTGACACCCATCTCCTTAGCCATGGTCTCCTGACCAGCTAGATCGTGGGGAACGAACTCGTGCAAGGGAGGATCGAGCAGACGGATGTTAACGGGCAGACCGTCCATAGCCTCGAGAATGCCCTTGAAGTCTGCTTTCTGGTAAGGCAGCAACTTAGCGAGAGCCTTCTCACGTCCGGCAACGCTGTCGGCGAGAATCATCTCACGCATGGCAATAATCTTCTTATCCTCGAAGAACATGTGCTCAGTACGTGTCAGACCAATACCCTTGGCACCGAAGTCGCGAGCCAACTGTGCATCGCGCGGTGTATCGGCATTGGTGCGAACCTGCAACTTGGTATACTTGTCGCAGAGGTCCATCAGCTCCTTGAAGTCACCACTCAGCTCAGCAGCCTTGGTGGGAACCTCGCCAGCGTAAACCTGACCTGTAGTACCATTCAGAGAGATGTAGTCACCCTCCTTGTAAACAGTACCGTCAATCTCGACAGTCTTGTCCTTATAGCTGACATTCAGCGAACCGACACCAGACACGCAGCACTTACCCATGCCACGAGCCACAACGGCAGCGTGAGAGGTCATACCACCACGGGCAGTCAGAATGCCTTCTGCTGCTGACATACCGGCAAGGTCTTCTGGAGAGGTCTCGATACGAACGAGCACAACCTTGTGTCCGTCCTTGTGCCAAGCCTGAGCGTCGTCAGCGTGGAATACGATCTGACCGCAGGCAGCACCGGGAGATGCAGGCAGACCCTGGGCTATCACCTTAGCGGTAGAGAGGGCTTTCTTGTCAAATACGGGGTGCAGCAGCTCGTCGAGTTTCTGGGGCTCGCAACGCATAATAGCGGTCTTCTCGTCAATCTTGCCTTCGTGCAGCAAGTCAATGGCAATCTTCACCATGGCAGCACCGGTACGCTTACCATTACGAGTCTGCAAGAACCACAGTTTGCCTTCCTGTACGGTGAACTCCATATCCTGCATGTCACGATAGTGCTCCTCGAGCTTCTCCTGGATTCCATTCAACTGCTGATAGATTTCGGGCATAGCCTCCTCCATAGAAGGATACTTGGCCACACGGTCAGCCTCGCTGATGCCAGCGCGCTCAGCCCAGCGCTGAGAACCAATCTTGGTAATCTGCTGAGGTGTACGGATACCTGCCACAACGTCCTCACCCTGTGCATTAACCAGGTACTCGCCGTTGAACAGGTTCTCACCATTAGCAGCATCGCGGCTGAAGCATACACCAGTAGCAGAGGTGTCGCCCATGTTACCGAACACCATAGCCATGACGCTAACAGCTGTACCCCACTCGTCGGGGATGCCTTCCATCTTACGATACAAGATGGCACGCTCGTTCATCCATGAACGGAAAACAGCGCAGATAGCACCCCACAACTGCTCAATAGGATCGTCGGGGAAGCTCTTGCCTGTGCGCTCCTTGATGGCAGCCTTGAACAGCTGAACCAACTTCTTCAGCTCGTCAACGCTCAAGTCCTTGTCTAACTTCACGCCACGCTCTGCCTTTACCTTCTCGATAATCTCCTCGAACGGATCGATGTCGGTCTTGTTCACTGGCTTCATCTCCAGTACAACGTCACCATACATCTGCACGAAGCGGCGATAGCTGTCGTATACGAAGTGAGGATTGTTGGTCTTCTTGACCATACCCTCGGCAACCTCGTCATTCAAACCCAGGTTCAGAATGGTATCCATCATACCAGGCATAGAGGCACGAGCGCCCGAACGTACCGACACAAGCAGAGGGTTCTCCTTGTCGCCGAACTTCGAATTCATCAGACTCTCAATATGCTTTACTGCAGCCATCACATCGTCATTCAGGAGTTCCATAATCTTCTCCTGACCAACCTGATAATACTCGTTGCAGCAATCTGTAGTGATAGTGAAACCAGGAGGAACGGGAACACCAATAAGGTTCATCTCAGCAAGGTTCGCACCCTTGCCACCCAATTCCTCACGCATCTTTGCGTTACCTTCGGCCTTACCATTGCCGAAAGTATAAACTCTTTTTTGGCTCATAAATTAGTTATTTATTACGATTAACATGAATAATTATTGTCTTCAATTCGTGCAAAGTTACAATAAAAATCCCATCCGTGCAAGTATTTAGCAAAATTTTGCAATAGCAGAAACTTCAAATGACAAAAAGTTTTGCATTTTGCTCCGTTTGTAGTACCTTTGTAAGTGAAATAATAAGGTATGATATGAGTGCTGGTTTGAAATGTTTTTCAGAGATACGCTCTTGTCCAGAGCTGATGGACTGCATCCAAGAGGTCGGTTTCCTGCCTTTACTGGAAAGTGGAATCAATGGTTACTCAGCCGAAGCACTGGTGGCAAAGGAGTGTCAGTATAAGGTTCTCCCCGATGGTTCGTGGGAATGGCCATTGTGGAAGTGGAAAGGTCCCGTGGTAACAGAAGGCGACTGTGTCTATGGCAAGTTCTTTGCAGGCAAGGCTGGATTCATCAGTCGTGAGTGGTGGCCCGACTTCTATCATTGGCGACGAAGCCTGCATCCCACACCTGACGAGGGCACCATCGAGGAAATGATTCTGGCGACATTATACGAACACGGCAGCTTGACAACCCGTGAGTTGCGTGCTGCGTGTGACTTCATCGGTCCGAAGATGCGCGGACGGTTCGACGGTTACATTACCCGGCTGCAAATGGGATGCTTTATTGTGACTGAAGACTTCGTCTATCCTACCGACAAGCATGGAAGGGAATACGGCTGGGGCTGGTCTCTGCTGACAACACCCGAAGCGCTGTTAGGAAAGGAGGGATGCCAGTGCGGACGGACTCCAGAGGAATCCTATGAGCGCATGTGGAATCACCTGACGCAGTTGCTACCGGCAGCCAGCGAGAAACAAATCAAGAAACTTTTGTAGTTTCAGCCCTCATCACACTCACTCCTCATGTTTTTTTGCGTACCAACCAAAAGGGCTTGCCTCTCGGCGAGCCCTTTCTAGTTACTAAACTAAACAAATACTTTATGATTCAATGATTGAAAGTCTGTTATGTTATTATTGAGCTTGCTCGCAATGACGGCAGTTACACTTGCCTTTGCGCTCACAAAAACGTTCGCACTGAGCACAAATGTCATAACCGAGCATGGCACCGAGAATGAAGTCTTCCTCGGGAGTTAACTCATTTAGTGGACGGGTGACAATAAGACGAATAGCCTCAAGGCATTCACGACGACCAAAATAGAGGTTCAGCGTGTTTTTGCCCGCAGGCTGGAGGATGTATGGAATGTTCTGATGTTGCAGACGCTCGGTAGCAAACTGCTCAAAGCGTTTGTTCATGGTGAACAAAATCATCTGACGTACTCCTTTTTTATACTCATAGATGTGGTTCATCAGTACTTTCATGTCTATCGGCATCCGTTCCATATAAAAATACAATATGCTTTAATGGTTATTGTAATGAGGGAGATATCTGTGCAACCCAAGCGTTGATGCGCTCGTCGGTCTTGTCGTCTTCGTTAATGTCGTCAAGGGGTAGTCCTATGAACTTGCCGTCAACAACGGCAGAGGATTCGTCGAAGGTGTAGCCATCAGTACTGACGGCTCCAATGAACTTTGCACCGCTCTGCTTGATGCCATCGTAGAGTTCGCCAATTCCACCCACAAAGGTATCACTATAGGTTGAGCAGTCCCCACACCCGAAAAGGGCAATGGTTTTACCACTGAGGTCTGCATTCTTGAGTACTGACAGTCCGTCGTACCAGTCGTCCTGCAACTCGCCAGCTCCCCATGTAGAAGTACCAAGAATGAGGTTCTGGTTCTGTGCGACGACATCGGCACTGAGTTCCTGAACGTTAAGGGCCTCACAGCCCAACTTCTGTGCAATCTTCTCTGCGATGGACTCGCAGGTACCGGTTGAAGAACCGTAAATAACAATAGTGTTGCTCATTTCTTTTAATGTCTGTTTATGTGGTTAAAACGTTTCTGGGTGCAAAGGTATGGAGAAATGAGCAAACGTGCAATACCTAAAAATTGTGGTTTATGGCAGGACGAACATCAGCGACTCATAGAATTGTGTTAACAAGATATAGAAAAACAGGAGTGGAGCGGCGAGACGGATACCTTCAAGTAGTGACTGATATACCTCGCTGAAGTTCTGGTAGTGACCGGCTATGGTTCCATAAAGCCAGCCGAAAGTCATCACGCTGAAGGCAATGACGGGTATCAGGCTGAAAGAGAAGGGTGAGGGCCAAAGTGTGCCACTGGCGGAGAGCAGAATGGCGTGAGGGGTTATGGTAAGTAGTAGAACAGCAACTGTGCACACCACAAGCCATGACAGCGACAGCCATAAAGCACGTCGTTCACGGTAGGAACGTCCCAAAGGCCATATACGGCTGCGCACCAGACAGCCACAGGCTATTGCCAACAAGAGAAGGTCTGCCAACAAGGGCTTGGCCAGTAGTTTTGAAAAATGGCCAAAGAACCAGCGCAGCCCTTCTCCTGAGAGCAGGGAGTGGATTCCACTGGCGGGAAATGCTGCGCTGCAAAGCCATGACAGCAGTATCAGCATCAACTGTGCCACCATCAGGCCCAGGGCAATATGAGGTATCAGCCTTTTCACTCTACATCAGGCATGAGGTTGTCAATATCAAGTATTCGCAACTCGAGGGCTCGAACTACAAGACGGGTTGCATTGACGCTCTCACCATTGGGGAAGAGTTTCTTGGCAAGTTCATTCTGACGTTTCTCCAAGCTTTTGACACCAAAGGGCATGCCACGCAGAGCTGTTATCTGGTCTTTGGTATAGCCTAATGCCAAATGACGCAGGAATCGCTCGTCGTACTCGTCAATTTCATAGTCAATGAGTGCTTCCTGACGCGCCAATTGTGATGAAACGGCATGCTTGAAGCGCTCGACGATTTTCTGGAGAATAGGCTCGTTGAATACCAACTGCTTCCCCTCCATCACTGCCATGACGTCGCGTCTTGTCAACAATTCACCACTTTTAAGAATAATTCCATCGGCTCCTGCGTCAAGTACATCGACCCATAGTTTCTCGTTGAGTATCTCGCCTGTAAAGATAAGGATACGCACCTGAGGGTAGAGTTCCTTTGTCTGACGGCAAATTTCAACACCTACAGTTGTGGAACCTCCCAATCCAAGGTCGAGCAGCACGAGGTCGGGTTGCTGCTGCTTGATGAGTCGCCAGTAGGCCACCTCGTCCTCAGCGGTGCCAATGACTTCTGCCTCGGGTATTTCATTGCGTATGATACCTTCTGTGCCTTTCAGTTCGAGGGGCACGTCCTCTACGATAATCAGTTTAAACTTATCCATTTATATTCCTTATTTAATTGTTTACGTTTCTGGCAGCAGGCAGCGTGACAATAATCTGCTGGTCGCGGAAGATGATGCCACAGCCACGCCGATGGGTGGCCTCACCATGGTCACGGACTATCTGGCGGGCAAGCAACGAAGTAAGTGTAGATAGACTGGCTCTGACGGTAACATGGAAGACAACATATTTGTCGTCCTTGGTCTCTGCTTTCACCTCTGCAGGTTTCAACAGCTCGAAAAGGTAGTTGAGCATGTTGGCATCTCCCAATACCCACTGTCCGTAGAGCTGCTGGACAGTAATATGCAGCTTGACTTGTTCTATCTGTCGCATGGCCTGTTCGCTGAGAATGCCATAAAGATCACGATAATAATGGGCAACTTCACGCAGAGGCTCCATTTCGTTAGTGTCAACCAACTGACGAATGCGACTTGGATAGTACATCGTTTCGTGCTTGAGCGTTGACAGGCAGTTGTCAAGTACGGCATTGACCACGTGCAGTTTGGCCCGCTCCAGTTCTATACGCCGTAGCTCATCGTCTGCCATTTCAATATTGTCGAGCTGCATGCGCTCACGACGATGACGAGAGTAGAGACGGTGACGATAGTAAAGCATGTAATAGGCAGGAATGATGAGTAACAAGGTGACTACCAGCAGAATGACAGCAATGCGTTTGTTCTGCTGCGACTGTTGCATCTGACGACAATAGTCGGCCAAGGTGTTGTCTGCACTAAGCTCTTTGAAGAGCTGGGTATACACCTTATTATTATAAGCATAGATATGCCACTCATGAAGAGCCAGAGCGGCTACGGCACTTTCATTGCGGATATCCAGGATTATCTGGTAATTGACATCTATACTATCGTGCAGCCACTGTATCTCAGGAGGTGTTACGGATGTATCGTCATCGGCAACCATGAGCAGAGGTCCCTTAGGACGTTCTAACCGATACTTCAGGTTAAGGTAATATCGACAGGAGTCGGCAAACTGAAGAGTTCGCTGATAGGCTCCATTGACATTACAGAAATATGCCGAGTCGGCAAAAATGTGAGCCTTCGACATATAGTCCTGTGCCTGAGAAGAAAGAACAAACAGAGAAGAATGAAGCATAAACAATAGCATCACGATGCGTTTAACTCCCTTTGGCAATCGGAAGAAGAAACGCGAGCCCCTACCCTCTTCACTCTCGGCAGAAAGCAGGCACACGCTAAACAGCTGACTCATCTTGCGATACTTCTCAATGATGCCCTTGCAATTCATCAAACCGAAGCCGTGGGAGCATGCATGATGAATACCATCATCGTGAATGGGTTTATTGTCGAAGACATGAGCCAGACGGTCAGCATTCATACCACACCCAGTATCGTTGACAGAGAGTTCGACGTATGCTTCATGCTCTGTAGCACTAATGACGACCTGCCCTCCTTTGTCCGTAAACTTGCGGGCATTGTCGGCAAGGGTATTAAGCATGAACAGTGTCAGCACACGATCAGCCTTGACAACAGCCTCGGTGGGTTCTACAATCAGCGTAACACCTTTCATGTCAAAACTGGCACGACCTCTGTTGACAAGTTCGAAAAGCGGTTGCAGGGGAAAACTCTCAATGTGAAGGCTCAGCTCACCTTGACGTAGTTGAATCCACTGCGTCAGCAGGTCATTCTGTTCGTTGATTTTGTCCGTCAGTTCACGAATATAGTCCAGTTCTTCCTGGCTGTATTGTTTTTCCTCATTAGCCAGATCATCTGAATGATTTCGATTCCCCAGGTGGTCCACGGAATAGAGGATGCGGTCGATAAAGGGTGTAATACTATTGACAAGAGAAACCTTAGCACGCTGTTCCAAATGACGGCGTTCCAACTTTTCCAGATTCAGCCGACCGGCTCTCAGTTCGTCGGCTTTCTGCTCCAATACTTCATCCAACTGATGGTCATCCTTGCGTTTCCGGTTCAGGTAATTGAACAACCACAGTAGAAACAATAAAAGGATAATGGCTCCCACAACGGCTATAATCATCCAGTTAAGCTGGTTGACTGTGGTTTCTAAGATGCCCGCACGAGCTTCGAGCTCACGATCCTGGCGTGTCTGCTCTTGCAGATCAATATAAAGGTTTCGATAATAATCGCTCTGAGGCTTATCATTGACAGCGGCATTAACCACGCTGAGCTGTTCGTAAATACTGGCTACAAGGTCTGGAGCCTGATTGATGCGTTGGTCGACCAGCGACAGTCCTAAATGCTCGGCAGCTTGAAGTTCGTTGCCCAACGAATGATAGCATGATGCCAGCGTACGATGTGCGCCTGCTATCTGGTAGACATCACCATACGTGGTAAATAGTTGCAAGGCCTCTTCTGCCAGCATCAAGTCATTGGTGTGTTCTGCCAACGCCTCCTTGGCATTGGCTTCAAAGTAGATGTAGCCAGAACGAATGGCTATATTGAGGCAGCGCTCCAAAGCATTGATTTCCTCTTGGAAAATATCCTCCGGACTACCATCGGTGATAATACCGCCAGCCCCCACATTATAAAGATAATTTAAATATTGGGCGGTATCATGTCGTACCTGATCAATGTCCATTTCGAGCAGCGCTTCGACAGACTGGCGTTCAAGTCCTACATAATAATAATAGGTGGAATTGACAATGGCCAATTCTGACTCTGCATAAACCATACGCTGCTGGAGATGCTCGGACAAAGTGAAACGTTCCTCATTGATACGTTTCTGATGTGCTATGGCACGTTCACGATGCTCATAGAAGGCACGATTATTGCTGCGACGCTGACAAAGTCGCATCTGTTGTACTTCGGCCACCAGAAGTTCAACCTGATTGTCTGTGAGTTTCACTATTTCTTGTAACAGACTGTCGGCATTTTTGTAATCCATGCGAACCATGCTGACGAATGCAAGGTTGTTAAGTGCCTCAGCACGTCCGTCAGAATAGGACGCAGCAAGATTCAATGCCTGCTGGGCATAGACTTCTGTGGAATCAATATTACGATAGTGACAGGCATAAGAGTGGGCATTCAACTGGTCCACCACTGCCTTGTCGGATGGTGTACAACCCACAAAAAGGAAAAGACTCAGTAAGACCAAAAGCCATACTGAGTCTTTGATAAAAAATCTATTATGCGCGAGCCTTAGCACAGTAACCGAGTGCCTCCTTGCACTTATCGGTGACATACTGCCAGTCGCCAGCCTTCACCTTGTCGCTGGGGAACAGCTTAGAGCCCATACCAACGCAGAAGACACCAGCCTTGAACCACTTGGTGAGATTCTCCTCCTCGGGAGCTACGCCGCCGGTAACCATGATCTTTGACCAGGGCATCGGAGCCATGAGACCCTTGATAAGGTTCGGACCTACAACGTCGCCAGGGAATACTTTGGTGAAGTCGCAACCAACCTCCTGTGCCTTACCAATCTCAGAGGGTGTCAGACAGCCGGGGCAATAGGTTACGCAACGACGGTTGCAAACGACAGCGATATCGGGGTTGAACAGAGGACCAACCACGAAGTTGGCACCTAACTGGATGTAGAGAGAAGCTGTGGGAGCATCCACTACTGAACCGATTCCAAGAGCCAGCTCGGGGCACTCCTTGTTAACCCACTTTGACAACTCACCGAACACCTCGTGAGCAAAGTCACCGCGGTTGGTAAACTCGAAAGCACGTACACCACCCTCGTAGCAGGCCTTGATGACGTTCTTGCAAACTTCAACGTCCTTGTTATAGAAAACAGGAACCATAGGTGCTTCGGCAATCTTTGCCATCACCTGAAACTTATCAAATTTTGCCATAACTATTCTTTATATTCACGTTTGAAAAAGTATGAACCACATTCCACGGCTACGAGTTCCCAGCCTTCAAAGCCAAGTTCGTTAAGTTTCTTCTCTACACCAACCAGACGGGTGATTACTTTATATTCAAACTGTTTCATTAAGAATTATCAATTGTCAATTATCAATTATCTCTGTACTCGTCCGTTAGCATTACCACCGGCCAGGCTCTCAACCTCGTCAACACCTACCAGGTTGAAGTCACCATTGATAGTATGCTTCAGTGCAGAAGCAGCCACAGCAAACTCAAGAGCCTCGCCCTGAGTCGGCTTGGTCAGCAGACCGTGAATCAGGCCACCAGAGAACGAGTCGCCACCACCTACGCGGTCGATGATAGGATTAATCTCGTAACGCTTTGACTGATAGAACTCCTTACCATCATAAATCAGGGCTTTCCAGCCATTGAAAGTAGCAGAGAAGCTTTCACGCAGCGTAGAAACGACATACTTGAAACCAAACTCCTCGCGCATCTGCTTGAAGATGCCCTCATAACCAGCAGCATCCGTCTGGCCACCCTCTACGTCAGCATCGGGCTTGAAACCAAGACAAAGCTCTGCATCTTCCTCGTTGCCAATGCAAACGTCAACGTACTTCATCAAGGGACGCATAATGCTGATAGCCTTTTCTGAAGTCCACAGCTTCTTACGGAAGTTCAGGTCGACAGAAACAGTCACACCATGACGCTTTGCGGCCTCACATGCCAGTTTGGTCAACTCTGCAGCTTTGTCAGAAATAGCAGGAGTAATACCAGACCAGTGGAACCAAGATGCACCTTCCATGATAGCATCGAAGTCGAAATCCTTGGGATCAGCCTCTGCAATAGAAGAGTGGGCACGGTCATAGATAACCTTTGAAGGACGCATAGATGCACCTGTCTCAGCATAATAGAGACCCACACGATCACCGCCACGGGCTATGAACTGGGTATTTACACCATAACGGCGCAGTGCATTGACAGCAATCTGGCCAATCTCGTGCTTGGGCAGCTTTGATACGAAGTAAGCCTCATGACCATAGTTAGCCACGCTGACAGCTACATTAGCTTCGCCACCACCAGGGATGATGCGGAATGACTCACTCTGAATAAAACGATCGTTGCCCATGGGCGACAGGCGAAGCATAATCTCGCCTAAAGTTACAATTTTTGCCATTTGTTTTAGTATTTTATTAAATAGATAATTTGGAATTTCGACCACAAAGATAGCACAATTTTTCGGAACTGCAAAATAATAAGTCAAAATATTCATTAAAACTTCCGTAAACGTTTTTATTGGAACATCAAATAATTGCTAAGAAAAACCAATTTCCTTTGGTATTTCGCGCAATTTGCACTACCTTTGCACTGAATATGGAGAAGTTGACATTCACACTGGAAGAAAAAGAAGAAACACTCACCTTGTATCAGCAAGTGCGTGATTACATTATTGACTCGCTGCAAAAAGGTGATGAGGAACACATGCGACATCATTTGATGAACGCCATTGAGAATCATCAGGTCAATCGTAATGTGTTTGGACTGAATCCTATCCTACTCAGTTTCCAAACTGCTTTGTTGGTAGTCGAGGAAATAGGGCTTAGGCGCGATGCAGTGATTGCTATATTGCTGCGCCCCAGTGTCGAGGAGGGTTATCTGACCATTGACGATGTCCAGGCTGACTATGGCGAATCAGTGGCGCGTATCTTACGTGGGCTTCAACGCATTCAACAACTGTATAAAAAAAATCCTGTCATCGAGTCGGAGAACTTTCGCAATCTGCTATTGTCATTTGCAGAGGACATGCGTGTCATCCTCATCATGATTGCCGATCGCGTAAACCTGATGCGTCAGATTCGTGACACAGAACAGAAGCAGTCACAACGCGAAGTCAGCGAAGAAGCAGCTTATCTTTATGCTCCACTCGCCCACAAACTGGGTCTTTACAAACTGAAGAGCGAGCTGGAAGACCTTTCGCTGAAATATCTGGAACATGACGCCTACTATCATATCAAAGGAAAGCTGAGCGAAACCAAGAAAAGTCGTGATGCCTATATAGACCGTTTCATCAAGCCTATTGAGGAACGTTTGTCAGAAGCCGGACTGAAGTTTCATATCAAGGGACGTACCAAGTCGATACATTCCATCTGGCAAAAGATGAAAAAACAGAAATGCCCGTTTGAGGGCGTCTATGACCTCTTTGCCATCCGCATCATCATTGATACGCCGCTGGAGAAAGAAAAGATGCATTGCTGGCAGACCTTTGCCATCATTACCTCGATGTACCAGCCTAACCCCAAGCGCCTTCGCGACTGGATCAGTGTGCCGAAGTCCAATGGCTATGAGTCGTTACATATCACAGTGCTGGGACCTGAGCAGAAGTGGGTTGAGGTACAGATTCGTACGGAACGCATGGACGAGGTGGCAGAGCGTGGTGTAGCAGCACACTGGCGATACAAAGGTGTCAAGGGCGATGCCGGCATGGACGAATGGTTGACCAATATTCGCACTATGCTGGAAACCAGTGACGGACTGGAGGCTATGGACCAGTTCAAGATGGATCTCTATGAGGATGAGGTGTTTGTATTCACCCCTAAGGGCGACTTGTTCAAATTTCCCAAGGGTGCCACAGTACTCGATTTTGCCTACCACATCCATTCCAACATAGGAAACCAATGTACTGGTGCACGTATCAATGGCAAGGTGGTCACTTTCCGTCAACAGCTGCAAAGTGGTGATCAGGTGGAAATAATGACTTCCAACAACCAGAAACCCAAGCAAGACTGGCTGAACATCGTGAAGACGTCGCGAGCCAAATCGAAAATCAGACTTGCCCTGAAAGAGACACAAATCAAAGAAGGACTCTTTGCCAAGGAGATGCTGGAGCGAAAATTCAAGAACCGAAAACTGGAAATGGATGAAAGCATCATGCAGGTGCTTATCCGCAAGCTGGGGTTCAAGGAGGTCAGCGACTTCTATCGCCAAATAGCCGACGACACATTAGATGTCAACCATGTCTTAGACAAATATGTAGAACTGCAACAGGGCGACCAGCCCGTCACAGGTAACAATATTGCGGAAAGTGCAGCCAACTTCGTACTGGACGAGAGCCGTCTGCCAGGAAATGTTATTCAGGATGATGTTCTGGTGATAGACCAGAACCTGAAGGGTGTCGACTACCAGTTGGCTCGCTGTTGCCAACCCATCTATGGCGACAAGGTCTTTGGCTTTGTCACCGTCAGTGGGGGCATCAAGATTCATCGGGAAGACTGCCCTAATGCACCTGAGCTGCGCAAACGTTTCGGCTATCGCATCGTCAAGGCTAAGTGGAGCGGGAAGGGAGCGTCGCAATATGCTATTACACTGCGTGTTATCGGAAATGACGACATCGGAATTGTTAACAATCTGACCAGTATTATCTCCAAGGACGAGAAGCTCATCCTACGAGCTATCAACATTGATTCCCATGATGGACTGTTCAGTGGAAATATTACCATCATGATAGATGATAACACCCGACTGGAATCGCTGATGAAAAAGCTACGAACGGTAAAAGGCGTAAAGCAGGTAGAGCGCATCTGACCGCCCTACCCTAACTTGGTCAGTCCACTCCATCACCATTCATTTTAAAGGCTACTACTCCCGTGGCATTACGATCGAGGTAGAACGTCGCACTACAAGTGTCATTGCCTTCCAGATACTGTGCACGGATATGCAGCAGTATCCTGTCATTCCACTGCTGATACTGAATGCCCTGAGGGGCACGCTGTCTCAGTGCCTGGACCAACGAATCTGTGAAGAAATGTGTCGAATCGACATCTGTAAAATCCAGATAGCTCACATCCTTGTGTAGCTGTTCGGACATAAAATCCTTGACCACAGACTTAGCCTCATGCTGCTGCCCACATGAAGCGAACAGCAGCACGGCCATACCTATTAATATATACAAGGGCTTCATTGCTGGCAAGGTATCGACTTAAGCGTGAGCAACAAGTGATCCCATACCATCTGCACTGTGGGAATAAGCAGACGCTCCTCAGGAGTATGTACAAAACGCAATGTAGGTCCGAAAGATACCATATCGAGGTTCGGATAGCGTTCGGAGAACAGTCCGCACTCCAGTCCGGCATGAATACCACGTACTACAGGTTCCTTGCCAAACAGTTTGACGTATGACTCCTTCACGATGCGCTGCAGATCGCTGTGTGAACGCATCTTCCAAGCAGGATAACCATCAGAGTGCTTCACCTCAGCGCCAGCCAAAGCGAAACAAGCCTCAACAGTAGCACACATGTTGTCGAGATTAGACATCACGTTGGAGCGCTGTGACGACACAATGTTAATAGCGCCATCGGTGGTCTCGATGCTGGCGATATTGCTGGAGGTCTCCACCATGCCGTTCAATGCAGGATCCTGGCAGATGGCATAGATACCATTGTCGACAGCCTGAAGGGCATAGATGAAATTGCGGGCTACACTGCTTTCTATGACGGGTTCGGCATCAGTGGACTCCATAGTCCAGACCATCTGGGTGTCAGTGACAAAGAACTCCTCCTCTACCTCTGCGGCAAAAACATTCCAGTCAGCTTTTACATTCTCCTTTATATCATTGGGAACAGCAATGACAAACATACCGTCACGGGGAATGGCGTTGTGCATTTTACCACTGTTGAACTGAGCCAAACGTACACCATCATAGCGGTTAATGGTCTGGAAGAGGAAACGCCCTAGCAACTTGATGGCATTAGCACGCTGTTTATTGATATCATCACCGGAATGGCCTCCGACAAGACCTTTTACCTGGGCACGCAGAAAGAATAAGCCAGTAGGGGCATTCTCCTTCTTGAACGTAAACTTGGCTGTGGTATTCCGTCCTCCTGCACAAGAGACAAATATCTCACCTTCGTCTTCGGAGTCAAGGTTTATCAGATAGTCACCTGTCATGAACCCAGCCTTCATACCCTCGGCACCCGTCAGCCCTGTTTCTTCATCGCGGGTAAAAACACATTCAATGGGACCATGTTCAATATCATTGCTTTCCAATATTGCCAGTTCCATAGCGCAGCCTATTCCATCGTCTGCACCCAAGGTCGTACCCTCGGCTGTCAGCCACTCGCCATCGACATAGGTTTTTATAGGGTCTGTGTCGAAATTGAAGTCTACATCGACCAATTTGTCGCAAACCATATCCATGTGACTTTGCAGAATAACAGTCTTCCGATTCTCCATACCTTGAGTGGCAGGTTTGCGGATAATCACATTGCCCACCTCATCGACTTTGGTATCCAGCCCATGACTCTCACCCCATTCTTTCAGATAGGCAATCATCCGCTCTTCACGCTTGGAAGGACGCGGAATTTGGTTAATCTTCGCAAATTGTTCGAAAACGACAGCAGGTTTTAACTCACTTTTATTCATAATTAATATTTATTTTAATGTTTAATATTTAATGTTTAATATTTAATTCGTACCTTTGCAGGCGAATTTTGACGCAAAGTTAATCAATAAAGATGAAAATACTGCTCATCAGTACGTTAATAATTGCTATCGGCATGGCATTTTTGCTGATAAAAGTGCTTTCGCGACGCAATGGAAGGTTCTCTTCTCAGCATATTCACGACAGCAAGGCCATGCGTGAACGTGGCATCCACTGTGTCATGGACCAGGATCGCGAGATGCGAAGGAAGAGCCGCTTTGCCGTCAACGAGAAATCGGAATGACGCTATAAAGGAATAACATAATAACGAAAATAAAACAAAGTAATGAAAAAGAACATGTTTCTGGCCGCAGTTGCCGTAGTGGCACTGGCCTCATGCAACAATGCAAGTCCCAAGATGGATGAACAACCTGTCGCTGCTGACAACAATAACAGCGGTATGAAAATCGCTTATGTGGAAGTTGACTCACTGATGACTCAATATGAGTTCTGCAAGGAGTTCACCCTCACACTCCAGAAGAAGAGCAATAATGCTCGCAACACCCTGAACCAGAAGGGTCAGCAGTTGCAGAGTGCAGCAGCCAACTTCCAGCAGAAACTGCAGAACAACGGATTCACCAGTCGTGAGCAGGCAGAAAGCCAGCAGGCAGCCATCCAGCGTCAGCAGCAGAGCCTACAGGAACTTCAGGCTCGTTTGGAGAACGAACTGGCTCAGGAAACTGCCAAGTACAACGATGCTCTTCGCGATTCACTGATGAACTTCCTCAACGCCTATAATAAGGATAAGAAGTACGACCTCATTCTGACCAAGCAGGGTGACAACATTCTCTATGCCGCTAAGCGTTTCGACATTACCAACGATGTCATCAACGGTCTGAACAAGCGTTATAAGAAGGCTCCTGCCGCTAAGAAAGAGGAAGAAAAGAAGGACGAGAAAAAATAAGATGCTGTGGGGGTTGACATACAGAAAATACTGACCAAACTCCGCATCACAGCTCTCAACGAGATGCAGCAACACGCCGCCGAAGCTATACTTGGCTCCGACGGTGATGTTGTTTTACTATCTCCTACGGGAACGGGCAAGACACTGGCCTACCAGTTGCCACTCATCCAACTTCTTGATGCCACATCAGACCAAGTTCAGGCATTGGTTATTACACCTGGACGAGAATTGGCATTACAGTCGGATTCCGTGTTGAAGAATATGGGATGCGGGCTACGCTCGACAGCCTGTTACGGAGGACGTCCCACCATGGACGAACATCGTGTGTTGAAGGAGGTGCGCCCTCAAATAGTCTTTGGTACTCCAGGGCGACTGAACGACCACTTGGACAAGGACAATATCTCACGTTATCACATCCGCTACCTTGTCATCGACGAATTTGACAAATGCCTGGAGATGGGATTCCATCAGGAAATGCAGAAGTTGCTCAAGAGCCTGCCAGGTTTGGAGCGCCGCATCCTGTTGTCTGCTACCAATGCCGAACAGATTCCCCAGTTTGTCAACATGTCGAAGAAAGGCACCTTGATAGACTTTCTGCCCGAAGAGGAACAAACGTCCGAGCGTGTCACGCTCTACGAGGTCAGAAGCCCTCAGAAAGACAAACTTGAAACGCTGCGACAGTTGCTGCTGTCTTTGGGCGACCAGAGTAGTATCGTCTTCTTGAACTATCGCGATTCCGTAGAGCGCACCAACGAATTTCTGCGTCATGCAGGATTTACTACCAGCTACTTCCACGGTGGCATGGAACAGCGACAGCGCGAGGATATGCTCTATAAATTCAGCAACGGCTCTGCCAATGTGCTGGTGTCTACAGACCTTGCTTCACGAGGACTCGACATTCCCGACATTCAGAACATTATACACTATCATCTGCCCGAGAGCGAAGACGGCTATATACATCGTGTGGGACGCACAGCACGATGGGACGCCAGCGGACGCACGTTCTTCATTCTGAACAGCGAAGAACACATCCCCGACTATGTCGAAGGCGATGTCGAAACCTTCACCATCCAGAGCACAGAAGCCCAGCCTCCCCTGCCTCGGATGGCAACCCTGTACATAGGCAAAGGTAAGAAGGACAAACTGTCCAAGGGCGACATAGTGGGATTTCTCTGCAAAAAAGGAGCGCTGGAACCTGACGAGATTGGACGTATCGATGTCAAAGACCGTTATGCCTATGCTGCTGTCAGTCGCGAAAAACTTCAGCAAGTCATCCGACTGACCAAGGGAGAAAAAATCAAGGGTATCAAGACAATCATAGAACAAGTGCGATGATTTTTGCCACTCGGAGTTGACAAAAAGCAAGCAAAACGGCATAAAATACTTAATTCTTGCTTAAATATTTGCCAAATTCAAATAAAAAGTGTAATTTCGCACCATTATTCAGATAACAAACGTATAAACAATAATTAAACAAACATTCAAAAATGAAGAAGTACAACTTTAACGCCGGTCCTTCTATCCTTCCCCGCGAAGTGATTGAGAAGACCGCTCAGCAGTGTTTAGACTTCAATGGTTCTGGTCTTTCTTTGATGGAGATCAGCCATCGTGCCAAGGACTTCCAGCCCGTCGTAGATGAGGCTGTAGCACTCGTAAAGGAGTTGCTCGACATCCCCGAGGGCTACTCAGTCATTTTCCTTGGTGGCGGTGCAAGCCTTGAGTTCTGCATGATTCCTTTCAATTTCCTGATCAAGAAGGCTGCTTACCTCAACACAGGTGTTTGGGCAAAGAAAGCCATGAAGGAAGCCAAGCTCTTTGGCGAGGTCGTAGAAGTAGCTTCTTCTGCTGATGCCAACTATACCTTCATCCCCAAGGACTGGACTGTTCCTGCTGATGCTGACTATCTGCACATCACCACCAACAATACCATCTATGGTACTGAAATCCGCAAGGACCTCGATGTCAACGTTCCTCTGATTGCCGATATGTCGTCAGACATCTTCTCTCGTCCTGTTGACGTCAAGAAGTACGACGCCATCTATGCCGGTGCCCAGAAGAACATGGCTATGGCAGGTGTGACAGTCATCATCGTCAAGGACGACAAGCTGGGCCGTGCTCCCCGCGAGATTCCCACCATGCTCGACTATCGCACCCATGTCGAAAAGGGTTCTATGTTCAACACACCTCCTGTGGTGCCCATCTACTGCGCACTGGAGAACCTGCGCTGGGTCAAGAAGCAGGGCGGTGTTGAGGCTATGGACAAGCTGGCCAAGCAGCGTGCAGAGATTGTCTATGGTGAGATCGACCGCAACAAGATGTTCCGTGGTACTGCCGTTGAGGAGGACCGTTCACTGATGAACCTCTGCTTCGTGATGGCTGACGACTACAAGGAACTGGAGAAGGACTTCCTTGACTTTGCCGTTTCAAAGGGTATGGTTGGTGTGAAGGGTCACCGTTCTGTGGGTGGTTTCCGTGCCAGCTGCTACAACGCCCAGACCATCGAAGGCTGCCAGGCTCTCGTAGCATGCATGAAGGAGTTCGAAGCTAATCATTAATAATATAATAAGGTACTATGAAAGTATTAGTAGCCACAGAGAAACCTTTTGCAGCAGCAGCTGTAGAGGGTATTCGCAAAGAAATCGAGGCAGCAGGCAATGAGTTGGCCCTGCTCGAGAAATACACAGAGAAAGCTCAGTTGTTGGATGCTGTGAAAGACGCTGACGCACTCATCATCCGTTCCGACAAGGTGGACGCTGAAGTGCTGGATGCCGCTAAGCAGCTGAAGATTGTGGTTCGTGCCGGTGCTGGCTATGACAACATCGACCTGGCCGCTGCAACAGCTCACAACGTTGTAGCCGAGAACACTCCTGGACAGAACGCCAATGCAGTAGCAGAATTGGTATTCGGTCTGCTGGTGTTCGCCGTTCGTAACTTCTACAATGGCAAGGCTGGTACGGAGCTGATGGGTAAGAAACTGGGTATTCTGGCTTTTGGAAACGTCGGCCGCAATGTTGCTCGTATTGCCAAAGGCTTTGGAATGGACGTTTATGCTTATGATGCCTTCTGCCCTGCAGAGGTTATCGAGAAGGCTGGCGTACACGCTGTAGCCAATCAGGAAGCCCTGTTCGAACAGTGCGACGTGGTTTCACTCCACATCCCTGCTACTCCTGAGACCAAGCAGAGCATCAACTATGCACTGGTCGGCAAGATGAAGAAGGGTGGCATTCTGGTGAACACAGCCCGCAAGGAGGTCATCAACGAGCCTGAACTGCTGAAGCTGATGGCAGAGCGTCAGGATTTGAAGTTCGTCACTGACATCATGCCCGATGCCAATGCTGACTTCCTGCAGTTCGAGGGTCGCTACTTCTCTACTCCTAAGAAGATGGGTGCACAGACTGCCGAGGCCAATACCAATGCAGGTATTGCTGCTGCCAAGCAGATCAATGCGTTCTTCAAGGATGGTGACACCAAGTTCCAGGTGAACAAGTAATCCGACGATTATTCAATCTTCAATAAATCCCGCAATTCCTTGGTGAGTTGCGGGACTTTTTGTAACTTTGCCGTCAAAATAAGAAAATAGAATATGAAGAAGCTTTTAATACTGATTAGCGTACTGGTGCTGACGAGTTGTCAGGAGACGATGGACGAACGGTGTGCCCGCGAAGCCAAGGAGTTTACTGAAAAGAAATGCCCAGCCATCATTACAGACGGTGTGACTATTGACAGCCTGGTGTTTGAAGCCGCCAGTCGGAGCCTGATATATTACTTTACCGTCGAGGGTGTGATAGATGATGCCGAGGCGTTGAAAACTCATGACCTGAGGGGCATGATGCTCAAAGAGCTGAAGAATAATGCCAACATGAAAGACTACAAGGATGCCGGCTACAATTTCAGCTACGTCTATTATTCTACCAAAAACAAAGGAACGCGACTGTTTGAAGCCACGTTCCGTGAAAAGGATTACCGATAAGAATCCCGACGGGGATTACATCTCCTCGGGTTTCATGTTGGTATAGACCGTCTGAACATCGTCAAAGTCCTCAAGCTTCTCAACCATCTTGTCAATGGTCTCGCGCTCCTCGGGAGAAACCTCCTTCAGGTCGTTGGGAATGCGGGTAAACTCGGCACCAGTCACCTCGAAGCCGTTCTCCTCCAAATGCTTCTGAATGGCAGCAAACGATGAAGGATCGCCATAGATGGTGATGCTGTTCTCCTCTTCGTCCTCGTCGTATTCGTCCTCAACACCGAAGTCAATCAAGTCCAGAATCATCTCGTCCATATCCAGACCATCCTTCTTCTTGAAGGTGAATACAGCCTTGTGGTCAAACAGGAACGACAGCGAGCCCTGAGTACCCAGGTTACCATTGAACTTGTTGAATACGGAGCGAACGTCACCCACAGTACGTGTGGTGTTGTCAGTCAGCGTTTCCACGAAGATGGCAATTCCGTGAGGACCGTATCCCTCGTAGGTTACTTCCTTATAGTCTGCATGGTCCTTACCCATAGCGTTCTTGATGGCACGCTCAATATTGTCCTTCGGCATGTTCTCGCGCTTGGCGTTGGCGATGCAAGCACGCAGTGCTGGATTCATGTCGGGGTCTGGACCACCAGCCTTAACGGCAATGGCAATCTGCTTGCCGATCTTTGTGAATGTCTTGGCCATGTGGCCCCATCTTTTCAGCTTTGTAGCTTTACGATATTCAAATGCTCTTCCCATTGGATTACTTTTTAATATTTTACTTTTTTACCTTTTTACTTTTATCTTAACTCAGCGCCCAACTTCTGCTTCAGGTTGGCAATCAGTTTCTGCATGATGGCGTCAATCTGCTTGTCACCCATGGTCTTCTCTGCATCCTGCAGTATGAAGTTGACAGCATACGACTTCTTGCCAGCAGGCAGTTTGTCTCCCTCGTACACATCGAACAGTTCCACCTTCTTCAGCAGTTTCTTCTCTGTCTGGCGGGCTATGTCCTCAATCTGCTGGAACTCTATGCTCTGGTCGATGAGCAGAGCCAGGTCACGGCTGACGGCAGGATACTTGGGAATGTCGGTGAACTCCACTTTCTGCTTGCGGATGACCTTCATCAGAGCCGTCCAGCTCAGTTCTGCATAAAAGACCGTTGTGTCAATGCCAAACTGCTTCTGCACCTTCTTTGACAGCACGCCCAGCTCGATGAGCTTCTTGCCGCCCCGATTCTCGATGGTCAGTCCGGAGGCGAAAATCTGATTCTCAGACTTCTTGCGTACCAACATGCCGGGCTGCACACCGATGCGGGCCAGAATGTTGTCTACATAGGCATCCAGTTCGGCAAATGACGTCTGCTCGTCAGGATGAGCCCACGAACCTTCCACGCGCTTGCCTGTCAGCCACAGTCCCATGTGGTACTGCTCCTTGTAGGCCTGCATGGGGTCGTCTTGATTCTCCTTCTCGGGTGAGAACTGATAGATGTTGCCGAACTCGAAGAAACGGCAGTTGGGATTCTTGCGGTTGGCATTGTGGGCAATGCTCTCCAAGCCACCGTAGAGCAACGTGCCGCGCATGATGTTCAGGTCGCTCGACAGCGGATTCATGATGTGCACCAGCTGCTTATTCTGCTCTTCGTCGTAGTATGACGACTTGCTCAGCGAGTTGTTCAGTATCTCGTTGAATCCTGCACCCACCAGCTGTTCGCTGACCAGGTTGGCCAGCTTGTGCTTCTGATCTTCCTCGCCCTTGATGACAAGGCTCGACTTCAGCTGAGTCGGTATCTCTACATTATTATATCCATATATGCGCAGGATGTCCTCCACTACGTCACACGGACGGGTGACATCCACGCGATAGCCGGGAATCTCCAGCGTCAGAGCTTCAGGAGTCTCACTGAGCACTTTCATCTCCAGCGTCTCACAGATGCTCTTGATGGTTTCTGCCGAAATATCCTTGCCTATCAGTTGTTTCACATAACGGTACTCCAGCTCGACGACGGCATTCTCCATCTTGGTGGGATAGACATCCTTGATGTCCATCGACACCTTGCCGCCAGCCAGTTCCTTACAAAGCAGGGCTGCATACTTCAGGGCCTCGATGGTGCCGTTGGGATCAACGCCTCGCTCAAAGCGGAACGAAGCGTCCGTAGACAGTCCGTGACGACGAGCCGACTTACGAATCCATGTGGGATGGAAGTAGGCAGACTCCAGCACTACGTCCTTCGTCGTTTCATAGGTACCACTGCCTTTGCCGCCAAACACGCCGGCTATACACATGGGCTCCTCGGCATTACAGATAGCCAGATCGCGGTCGGAGAGCTTGTGCTCTACCCCATCCAGCGTCTGGAAAGGCGTACCTTCGGGCATTGTCTTCACCACAATCTTGTGCCCCTTCACCATATCGGCATCGAAGCAATGCAGAGGCTGGCCCAAGGCCATCATGACATAGTTGGTGATATCAACAATGTTATTGATAGGACGCAGGCCAATGACGTTCAGGCGCTCTTTCAGCCACTCTGGCGACTCCTTGACCTCGCAGTCCGTGACGCTCACACAAGCATAGCGTCGGCAAGCCTCCGTGTTCTCTATCTCAACCTCGATAGGCAACTCGTGGTTGTCAACAGCAAACCCGTCAGTGGCAGGCTTGTGGAGAGCCGTCTGATAGCCGTTCTGCTTCAACCATGCATACAGGTCGCGAGCCACACCCCAGTGCGAGAGCGCATCAGCGCGGTTGGCAGTGATGTCAATCTCAATCAGCCAGTCACTCTCCAGGTGGTAATACTCAGCAGCAGGTGTACCTACCACAGCGTCCTCAGGCAGCACGATGATACCAGCATGACTGGTGCCGATACCTATCTCGTCCTCGGCACAAATCATGCCCAGCGACTCCACACCACGCAACTTGGACTTCTTGATGACAAACTCCTTGTCGCCATCGTAGAGCACACAGCCCAGATCAGCCACTATGACCTTCTGGCCTGCTGCCACGTTAGGTGCTCCACAGACTATCTGCTGAGGCTCACCCTTGCCCAAGTCCACTGTTGTGACGTGCAGGTGATCTGAGTCCGGGTGCATCTCGCACGTCAGGACCTTACCTACGTAGAGTCCCTTCAGACCGCCCTTGATACTTTGTACTTCTTCGAGTGCGTCAACCTCCAAACCTGTCGACGTCAGAGCGTCACACACCTGCTGGGGTGTCAGGTCGAAATCTACGTACTCCTTCAACCATTTATACGATATATTCATTGCGCAATAATAATTATTATCTGAAAATCCGTGCAAAGGTACGAATAAGTGAGCAAAAAGCAAAGGAAAAAACAATTTTTCTTTGTTTTTCAGAGCGAAAGATGGCATTGCATTGCATCGCCACACTCTCAAAGAGAGAACGCCACACTTTTTTGCAACTTCCTACCAAATGTACGCCCTGCGATTTACGGGCAAATATAACAGGTGGTTCTGATTGACGTTGTAGAGATTGTACCACATGTCGGTATTCATCACCACACCATTTATTCTAAGGCGTGCATGGGCATGTACGTCCTCATGCTTGAGGATTTCGAACTTATTCTGGCCATACTGTACGCACCAGAGGTGTGCATAAGACTCGTAGAACTTGCGCAGCTGCTCGTTTCGCGTCTCGCCGGTAAAGCCTTGTTGGTCCAGACGCGCCTGATAAGCATCGAGGGCGGTAAGGAATCCACCTAAGTCAGCGATGTTCTCACCCAGTGTTCGTGTACCGTTGCAGAAGAACAGGGGCTCTCTCTCGGGGTCGAGCTCCAGCAGGTTGAAGGTGCGGACGAGGTTGGCGCTGCGCTCTTCGAAGTTCATTCTGTCTGCCACCGTCCACCAGTTCTTCTGCTCGCCATACTTGTCCCATTTGGAGCCGTTGTTGTCGAAGCCGTGGGTGAACTCATGGCCGATGATGGAGAATGCAGCATAGTAGCATGCCTCGCTGAAATGGTCTGCCGGCATCATGGGTGGCAGAAGCATGGCGGGATATATGGTAATGGAATTGTCGTTGGGCGCATAGAGGGCATTCACCATTGTCAAGTCCAACGGAACGAAATCGCCACTGGAGTTTGTCATGCCTCCTGTCAGTCTGATGGTAAACATGTCGGTGGTTCCCGCCAGCCTTGCCGTCAGTCGGGCATTTGCTGCCTTCAGCCTGTGGAGAGCCTCCACCATCGTCTTGCAGTCGTTGAGGGCGGGAAGACACTCCTTATACCATGTATCGGGGAAGGCCACGTTCAGATAAAAGTGGTTCAACTTGTCAATGGCATTGTTCTTGGTGGTCTCGCTCATCCAATCTACCCGCTCGATACGCTTGCGCAGGGCAGACTGTATCTCCTTCGTGACGTTGAGGAATTTGTCCTTCATACTTTGTGGTACGTACTTCTGCTGCAGGTGATACGACATGGTATAGTTCAGCTCCAGTCGGGCATCGCTCAGAAGCGTCTTTATCGTTGTCTGGTCATTATCTGGCTGCGTCTTGTTGTATTCCGCCAATCCTGCCTTGTCAGCATACGCCAAATATTCATCCCAGCCGTCCTTCATCATCTGATACAGTTCGTCTACCGTATATTTTTCCCAGAACATCGACCATCGCAAAATCTCGGTTTCCGACATCTTCAGCACCGCAGGGTCTATAGCCATGCCCTCTGCCAGCAGCTTCAGTACCGTCTCGCCGCTCCCCGCTGCTCTGGTTTCTGCCAGGCTATGGCGCTCCTGAGCCTGCAGCTGCTCTATAAGCTGCTGACTCGCTCTTGACTCGGAGCCTGGCACTAAGGTGAGTTTCAGCTTGTCTTTGTCCCATATCAGATAGGCACCCATCCCCAGCACGTTGACACCGTCCAGATACATCTTGCCGATAGTGCGGATTGCCTCTTCCTTGCTGGCAGGTTTCTTGATCTTCGCTACTTGTGCATTGATATAGTCACGCGACTCCTTGGAGTAGTCGTGCATGTGGTCCATGAGTGTGAAGAAGCGGCTGATGTCGGGAACGCTTTTCTTCAGTTCCTCTACTCTCCCCTCCATAGCCTCTTCGGCAGCATACAGTCCGCCAAGGTTCTTTTTAGGATTGTCAGGTATAGGGTTCTTCTTCAGCCATGTGCCATTACAGTATTCGTAAAAACTGTCGCCGGGATTCACCGAGAGGTCCTTGTTGGCTATGTATTCATCAGGATACGGATACGGATCTGTCGCCGAAGACGTCGCGGTATTGTCGTCATCCGAGCATGAGGTAAACAAACTTAAACTACTGAAAACCAGCAGAGTGAAAAGCACCCTAATGATATCTTTCTTCATTTCTATTTCTCTTTTACGTCCTGTTGTTAAATATATTGCAAAGGTACAAAAAAAATGCGAGAAAAAGGTGAGATTTCTCGCATTTTTTAGCAATGCTTCTCCGTATTTGTCTTGGGATCGAGTTTCTTGATTACTTGGGTATAGTTTTCGATAATATCCGATAGCGACTCCTTGACCAATTAGCCAATTGCTTTGCCAACTCCGTATAGAACTTTCGTTCTGATATCGCATTAGCAAAACAGGCTGTATTCTCCACTTTCTTTTTCTGAGTTGAAAGCAAAGTCACAAATGGCTTGAAATTGAGTGACGGCTCTTTTTCGAATAATTACTCTATGAACCATAGTGCCTATGCAGCCTCATCTGTTGGATGAATTCATCCCATTCAACATATTCCCCACGTTCGATTTCTTTTTCGCCTTCTTCAAGACAATCCTGCAATTCACCCCATGTCTGTGGCAGGCCAGGAATAGGACGATAATCTTCTGTTAATACGTCATCTGCATAAGCAACAACACCCATGGGTTCATTAGCTGTCAACATGTTGCCGTCCTCTTCGTCAATCCTTGGATATGGTTTGCTCTCTTTCATTTGCGTTCTTATTTTGGGGCAAAGATACGACAAATCATTGAGAGTTCCAAAGCTTTTCTCCTTTTTCTTGTGCCACCATGTCAAAGACCTCTTTTTTTTGCACAGCTTTTCAGCCGCACCTTAATTTTATATCATTTCACTTCTGAACTTACCCACTTACCCACTTACCCACTTATGACATTTAGGTTTTTCAAACTTCGAAGGTAAGGTGTTGGCAAGATGGGAAGGGGGTCTATGAGGGAAGTTGTGAAAATTAGTTAATAATTCTATTATTAATATTATATATTATTAATATTATATATATTATAATATATATAATATTAATACTTTTCTGCTTCAGGAAATCTGAAAATGCAGATGTCATAAGTGGGTAAGTGGGTAAGTGGGTAAGTTAGGTTCTCTGACCTAAAGGTGCAGAGCGACCCAAGGGTCGATGACAAGGTTTAAGGTTTTTTGAAAATAGTCGCCTAAAAGCTTGCACTATTCAGGAAAATTTCGTACCTTTGCAACATAGTTGCAAAACAGACATCAGGCAACGAAATTGCGGCATAGCCAAAGGGAAAATTTTTGTTAACCTAGGAGCAAGATTTTCATGGTGTAGCGGCAAAAACACGAACGAAGGAATAGATTTTAAGGATGCGGAAAATTTTTAACAACCTTAAAATTTATAATTTTATGACGATACAAAGTTACATGTTACAACTTAGAGTAAAGATAGGAGGGGGAATGCATAAAAAAAGCCGCCAACTCGTTATGAATCAGCGGTCGTTTTTTCTAAAGATTGGTCGAGGTGACAGGACTCGAACCTGCGACAGCCTGGTCCCAAACCAGGAACGCTACCAACTGCGCTACACCTCGTTGCCCGAAAGCGGATGCAAAGGTACAAAGAAAAAGTCAAAACGAGCCATAAAGGGCAAAAAAAATGCTACCGCACAACAATCTTTAACGATTCAGCCGTGCGATAGCAGTTATTTTCTACTGTTTTGTTGTTTCGATATTCCCTTATTTGATAATACCCTGCTCGACGAAAATCTTCTTCAAGGCTACCACCGAGCGGTCTACCTGCTCCTTGGTGTGGGTGGCCATGAGGGCGTAGCGTACGAGTGTGTCCTGTGGTGCACATGCGGGAGGAATGACGGGGTTGATGAAGACGCCAGCCTTGAAGGCGAGGGCGGTGACCAGGAAGGTCTTCTCCACGTCGCGCACATAGAGGGGAATGATAGGACTCTCGGTGTCGCCAATCTCGAAACCTTCCTCGCGGAAACGCTTCAGTGCGTAGTTGGTGACGTCCCAGAGTGCCTGGATGCGCTCAGGCTCCTGCTGGATGATGTGCAGGGCTTCCATGGCGGCAGCTGTGGCTGCTGGGGTGTTGGAGGCCGAGAAGATGTAGGTGCGACAGGTGTGACGCAGCCAGTTGATGGTATCTGCATCGGAGGCTATGAAGCCACCGATAGAGGCCAGGGACTTCGAGAAGGTTCCCATGATGAGGTCTACCTCGTCGGTCAGTCCGAAGTGGTCGCAGACGCCCCTACCCTGTCTGCCGAAAACGCCAAGGCCGTGGGCCTCGTCGACCATGATGGAGCAGTTGTACTTGTGCTTCAGCTCGACAATCTCGGGCAGCTTTGCCAAGTCGCCTTCCATAGAGAAGACACCATCGACAACGATGAGCTTGATGGCCTCGTAGGGCAGATTCTTGAGCACGCGCTCAAGGTCGTCCATGTCGTTGTGCTTATAGTGCAGCTGTTTGGCAAACGAAAGACGACGACCGTCCACAATAGATGCATGGTCTCGGTCGTCGCAGATGATGTAGTCGTCCTTGCCTACTACCATTGCCAGCACGCCCTGGTTGACAGAGAAACCTGTCGAGAAGCAGAGACAGTCGTCTTTGCCGATGAACTCTGAGATTTCCTTCTCTAACTGTATGTGCAGGTCGAGTGTACCGTTAAGGAAACGGCTACCGGCACAGCCAGAACCGTACTTGTCGAGTGCACGCTTGGCAGCATCGATGATGCGCTGGTCACCAGTAAGTCCTGTATAGGCGTTTGAGCCGAACATCAGAACCTTGTGGCCTCCCATTTCTACTTCTGTTCCTTGTTTGCCTTCAATGGCACGAAAATAAGGATAGACGTCAGCCTCCATGTATTTCTGCGGCTCACGATAATGTTTGTATTTTTCTTGTAATTGTCCCATATAATATAGGTGTAGCCTCGGCTACTTTAAGTTTCAGTCGGCAAAGTTACACAATTTTTATTAAAAAGTGCAAGAAAAAGCAGAATATTTTGTATTTTTGCAGCAACTATGAGAAGTATCCAACATATTACGTTCATCATTAATCCCATTTCGGGCACTCAAAGCAAGCACGAAATTCCCGATCTGATAGACCGGATGATGGACAAGGAACGCTTTGAATGCAAGGTGTGCATCACCGAGTATGCAGGCCATGCTGCCGAGCTGGCCAAGGCATGTGCCGCCCAAGGCGACGACATCGTGGTGGCTGTAGGGGGCGACGGAACGGTGAACGAGGTGGCTCGCTCGCTGGTGCATACCAAGACGGCGCTGGGCATCATTCCATGCGGCTCGGGCAACGGGCTGGCCCGTCATCTGTGCATACCCATGGACATCAGGAAAGCTCTTGACATTATCAACCAGGCTCAGATAGTAGATTTCGACTATGGCGTCATCAACGACCTGCCCTTCTTCTGCACCTGCGGCATGGGCTTCGATGCCTTCATCTCGCTGAAGTTTGCCGAGGCAGGCAAGCGGGGTCCCATCACCTACGTAGAGAACGTGCTGAAAGAGGGATTGAAATACAAGCCTGAGACGTACGAGATCATTGATGACAACGGGACCACGAAGTACAAGGCATTCCTGATAGCCTGTGCCAACGCCTCGCAATATGGCAACAATGCATACATCGCTCCTGGTGCCACCATGAAGGACGGCAAGATGGACGTCATCATCATGGAGCCCTTCGATGCACTGGAGGCCCCGCAGATTGCCGCCGACCTGTTTATGAAGACGCTGGGCAACAACTCGAAGATCAAGACCTTCCGCACACGCAAACTGACCATACACCGCCAAAGCCCCGGGGCCATACACTACGACGGCGATCCCATCATGACCAACAGCGACATAGAAGTGCACATAGAGCATCTGGGCATCCGCATCGTGGCCAATCCGGACATCCCCGAGGACAAAGCCGAACCCAACATGGTGCTGAACGCCTTCAGCGACTTCTTTAATAATATAAACAATGTACGCGAGGACATCGGCAAGGACCTGGAGAGAAGCGGACGGCGCATACAGGCCATCAACAAGGTGCTGCTGAGGAAATTGAGATATTGAGAAATGCAGATTCTGGTCGTCTTTACCGTCATCTTCTTAGCCGTCATTTATGCCGGATGGCGCATTTATGGGGCTCTAAAGCCGGACGAAGAGCCTTGTAAGGGGTGTGAATTGAAAAAAAACTGCAAAAAATTTGGTCAATCAAAATAAAAGTATTACTTTTGCATCCGCTAAGTTGAAATGGTGCCCTGATTTAACAATCAGTTGCCTTACGCTCAGAAGAGCTGAAACAAGTTTCGCTCTATCATTCGCTGAAACGGTGCCTTGGATGAGTGGCTTAGTCAACGGTCTGCAAAACCGTCTACGGCGGTTCGAATCCGCCAGGCACCTCAAAGCAAAGTCGGGAATCCCTTTAAACAAAGGAGTTCCCGATTTTCGTTTTGTCGCATTTTTTAAAATATGTAGCCCATTTGTAGCGCATTTGCTGCGTACCCCAAAGAAAAACCTCCCCGATGTGGGGAGGCTTTCTTTTTTGTATGTCTTCACAATCCTTAGTCGAGTCCGAAGAGCACACGCAGACCTCCGTCAACACCCGAGAAGCCCATGAAGGCCAGCGAGAGCAGACCTGCGGACAGCATGACAATGGCCATGCCTCGCATGCCCTTGGGAATGTTGACCAGCTCCAGCTGCTCACGCATGCCGGCAAAGACGGTGAGTGCCAATCCGAAACCGATGGCTGTCGAGAAGGCATAAACAACGCTCTGCAGCAGGTCGAAGTCCTTCTGGATACACAGAATGGCGACACCCAGTACGGCGCAGTTGGTGGTAATCAGAGGCAGGAAGATGCCCAGCGCCTGATAGAGTGCGGGAGAAACCTTCTTCAAGATAATCTCTACCATCTGCACCAAGGCGGCAATGACGAGAATGAACGCAATGGTCTGCAGATACTGCAAGCCAAAGGCATCGAGCACAAACTTCTGTACGCACCAGGTAACAATGGTGGCCAGCGTCAGCACGAAGGCTACAGCTGCCGACATGCCCAGCGAGGTATCAATCTTCTTCGATACGCCGAGGAACGGACAGATACCGAGGAACTGTGACAGGATGATATTGTTGACGAATATCGCCGAGATGAAAATCAATACGTATTCCATAATCTTTAGCCTCTAATTTTGTTAACAATAGCAATGAGGAATCCCAGCATGATGAAAGCGCCCGGAGGGAGCACAAAGAGCAGGATGTTGTATGCCTCGGGCAGCAAGGTGAATCCGAAAACGGAGCCAGAGCCGAGAACCTCACGGCAGATGCCCAGCAGGGTCAGACCTAACGTGAAGCCCAGGCCGATGCCAATACCGTCGAACAGCGAGGCCACGGGTGAATTCTTGGCAGCAAAAGCCTCAGCACGGCCCAGAATGATACAGTTCACCACAATCAGCGGAATGAATAGTCCGAGAGCAGCATCAATGTCGGGCAGATAGGCCTTGATGACGAGTTGCAGCATGGTCACAAAGGCGGCAATAACCACAATGAACACAGGAATGCGCACCTTGTCGGGCGTCACTGACTTCAGACACGAAATCACAAAGTTTGTGCAGATGAGTACTGCCATCGTGGCAAGACCCATCGACATACCGTTCATGGCAGAGGTGGTAGTGGCCAGCGTGGGACACATGCCAAGCATCAGGACGAACGTGGGGTTCTCCTTGACTATGCCATTTTTGATGATATCTATGTAATTCATAATTTACTTTTTTACCTTGTTACTTTTTCCTTTACTCTGCCGGAGTGGCCTTGTAGGCTTTATAGGCATTGTTGACTGCAAGCAGGAAGGCACGGCTGGTAATGGTAGAAGCCGTGATGGCATCAACCTGGCCGCCATCCTTCGAAACGACGAGGGGCTCAGCAGGATTCTTGCCGATGATGTCGCCCTTCTCGCCCTTCTGGAACCACTTGTCAGCCTTGGCGCCCAGACCGGGGGTTTCTGCATGTTCCAGCAGCGTGTAGCCCAGGATGTTGCCTTCGGGGTCGAAACCCACCAGCACCTTCAGGTCACCACCGAAACCGCCTGTTGTAGACTCGACGGCAGCACCGAGGTCCTGCCCCTGAGCGTCCTTCACTTGATAGATCTTAAACAGCATCTCCTTGCCCTTGGCGTCGTTCTGACGTACCTCGTCCGTCTTGGCGACAGTCAGTTCGTCCACGCACATGACGGTCTTGATACCATCAGCCAGCGCTTTCTCCTTCTGGGCATTGATGGGGCCCTCGGTGAGATGGTTCACAAAGGCGAGGATGCCACCCATAATGACTGCTACTCCCGTGAGTACCAGCACCATATTAGTCAAAGATGATTCGAGCTTCTTCATAACTTTACTTTTTTACTCTTTTTACCTTTTTACTTTTTTGCCGGCACTTCACCGAAGCGCTTGGGTTTCACATAATTATTAATAAGAGGTGTAAAGGCGTTCATAATCAGAATGGCGAACGACATACCCTCAGGATAGGCACCCCAGTTACGGATGACAACGGTCAGGAAACCGATGCAGACACCATAGATGAGCTGGCCCTTAGCCGTCATCGGCGAGGTGACGTAGTCGGTAGCCATGAAGATGGCACCGAGCATCAGACCACCGGAGAGGATGACAGAGAACGGGTCGGCATAGGCGGGGCTGATAGCGTGGCAGATGGCAGCAAAGACAAATACCGTAGCAATGATGCTGACGGGAATGTGCCAGGTGATGATCTTCTTCCACAACATGTAAGCCAAGCCCAGCAGCAGAGCCAGGGCGCAGATTTCACCCATAGCACCGGCTCCGTCGGGATGGTTACCGATGAAGAGGTCGAACGACGAGGGCAGCTTGTCAAGGATGCTAGCATCACCACTCTTGATGGCTTCCTTCATGATGGCCAGCGGAGTAGCTCCCGTCTCGGCATCCAGATAGCTGGTCAGCTGGCCAACCTTCGGCCAGGTAGTCATCTGGGCGGGGAAGGCCACCAACAGGGCGGCACGGCCTACCAGCGCAGGATTGAAGAGGTTATTGCCCAGGCCACCAAACGTCATCTTGGCCACACCAATGGCGAACAAGGCACCGATGATGATAATCCAGATGGGGAGGTTGCTGGGAAGGTTGAAGCCGAGCAGCAGACCAGTCAGCACGGCAGAACCGTCGCAGATGGTAGTGCGCTCGTTCTTGAGCATAAACTTATTGATGGCCCACTCAAAGAAGACACAGGCCGCAACGCTCGTAGCACAGACAATGGCCGAACCAAGGCCAAAGAAATAGAACGACACAAGCAGAGCAGGCAGCAGGGCGATGATGACCCCGTACATGTTCTTCTCAACGGTGTCGGTTCCGTGTGCATGAGGCGATAATGATACAATTAATTTTCCCATTGTATTTTACTTTTTTACCTTTTTACTCTATGTTACTTTTTCGGTGCTGCTGCAGCTGCTCGGGCACGAATGATACCCATTACCGTAGACTTGGCCTGACGAATGTTGTCGAGCAGCGGACGGTGGGCAGGGCATGTAAACTGACATGAGCCACACTCGATACAGCTGACAACCTCTTCACGCTCGGCGCGCTCCCAGTTCTTGACAGCGGCAAGCTTGGCAAGCAGGTAGGGCTCCAAGCCCATCGGACAGGCACTGACACACTTGGCACAGCGGATGCAGGGATTGGGCTCCTTGCGGAAGGCCTCTTCACCCGAGATAATAGTCACTGAGTTGGTTCCCTTGCAGATAGGCACTTCTACACTGGTCAGCGCCTTACCCATCATCGGACCACCTGCCAACAGTTTGTTGTCGCCCTCCGGCATGCCGCCACAAGCCTCGATGAGGTCCTTCATCGGCGTTCCCATGCGAACGAGGAAGTTGCCTGGATTCTGCAGCTTCTTACCCGTCACGGTGGTATAACGCTCGAACAGAGGCTTGCGCTTCATGACAGCCTCATAGACAGCAAAGGCGGTTCCGACATTCTGGACAATAGCGCCTACGTTGACGGGGATAGCAGGAGGTGCAGGCACCTGACGGCGGATGACAGCATCAACCAGCTGCTTCTCACCACCCTGCGGATAGCGCTGCTTCAAGGGTACCACCTCTACGTGGTATTCGGTGCCCCCGAATACTTCAGCACACTTCTTGGTCAACAGTTCAATGGCAGGCATCTTATTGGTTTCAATGCCTATATAGCCCGTATTGACCTTGGCACCCTTCATCAGCAGCTCCAAGCCAACGAGTATCTCGTCAGCATGTTCCATCATCAGACGGAAGTCGGCTGTGATATATGGCTCACACTCTACGGCATTGATAATGACGCACTCAGCCTTTGCGGTAGGCGGCGGACAAAGCTTGATGAAGGTGGGGAAACAAGCACCACCCATACCAACGACACCTGCGGTCTTGATGCGCTCAACAATCTCCTCGGGTGTCAGCTCGGGGTGAGCCTTCACTGTCTCCAGCTTGTCAGAACGGTCAATGGTTTCTTCCCATTCGTCACCTTCCACATTAATTATAATAACAGGCTTACGATAGCCAGTGGCATCAATAGCAGTATCAATCTTAAACACTGTACCGCTGACTGATGAATAGATGGGGGCCGACACAAACCCACCAGCTTCAGCAATCAGGGTTCCAACCTTCACCTTGTCGCCCTTGGCAACAACAGGTTTGGCAGGAGCACCAATGTGCTGACTGAGGGGGAATACAGCCTGTTTAGGCAGGGCGGCAACCTTTGTAGCGACCTCATGGGTCAGCTTGTTCTCTTCGGGGTGTACACCTCCTATACGGAATGTTCTTACGTTCATGCTTGTTCCTCCTTTGCTTTAGGTTGAACCGGCTCTGCCGGCTTTTCCGAGATTACCTGAGTTTCTTGTTTGGGCTGTGAGACAGCCTTTGGAGCTTCTTCAGCAGGAACTGCCGGCTTCGGCTTGGGAGCCGGGAAGTTGACTGCGTGGATAGCCTTCGTGGGACATACCTCCACACATTTCTTGCAGAGACGGCACTTGGTGTGGTCTATGTAAGAAACGTTGCCTTCAATGGTGATGGCTCCGAACTTACACTCCTTCTCGCACTTGCCACAACCTATACAAGCGGCCTTGCAAGCCTTCATGGCTACAGGTCCCTTGTCCTTGTTGACGCAAGAGACATACACTCTCCTACCCTTCGGGCCCTTCTTGCGAAGTTCGATGATGTGACGCGGACAGGCCTTCACACAAGCACCACAAGCGACACACTTCTCTTCATCAACCTCAGGCAGGCCCGTCTCAGGATTCATGTGGATGGCATCAAACTGGCAGGCTGCCACACAGTCGCCACAACCCAGACAGCCAAAACCGCAAGCTGTCTCGCCAGCACCACACGAGTTCATGGCTGCACAAGTGCGAAGACCACTGTACTCGGCAATCTTCGGACGCAATGCACATGTTCCGTTACAACGCACAACAGCAACCATGGGGTCACCATTGGCAATGGCCATGCCCAGAAGGTCGGCCACTTTACCCATCACTTCTTGTCCGCCAACAGGGCACATCAGCCCTTCGAGGCTTCCAGCATCAGCACCCTTGACAAGTGCATCAGCCAAACCGCCACATCCAGCAAATCCGCAACCACCACAATTGGCACCAGGCAACTGCTCAGTAACCTGAGCAATACGAGGGTCTTCGTAGACGGCGAACTTCTTGGAGCAGACATACAGCACCAGAGCCGCTATCAGTCCGATGGCGCCCAGCACTAATACTGCAATTAGAAAAAAATTCATAAAATACTTGTTTTTATTTGTTTTAGTTTGAATTATTATTCTATCGAAAAGGCCAACTGCTCACGCATCTTCTCACGAAACACCCAGAGCAGGCCATAATAGGGAACAAGAGCCGCAAGGGCGCTGAAGGCTGCCACACCCTCGCTGCCAGACACTTGCAAGGCGGCAAAAAGCACACCTACCAGCACGAGGAACGGTATGCCAAAGCCCCAAAGCAATGCACGGGCAGCCACTTGTCCGGAGGCCGACACCGTCACCACCTGACCCACCTTATAAAGAGAGATATCAACAGGGGCTACGTCGACGATCTTCTCTTTGGACTCAGCTGCATTGCAGTAGCCGGCCACCTTACAGGCTGCACAAGCAGAAGTCTGGACAATGCGAACATGAACGCTATTGCCCTCCATACTCTCTATAACCCCGGAATGACTTATTTTAGTACTCATTAATTTGCAATCTCGAGTTTGCAATTGCAAAGGTACAATAAAAATATGAATTATTCGTGCAAGTATATGAGTTTTTTTGAAAAAAAGTCGTAATCGTTTGCATTTTCACTCACTAATTCATACCCTTTTACTTTGTAGAAAGTACTCTCGCTCGGAAAAAATCCAAATAAATTTGGTTTTTCACTCACTTATTCGTACCTTTGTGACGTCAAAAAAGGAATAAAGACTATGAAAGCAACAGAGCAAACCATTCAGCAAGTAGAACGTGCACTACGGAAAGTGGCAGAGAAATTTCCTCGTCAGGAAGAAGCCACACTGCTCACCGACCTCCACATCCGTGTCAATCAGGAAACGGGCGAATTGCTGGTGTTCGATGACGATGACAAAGAACTGACGCGCTGCGTGGTTGAACAATGGATTGAAAACAAGGAGGACTCTTTCTACCAAGACGTCACCAACATCTTGCGAAACGTGCTGAACAAGCAAAAGGGCGCCATTGAAGGCATGTCCATCCTGAAGCCCTACTCTTTTGTCCTGGAAGATGAGGACCGCGAGAACATTGCTGAACTGTATGTCGTGGACGACGACACAGTCATCATCGACGAAGAACTGATGGCAGGACTGGGCAAAGACCTGGATGACTTCCTTGCAAACCTGCTGAAAGACTGACCCGCGACTATCTTAGCCTCAGCAGGTCACCCACACGAATCTGATACGTAGGAGGCAGGTCGTTCATCTTATAGAGGTTTTTCATCCGGATACCATACTTCTGGGCAATGGTATACATGGACTCTCCTGACTCTACCCGATGCAGTTTCCCCTTGTAGCTCTTAGGGGCCTTGCGGGCTTTCTTTTGCAACCAGACAACCTCACCTTCTTCCAGGACGTCGTTCTTGTCGCGCTCATTATAACGTGCCAGTTTTCGGTATGAGATGTCCATTTCGGCAGCAATCGAACGGAAGGTATCGCCCCTACGTGCATAAACATAGTAATTCTTGTTGAAGGTATAGATATGGCGCGAATCACCGTTCTCTACAGGTTGATGACGGGACTTGCCTGATTCTTTGGCAGTATCATATTGATAGAGCTTATACACTTCGATGATGTCAATCAGTTTGGTAGCATATACGGGACTGGTAGCATAGCCACAGGCTTTCAGGCCTTTTGCCCATCCCTTGTAGTCTGTTATCTTCAACTGGAACAAACGGCTATAGCGCTGACTGCTTGTCAAGAATACGGAGTGGTCCTTAAAGCTCTCCCAAACAGAATTGTAGGCACGGAAACACTCATTGCGCTCATCATCGTCATGATAGGCTGTTCGGCCCGTCCATCCATTACACTTGATGCCAAAATGGTTGTTGGCTTTCAGCGCCAACTCACTTCTACCCGCTCCTGACTCCAACGCGCCTTGCGCCAAAGTGATGCTGGCCGGTATCTTATATTGATGCATCTGGTCAATGGCTACATCTTTATATGTATCGAAATAATCTTGGAAGCGCTGATTCCAGACAACACCTTGTGCGAACACAGAAAGTAGTCCAGAAACCATTAAAAAGAAAGAAAATATGCACCGTTTCATGAATAAACCTCGTTTTGAGTTGCAAAAATAAAGAAAAATAGTTATATTTGCAACAAAAATCGGAAGAATATGAAAGAATTAGTCATCAAAACGTCTATTCTGGATGCTCAGATGGAGGATCTGACGGATGCGGAGCAGGCACTTGTAGAAGAAGCTATCGAAGGAACCAACAGGTCATACGCCCCCTACTCCCAATTTCATGTGGGTGCTGCTTTGCTATTGGAAAACGGGAAGACTATCATCGGGTGCAATCAAGAAAATGCGGCCTACCCTGCAGGAATATGCGCTGAGCGTTCCGCCATCTTCACCGCTGGGGCTCAATATCCTGATCAGCCCATCCTGATGATAGCCATTGCAGCTCGCAACAAGCAAGGAGAACTGCAAGAAGAGCCCATCAGCCCCTGTGGCATTTGCCGTCAGGTCATCATTGAATGCGAGACACGTTTCAAAAAGCCGATACGTATTCTGCTTTACGGACAGAAGCACATCTACGTCATTGACAACATCAAGAAACTGATGCCGCTATCGTTCACCGAATTTTAGTGGCGATGGCCTCTTCCAGCACCTGATAGCCCTTCATGGTGCAAAGTCCTCGAAGTGACACGAGGAACAAATTGTCGAAAAGCTCGTCGGCCGGATACTTTTTCAGCATCTGGTTGTTCATCACATATTGACCTGTGGCATCTAAGAGATGGGGGACCAACTGATAGTTGATTTCTGAACGAAGGAAACCTTCTTCAACTCCACGCTGCATAAAGCGTACGAAGCCATCGCGCATTCGCTCATGTTCATCTTTAAGATATTGCTCTACCTGGGGGTACTTCATGATATCTTCATAGAACAGCGGGCAGACAGTTCTCGTTTCTTTGAGCTTCATCCGATAGGCCTCGACGATGACGTCTATGACATTATGCCCTTCGTTCACATAGTTTTCCATATAAGCATGCCTCCGGCGGTCATAGGTTACTATACAATAGTAAAGTAGTTTTTCCTTGTCTTCGTAGATTTCGTAAAGAGTGCGCTTTGAGATACCTAAGTGTTGGGCAATATCATCCATCTTGACTGCCTTGATGCCACGTTCCCGAAAAAGCATCATGGCGGCTTCCATGATTCGCTCTTTCAGTGCTATCCGATAAGAAGTTGCTTCTTTTAAATCTTGCATAAGTATTAGTTTTCGCTGCAAAGTTACTAAAAAGATTAAAAAAAAACACGATTTTCCGAAGTTTTTAGTACTTTTGCGCTTCGGAAAAGAATAATTTCAATAATACACGAATATGGTAAAGATCTCCAAAGAAGCCGCTCTCAACTATCATGAGGCGGGACGTCCCGGTAAAATCGAAGTAAAGCCTACCAAGGCCTATCGTACCCAAACAGACCTCTCACTGGCATACTCTCCAGGTGTAGCCTATCCATGTCTCGAAATACAACAGAATCCTGACGATGCTTATAGATACACCGACAAAGGAAATCTGGTTGCTGTCATTTCCAACGGAACGGCTGTACTGGGACTTGGAGATATAGGTGCCATGAGTGGAAAGCCTGTCATGGAAGGTAAAGGCCTGCTGTTTAAAATATATGGAGGTATCGACGTCTTTGATATCGAAGTGGCAGAAAAGGATCCGGAGAAATTCTGCGAGGCCGTTGAAAGAATAGCACCTACCTTTGGCGGTATTAACCTGGAAGACATCAAGGCGCCGGAGTGCTTTTACATTGAAGAACGTCTGAAGAAGAGCCTCGACATCCCCGTCATGCATGACGACCAGCACGGTACAGCCATTATCTCCGCTGCCGGACTGAAAAATGCCCTGGAGGTCAACGGCAAGGACATCAGCAAAGTGAAGATAGTAGTGAACGGTGCCGGTGCTGCAGCCATTTCGTGTACCAAACTCTATATGGCCATCGGAGCACAGAAAGAAAATATTGTCATGCTGGACTCAAAAGGCGTCATTTCCATAGACCGTTCCGACCTCAATGAGCAAAAGAAGTTCTTTGCCACCAAGAGAACGGACATCCACACCCTGGAAGAGGCTTTAAAAAATGCTGACGTATTTGTCGGGTTGTCCAAAGGCAATGTACTCAGCAAGGAAATGGTCAAGACGATGGCTAAAGACCCTGTAATCTTCGCTCTGGCAAATCCTGTTCCAGAAATCAGCTACGAAGACGCGATGGAGGCAAGGCCCGACACCCTTATGTCAACAGGACGTACAGACTACCCGAACCAAATCAACAATGTCATCGGCTTCCCCTACATTTTCCGCGGAGCTCTGGATGTTCACGCTACTGCTATCAACGAAGAGATGAAGCTTGCTGCCGTATATGCCATTGCAGACCTGGCCAAGCAGCCTGTCCCTGACGTAGTGAACGATGTCTACAAGGTTAACAACCTGACTTTCGGACGCGACTATTTCATCCCCAAACCCGTTGACCCGCGACTCATCACGGAGGTTTCTGCAGCTGTAGCCAAGGCTGCTATTGACAGTGGTGTAGCCAGACGCAAAATAGAGGACTGGGACGAATACAAACGCTCGCTCTCCGTACTTCTTGGACAAGAGACCAAACTTACACAGAAACTTTATGCGACAGCTGCAGCACACCCGCAACGCGTTGTCTTTGCAGAAGCTATACACCCCACCATGCTGAAAGCTGCTGTTCAGGCTAAGGCAGAGGGTATCTGTGAACCCATCTTGCTGGGTAATGACGAAGTCATCCAAAAATTAGCCGACAAACTAGACCTGAATATTGACGGCATAGAGATTGTCAACCTGCGCCACCCGTCCGAACAAGACCGCCGCGAACGCTATGCACGCATTTTGACCGAGAAGCGTCAGAGAGAGGGATACACCTTCCAGGAAGCTAACGACAAGATGTTTGAACGCAACTACTTTGGCATGATGATGGTTGAAACTGGTGAGGCTGACGCTTTCATAACTGGTCTTTACACCAAGTACTCGAATACCATCAAAGTTGTCAACGAGGTCATAGGCATTCGCCCACAATACAAACATTTCGGTGCCATGCACATTATCAACTCTGCCCGAGGCACCCTATATATTGCAGACACACTGGTCAATGAGAATCCCGATACAGACACACTGATTGACATAGCAAAACTGGCTAGCAAGAGTGTTAAGTTCTTCAATGAGACACCTGTCTTGGCTATGATCAGTCACTCAAACTTCGGCAGTAGCCAAAGTGACGGTGCCCAGAAAGTAAAACGTGCTGTAGAATATATGCAGGAATGCTATCCTGACCTGCCCATTGACGGTGAGTTGCAGATAGGCTTTGCATTAGACCGTGAACTGCGTGACGAACAATATCCTTTCACCCGCCTGTTTGGCAAGGATGTCAATACCTTGGTGTTCCCCAACCTGACTTCAGCACGCTCCAGCTATAAGATGCTACAGATGCTGGATGCTGACGTGGAGATTATCGGTCCCATCCAGATGGGACTGAACAAACCCATCCATTTCATAGACTTTGGCGCAACTGTCCGTGACGTAGTCAACATTGTAGCTGTAGCAACCATCGATGCATATGTAGATAAGGTAAAAAAACAAATCAGCATGCCTGCAGACTAACATAGTCAGAATATTAATATTATTTAAAAAGTCGGCCGTTGGAGAACAACGAGCCGACTTTTTTTGTACCTTTGCACCGCAAAAAGAGAAGGAGCAGATACACGAAATTGATTTTCAGATAGTTACATACATTTCAGGAAGCAAAAGATGAGGCAATTAAAAATTCAAAAGAGCATTACGAATCGTTCAAGCGAAGCTCTTGACAAGTATCTTGTCGAGATTGGAAGAGCTCCGCTAATCACTATTGATGAGGAAATTGAACTGGCTCAGAAAATTCGCAAGGGCGGCCGTGAAGGTGAACGCGCAAAGGAGAAATTGGTAACAGCCAATCTACGTTTCGTAGTTTCTGTCGCAAAGCAATATCAGCATCAGGGACTGACGCTGACTGACTTGATTGACGAAGGGAATATTGGGTTGATCAAAGCTGCACAAAAATTTGACGAAACCCGCGGTTTCAAGTTTATTTCTTATGCCGTATGGTGGATTCGTCAATCTATCCTACAAGCCATCGCAGAACAAAGCCGTATTGTGCGCCTACCCTTGAATCAGGTAGGTTCATTGAATAAAATCAATCAAGAAATCAACAAATTCGAACAGGAGAACCTGCGCCGCCCCTCCATTCACGAATTAAGTGCAGCAACCAGCATTGACGTAGAGAAAATAGGACAAAGCCTTATGGCTGACGGACACCACGTATCAATAGACGCGCCATTCCAAGAGGGTGAGGAAAACTGCATGCTGGACATTATGGCATCAGGCGATGACTCTCGTACAGACCGCCAAGTTGATCATGAGTCCATGGCGCAGGAGCTGAACAGTGTACTGGAAAAAGTACTCAAAGAGCGCGAGATTACTATTCTGCGCGAGTGCTTTGGCATTGGCTGTCACGAAAAAGGACTTGAGGAGATTGGAGACCAGTTAGGACTGACTCGCGAACGCGTCCGACAGATTCGCGAAAAGAGTATTGCAAAACTACGCGATTCCGGCAATGCTCGAATTCTTATGAAATATTTAGGCTAAAACTTTTGTCGCTCCAATTTTTTTTTGTAATTTTGGGGGCGTGAAACTGAAGCCACACATCATAACAATTCTTGTGCTGAGCATGATGACTCTCATGCCCAGCATTTGTTTTGCATCCAAGTCTGACTCAACGCTATTGAACCGCATTTGGAACTATCGGCGTAACTATACCACTCCTGTAGACGGACTGGAGCAGAACGTTTACCTATGCTATGGCTTCAGCACCATTCGCCGCAATCCTATTCTGTTTTTAGTTCCTACCATGTATGTGATTGCACAAGGCGACAAGAAATATGTTGGAGAATCCTATGGTAAATTAAGATTTATCACCGCTGACAAATATGACTTGAAACGACAGGTGGTTTGCGGCAATATCCCAAGACAGCGTATTGCAATGCCAGCCATATTTGAATCGGTTACTCCCAATATATATAATGTCACCATCTACCCCGACCGATTGCTGTCCCCCTTTTATCGGGCCAATCGACGGTTTTATCGATACGATGTCAAGTCCTCGGAAGACAATCTTGCATATTTGCATTTCCGTCCGCGCACACTCAACACTCAACTGATTAGCGGACAGGCCATAGTAGATATAACAACAGGACGAATCCTGTCCGTGCAATTCGAAGGAGAGTTTGATATGATTACTTTCAAAGTGTCTGCACTAATGAACCAGAAAGACGCGAACACGCCACTCCCAGAACGTTGCACAACAACTGCCTCTTTCAAATTCTTCGGAAATCGCATTGACTCACACTGTACTGCAGTCTATAATTGTCCGACAAGCCTACCCGACTCATTGGACGAAGTGGTGGACAAAGAACTGATGGAACAACTACGCCCCTTGCCATTAACCCCAGAAGACCAGGGAATATATAAAAAGCAACTGGAAGATCGGCAGAAGGAAGAGATGCTCCAAGCGGCAGACAGCAACAAACGCGAGAGTTACTGGAAACGGGTAAAAGATGTTGCCTGGAATGTGATTGGCGACAACCTCATCAACGGAAACGGAACAAGAAAAGGAGGGCTGACGATGCGTTTCTCACCGCTTCTGAATCCGCTCTATCTTGGTTACAACGGTAGTAACGGTATCAGCTATAAACTCAAATTGGGTGCACAATACAACTGGAATGCTCATCGTTATCTGTCACTGGAAGCGCAACTGGGTTACAACTTCAAACTAAAACAGTTTTATTACACCATCCCCTTGCGTATGACTTATAATCCCAAACGAAATGGTTTCGCTGAATTTCTTTTGGGTAATGGCAACCGTATTTCTAATGGAAGTATGGCTGAAGAGTTTAAGAAAAAATATGGTGGGGAAAAGATAAATATGCCTGACTTTACAGACCAATTCATACAAGCCTATAACAATATTGCCGCCTTCGACTGGCTTGAGTTCAAGACAGGTTTGGTGTACCATCGCCGCATTTCCACAAACAGAGAGTTAATGAAAAAGGCCCAAATGGAGGACGCTTTCTATAGTTTTGCCCCCATGATAACCGTCAGATTAAAGCCATGGTACCATGGGCCCGTACTGACTGCCAACTACGAGCATAGCTTCAAAAACATCTTCAAGTCTAACCTCAACTACGAACGATGGGAATACGATGCATCCTTTCTCAAAAAGTTCAAGAGCATGAAGATTCTAAACTTAAGAGCAGGCATTGGCTATTATACCCAACGTAGTTCCGACTATTTCGTCGATTATACCAATTTCCGCGACAACAATCTGCCATCGGGCTGGGAAGACGACTGGAGCGGACAATTCCAGCTTCTGAACACCCGCTGGTACAACGAATCCGACTACTATGTCAGAGGGCATGCTTCTTACGACTCCCCCATGATGCTTCTTTACCACCTGCCGTTGTTCGGACGCTACATTGAGACGGAACGTATCTATCTCAGTGCCCTGTCCATTCAGCACACCAGACCGTATTTCGAGGTGGGCTACGGATTCTCTAACCGTTACCTCTCTGCCGCCGTGTTTGCAAATTTTCTTGACTCCCAAATACAAAGAGTAGATTTTAAAGTAACGATAGAAATATTCAGCCGATGGTAAAACCACTAACTGTTTACAAAGCCAGTGCCGGGTCTGGCAAAACTTTCACATTAGCTACAGAATATATCAAGTTGCTCGTGCTCAATCCAATGAGCTATCGCAACATCTTGGCTGTCACCTTTACCAACAAAGCCACAGAGGAAATGAAGATGCGCATTCTCAGCCAACTCTATGGCATCTGGAAGCAGCTACCCGACTCTGACAATTACGCCCGACACATCAGCGCTGAAACCGGGCTGGACGGGACAACCATCTCGAAGCAGGCAGGAAAAGCCCTCAACCTGCTGTTGCACAACTACAGCTATTTCCGCGTAGAAACAATAGACACTTTCTTTCAGAGCGTACTACGCAATCTTGCCCGCGAACTGGACCTTACGGCGAATTTACGCATCGGACTAAATGACGTTCAAGTGGAGGAACAGGCCGTCGACCAACTTATTGATTCACTCACCCACACTGACGTCATGCTGCAGTGGTTGCTGAAATACATCATGGAAAGCATCAGCGAAGACCGCTCATGGAACATCATCGGACAAGTCAAGCAGTTTGGCCGCACTATCTTTCGTGACTACTATAAAGAGAAAAGCATTGAACTGAACCAACTGATCAGCCAAAAGAACTTCCTTGACGGGTATATGGGGCAAATGCGCCAGATTCGTAGCGACGCTGAGAAACACATGAAAGAGATTGCCGAGCAATTCTTTGAATCTCTTGAGACTGAAGGCATCACTGTTGACGAACTCAGCTATGGCAAGACAGGCGTGTATGGTTTCTTTGTAAAACTCAGCAATGGACAAATGGACGAGAGCATTGTGGGAAGCCGGGTGTCCGACTGTCTGAGCTTTGCCGAAAAATGGTATTCCAAGAAAAGCAAAAGACCTGAAACCATCCATATGGCAGCAGAAAATGTCTTGATGCCCATCCTGCGTCGTGCAGTAGAAGAACGTCCCAGACAATGGAAACTATTTAAATCAGCAGACCTCACACTCCGCCATCTCAACCAATTGCGTCTTCTTGACAGCATAGAAAGAAAAGTACGCGACATGAACGAAGAGGCCAATCGCTTCCTGCTTAGCGACACCCAACAGTTGTTGCACTCCCTCATCAAGGACAGTGACTCTCCGTTTATCTTCGAGAAGATAGGAACCCAACTGGAGCACATCATGATAGACGAGTTTCAGGACACTTCCACGGTTCAATGGCAGAATTTCAAGGTACTGCTACAAGAGTGCATGAGCCACGCAGACACAGAAAACCTTATCGTCGGCGACGTCAAGCAGAGCATCTACCGCTGGCGCTCCGGCGACTGGAGATTGCTCAACACCATAGACCGTGAATTCACCTCGAACAACGGGATGATAGATATCCGACCCTTAGAGTTCAACTACCGCTCTGAGCGACGTATCATTGAGTTCAACAATGCCTTCTTTACTGAAGCAGTACGTCAGGAATACGAATCACAACGTGAGGAGTATCCCGATGGTGCCGAACAACTGAAGCATGCCTATGCAGACGTTGCACAGAAAATACCCGAAAAGCGTGGTTCTAACGGATATGTCAGCATCAACCTCTTACCTCAAGAAGACTATCAGGAACAAACTCTGAACGATATCGTCGACACCGTCAGCCAGCTCTTAGCGGTGGGAACATCTCCCAGCAAGATAGCCATTCTGGTGCGTACCAACAACTATATCCCTCTGGTCGCAGACTATTTTTCTGAACATCTGCCTGACATCCGCATTGTCAGTGACGAAGCCTTCCGACTCGACGCCTCTGTGTCCATTTGCCTGCTTGTACAGGCTCTTCATCTGCTCACTCATCCTGACGATCTTCTTGCCAAGGCCACGATTGCCAAGATATACCAGCGCTCCGTTCTCGGCAACACAATGAATGAAAACGAGCTGCTCATCAAGGACCAGTCGCTTGACGATTTGCTCCCACAAGATTATATTGGCCATACTGCAGAACTGCTGAGGCTGCCACTCTATGAACTCACCGAACGCCTCTATTCCATTTTTCAACTGGAGCGACTGAACGAACAAAGCGCCTACATCTGTGCTTTCTACGACCAGTTAAACCAGTTTACCTTAGACAACAGCACTGATATTGATGCTTTTATCAGCGAATGGGAAGAGTCCATATGCAGCAAGACCATACAAAGCAGCGAAATAAATGGCATCCGCATGCTCTCTATCCACAAGAGCAAGGGTTTGGAGTTTGACAATGTCATCATTCCTTTCTGCGACTGGCGATTGGAACATAGCGACATACTGTGGTGCCAACCCAAGGAGCCACCCTTCAACGCCCTGCCTATCGTCCCTGTAGACTACAGCCAGAAGCAGATGGCCGGAACCATCTTCGAGCACGACTACCTGGACGAACACCTCCAAAACACGGTCGACAACCTTAATCTGCTTTATGTTGCCTTCACCCGTGCTTCCCAAAGGCTCTTCGTCTTTGGCAGACGCAACGCTCCCAATACCCGCTCAGTCCTCATAGAGAGCGTGCTTCCCCAATTGAGCCTCGAGAATAGTTCGCTGGACGGAACGGAAGACGACGGAGCCGTGCTGGCCTTCACCTATGGCCGTTTCTCGGAATACTCAAAAAACTCAGGATGTTCTAATCATTCCGAAGACTCCGAAAACTCCGATTCCACCACTGAGAACGTCTTCCTGCAGCCCGTATGGCCCAAGCCTATCACCATCGAGACCTTCGACGTCAAGACCGAGTTCCGTCAGAGCAACAAAAGCCGCGATTTCATCGAGGGTGAAGACGAGCAACAGACGCTCAGCTATATCAAGATAGGCAGTGTGCTTCACAATGTCTTTTCCACCATCCGCACCAGCGCAGACATCGAGCAAGCCCTGCATCAGTTGCAGCAAGACGGAGTGCTCTATGACGATGAGGTCACCCGTGAGAAAGTCACCAAACTACTCCGCAAAAGACTTGAAGACAAACTTGTAAACAACTGGTTTTCTGGACGCTGGAAATTGTTTAACGAGTGTACCATCCTGCAAATGGTGGACGGAAAAGTTCTGGAGCGCCGCCCCGACCGCGTCATGACGGACGGGCAAGAAACACATGTCGTAGACTTCAAATTCGGCCGTCCGAAACCCGAATATCAAGAACAAGTGCGCGAATACATGCAACTGCTGCAGTCAATGGGACTCCCCAACGTCAAAGGTTGGTTGTGGTACGTATATACTAATCAAGTAGAAGAAGTAAAATGAAAGATTTCCTAGCATACGTCGCCGAGGATATTATCCACAAGTACGGCACTAACCTGTCACGCATAGCCGTTGTATTCCCCAACAAACGTGCCTCGCTGTTTCTCAACGAATATCTGGCCCGCCAAGCTGGGAAGCCCTTGTGGAGCCCCGCCTATATCACCATCAGCGAACTGTTCCGTCAACAATCCTCGCTTCAGGTTGCCGACCCCATCAAGCAGGTGTGCGATCTCCACAAGTCTTTCTGCCTGCAGACTGGCTCTGCTGAGACACTCGATAAGTTCTACGGTTGGGGCCAGCTCCTGCTTACCGACTTTGACGATATAGACAAGAACATGGCCGACCCCGACCGCGTCTTTGCCAACCTGCGCGACATCCACGAACTCGACGACATCTCTTATCTAACCGACGAGCAACGTGAGATGATACAGCGCTTCTTCAGCAATTTCTCGGAAGACCACAACACCGAGCTCAAAGAGCGTTTCCTGCGTCTTTGGAGCCACTTTGCCGACATTTACCACGATTTCAACGAGCGACTGGCCGCCCAAGGGCTCGCTTACGAAGGAGCGCTTTACCGTCAGGTTGTCAGTGCTGTGAGTAGCGAAGACCAGGCAACAAACGGGACTGCTACCGCTTCTTTCCCCTATGACCACTATCTCTTTGTAGGCTTCAATTTGCTACAGAAGGTGGAGCAACAGTTGTTCAAGGCCTTACAGCAGGAGGGTAAGGCACATTTCTACTGGGACTTCGACCATTACTATATGGTAAACCACGAGGCTGGCCAGTATATTGGCCGCTACCTGAAGTCATTTCCCAACGAACTGGACACGCAGCGCGATGAAATCTACCGGAATTTCCAACAGCACAAGGACATCAGCTTCATCGCAGCACCCACCGAGAACATCCAGGCACGCTACGTCAGCAACTGGCTGCGCGAACAGGAGCGCTTCGGCGACGGACGGCGTACAGCCATCGTGCTGTGTAACGAAGCGCTGCTGCCCGTCGTCATCCACTGTCTGCCACCGGAAGTCGACAAGGTAAACGTCACTACGGGCTATCCGCTGTCGCAAACCCCTGTGGCCTCATTCATCCAGCTCTGGTTCGACCTGCACCTCTTGGGACGAATGCCCCGCCTCGTCCGGACATTCCAGCGCCATCCCTATGCGAAATACATAGAAGACGATGCTCTTGCCAAGGAACATACGCAGTCAGACGAAGTGCTGCCATCCCTTCTGGTACTATTGCGGCAGGTTGCTCAAAATGCCAAGGACGACTTCCACGACCCGCTGTTCCAGGAATCGCTGTTCCGGGCCTATACCTTGGTCAACCGTCTGCATGGGCTCGTCGAAAGCGGCGACTTGACGGTAGACGGCATCACGATGCAGCGGCTGGCAAGCCAACTGATGCAACAGACCAGCATTCCCTTCCACGGCGAGCCGGCTGAGGGGCTACAGGTGATGGGTGTGCTGGAGACGCGCAACCTGGACTTCGACCACGTGTTGCTGTTGTCCTGCAATGAGGGCAACATGCCGCGCGGCGTCAACGACAGCTCGTTTATTCCTCACAGCATACGTCAAGCCTACGAACTGACAACGATAGAAAACAAGGTAAGCATCTACGCCTACTACTTCCACCGTCTGCTGCAGCGGGCCAGCGACGTGACCATACTGTACAACAGCGCCACCGAGGACGGTCAGCGGGGCGAGATGAGCCGTTTCATGTTGCAGATGCTGGTTGAAAGCGGCCATTCTGTCAGTCAGTACACGCTGCAGTCCGGCCAGTCCACCACCCGATGGCAACCCGCTGCCATCGAGAAAACTCCGCGCGTCATGCAGGCGCTGGGCGAGCACTTCATGCAGGCCGACTCGCTGCTGTCGCCTTCAGCCATCAACAAGTATATGCGTTGTCCCCTGCAGTTCTACTACTGCTATGCTGCGGGGCTCAGGGAGCCTGACCTGCCGGAAGACGAGCTGGAACTGGACAACCGCATCTTCGGCAACATCTTCCACGAAGCCGCCGACATCATCTACCACCAGTTGCCTCATGACATCAGCAGGGAACTCATTGACCACCTGCTGAAGTCGAAGATAGAAATAGAGCGTGCCGTAGACGAGGCTTTCCACAAAGAGATGCCATACACTTCTGCCAGCGGCCTGCATCTCATCAACCGCGAGGTCATCATTCACTACCTCCGCCAGTTGCTGGAGATAGACCGCCGTCTGGCACCGTTCACCATCCTCGGCCTGGAGTGCGACGTCTACCGCAACCTCTCTCGCTTCCGACTGGGTGGCCGCATCGACCGTCTTGACCTGATGAACGACGGCACCATCCGCGTGGTAGACTACAAGACGGGCAGCAAGCAGGTAAAGCCGCTGCCCGATGTCGATGCCATATTCCTGCCGGAGAACATCAGCAAGCATGCCGACTACTACCTGCAGACCTTTGTCTATGCTGACATTGTCCGTCGGCAGCGCCAGAGTCCGGTCGCTCCTGCCCTGTTGTTCATCCAACATGCAGGTGCCGAGGGCTACGACCCAGTCTTAAAGCTGGGCAAGGAGCCCGTGCGCGACATTGCCGAGCATTCAGCCCGTTTCAACGAACTATTGGAACAAAAAGTGGAGGAGATTTTCTCGCCGGAGCGTCCTTTCGAGCCGACGAGCGACCTGACCATCTGCCGCACATGTCCCTACGCGCCGTTCTGCAGGCGATAGTTGTCAGCGGTTCATCAAGGCTACATCAGCGGTTCTTGTTGCGCATGAACCACGAGTGGGTATAGAAGTGGTACATCAGCAGCGAGGCGGCGATGAACCCTATACATATATATAATAAGGTGTCGCGCTGTTCATACCATAGGGCATAGCCTGCGCACAGTCCCAGGGCCAGTCCCGTTTCCCAGCCCAGGAAGAATGTGCTCTGCGAGGTTCCTCGCTTGCAGTGGCGGCTCAGCTTGATGAAGAACAGCAGGAAGCGGGCGCTGATGATGCCCATGCCCAGCCCGACGAGGACGGGTGCCACGGGGCTTTCAGGATAGCCGAGCAAGGTGAGCAGAGCCGCTATCAGCAGAATCTGTCCGCTGATGACCTCGCTTTTCAGCTCTGCGTCACGGAACACGAAACGCTGGGCGAGCAGAGCCAACAGGAAACCGACCATCATCAGTCCGTAAAACACGGGCGTCAGGGGCAGCGTCAGCAGCATGCCCATGACGATGCTGACCAGCAACAGATTGAAGAAAAGCACATGTCCATGAAGCAGCAGGAACCGGTCGAGCGATGCCATACGGACGTTCTCTTCGGGAGCGCGGAACGGGAAATCGACGCGTCTTATCAGTATGAGCGAAGCGACCGCACTGACGGCGGCAGCCCACCATACGGAAGTATAGCCAAAAGCAGACAGGACGAGGATTCCGGCCAGCGGGCCCAGCGAGAGTGCGAAGCGGGCAAACCACGCTGCGTTGTGATTGGCTTCGGTGCGCATGTACGACTCGCAGGTGTCGATGATGAGCGTCGACGAGAGCACCATCTGCGCCAGTCCGAACGTGGCTCCCAGCAGCAACCGCTGCACCAGTATCATCCAGAACTCGGCAAACTCGGTGCGCTGGTGGTCGAAATAGACCAGCGTCATCACGTCGGCGACCATTGCGACGATGGCCCACATGCACACCTGGTTGCGGCGGTAGCGCTGTACGAGCCACGAGCACTGCGAGCCCAGCAGGTAGAGCCCCAGCCCGAACGCTCCCATGCACAGTCCAGCCTCCACGGGCGAGAAGTTCTCGGTCTGGATGAGCCATCTGGGCATGGCGGGTATGAGGATGTAGACCGCCATGGTGAGCAGCAGGTCAGCGACGACGAGGCGCCAGAAGTCGGCATGCCACAGTCGGATGTGTATGGGGGTGTTCTGAGTATTCAAGCCTAGTAGGATTCGTTTTCATTGGGGAAGTCGCCACTCTTGACGTCCTCCACGTAGTGGCCGACAGCCTCGGTGATGACGCTGTTCAGGTCGGCGTAGCGGCGCAGGAAGCGGGGCGAGAATCCCTGGGTCATGCCCAGCATGTCGGCGATGACGAGCACCTGGCCGTCCGTTCCGTTGCCGGCACCGATGCCGATGGTGGGGCACTTGACGGTCTTGCTCACCTCGGCGGCCAGTGAGGCGGGCACTTTCTCCAGCGTGATGCCGAAGCAGCCGGCGTCAGCCAGCGCGATGGCGTCGCTCATCAGCTTGTCGGCCTCGGCCTTCTCCTTGGCGCGGACGGCGTAGGTGCCGAACTTGTTGATGCTCTGCGGGGTCAGTCCCAGATGGGCCATGACGGGGATGCCGGCATCGAGTATGCGCTTCACGGTGTCCAGAATCTCGACGCCGCCCTCCATCTTCAGCGCATCGCAGCCCGACTCCTTCATGATGCGTATGGCATTAGACACGCCCTCGGTGGGGCCTACCTGGTAGGAGCCGAAAGGCATGTCGCACAACACCAGTGCACGATGTGCGGCGCGGGCCACACTCTTGGCGTGGTATATCATCTGGTCGACGGTCATGGGCAGCGTGGTCTGGTTGCCCACCATGACGTTCGACGCCGAGTCGCCTATCAGTATGATGTCAACGCCGGCCTTGTCAACGATGCCGGCCATCGTATAGTCATAAGAGGTGAGCATCGAAATCTTCTCACCCTTCTGTTTCATCTCCATAAGGCGGTGAGTGGTCACCTTACGGTTGTCGCTAACTAAATATCCCATAGTTTATATAATTTTTGATTACTTCATCACAGAACGGACGGATGGCGTCGGCGGGGTTGGTTGTTGCCAGCCCTACCACATGCATGCCGGCGGCGCGACCCGAGCGCAGGCCGTTGAACGAGTCCTCGAACACCACGCACTCCTCGCGGCTGGCTCCCAGCCGCCGGGCAGCCTTCAGATAGCAGTCGGGGTCGGGCTTCGACGCCGAGAAGTCCTCGGAGGTCAGGATGGCGTCGAACAGCCCCCGGAACTCCGGGTGAGCCTGGTAGACGGCCTCCATCTTCACGCGGTTCGAGCTGGTCACCACGGCAGTCCGCACGCCTCGCTGGCGCAGCTGGCGGACAAACGCCTCGAAGCCAGGCACGTACTCGTAGGCCATCTGCTGCTCAAAGCGGTCCAGCCGCTCCGTTATCAGCGACTGCCGGTCCTGCAGCGGTCCCGAGAACCATGCGTCGTATATCTGCACCAGCGTCTGCCCCTTGATTTCGTGCTCCAGTCCCGGGTGCTCCGGGTGGAACTCGCGGCACTGCTCGCCCCAGAACACGGTGTACTGCGGTTCCGTGTCGAACACGACGCCGTCCAGGTCGAACAAAGCAGCCTTCATTTCTGTCATCTTTTCCATTGCGCCTGCAAAGTTACGAATAAGTGAGAACAAAACCAAATAAAACTCATTTTTATTTGTTTTGTCGAACGAGAGTAACTTGACCAAGGGTCAGAGTTAGTGCAAATCGAGCGAAAAACCAAATTTATTTGAGTTTTTCCGAGATGCCGCCTAACTTGACCAAGGGTCAAAGGTACGAATAAGTGAGAACAAAACCAAAGGATATTCAAAAAAACTATTCCCGCGCTCATGATTCATATACTACGAATTACCTTGAACCTCAGAGGGCGTCGGGGCATAAGCTCAGCGCCCAGCACATAGCGGTAGACCCCGGGGTCGTTCTCGTTCTTCGTAAACTTGAGCTTGCGCTCAACTGCTTTCACTTTGATTGCCATAAAT
>ONLU01000065.1 GCA_900318795.1 uncultured Prevotellaceae bacterium | reverse complement strand
GCGCATCTATAAAGTTAAGAAGTCGTGGCTCTATACCTCAGCGAAACGGAACCAAGTACCAGTTTGTCGAATTGCAGGAATGAACTACTACAGCCGCAAGCACATGGATGCATTGTTTGGCAAGTCGGCAGATGTGGAGGCTGTCAGTGAGTGGCTGACCATGAAAGAAGCTCAGGAACTGTTTGGAATGAGCGCAGCCTCAGTCCGTTCCAATGCTTACCGCCATCATATTCCGACAAAGCGTGAGTATGGCCAGACTTACTACTCTAAAGACCATTTTGAGCAATTGAGACGCACCGACATCGTGGATGATGGCAACTACTACACAGCCAAGGAGGCTGCTGAGAAATATGGGATGAGCACTGCCAATGTCGGCATCATTGCCAAAAATAATAGCATCGCAACTGTCAAGGTCGGTGTGAAGAACCTGATTCCGAAGACAGACTTCGACAAGATTATGGCTGAGAGACTGGCCCAATATGGCAGCTATAGCATATTATGAACAACCAAGCGATACCAGTTATGACGGGCAATATGAGTAGAAGCATCTGCACATTATGCACGAACAACCAGCATTATCTGAATATTACGGCTACATTACGCATAATATCTGCCATCATACAAGAATAATGAGCGAAATTTGCAGCCGTGAAGAAACGCTTCACCTACGATTATTTACTATAAAATAACAATGTATATGAGCAACATCTGTAAGACCGTGACCCTCCGCACACGGAAAATCAAAGGCGGAGAACAACTATCGTTCTATCTGGACTACTATCCGGGTTATCGCGACGAGTCAACAATGAAGGTTATGCGCCATGAGTCGCTGGGCATCTACATCTACGCCAAGCCTAAGTCGCAGCGCGAGAAGGATTACAACGACCGCATGCGCGAGAAGGCCGAGGCCCTGCGCTGCCGTCGCTACGAGAGTATCGTCAACGAACGCTACGACTTCTTCGACAAGGAGAAGATGAAGGGTAGCTTCCTCGACTATTTCAAGGACAAGGCGTACAAGAAGAACACGAAGTGGGAGAATGTCTATCTCCACTTCAAGCAGTTCTGCAACGGCAAGTGCCGCTTCGATGAGATCAATGTGGACTTGTGCAACCGCTTCCGTGAGTATCTCCTGACTACCCACCAACTCAAACATACAGAGCAACTTCTGCACATCAATAGTGCTGCGGGCTACTGGTCAACCTTCCGTGCCGTGCTTCATACCGCCTACCGTGAGCACAAGATTGTCGAGAATCCCAATGGCTTCTTGGAGCGCATCGATACCATTCCCACAGAAAAGGAGCACCTTTCTCGTCAGGAATTGGTCAATCTCGCCAATACACCTTGCCAATCCGAAGTATTGAAGAAGGCTTTCCTCTTCTCTTGTCTGACAGGCTTACGCAAGAGCGACATCAAGCAACTTACCTGGAACAAGATCCAACCGTATGGCGACGGCTCCATGTATATCACCCTCCGCATGCAGAAGACGAAGGAGCTGGTGAACAACCCCATCAGCAACGAGGCTCTGGAACTGATAGGCTTTAATGACGGCGATGAGAACCGCAAACCGACTGACAAGGTTTTTGTGGGTTTCAACGACAGTCTGACCCAGTCCCCACTGAAGAACTGGCTGAAGGAGGCTGGCATCACCAAGCATATAACCTATCATTGCAGCCGCCATACACTGGGCTCGCTACAGGTTGAGGCAGGCACCAGCGTCTATACCGTCCAGCATATCCTCGGTCACAAGAACGTCGCCACGACCCAGATCTATGCCGCCATGGCCGACTCCAGCAAGCGCGAGTCCGTTGACAAAATCACGCTGAAATCCGCGAAAATCACCCAAATGAAGGTCGGAGAGGTTAAAAAGGCTTTATCGGAGTGTTAAATTTTGAAGAATAATTTTCAAAGGCATGGTTATTTGTTGTTTTTGATTACCTTTGCCCGCAAATTTCAGGACAACAATTAAATTCAAGTAATTATGTATCACAAAACAGTTAGTATTTCAACTTCGACCGTTCTGCCTGCGGCATTCTTCGCAGCCATCAGTGCCGTGGCCTTGGTCGTGTCATTCATGGCTGCGTCGTATCTCTATGCAAGAAGCACGCTCATTCCATACGGCGTACTTCTTGCCTTGTCGTTCATTCTGCTCGAACTTATGATTGTGGTCTATTTCTCATTGCTTTCAGAGTTCAGCAGCAGCATCTTTGGTAAGAAGAAAGACATTCCTGTTCTGGACCAGGCCGATATTGTTCAAGCCGTTCCTGCACAACTGATAGATGCGCAGGCAAGTCCTGTCCCGCCAGATCCTGACAATATGGGCCAAACACAGCCAGTCAATGAGGAACAAACGGAAGAGTTGCAGGCTCCAGACCCAACAAGTGAGGAACGTGCTATCTCAACCGGTCATGAGTCTGCATCCACCGATGTCACAGTTCCGAATCCTGCCCAGTCAGAAGAAACGAACAGGAAAATTGTTGAGCTCATGAGTCTCAGTGCAGAAGAGCAACAGAAGAAAAGGGAGAAGTTCGCCCTAGACCGAAAGGAAATCATGCAGGAGTATATCTACTACTCGCTTGGCCCTCTGCTGGACGAACAGGACATTCTTGCCGTATGGCTTGAATATGAGGGTTGGATAAGCAGCAGTACCTATCAGCCCAAACCCAGACTCTGTAAGTGGAAGGAAAAGGTAACCAGCCGCGACGTGCGCCATCTGACATGGAACATAGCCAAGCGCATGGGCATGGAGAACGGATATAAGAGCGAGACTTGTGGCCGTTTCGTGAAGGCCATGTTTCCAGACCTGTGCGTCAAGCGTGACGGTTCACCCTGTACGGACAGCTACCTGTCGCAGAACCTGCTGGAGGAAAAGCCCGATGACCTCATCAAGATTGACAAGCCTGAACCACATTCAATAGCTTTCCACTTCCGTAATATGGAAATGAAACAGGCTGTCTGATCATCTTACAATACTGACTCTGCATCGCCGTACAAATTCTTTGCTGGATCTGTGCGGCGATTTTCTATGCCTATAAGTGAACCTGACTATTAGCATACCCGCCCTTCCCACTGCAATAAACAACCATTCATAACCAGAGGCGACCATAAAAAACCAGCGCCATCCACATTATACCATTATTATCTATGCATGGTGCATCATAAACTTCATAACGCAATGATAATGCAGTTCCTTTGCAGCCGAGACACAAAGGTCTCATCGTATCATATGAAGAACGTCGAATTGACATTCAACGACCTTCCGCAGGTCGTTGCCGAGCTTCGGGATGAAGTCGTCGGCATGAAGGTGGTACTGCTTGACCTTCAGAAAAGCCAAACCAAGCAGAAGTTGGAACGTGTGCGTCGCACGATGAACGTGGAGGAAGCGGCAGACTATCTCCGTATGCCCCTGAACACCCTCTACATGAAGTTGCAGAAGGGCGAGGTGCCAGGCAGCAAACCCGGCAAGCGTTGGGTCTTGTTCAACGACGAACTCGACAAGTGGCTGGAGGTGAAACGCAAGAATGCCGTACCCCTGACCACCGAGGAAGAGAATGATGCCATCCTTTCGTCCCATCGTCGTAAACCCAACAAGCGTGACTGGTAACATGTTTGATATGACTGAGTGTACAATGTATAGGGTGTATCAGTTGTATGCA
>ONLU01000044.1 GCA_900318795.1 uncultured Prevotellaceae bacterium | reverse complement strand
AGGCGTGGTAATCATAGGACCTTCCAGTCCGGAGGCGTCGATGGTGGCATTCTGCTGCTCCCAAGCCATGATGTCGCCGGTGACGATATACAGGCTGTTGGGCACCACGATGCTCTTCGAGATGGTGTACTCGCCGCCATTGGTCAGGTTGATGCGGATGTCCTTCACCACCTTCACCTTGGCCAGGGCCTCGTCCAGTGCTGCACTGATGTCGCCCGAGGCAATGGTTACCTTCACATCCTCAGGAACGACAATCCAGCGCGGGTCACCTATCTTGGCCTCGTTCTGTGCGCTCTTGTAGGCCAGCGTGAAGTCGCCTTCCTCGGCATTCTCGAACTCCACAATGCCCTCGATGCTGTTCTTGACCTCGTCATTGGTGCCCTTGACCGTCTCTGTGCCGCTGACATCGGCACCGCCCCAGTTGAGTGCGTTGCCGTCCACATCCCACGTAGCCTTCTTCGCGTCGCTGGCACCGGCCAGACCCTTGAAGAACTGTCCGTTCTTGCCGCAGTTGACAATAACGTTGTTCTTGACGATGAACGACATATACTCCTTGTCCTTCTCTCTCAGCGTCACCATGTCGTTGCCGTTGGTGATGTTGTAGAGCGTGGAGTTGGTAATCTGGATGGTCTGCGTCTCGCCCTCGCCGAACTCTGTCGGCTTCTGGCTGGACTGCGAGCTGAAGAAGCCGCCGTTCTGGCCGATCTTCGGATTGGCATAGATGGTAGAGTTGTTCACTGACAGCAGCTTCACGTTACCGCCGCCGTTGCAGTCGAAGATGCTCTTCTTGAACGTTCCGTCGACGGCAATGACACTGTTGTCAACCGAGAGTTTCTTAATCCAGAACTTGGACTTGTTGGCATAGAACAGGCGGGTGGCAATCTTCATGTTGACGTCGTTGAATGCAACCTCGTCCACTGCCGTAGGCTCGGTGATGCCCGACGGCATCTTGACAACGGCATTGTCGCCCGTGATGGCGCTGGCGTCGATGGTGGCACCGTTGCCGTTAATGACGATGCTGCCGGCAACCTCGATAGGCTCACCCACAGTATAGGTGCCGTTGCTCTCCAGCACGACAAGTATGCTTCCGGGATTGTTCTCACCCTTGGCAGCAGCAATCTCTGCTGCGATGTCCTTGCCTGAGGCAATGGTCAGCAATAGGTTGTCCTCGTTGCCGTTCAGCCAGCGCGGGTCACCAACCTGACGATTGAAGAGTTCACTTAGGATATTGATGGTGAAGTCACCGGCGGCGGGATTGCTGAACTTCACCGGTCCGGGTACGGCATTGCCGTAGGCCTCGCTGCTGCCGCTGTTCTCACCGTCGAACGAGAAGGCGTTGTTGGCTACAGCCCACTTCACCTCGCTGCTCTTCTGGCCCTCGTTCAGACAGTACTGGCTGTGACGCTGCTGCAGTACGGGAGTCATGCCCTTGGCGATGTTATAGAGTGTAGAGTTCTTGATGCTCAGCTTCTGGCTCTCGCCGCCCAACTCGATGACACTCTTGCTGGACTGTGTGCTTACCAGACCGCCGCGCATGGCGTTAGAAGGATCAGCATACAGCGTAGAATTGACAATGCTCAACTCCTCATAGTTACCACCGCAGTAGAAGTCGAAGATGCTGCGTGGTGTCGAGCCGTCGAACTGCAGGACGCTGTTCTCCACAGCCAGCTTGCCAATCAGGTAGTCCTGGCGGTTGCCGTAGATGAGGCGGTTCTTCAGACCCGTAATCTTCACGTCCTTGATAGCAATGTCTTTAATCTCACAAGCGTTCTTTTCGTTCAAGTTGGCATCCTTCGATACGGGACGCATCAGGATGAACTGGTCGGGATTGCCAGAGGCATCAATCTCTGCACCCTCTGCACCGTTGATGACCAGCGGACAGCTGATGAAGAAGGGAGCAGCTACCGTGTACTTGCCGTCCTTGGCCAGGTTGATGGTGATGCTCTTGCCCACCTTGCCCTTGCAGGCTTCCTCTACGGCAGCCGTCAGCTCGCCCTCTGCGGGAGACAGCACCACGTCGGTGGGTACCTGTCCGAGTATCAGCACCCATTCGGGATCTCCGGGCTGGGAACTGAGAGCAAGTGCATAGACACAGTCCACGATACCGTTCATCACGCCGTCTTCGATGCTCTCGAAGTCTACAACGCCCTCAATGCTGTTCTTTACGATGTTCTCGCCATCCTTCTTGCCGGCCTTCGAGGTCTCGGCAGCACTGGTGTCAGCACCACCGAAGTTAAAGATATTGCCGGACACCTCCCAGGCAGGCGTAGCGCTGGCCTGTCCGTTGTTCAGTCCGACGACCACCTGCCCGTTCTTGCCGCAGTCGGCGAAGATGCAGTTCTTCAACACATAGCCGTTCTTGTCCGTACCGTTCTGCTTCAGGTTGGTGAAGTTCTTGCCGTTGGCAATGTTCACGAACGTCGAGTTCTGGATGTCAAAAGTCTGCAGCCAGTCCTCGTTCACGTTCTTGGGGCGGCTGCCGTATTGTGCGAAGAAGCCCGTGTTCTTGTCCTTGGCGAAGATAGTGGATTTCTTGACGGTCACCTCACCCACGTAGCCCTTGCCGTTGAAGTTAAGCACGTTCTTGTTGGAAGCCGGCATTTCAATCGTGGCATCGTCAATGACGACCTTCTCCACCAGCGTCTTCTGCGCGTCGGTGATGAGGGCGCCCTTGAGGCCCTTGACGGTCACCTGTGCAATCTCCACAGATGCTATCAGTTTGTGGTCGGAGTCAGTACCGTCCTTCTTGACGGCCAGTGTCTCCGTACCGTTCAACGTTATCAGGTCGCCGTTGAAGCCCGAGGCGTCAATCACGGCGTGGTTGCCCTTGATGGTCAGTGGGGCAGCCGTCACGATGGAGCCATTGACGGTGTACTGGCCATTCTTGCCCAGGAAGATCAGGATGTCCTTCACGTTCTTACCCTCCACGGCGGCATTCACCGCGGCGGTGATATCACCATCCTTGGCAAGGATGTCTGAAGGGGATACGGTCACGCTCACGGCAGGAGCGTCTTCTGCTGCGCGTTTGGCAGCCTGGACAGCCAGTGCCATCACGGCCAGCAGGATTACAATTACAAAGGAGATTTTTTTCATAAGCGTTTGTTTTATATTATTAATTATGGTAAGTAGTAACCGCGGATGCGGAGATGATATACTGTATCAGTGTTTGAGTAGACATCACAGCCCTTGATGAAGGTGCCCTGTGAGAATCCGTTGCCGTCGTAGGTCACGCGTATGCTGTCCGTACCTCCTGGTGCCAAGGGCTTCTTGCTGAACGTGGCGCGGGTGCAGCCACACGAGGTCTCTATTTTCTGGATGACCAGGGGCACCTTGCCTGTGTTCTTGTAGACAAAGTAGTGCACCAGCGTGTCCTGTGTGGAATAATCTCCAAAGTCGTACTCCGTTTCACCAAGGAATGCAATATTAGCCTCTGCAACTGAGACAGAAGCACCCTGCTGGCGACATGAGGCCGTCAGTAGGGTGGTTAGGAGGATCAGACAAGCCGTGAAGCCTAGCCGCGAAAGGTTGGAAACAGCAACAGCCAGTCTCATGACAGGATTAATCTTCTTCATTAGCAAGTTCTTCAGCTGCAGCTTTTCTCTCCACAGCTTCTTCAACGGGATCGTCCTTCACAGACTCTGTGATATTGTCTCTTGGAGTCAGATGCCACTGACCATCAATAAAGACAGGGCGGACATAAATAGCTGTCGTGTTAGGACGCTTGTCGTTCTCGTCCTTTTTCTCGAACAGCACTACATTGATCTTTGCCTCGTTGTTGGTGGTATTGTTCAGGATGATGCGCTCCAGTTCATAGCCAGGTTTGCCGGCAATGAAACTCAGCGTAACAGCCTGACGCTGCAGGTTAGCAGGCGTCTGGGGCTTAATGCTGTCACCTTCAAGGTAAACCAGCATATCAACAGCTCCCTTGATATCACCATTCTGCAGGCAAACAGTAAACTGGTTAACCAGATCCATCACCTTGGCGGTATCCTCCTTGGTGAACATCGAGGTTTCCACCGGCTTAGTGTCGGCAGGAGCCTTCTTGTCCTTACAGCTTATCAGCGCTGTGCCCACCAATAGGGCGGCAGCAAGGAATAATACTATTTTCTTCATACAATCTTTTATCTTTGAAACAAGAGGGGTGCCAATCTATTTTGACACCCCTCTTTGAGTTATAATAGATTCGTTTGAAATCTATCAGAGATCGGATTACTCGTTACCGGTAGTCGGCTTCACTGTGATGACAGCCCATACCTTCTGAGTCCAATCGGTTACAGAACCCCAAGGATACTTCAGTGAAACAGGTACGTAGATGTGGAACTCCTTCACAACACCGCTGTTGTTGGTGTAAGCCAGCAGGTCATAAGGACGACCAGACTCCTGCAAACCGGTAGCAGCAGCACCTGCAGCCTGAGCTTGACTTGCCAGATAAGCATCATAGCGATCAGCCCAAGGTTCGATATCTTCGTAACCAGGAAGGTTATTAGGATTACCACCACGCCAAATCTTCAGGAACTCCCACTTTTCTGCAGTTGCAGAGTTCGTACCAGTCAGAGCAGGAATATCACCAACCTTCTTCAGAGCTGCAATCTTGGCAGGATCTGTCAGGATAGTACGATTGTCAGCATTCAGATAAGCATCCGAACGGATTTCCTCACGGTTCACATAGAGGTTAGCGATATTGTAGTACTGATAGGTTACTACGCCATTCACACCACCGGTGATAGCACCTGTGTAGGTCTCACCGTCCTCACCAGTACCAGGCTTAGCGGCCTCGCCGAACTGCTGCTCAGCACCCAGCATCACAACGGGGAACTGACGCCAGTCACGGATGTAGACGAGCTTCCAGAGCGGATAGATCTGAGTGTCGTTAGGAGCATCAGTCCATTCGGTCTTAGCAGGCCACATGTTCACAGGACGCAGGAAGCGTACGTTGAAGAAGTTCTTGCCCATGAGAGGATCGTAGCAAGCATTATTAGCTACATCGATATCAACATAAGCAGCGAATGCACCAGTCTGACCGTCCAGATAGTCATCCTTAATCAGCTTACCAGTAGCATCGTACATACCCATGTAGTTCAGAATGTCGGTAGCGGCACTGTTAACATTTGCAGAGGGAGTCAAAGTAGTAGCAGATGATGTTGCAAACGAAGCAGTAACTACATTCTCTGGAGTGTTAGGAGTTGTCGCCTGATAACCCATGTACTGGATGACACCATTAGCAGTAATGGTAGCAACGATTTCGTCCTGAGTCATCTTGCCCGTCTTCACAGCGACAATCTGATTACCGAACTCACCGCTATAAGCACCGAGAGTGGGATTAGCAGTTTCTTCACCAACTGCGAGGTAGAGCTGGTAGGTAGCACCAGAAGCACCCTTAACCTCCCAGTATTGGGTCTTGTCACGGTCAGCACCCTGAATCTTAATCTTACCAGTCTTGAAGTCGGTAGTAGAGCTGTTCACATACATGCCGTCAACCTTATCACCAGTGGTAGTCTCACCCTTCTTAGGCAGGCGGAACTGGAAGGTGATGACATTCTCTGCAAACTTACCGAACTTATCCTTATTGTAGATAGTAGGAATAATCTGCTGCTGCAGCCAGTACTCCTTCAGGTCCTTCTTGAACGATGTAACAGTCAGAGGCTGGTTGTTGTTCAAAGCAGGTGTAGGAACGTTAGCATAAACCTCGATAGAGTCGGCGGTGTTCTCAGCATAGCCATTAGCGAAGTCATACCAGTGGTCAAGCACACGGTTGTTGATGTCACCGTAAGCGAAGTGAACCTTCTCAGGTGCGAAGTACAGCTTCACGTAGATGAATGTGCCATTGCTCTTGTTGACAAAGCGAACAACAGTAGAGAACTCATCCTTATTCACACCCTTGTTGTTATAGGTAGCACCCAAAGCAGCAATCATTTGATTGTAAGCATCCTTTGTCATGTTGCTGGCATTTGCATAAGGAGCAGCAGCATTTGATTCCATCAGGTTCCAAACCAATACGTTGGTGTTCTGGTCCCAGTTCTGAGGTGTAGTCTGGTTGTCATGAGGTGTGTACCATACACGGCCGAACCAGTTGTCGGCAGTAGTCATCTTGTTCAGATTGTCCAATGCGTCACTACCTGTAGCATCAATATAACCTTTCTTAGCATCCTTATAGAAGCGCTTAGCCTGCCAACCATTAGTGTAGAGTGCACCAGAAGGATCGTCTACACCATTAGTCTGAGGCTTAGGATTCATGTTATTAGGAGAAACGTAAGGCATATTCTGGTAACCTTCCAGAACATCCAGATAGTATGCTTTCTCGAAGTCCTGCTTGGTCATGTTGAGCTGACGGAGGATAATGTTCTCCATCTGAGCCCATGTCACCTTCTTCTCCTCACCGCAGTTCATCCACATCTCACCGAGGTTAATAGCAACCTCCATGTTCTGGGCAGCATCCTTGGCAATACGCAACTTCACATAACCGTAACGGACAATCTTGCCATCTTCGGTCTTCAGCAGCACACGAATCAGAGGCTCACGGCCAACGGTCTCGAGAGTAGCCTCTTCGTTAACCATGGTTTTACCTTCAGCGTCAACAGAACGTACAGAGAAGTAACCGTCCTTTTCGTCGCTTGAAGTAGCACTGCCATCCTTATTTACGCGAACGAGGTGTGCAGTCTGGCTGGTGGTCTCCTCACCTACCCAGTAGTCAACCAGCTGATACTCGTAGTGCAGACCCATAAGCTCGAGCTCTTCAGCGGTCAGCTTAGTGTCAGCAGCATTTCTGCCATACTTGGTGTAAGTAGTGTAACGAGCGTGAGTCTCAATGAACTTGGTCAGGTCAAATACCTTCTGGTTGTAGACAATCTCGTGAGTAGCAGGCATGGTGATAGCACCGTAGTTGTCACCTACACCAGTTTCAGGAATAATGATACCATCGTAACCTACAGACTCATAGAGGTGGTTGGCACGGATTACGTTATTGTCTTTCACATTGTTGCCATCGAACACAAACTTGGTCTCTTTGCCGTCAATCATCTTCAGAGGAGCATTATCAGCCAAAGCGATAATCTCAACCTCAGCAGGAACAACTACACCATAGTCAGAAGTAACAATGGTGTCACCCTTTGCCATCTGAGCAGCAATGAAGGGGAGCGGGAAGCTCTTACCAGCAGTGTACTGACCGAAGACAGTACCATCTGCTGCCATACCTACACCATTACCCTGTTCAGCAGTAATATTACCAGTGCTCTTAGCCCAAGCCTGGAACATAGACAGCAGCGTGCCACCTTTAACATCGAAAGGAACAGTCAGAACACCATTCTCAGCCGTGATGCCGTCCTTGCGAGGAGTTGCAGCGATAGCACCTGCAGCACGTGTGTAAACCTCAGCGTCGTTCTCGAAGAATGAGAACTCGTAGCCTTCCAAGTTAGCAGTAGAGGGGTTGTAGTGATACTTGGCAATACCACCCTTACTCAACTCAACAGAGTCGAGGAGTGCTTTATTCTTCTTAGGATCAGCATTCCAACCGTCGAGTTTGCTACGCAGATACCAGGCATCTGTGTCGTTAATATTCTTACGACCAACACGGCCTCCACCTAATGTACCATCTTCATCCCAAATACCATAAGTTGCATCGCCATTTTTAGAGTGTTCAGTAGGCAGGAATACAGCCTTATCCTTGTTAGTGGCATTGAAAGCCATCTGGTCAGCGACTTTAACCTTGACCGTCTCCGTACCTGCAGCGCTCTGTACTGTATAAGTGAACTTATAGTCAGTATCGTCAATACCATAGGTCATGGCGCTTGCGAAGGGAACCTCGATAGCCTCAAGACCTTCCCAGTAGAAAGAAGGCATCAGAACCATTGAGGTCAGCTGCTTCTTGACGAAAGCCTCCAGAATGTTGATAGCAGCAACGTTCTCGTTGACCTTCTCAGCCAACTCCTGCATCTTCTCCTTAGCCTCTTCAATAGTTGTTGCACCGGTGAAAGCCTTCAGGGCATCCTCAATGGCAGCAATCTTATTGTTGACATCAGTCAACTTCTCGATGTCAGCCTTGGTCAGACCCAGAGACTCGAGCTTACCGTTAATCTCTGACTTCAAAGTCTCCAGAGCCACTGTCTGAGCAGCAGCACTCTCATCGACGATAGCCTTGACCTGAGCTTCGGTCAGACGCTCGTTGATCTTACCGGTCAGCGTAGCGATGGAGCAGACTGGTCTGCCTTCGTACCCAGAGTAGCCTCGATGGTGGCAATCTTGGTCTTGATACCGGCAATCTCGGCAGTCAGGTCCTCAACAGCCTTCACGCGAGCAGCCAGCGCAGTCAGGTCAGACTGATTAGCCTTGCCGTTGACAGTAGTCGTCAGCGCATCTAAGTCGGTCTGATTGGCCTTCTTGGCTATTTCAGCCTTCAAAGCAGCCTCCTTGGTGGCCAAGGTAGACTCCAAAGTAGCCAGTCTCGTCTCTAAGGATGACTTCAGACTTTCCAGATCTGTCTTCAGCGACTAACCAACAGTCCTACGAGCAGTGAACTAAAAAACTTTGTTTTGTTCATACGAATTGTTTTAATTAATTAATAAATAAAAAGAAGTTATAATATTCTCTGTTTCTCTCGAATTTCTCTCGATTTTTTCACATCACTGACCCATGCCTCTTGCGGCAGAGTCACGTTTTTGGGTGCAAATATAGACATTATTTCGCGAACCTGCAAGGATTTTCATACATTTTTTTCGAAAAATGCCCAAAAAATTGCCTTTTCACAACGTTTAGCCATTTATTACACTCGATTTAATGTTGTTTTTTTGTTTTTTTAAGAACCTTTCTCGTTTATACATGTTTTAAGCTGGTTAAATACTCTTGTTTCTAACATACCTTATTATATATATGCCGTGAATCTTGAAAAAGAATCGGAGCCTCCTTCCGAAAGCTCCGACTGCGTACCCAGACCCGGGCTCGAACCGGGATGGGTTTCCCCACTGGTGTTTGAGACCAGCGCGTCTACCGATTCCGCCATCTGGGCTTTTGCGGTTGCAAAGGTACAAAGAAAAATTAAGAAAGAAGAAAGAAGAATGAAGAATTTTTAAAAAGAATGTAATTTTTTGTTCGTATGGGATATTTTTCGTATCTTAGCACTCGAAAACAATTACTTATTTTATTACACAATGAGAATCAACAATCAAAACTATTGTATCATCCTGGCAGGAGGCAAGGGCCGCAGACTGTGGCCATGCAGCCGCACCCATCGTCCGAAGCAGTTTCTGGACTTCTTCGGCACGGGTCGCACACAACTACAACAGACCTTCGACCGTTTTTCCAAGATACTCCCCCAAGAAAACATCTTCGTCTGCACCAACCACGAGTATGCCCCGCTGGTGAGAGAGCAGCTGACGAGTCTGCATGAAGAGAACCTGATGGTGGAACCCGTGAATCGAGGCACCGCCCCGAGTGTGGCCTGGGCAGACATGCGCATCTGCCGTCGCAATCCGGACGGCAAGGTGGTGGTAGTGCCATCGGACCAGTTTGTGCTGAACGAAGAGGCCTTCTACCGGAACATCGAGGAAGCCTTTGACTTCGTGACGAACCACGACCTGCTGCTGACCATGGGCGTGGAGCCCACCCGACCGGAGCCAGGCTATGGCTACATCCAGAAGGGCGAGCCCCTGGAGGAGCAGGACTTCTACCAGGTGAAGTCGTTCACGGAGAAGCCAGAGCGCGAGTTTGCACAGATGTTCATGGACAGCGGCGAGTTTCTGTGGAACACAGGACTCATCTTCTCGAACGCCCGCTATCTGAACCATTGCTTCCGCAGGCTGTTCCCGGACGTGCTGGAACACATAGACATCCATCTGGAGAAGTACACCATCGAACAGGAGATGGCATTTGTCAACGAGCACTATCCGTCGTACCCCAACCTGAGCATCGACCGGGGTGTGCTGGAGCGCTGCGAGCACGTGTGCGTGATGAAGTGCGACTTCGGATGGGCAGACCTGGGTACGTGGCACTCCATCTACGAGTGCAAGAGCCAGACGGCAGACGACAATGTGGTGATAGACTCGGAGGTGATGATGGAGAACTCGCACAACAATGTCATCAAGCTGCCCAAGGGGCGGCTGGGTGTCATCAGCGGGCTGGAGGGTTACATCGTGGCTGAGGAGGACAATGTGCTGCTCATCTGCAAAAAGGGTGACTCGTCAGCGCTGGTGCGGAAGTATGTGAACGAGGTCCAGATCAAGTACGGAGAAGAGTACGTGTGAGAAATGCGGCTTCGCCGCGGTTCAAGGTTCAAAGTTCAAGGTTCAAGGTTCAAGGTTCAAGTTCTCCCTCCATCTTTGAACTGGGCACAAGCCCGTTGAACTTTGAACTGGGCGCAGCCCGTTGAACTTTGAACTGCGGCAAAGCCGCATTGAACCGGGCTTCGCCCCTTAGAACCGATAGTGGAGCTGGAGGAGGAGGTCGGTAATGGAGGAGCGGCTGACTTGCTGGAGGCCAGTGGAGATAACGGCACGATCAAAGTAGTTGGTCGTGCCCATTTTTGCTGTCAACTGGAAACGGCCCAGGTCAGCACGTGCCATGAGGGAGTAGCGCAGCCCATGACCGTCATACATCGGGAAGGAGAAGTCATAGCGTACGGAGGGTTCGTAGAGGTAGAGGCGGCTGTCGTAGTCGTCGGTATGGAACCAGCCCACCATGCCGCTGAGCTGTAGCCAGCGGTGTTGCCATGTCAGCTGTTGGCTGAGCATGAGGCCCCGGGAGCGAACGGTGAGGTTGTCGACAAGAGCAGCATCAGCCTGCGTGGAGAGGGTGAGAGCAGAAAGGGGAAGGGAGAAGCGGAGGCGGGCACGGTGCTCGTAGCGGTTCTGGAGCAGTGTGCGCTGGTCGTTGTCACGCTGACGGAGGTGGAAACGGTAGCGGCCCTCCACGGTTACCCTATTATAAATTAATGTACGCGCGTAGAGCAAGGCATCAAAAGCATCGCTGGGCAGGCTGACCTGATAGCGTGCCCAAGGGAAGTGGGCATAGTCCACATACGCCTTGAGCAAGGTGTTGCGGGAAGGAGTCCACGTAGCTCCAAGATAGATGCCGTGCTCGTTCTGGGTGTTGCCCCCCTCGCTGAAGGCATAGGCATGGAAGGCCGTATAGCGCTTGTCGTAGTAGCGATGCAGGAGCATGAGCGTCCACTGGCTGCTGAGCCGATAGCTGAAGGAATGGATGGCCGCCAGCGCCCCGTCACGGTTCAGGGCCGTCTCACCAGCCAAGGACCAGCGGTGACGGGTGAAGGCATAGTCCAGGCTGGCATGGAAGAACGAAGAGCCCGAAAGCGCATAGCGGCGATAGAGGGCAGACGAGGAAGAGGAGGCGTACGGGACGAGAGAGCGGTCGAAGTGGGAGTAGAGCACATTGACGCTGAGCGAGGCCAGGCCCCCAAGGGCAGTAGCCCGCCAGGCGAGTCGAGCCCCCAGGTCAGTGAGGTGCGTATTGTTCTTCTTCGCCAGTTCGGACTCCGTGCGATGATAGCCGTTGGTGACGATGGTACGGGCAGTGCCGTCCTCGTTGAGGGTGGCATCCAGCGGGCGGTAAGAGGCAAAAGCCGTCACCCGCCAGTGGTCAGCCAGCCGCCACGTAGCAGCAGCACCACGCAGATAGCCATAAGACGCCCGCGAGGCATGAGCCGTCAGCACATGGCTGCTGCGTCCCTGAGACTGAAGCATCGCCAACTTGCCCAGGTGGAAACCCGTATTCATGACCAGTCCCATGCCCATCTGCACCCGGAACATGCCCAGGTTCAGTTCCTCGAGCCTGCCCATGCGACGCAATTGGAAGTAATAGGAATAGTGGTCGTAGCCCCAGTTGTTGCCACGCGTGAAGAAAGGTTCACCAGCATCCTGGGCAGCCGTCAGTCCGAACTTGAGTCGGTCGCGGTAGTTGAACTGATAGCGCAGGTCGTGACGATAGCGGTAGCCAGCATAGCCGTTCTGGTCGCCCTTGCGCTCATAGAAGGGAACCTTCAGGGTAGCCTGCAGCGTGTGACGACCCTCTTGGAAGAGGGTGGAGAGTGGCGGGAGGAGCGATGTGGACGGAGGAAGGGGTTCGCAACAGACGAAGCAGACCAGCAGGCGGCGGGTGTTCCAGTCGAGGCTTTGTATCATCAACAGTTCGTTGAGACTCCGCATGGGTTTGTAGCGGTCCCTGTAGGCAATGAGTTCCTCGATCTGCGTGGCAGAGAGGAAAGGAAGCTGTTCCAGTTCCTCGCGGGTGGTCTGGTTGAGGTTCAGCTTGTTGTCAGCCAGGCCAGCCAGGAGTTCGAAGGTCTCCTCACCGTAGGAAGCATCCTCGAGAGTCATCCAGTCGCGGAAGAGCTGCTCCCAGGAAGGGGAAGAAGCGGCAGACGGAACAGGGACGGAGGAGGAAGAAGGTTGCGGCATGGCCGCAGTGGACAAGACGAGGGCGAGGAAGAGTAACAGGGAGCGCATCATAGCTGGCCAGCCTCCACCATGAGGACCACACGCTCCGTCAGGCGGTCTACGCCCTCAGGGTCGTACTCCTTCTTCAACGAGGCGCCAAACGCCCAGGCGAAGGCCTGATAGAAACCGGCACGAAGAGGTCCGAGGAAGGCCTGAATCAGTTCGTAGCTGGAAGAATGGCTCTCCCGGTAGATGAGTTTGATGAGCAGTTTTCCCTGCGAGTAGGTCAGCTTCTTCATGCGAGGCTTATACTCCTTCATGATGCTCTTCTCCACCCGCTTCATGTGTTCCTCCTTGGCTTTCTTGTCAGGCAGCGTCTCGAGATACTCAGCAGTCTCCATCATAATCATGTTGGCCTCCTTCGCCAGGGGCAGGACGGTCTTGACATTCTTGACCAGTCGCATATAGGCATTGGCCTGTTTCTTGCTCTCGAAGGCCACAGGTGGAAAGACATAGACATTGTTCATCTCCATGTACTGGATGCTGTCGCCCCCCTCGAGGACCTTGCCCACCTTGACCGTAGGCACGAAGGTGGGAGAAGACAGGGAGTCCGGGACGGAGGGCTGCGACACTGCCGCAGCAGACGGTGCGGAGGCGAAGAAGACGGAGAAGAGCAGGGCTGAGAGCATGGCTAATCAGAATAGATGAGTTGTACCAAGGTCTGTCCAACGGCCTGCAGGGTATTCTTGTCGAGGTGCTGCATGTCGTCGTTCACCGTATGCCACGTAGGTCCGAAGCTGCTCTGTTCGCAGTCAGGATAGTGGTTGATGATATCGATGCAAGGGATGTGCGCCTTCTCGTTGACGGGGATGTGGTCGTCCGTGACACCACCCCCATTCTTGGACGGGAAGAAGCTGCCATAGCCAGCAGCACTGGCAGCCTGCCACACCTTTTCCACGACAGGGCGGGCATACTGCAGGGAATAGTACTCATGATAGAACTTCGCCCCCTGGCCACCCACCATGTCGAGCAGGATGGCATAGTCGTAAGAAGGCTGCGACACAGTCGCCGCTGACGATGAAGAGGCGGCAGACGATGAAGAGGCCGCATAGGAAGCAGCCCAGTGCTGGGCACCGAGCGCCCAGGAGTCAGCATCCACCTCATCGCTCCACTGGGGAACGCCCCAGTCTTCAGCATCGAAACAAACGAAGTCCACTGCGACACGGGCAGAGTCATGCTGCTGCAGCAAGCGTGCCAGTTCCAGCATCACAGCCACACCCGAAGCACCGTCGTTGGCAGCCATCACAGGTTTGCGCCAGTTGGCAGAGTCCGGGTCGTTGTCAGCCCAGGGACGACTGTCCCAGTGGGCACAGACGAGGATGCGCGACGATGGCTGACGGCTGATGGCTGATGGCTGACGGCTGATGGCTGATGGCTGACGGGCGATGATATTGGTGCTCTTGAGGATGGTGCCGTCATAGCCTCGCAGGTCAGCCTGCTGGAGCGTCACCTGACAGCCATAGTCCTGGAACTTCTGCTGTATCCACTGCAGGCAGCGCTCATGCGCCTCGCTGTTCATGGTCCGAGGCCCGAAGGCACACTGAGCCGCACAGAAGGCATATGCCGAGTCAGCATTGAACTCAATGTTGACGACAGGCTGGCTGTTCTGCTGACTCTTCTTCGTTGTACCACAACTTGTCATAAAGAGTAAAAGGGTAAAAAGGCAAAAAGACACATACTTCATACTTCTATTTCTTTCCTATGATACCGTTTTATATATTTCTTGATTCCTGAACCAGAGACATCACCCGCAGGAAGTTGCCTCCCCAGATTTTCTCGATGTCAGCCTCCGCATAGCGTCTCGCCAACAAGTGACGAGTGAAAGTCAGCACCTCGGAAGCATCAGCAAAGCCCCTGACACCACCATCGCCATCGAAGTCTGTACCGATGCCGACATGGTCGATGCCCATGACCTGTATGGCATGCTCCAAGTGGCGAAGGGCATCCTGTACGGTTGCCTTCCCCTCCTTGACGAGGAAGCCATGATAGAGCGTCACCTGCATCACCCCACCCTTCTTCGCCAGTGCCCGCATCTGGTCGTCCGTCAGGTCGCGGGGATGGTCGCAGAGCGCACGGCAACTGCTGTGGCTGCACACGATAGGCGTGGTGCTGATGTCCAGCGCATCGTAGAAACTACGCTCGTTGGCATGGCTGAGGTCAACCATGATGCCCAGTCGGTTCATCTCAGCGATGACCTGCCGTCCGAAGTCGCTGACCCCATGATGCGTATCGCAGCCCCGGGCAGAATCGCAGATATCGTTGTCACCATTATGGCAGAGCGTCATATAGACGATGCCCCGCTGTGCAAAGTGGCTGAGCTGCTTCAGCTGACCGTCCAGTGCCAGTCCGTTCTCGATGCCCAGCATGATGCTCTTCCTGCCCTGCCGCTTGTTGGCATACAAGTCTGCAGGCGTACGGGCGATGCTGAGATAAGCACTATTTCGGTCCACGATCTCCTCTATCTTGTCGAATATCAGGTCCGCATAAGCCGTAGGTCCCGGGACGTCGAACGCCACCTTTGACCGGAAGTCCTCGCCCGGAAGAGGCTGCGGCAGATAAGCCACCATGATGGTAGCATCCTGACGACCGTCCGTCATCTTATGCAAGTCGACCAACAGCTTGGAGTCGCGGCTGCTGAAGTCCACCCCCTGCGGGAAGAACATGGGTGTGTCGCAATGGCTGTCGAGCGTCAGCACCCGCTGATGGAGGTCACAAGCCTCCCGATAGCTGGCAGCCTGGCTGACCAGCCAGCGGAAGATGGGTTGCCCCTCCTCAGCCGGAAGGCACTCCGGATGCCACTGTACCCCCAGGATGCTCTTGTACTCGCGGCTCTCCATGGCCTCGATGAATCCGTCAGTGGAGCGAGCCGTCACCCAGAAGCGTTCGCCAGGGTCCTCCACCACCTGATGATGGAAGGAGTTGACGTATAAAGTTGAAAGGTGAGAAGACTCCTGATAGATATGATAGAGGATGGAGTCGGGCTCGAGGGTTACGCTGTGCGTCGGTTCCGAGCGGTCAGCATCCTGAGAATGCCTGACCTGAGCCCTGTCAGAGATGTCCTGGCAGACCTTTCCCCCCAGTGCCATGGCCAGCGTCTGAATGCCCCGGCAGATGCCCAAGATGGGAAGTTGCCGGTTGTAAGCCAGCTGCGTGATGAGCAGTTCCGGCAGATCGCGCTCAGCATTGATGCCCCCCAGACGAGCAGACGGTTCCTCGCCCGCATAGAGCGGGTTGAAATCAGCCCCTCCACTCAGCAGCAAGCCGTCAATACGGTCCAACGTGTTGACAACCGCCTGCACATCGCTCAACGGAGGGATGACGACAGGCACTCCCCCAGCCTGCCAGACAGACTTGTAGTAGCCCTCGCCCAGCTTGCAGTTCTGTTCACCGTAATTGCCCGTAATGCCAATGACCGGCCTGCGTGCAGCCTCCGGAAAAGACTGATAGGCCGTCGCAGCAAGTTGCGACTGCCAGTCGAAGCGGTTTGCCATCATCTTATTCATCAAAGGTTACCGGTATCTCGCGCTTGATGCTCTGTTCCAGAGAGATGAGCGTCTCTGTGGCCACCACACCGGGGATATCCTGCAAGCGTCCGTTCAGCAGATGCATCAGCTGTTCGTTGTCGCGTGCATAAAGTTTCACCATCATGGTGTAAGGACCCGTGGTGAAATGGCACTCCACCACCTCAGGGATATGCTGCAGGCACTCCACCACATCCTTGTACATGCTGCCACGTTCCAAGGTGATACCCACATAGGTACACGTGGAGTAACCCAAGCTCTTCGGGTTGACATCGAAGCCACTACCCATGATTACATTCCCTTCAATCAGATGCTGTACCCGCTGGTGAATGGCAGCCCGCGACACATTGCACTCGGCAGCCACATCCTTGAAAGCGATTCGTGCATTCTTTGACAAGATACTCAGTATCTTCTTATCAAGATTGTCAATTTTCTCCATGCTTTTAGTTGATAGTTTACAATTTGTAAGCAAAAGTACGGATTTTAATTGAAACCTGCAACTTTTCGGGCGAAAATCTTTATTTTTGCTTGCGAATGAGCGTCAATCCGTCACGCAACGGCAGTATAACCTGCTCTACACGGCCGTCGTTCATGACATAGTCGTTGAAGGTCTCGATGCCCCGGGTCTGCGGGTCGCGGTCGTAGTGGATGTCAACCACATGACCGTCCCACAGCGTATTGTCCGCCAGGATGAAGCCCCCGGGCCGCAACAGCGACAGTGCCATCTCGTAGGTCTGGCGATAGGTACGCTTGTCACCATCGATGAAAGCCATGTCGAAGGTGATGCCCAGCTTGGGAGCCTCCGTGATGGCATCGCCCACGATGAAGCGTATCTTGTCGCTGACGGGCGACTGCTCTATCCAGGGCCGCGTGAAGTCCTCCTGTTCGTCGTTGATTTCAAAAGTGTACACCATGCCCCCCTCCTCCAGTCCCTCAGCCATGCAGATGGCCGAATAGCCGCTGAAGGTGCCCACCTCCAGGATGTTCCTGGGACGTATCATGCTGACCAGCATCTTCAGCAGCCTGCCTTGCAGATGGCCCGAGGCCATGCGCCCATGCAGCATGTGGATATTGGTGGCCCGCCAGAGCCTGTAGAGGTAGTCAGGCTCCGGAGCGATATGACTGTCGATATACTCGTCGATTGTCATCCCTTGAGCGCTTCGACAGCCAGACGGTAGGAGTCCAGGCCAAAGCCGCAGATGACCCCCTTGCAGGCAGCAGAGATGAACGAATGGTGGCGGAACTCCTCGCGCTGGTGGACGTTCGAGATGTGCACCTCGATGACAGGGCACTTCAGCGAGCGTATGCAGTCGTGCAAGGCCACGGAGGTATGCGTGTACGCCCCGGCATTGAGCACAATGCCGTCGAAGGTGAAGCCCACCTCCTGCATCTTGTTGATGAGTTCACCCTCGACATTGCTCTGATAGTAGGCAATCTCGATATCAGGATAACGCGCCTGCAGCTGTGGCAGATACTGGTCAAACGACGACGAACCATAGATGCCCGGTTCGCGGGTGCCCAGCAGGTTCAGGTTAGGACCGTTGACAATCTGGATTTTCATAATTCAAAGAAATTTATTACCTTTGCGGCCACAAAGGTACGAAATAAGATGGAAACGGACAAGAAAAGCCAGGCAAATATCGTTCGAGCCTACCAAAGATACTTGAAACTGCAGCGCGGCTACTCCGCCAACACGCTGGATGCCTACCAGCGTGACCTGGAGAAGCTGCTCCACTACGTGGAACGGGAAGGCAAGCAGGTGCTGGAGGTGCAACTGCCCGACCTGCAGCACTTTGCTGCCGGTCTGCACGACATCGGCATCCATCCCCGCTCACAATGCCGCATCCTCAGTGGTGTACGCTCGTTCTACCGCTTCCTGCAACTGGACGGCTATCGTGACGACGACCCCTCGGAACTGCTGGAGTCGCCCGTCCTGGGAGCACACCTGCCCGAGGTGCTGACGGCACAGGAGGTGGATGCCCTGGAAAACAGCATCGACCTGAGCAAGTGGGAAGGTCAGCGCAACAGAGCCATCATCGAGGTGCTGTTCTCGTGCGGGCTGCGCGTCAGTGAACTGATCAACCTGAAGCTCAGCAACCTCTACCTCGACGAACAGTACATCCGGGTCTTCGGCAAGGGTTCGAAGGAACGGCTGGTCCCCATCTCGCCCAAGGCCATCAGGGAACTGCAGAACTGGTTCATAGACCGTAACCTCATGAACATCAAGCCCGGTGAAGAAGACTATGTCTTCCTGAACCGCAGGGGAGCGCACCTGACACGGGTGATGGTGCTCATCATGATCAAGCAACAGGCTGTACAGGCTGGCATCACCAAGACCATCTCGCCCCACACCCTGCGTCACTCGTTTGCCACAGCCCTGCTGGAGGGCGGTGCAGACCTGCGTGCCATCCAGGCCATGCTGGGACATGAGAGCATCGGCACTACGGAGATATATACCCACATAGACATGTCCACGCTCAGACAGGAGATACTGGAGCACCACCCCAGAAACAAGAAAAGGTGGCCGTAGCCACCTCTGCTTGAACAGATATTCTAACTTCTATTCACCACCACCGCCCAGGGCGATATAGAGGGCGATGACAGCCTCAGCACCATTATACATGTTCATGGCCGAGCTGAGCTGTGCATCCAGCAATGATTCCTGCGCCTTCAGCACCTCCAGATAGCTGGCCTTACCATTGTCCATCAGTTCGTGCGTACCTTCGTAAGCCTCATGGAGCACCTGTACCTGGCGCTGGTAGAAGCGATTCTTCTCGCGGGCTGCCATACAGTCTGCTATGGCCTCGTTCACCTGGTTGCCGGCATTGATGACCGTCTGCACGTACTTCTTCTGCAGGTCTTCCTCCGTGAGCTTGGCAATCTTCTTGTTGGCAATGAGCTTGCCACGGGCGAAGATGGGCTGCGTGAGCTGAGCCATGGCATTGAGCAGCAGCTTGCCAGGGTTGACGATGAGTCCGCCGGCAGAGTTGGTCCATCCTACAGTACCACTGAGCGTGATGCTGGGATAGAAGGCAGAGCGGGCTGCTCCCGTATTGTAGAAAGCCTCCTCCATGGCATGGTTGGCCATGCGGATGTCAGGACGGTTCTCGAGCATCATGGCAGGCACACCCAGCTTCAGGTACTTGGTGTCGAACATGCGCTGTTCAGCATCTCCCTGAGCCTCAGCATGATGGAGGGCAGAGCTGCCCCACTTCTGGCGATTGATGTGCTGCGGGGTGATTCCTATGAGCTGGCAGATGGCATTCTCGACAGAACGGATGTTGCGACGAGTATCGACAATCTGCGTCTTGACGCTCAGATAGGAAGCCTCCATCTGGTTGACAGCGGTACTATAGGCCTTACCATTCTCCCACAGCGACTTCTCAGTCTCCAGCGACTTGTTCCAGAGACTGTCGGTCTGCGTGAGAATATCCAGCTGGCGGTCGAGCACCTGCAGCATGAAATACTGCTGGGCAGCGGTCGAGATGAGATTGGCCCGTACGGCCTCCTTTCGCATCTGAGCCTGCAGGAGCACAGCCTTGGCTGCCCGCTTCTTGTTGGTGATGCTACCAAAGACGTCAATATCCCAAGACAGCTGCAAGGGCAGGTTGTAGGTCTTCGTTGCCGCACTATTGTCGAAACTTGCAATGGTTCCCGACGGTGAGAAATAAAGCGACGGCAGGTAAGCCATGCGGGCAGCCTTCAGCGAAGCCTCACTTTTCTCTACGGCAATGCGTGCCGAGTTGAGGTCGGTATTGTTGGCCAGCACCTGTTCGATGAGCTGCTGGAGCAGCGGGTCGGTAAAGAACTCGCGCCACGACATCTGTGCGATGGACGTCTCAGCCGTGGCATGCTGGATGTCCTGCGTGGTGCCAAAGGCATCAGCAGGAGCCTGTGTCTTCTGCTCGTACTTGTTGTATATGCCGCAGCCCGTGAGCGTCATGCCCACAGCTGCGACGATGATGATATTCTTGATACTCATAATTCACTTACTATTCTTTTCGACTACGAATTACACGAATTTTACCAATTACTCCTCCACATTTTTGGGTTTCAGGGGTCCCTGGAAGCGCTCGTGGAGATTCTGGAACACGATGAAGAATGCCGGAACGACGAAGAGCAGGGCAATGGTACCGATGCTCATACCACCGATGACACCCAGTGCGAGGGCACGGTTACCATTGGCACCGGCACCACCCTCGATGACGAGAGGTATCATACCGATAATCATGGTGGCTACCGTCATCAGAATAGGACGCAAACGTTCCTTACAAGCCTCGAATGCGGCATCCATGATGCTCAGACCCTGGGCACGACGCTCCGTAGCAAACTCGGTAATCAGGATGGCCGTCTTTGCCAACAGACCAATCAGCATGATGACACCCGTCTGCAGGTAGATGTTGTTGTCCATGCCGGGAATACCCTGCGTATAGCCTAAGTAAGCAAACACGAAGGCACCCATCAGTCCGAACGGCACACTGAACAGCACGGCAAAAGGCGTAAACCACGAGTTGTAGAGCGAGGCCAGGATGAGGTAAATCAGGATAGCACAGATGACGTAGATGAAGGCTGTGGCATTAGAGTTGGAAGTCTCCTCTACCTCACGCGACATACCGCTGTACTCGAATGCGGCAGTCTTGGGCATCTCCTTCTCGAACACCTCGGCAATGGCCTTATGGGCGTCGCCCTCAGTGTATCCACTACCGGGCTTCACAATACAGGTAATGCTTTGGAACAGGTTGAAGTGTTCGATATTAGACGGACCGACAATCTGCTTCAGACTGACGAATTCTGAGATAGGAGCCATCTTGCCACCCTTCACCTGTACGAAGATGTTTTGCAGCGCCTGCGGGTCGAGGCGGTACTCAGGTGACGAAGCAGCCATGATGCGGTAGACCTTACCGAACTGGTTGAAGTTACCAATGTAAGCACCACCGCAGAAAGAGCCCAACGTGTTGAGCACATCGGCCGGAGACACACCGGCACGGTCGCACTGGGCAGCATCGACATCGACCTGATATTTCGGGAAACGCTCAGAATACGTTGACATGGCAGAGGCTATCTCCGGGCGTTCAGACAGTTTAGCCAAGAAGTGCTCGGTCTGCTTGGCAAACTCCGACAGGTTGCCGTCGGTGGGGTCTTCTACCATGAGCATGATGTCATTACTGGTACCATAGCCCGGAATCTGAGGCATCTCGAACGGAATCACCCGCAAGTTCTTAATGTCCTGGCAGTCATAATAGAAACGCCCGGCTACAAGAGCTACCAAGTGGTTCATGCCGGGACGGTCATCCCAGTTCTTCAGACGCACAACCATCGTACCGTAGTTGGAACCGGCACCCGATATCATACCATAGCCACAGACTAAAGCGAAACTCTCCAGTTCGGGAATCTTCTTCACCTTGGCCTCCACCTGCTTCGCCATCTCACGGGTCTGCTTCAGGGTAGAACCCTCGGGAGCTTGTATCTCAACCAAGAACACGCCCTGGTCCTCCTGAGGAACAAGACCTGAAGGCAGGCTCTTCATGAAGAACACCAACAGCACGGCTGCCAATGCCAGGAAGCTCCAAGCCAAGACGGGACGCTTGATGAATTTCTGCACGCTCTTGCTATACTTATCATATATAGCGTTATAGCTGACGGTATATGCCTTTTTCGTGTAGTAGGTCAGGCCCTTGCCTTCCTTCTTGCCTTCCGTCACACGCATCATGATGGCACAGAGGGCCGGACACAGCGTCAGGGCCGAGATGCACGACAGACCGACAGAAGAGGCAATCGTGATACCAAACTGAGTGAAGAACGTACCTGAAGTACCCGGCATGAAGGTCACGGGGATGAACACCGCCATGAACACCAACGTACACGAGACGACGGCTACCGACACCTCGTTCATGGCCTGACGAGTGGCTTCGCGGGCATCGCTGATACCATTCTCCATCTTCGCCATAACGGCCTCGACCACCACAATGGCGTCGTCCACCACCGTACCGATGGCCAGCACCAAGGCGAACAGCGTCAGGATGTTGAGCGAGAAGCCGCATACGGACACAACGGCAAAGGTACCTAACAGCGACACGATAATAGAAATCGAAGGAATAATGGTAGCCTTGAAGTTCTGCAGGAAGAAGAACACCACAAGCACCACGAGGATGATGGCGATGATGAGCGTCTCCACCACATTGTGGATAGCAGCGAACAGGAAGTCGTCACTGGTCATCATGGTCACGAACTCCAGCCCGGCCGGCATCGTTGACTTCATCTCCTCAAATGTCTTGTTGATGCTGGCGTTCACCTGAGTGGCATTAGCACCCGGTGCCGCGAACACCATGCAGAGGGCACCTGGCTTGTCCTGGATGTTAGAGGTGAAGTTGTAACTCATGGCACCAATCTTCACCTCGGCCACGTCGCTCAGGTGCAACATACCACCGCCACTGGTGCGCAGCACGATGTTGTTGAACTCCTCGATGGTCTTCAGCGTACCCTTGTACTGCATGGAGTACTGGTAGGAGTTCTCAGACAGTTCGCCCAAGGAGCCCACACCTGCCACGAAACTCTGTCCGCCGATGGCGTTGAAGACGTCGTTAGGAGTCAGATTGTATTGTGCCATCACATCAGGCTTCAGCCAGATACGCAGAGCATAGGTGTTACCCAGGCTCTGCACGTTACCCACACCGGTGATACGCATCAGTTTCGGCTTGATGTTGATGTCGATATAGTTAGACACGAAGTCCTCGTCGTACTTGCCGTCAGCACTCTTCACGGCAAAAATGCGCAGAATGTTGTTCTGTCGCTTCTCCACCTTCACACCGACCTTAGTCACATCGGCAGGCAATAGGGCCTGGGCGCGGGTGACGCGATTCTGCACATTCACCGTCGCCATGTCGGGGTCGGTGCCCTGCTTGAAGTAGACGTTGATCTCCACCTCACCGTTCGACGAGGCCTTGGAAGTCATGTAGGTCATGTCGTTCACACCGTTGATGGCCTCCTCAAGAGGCTGGATGACCGACTTCATCACCGTGTTCTCGTCAGCACCGGTGTAACTGGTGCTGATATTCACCGTAGGCGGTGCAATATCCGGATACTGCTCAACCGGCAGCGTGCTCATGCAGATATAGCCCACCAGTGCTATCACTATCGAGATGGCACACGCCATCACGTACTTATTAATAAATATATTGTTCTTCATACTATTTCGGAATATCGATATTACGTTATCACGAAATTACTCCTCGCTCTTCTCTTCAGCCTTGGCACCAGCGGGGAACAGCACCTTCTGGCCTTCCATCACGTTGTTGGCACCCGTGGTCACTATCAGGTCGCCCTCGTTCAGACCGCTGGTCACGATGAACTCCTTGCCGTTGCCGGTGTCAGCAGTAGTCACCTCGACTGCCGTAGCCGTGCTGTCAGCCTTGACCTTATAGACCTGTGCCTTGTCCTGCAGACGAACCACCGCATACTGAGGAACCACGATGACCCCCTTCTCAGCGAAAGGCATCACGATAGTGCCCTGTATGCCGGAGTACAAGTGGCCGTCGGGGTTGGGGAACGACACCTTACTGGTCAGCGAACCGGTCTCAGCATTGACGACACCCGTCAGGCTGACGACACGACCCTTGTGGGGATACTCCGTACCGTTCTTCATGATGAACGTTGCTGCAGGCAGTTTGGCAATATAGTCGTCCACCTCGTCGGCTTTCATACCTTGCTGCACCATGCTCTCAACAACGGCCTCCGTTACGGAGAACTCGGCATACATGGTGGTGTTGCCGCTCAGCATGGTCAGCTGGGTCATGGGGGACACCTGATCACCGACACGCACGGGAATCTCACCGATGATACCCGACACGTTGGCCGTGATGGTGCAGAAGCCGAGGTTCACCTTGGCACGATTGACAGAGGCACGAGCCTGGGCAACCGATGCCTGGGCCTGCTTGTACTGGTTCTCCGAGTTGGTCAGCATATAGCTGCTCACTATTTTCTTGTCAAAGAGGTTCTTGTTCGACTCGTACTCCAGCTTGGCAGAGTTCTCCTGAGCCAGTGCAGCCTGCAGATTGGCCTGAGCTGCCTCCAGCTCCAGCTGGGCATTGCGAGAATCGATGATGAAGAGCGCCTGTCCCTTCTTCACCTGCTGACCTTCAGTCACACAAATCTTCATCAACTGGCCGCTCACCTGAGGCGTTACTGTAACGTCGTTCTGACCTTTCATTCTGGCACTGAACTTATAGGGGAGTTCAATGTCCGACTTCTTCACAGTCATGGTTTCGAACGAAGAGTCTGTCGGATGGGGCATATCAACCCCGCACGAAGTGAATCCGACAGTCACTGTGGTCAAGGCCACAGCCCATGTCATCAAATTTTTCATTCCAAATATTTTTTTAGTTAATAATATCACTGTCACAACAAGATGCAAAGATAATCTTTTTTTTGGAGAAATAGCACATTTTTCCGAATAAATTTTCCATTTTTTACAAATCTGCTACTTTTTTACTGCAGCGACAAAGAGCTGTTTTGCCATTTTTTTCATAATCATTGTCTATTTGTTAAATTTGTTTATTAATAATATTCTTCTACAAGGGATGAAAGTCAGAATCGCACACATGTTCATTTTATCTACAATCCTTCACCAAAGGTAACAATTATTTTTTAAAAAAACAAAACATCCGTTTGCTTTCAAGCACTTTTTTCAGATTTTGAAACATTTTTGTTAATTTTGCAACTCCTAACACCCTAAAATCTTCCTTTTCGAGAACAAAACAGACTGAATTGCGGGGGCAGCATACCTGCATTTATCATACCATGGACTTGGCATTTCTGTCTTAGTTCTCGGCCCAAACTGTCAGCAAAAATTCTTGCTCAGCAGTTAGCATGGAGTGCCGAGCATACAAACACCAGCGAGACAAACAAGTGGAATTTGCTTGTCACGCTGCCTGTCAGCAGCAACGGGTCATGGTACTGCAGTCATACAGAGTAAACCATGAGAAATAACAAAAAAATGGAAATCTTACACTTTTGCAGATAAAGCATTGATTATAAACTATATAAATGGAGTGTAAGATTGTTCGAATCTTACACTTTTTATGGCCTTTTATGTAAAAATCATGTAAAAACCTTGCAAAACTGGCTAAAATTTCGTATCTTTGTAGGACGAAAAGACCAAAAGACAATGAAAATCACCATTATCAACTGCGAAAGAACGGCTGGAGCGCCTCTTCCCTACTTTCACCATCCGGAAAGGGACAGACGTCGAACTCGGCAAGCGAATGATCAAGATGGGCTATGAACGCAAGCGTAACAGCAAAGGTTCAGTCTTTAAGGTGGAAGAGATATGACCCATAAAAGTAAAACAAGTTGTTTTACTGTCGATAAGATAGCTTTAACGATGCGAAAAGACGGCTTTGACAAAGTAAAACAAGTTGTTTTACCTATAGAGACGGCAGTGTAAGATTGCAAACAACCTACACTCAACCCAAAACCCTAATTATCAGACGATTAGAAGCAAAAGTGTAAGATTTATCAAAAACAGTCAAAAGAAAATGGCAGTACATATCAAACTCATCAAGAACAATATCAAGAGCAGCAGCTCTTACGGGAAATATTTCGCCAAGGCTGTGAGCCAAGGCGAGGTTACACTCGAAGACATTGCGGCAGAGGCTTGCCGCAACAGTGGATTTTCAGAAGGTTCAGTGGTCGGCGTAGTGACAGAACTGCAGGACATTCTCAAACAACGGCTCCGCGAGGGCCAGACCGTGGTCCTGCCCGGCATAGGCCGTTTCAGCCTGCGCGTGGAAAGCATTGGTGTCGACGACCCGAAGGCATTCAACATCCGCAGTCACATCACCCGCATCGTCTGCGGCTTTCTGCCCGCAGGGCGCCGCATCCAAGGCCGGCATATCCTCTACGACCTCTGCGACGGAGTCAAGGCCGTCTGGCAGAAAGACTCCAAACGCTGAGCCATCTTTCACGCAGCGTTTGACATCGCACTCCTGACGATAGCTGAAACTACGATAGCCGAATCCGTTCGGAAAACACGAACAGTTGCGACTGGCATATTTCATGTCAATTATACAAAAATGCGTTACGCAAATTTGTATAATTCGATTTTTATCACTATCTTTGCCCATAAGATTCCTCGCTGATACTTCTTAAAAAAGTAAGCGATTAAAAACAATAAGGCAGACAATCCTATCGCTAAAAAAGTAATTCGTAACATGTTCAACTCACAAATCCAAAATCCGACAACAACGTAATTATGAAAAGCGATAAAACATCCTTAATCCTCTACCACTTCCCAGTAACCACCTTTGTCTGGGCCAATACGTTTGATGATTCCCTTTTCTCTAAGTTTTCTAATGTTGTACTTAATCCCATCACTGGTTAGCCCACACAACTCTGCAAGTTCTTGACGTGATATATATGGGTTTGCCTTTATCTGATCCAAAATTTTCTGGGTAGTTTTCTGGGTAGTTTTCTGGGTAGTATCTACATCACTACCCTGTAAAGTTGGAATGTATGGTATCTCAATACGGTATACATCCTGTTCTTCTATAATTGGTTCCTTGCCATTAGCATAGAGCGGCGTATACTTGAACATCTTTCTCATTCCACTGCCCAGTTCCTCAACTATACCCATTTGAGAAAACACATTGGCTATCTTTGGATTCTTACGATGTGGACGCATAGTCTGTAGGTTGATAGTACCATAGACGTATGGAATATTCCAGTTCTCGGTAACGATGCGGTCACGATAGATGGTAAACGTCGTCGGGTAAGCACTACTGTACTCGCGGTGGATAATGAGATTTAGGGCAACCTCTCTCAGAATCCTGTCACGCAGACTGAATCTCTGTATTCCCTCAATGTATGGCTGTTCTGGCAGATGCTTCTTGATAAAGTCCATCATAATTGGATAGGCTTTCAGCAGATTACAACTCAGAAGTTCCCTATCATCATACAACTCTGTGTCGTTTACTCGGCACAAGAGATCTATTCTATATGTTGGCAAAGCAGTTGCAATAGCATGACTGTTACCAAACAACAAGATTGCTGCCAGTGTCAGTCCCTCTTTACCTGTCTCAGGATCAATGGCAATTAACTCACCTGAACGTATAATTTCCTCGTTTGACAGATTCAGCCAAGGATGTTTCGAGTTCTCTATACGAATTCCTCTTTTCAGTTCATCAAAAGCTTCCTCGTCGAGATCCTTCATCCCTAACATCGGATATACCCTATCCTCAGTCTTCATCCTGCTCTTACGAATAAACAGATTGGCAATCTGCTCAGTACTACGCAGTTCAAAATCACCATCCTGATTACGGTCGTAATAGATTCCCTTATAGCTATGAGCTTGGTTACTCTCAGGAACATAGAAATAGATAATCTTCTTCCCATCTATATCCATCGGTTCATAAGTCAGATAGTAGGTGGGCTTAAACAACTGAGGATTATTCATGTCCTTAGCCAGCTGATCCATCTGTTCTTGGACCTTTGTAGGGTTGACACCGACAATTTCCCCATTGTCCTTCGCTCCTAATACGACATGACCACCTCTGCGGTTCAGAAATGCACAGATAGACTCATAGACCTTTCGAGCCAAGCTATTCTTAGATTCCTTGAACTCAATCTCTGTACCCTCTTTCTGGGCAATGATTGCCTTTAATTTATCTGGAGTCATAATCAAAAAACGATATCTGTGTGCAAATATACGATTTTTTCTAATATCTTGTATGGAAGATAACAAAAAACATCAGCGAGGCAAACAAACAATTATTGTTTATCTCGCTGATATTTAACCACTTAGTAGGTTTTACATCTTTTAATACTCATCCTCGTTGAAAACTTGGTTTCCGACGATTCTACACTGATTTTCAATTACTTGCATCATCCTTAACTATTTTTAGCCAAATAAACCGCGCGGTCTGAGGAGGTCAAAGGCGATTCATTGGTGAGTTCGACAAACTTATTATCTGTGTGCAAAGATACAAATTCCTTTTGAATTAATGCAAGATTTTAATTAAAAACTTTGTTTCGGCTCCAAAAACGAATGAAAACGAGCCTCTTATGTATAAAATATATAAAAGGTGGGGGATGCTTTTATCATTTCTCAATTATTTGTAGTACCTTTGTCGCTGGATTTCGCATTAGTGCGATACCCAAAGACATTGTGGGCAAGAGAAATGGCGTTCGCTATCTCATTCAATGACCTCGAAATGTAGGAAGTTTCAAGGAATAATAGTCAGAGAATAGATAAAGTGGACGTTCACGTATAGCGTGGGCGGAACTTATCTGACTATTATGGCACTTCCTACAGCCACGAGGGAAAGATGAAGGATGTTCACGCTTCCTTTATGCCCTACGATTAGCAAAGTTTAACGCCCTGCGATGCAGGATTTCGCGCTTTACAGCGTTTATAAAAGTAGAAACATTAACAACAGAAAAGAAATAATAGAAATGAAAACAATGAAACTCTGGAGAATCGCTTTTGTGATGCTTGCTGCTTTCTCCCTCGCCTCTTGCAGCAGCGATGATGACAACGATGTCTACGAAGCAGCAGAACTTGGTGGCACATGGCAAAAGGTGTATG
>ONLU01000035.1 GCA_900318795.1 uncultured Prevotellaceae bacterium | reverse complement strand
TTCTGCGGTTATTGATGCCAATCCTAAGTTCCATAAACTCTATCAAATGTATAAATTAGTCGCTTGATGAATGAATATTCACTTGCGAAAGTTCAGTTACTTTTCTTGCAATAAATGCAGAAAGTAGTGACTCTTTGAAAATTTCTACTCTTCAAAGAGAAGTGAGTAACTTGAAATCCACCATATCCAGACTTCAGCAAGAGGATGGAAAATTGCGAGGTTTGTATCAGCAACAAGCAAAGGGATTGGATAGTTTGCGGGCTAAACAACAGCAGCAGACTGAGAATGTCAAGACCTTGGCTGAAAAGGTTGGGGCAGACATTTCGGATGCCAACCAAAAGATTGACAGTAATGTCAGTACGTTATCTAATAGTATTAACAGCCGCACGTGGCTTGGGGCATTAGGTATTTTAATAGCCATAGGACTGTTGGCCTGTACCTATTATATATTAAGGAGGAAGATTAGTAGCGGAGCCTCAACGATAGACAAGATACGCTCAGCACAAGAAGTACTGGAAACAGCACAGAAGACAATGCAAGAAGAGTCTGTGAAACTGGATAGTAAGTTGGTGGAACTTATAGACAAACAAATGTCTAATAATAAACTAGCAGGAGATCAAAAAGTTGACCATTCTTTTGCTTTAAAAGTTGGTGATGAAATTGCCAAGATAGAAACAAACTTGTCGAAAATGGATCCTGAAGTTAAAGGATACAGGCAACTCAAACAGGCTTTAAAAAGGATCAAGGACAATTTCAATGCTCATGGATATGAGATTGTTGAGTTGTTAGGACTCGATTATAACGATGGCATGCCGTTTGAAGCACAATTTGTTCCTGATGAAACACTACCCGAAGGCAAGCGGGTCATTTCTGGGATTACCAGGCTTCAGATAAATTATAATGGAGAAATGATACAGTCAGCAAAAATCACAGTAAGACAAAACATATAAACATATACGATTATGGCAAGACATAAAATTGATTATGGCATTGACTTGGGAACGACCAACTCTGCCATTGCGAGAATGGAAAATGGCGAACCTGTCATAAAGAAGACACGCCAGCCACAGAATGACACTCTTCCCTCTTGTGTGTATTTTGCACAAGACAAAAAAGGACAGAAAAGTGTAAGAGTAGGATTGAAAGCAAAGACAAGTATTGCCTCAGATTATATTGAGGCCATAAAAAAAGGTACTCAATCTGAAACTTATGGCTATATAGAGTTTAAAAGAGAAATGGCTCGTGATACCATTTTCAGAAACTCTCACATGAAGAAAGATGGATACACCCCTATTGAGCTTTCAGCAGAAGTTTTGAAAGAGTTAAAATCAATCATCAATGATGAAGAGGTTAATGCAGTAGTGGTTACAGTACCTGCAAAATTTAATGTCAACCAAAATGATGCAACGAAGAAAGCCGCTGAGATTGCAGGATTCCATCAATGCGAGTTACTTCAAGAGCCAATCGCAGCATGTTATGCATACGGTGTGTCAAGTTCGCAAAAGAATGGTTTCTGGTTGGTATTCGACTTTGGCGGTGGAACTTTTGATGCTGCTCTTGTAAGAGTGGAAGACGGCATAATGAGTATTGTTGATACTGAAGGAAACAACTGGCTCGGAGGAAAGAACCTTGACGAAGCTGTTATCAACAACATTCTCATTCCAAGGCTAAAAGAAACTTACTCTTTGGATTCTATCTTTGCAGAAGAATGGAAGGCTAAGACACTGCGAGAAGCCCTCAAAGCTGTAGCAGAAGAACTGAGAATCGACCTCTCGTTTGACGAGCATACAGATTTCTCTGCATACGACCGTGATATGGATTTCGGAGAAGATGACAATGGAGAGTCTATAGAGCCCGACTTTAGCGTAACACGACAAGAACTTTCAGATGTAATAACTCCCATTTATCAGGAGGCTGTTGACATCTGTAAGAAACTATTGAGTAGAAACAATCTGACAGGAGCCGATTTGGCTTCTCTTATCCTTGTTGGAGGCCCAACATTATCCCCGATAGTGAGGGAGATGTTAAGAAAACAAATCACAGATAAGGTTGACACCAACGTGGACCCGATGACGGTAGTCGCACGTGGTGCTGCCTTGTATGCATCAACAATAGATATTAGCAAGGGAACAGGTCCAGAACCGTCAATTGGAAGTCAACTTGTTAAATTGAACGTTGGCTATCAAGCTGCAACTGTGGAGGATAGTCAGTGGATTAGCGTCTCACTGGATAGCAGTAACAGCATTGAAGATGTACAAGTTGAATTTGAACGTTCAGACAAAGCTTTTATTTCTGAAAGGATTGATGTTAATAAACAAGGAAATGTGATTGAATTGCATTTCCAAAAAGGGAAGCCGAATGCCTTCACCATTAACTGTTATGGTAAGCAAGGAAAGATTGAATGTTTCCCATCCGAGATAACAATTATACAAGGTGCAGCCATGAGTAGTGCAACACTTCCTTATGATATTGCTATTGGGATTTGGAATCATGAAAAGGAAAAGGCTGTCATTGAACCTATCAAAGGTTTAGAGCGAAATAAGCCATTACCTGCAACAGGAGTAGATAATGAGCGCCACACATTGAAGGACTTACGACCAGGAAATCCAAATGATGTGCTTGTTATTCCTATTTATCAAGCGGATGAAGGAGGAAGAGGCAAATCCGTCTTATTCTACGATCAGGTTTGTGAGGTTTCTATTAATGGAGAAGAAGTTGAACAATTTATTCCTGCTGGTAGCGATGTCCACATTACATTAAAAGCAGACAGATCTCAAATGATGTCTATGGAAGTTTATTTTCCTGCTTTTGATTTTACTATTGCAAAAGCCGTTGATACAAGTGGCACTGTTGAATATGGAAAGGAACAATTTGAGAATGACTTGAATGATGCACTAGAACAGGCTAGAATCCTTGAGTTAGAAGGTGTGGACGTAAAGAGAATACGCGAAGATTTATTGAAATTGAAAGAAGAGTCTTATAATAGTAATGACTGGATGAAATTGCGTGACAGGCTGCGTCTAATAAGACGTGACATGGACGACTTAGACGCTTCAACAGAATGGGATAGACTTGAGAAAGATTTGCGTGAGTCTTTTGACTTGTTAGAGAGAACAAATAAAGACTTAGGCAATGACCGCTCATCCGAGATAGTCAAGCAACTGCATTCACAGATAGATAGCGTTATTCGCTCTAAAAATGTTGCTACAGGCCGAGAACTGCTTGACCAAGTAAATGCTTTGCAATATCAATTAGCTCGCGTACATTATTACATTCATTGGATTATTGACTGGAACAAGGACTTTGCTTCTCAGCCTTGGAGGGATTCAAGACGAGCAAGAGACCTTATCAATCAAGGAATGGTTATTATAGGAAATCAGCCTACAGCAGAAAAGCTTCATCCTATTGTAGGTGAGTTAATTGCTTTGCTTCCAGAAGGAAAGGTGCCACAAGGTCCGGTAGGCCTTGACTAAAATAGATGAATGTATTTTATTAGGAAGACATTGACAAATGAGTAAAAGAGTTAATGCAAGTTTCTTCCCTTGGGAAGATGTTGAAGCTTGTGATAATAATCCTACGTACTTCCAATTGTTTTCCAAGGTATTAAAGGAAAATAGTAGGCATACGTCTTGTCCACAATGCGGAAAAGACTCGTCTAAATTGAGATGGGTTTGGTTTCGAAGTTCAGCATGGACTTGGGAGAATCTTATGGGACAAGCAGGATATTTATCTATTTGCGATAATTGTCATAGACAAGTTGACTTCATATGTGTAATAAGAAATTAAAAACAGGAAGATGTTTCTATTTGAAAAAGGACAAACAATAGACAATCGCTACACGGTAGTGTTTCCGCATAAGGAAGGTGATTATGCGGAGACCTACCGTGTGAGGGATGCAAGTGGAAAACTTCGGTTCCTAAAACTGATATACTACTCGAAATTGCAATACTCGCAGTTTGACAAAGACGGTAGTATCATCGAGGTGGAAGTGGCTAAGGTGCTGAATCACCCGCGCTCTGCTCAAGGGGACGCTTGCTCATGCAAGAATGTCTGCAAGTATGTAGATAGTGGGAAGTTGATTGCCAATGGGCAGCAACTGGCATATATCGTGACGGAGTTCGTAAGTGGTGAGACGTTGGATAAGCGGATAGCCCGCGAAGATTTGAGTGTTTATGAAATCAAACAGGTGGCAAAAGCTCTGCTTTCTGCACTCCAATATCTGCATACACAGAACACACCGATTATTCATAACGAGGTGACTGTACAGAATCTGATGCTCGACCTGTCAGGAACATTGGATGGTCTTAAACTGATAGACTTTGGATATGCAAGATTTCTAAATCAAGAGCCAGCCAAACCCAACTTGAAACAACTCAATCCGTTCTATATGGCACCAGAGCGGTTTAATGGTGTGAGTTGTGTGCAGTCGGATTTGTTCTCTGTTGGGGTGATACTTTATCAACTGATTTTTGATGAGTTGCCTTGGTTCTTCGATGCATCAAGGATGAGTGAACAGCAGATTGTGGAAAGACTGCAAAAGGAAAGAGAGCATCCTTTACGTATGCCAAACATAGATATGTTTGAATTGGATGAGCAACTGCTTAATGTCATTCATAAAGCTACACAGAATGACGTACAAGACCGTTTTCAGACTGCGCAGGAAATGTTGGATGCCATTGATGGGAAAGTCAAGGTTGAGATGGTCAAACATGCAAGTGATGTAACAAAGACAGAAGAACCAAAGAAGAGAGTCAAACGTGGCAATGGTTTCGCTGATGTTGCAGGAATGGCAGAACTTAAAGAGCAACTTCAATCGGATGTCATAGACTTATTGCAAAATCCAGAACAAGCAAAAGAACTGGGGCTGAGCATTCCAAATGGTTTGCTGTTCTATGGCCCTCCAGGATGCGGAAAGACTTTCTTCGCAGAGAAGTTCGCTGAGGAAACTGGTTTCAACTATCAATATGTCAGAGGCTCTGATGTTGCTTCACCTTATATTGATGGAGGAAAAGGTAAGATAGCAGACATATTTAATGAAGCCAGACAGAATGCACCGACTATTCTTTTCTTGGACGAGGTGGATTCTTTGATAAGAGACCGCAGTGCACATAATAATGCAACGACGGCAGGAGCTGTGAATGAGTTTTTAACTCAGTTGAACAATTGTGGCGAGGATGGCGTTCTGGTAATTGCAGCTACCAACAAACCAACAGATATAGATGAAGCTGCATTACGAGCAGGTAGATTGGAATTGAAGTACTATATTCCTCAGCCTGACAAGGAAACAAGGAAACGGATGTTCCAAATAGGCATAGGCAAACGCAACTATGACTTTGGCATCGACTATGATTTATTGGCTGAGAGGACTGAGAACTATGTCTCCGCTGATATTAGTCTTGTGATTGATACTGCGGCTCGCCTTGCTTTCAGAAGAAAAATAGGAAAAATAACAATGAATCTGCTTGAAGAGGCTATCAGTCAGGTTAAGCCAAGTTTGACATTGGAGCAAATCAAACGTCATGAGGATATTCGTGACAAATTTATGGGAGTAAAGAAAAATGATGAACGGCGTAAAATAGGATTTTGAGTATGGAACAGAATGAATTATTGTTAAGAACAGCTTTTGCCTGTATGTCATGTGATGGCGAAATCGCCTCAGAAGAGGTAGCATTGATTAAACAGATGTCAAAAGAAAATCACTTATTTGGTGAGATTGACATTGACAAAGAACTGGATACGCTGGTGAAAGAAATCAATCTCAAAGGAAAAGGTTTCTTAAAACAATATCTGACAAGTCTGGCAGAAGAGACTTTGACAGAAGAACAGGAACTAAAAGTGGCTGATGTCGCAGTTCAAACTATACGAGCTGACAATAGAATCGAATATAGCGAGATTAAATTTTTCAAGGTGCTTCGTTCAAATCTAAAGATTGTTTCAGACGAGACACTTCTTGAAAAGATTGATGGTATTGATGAAAACTATCTCGCTCAGGATATTCAGGCTGGTTATCTACAGATGTATGATGACTATTTTAACACGATAGAGCTGCCAAAGTTCGAGATGAAAACTATAAATCCCAATCATTCAAGTTAGGAGTATGGATTTTCAAAAGGTAAAATCATATAAGGATCTTGAAATCCTTCTTAAAGAATCCGATGTAGAGGATATTAGAGCGAATTTCAAAACGATTGAAATTCTTACATCAGTTCTAAATGAGAAATGGAGAAAAACTATTGATAAATGGAATATTGATTTGAACGACAGTAGATTCTTTGAAGGAAGTTTTGAACAAAAGTTTTCCGAATATAACAGTCTGCTTCCAACATTTAAAGAAGAGTTGAACTCTATGGTAGAATGTGCAAAGCTAACGTGGAATAAGGATGTTTTAGAACCGTTGTCAGATGATAAAATTGCTGATATGGTAGATTGTCATGAAAAACTACGAGAGCATAGCTTACAGCAATTAGATGCCATTTATAATATGTTACGGCTATTTGCAAATCCTCATGAAGTCATTGATGAATACAAAGAACTCGAAAAGCAGAGTCCAAGGCCAGTTACATCTAATAGTGGTTGCACGGTAGCTCTTTTGGTACTAATCGTTTCAGTTGTTGTAGCTTTTCTTTGAAATAGTAATCCTATGAGTATCAATAATTGCTACAAGCAAATAAAGCGATTACACTCTAATCGTTATCATTTGCGAATTTGTAAAGTAACGGATTTGCGATGCATTAGAAATGAAAAAAGACGACTGTTTACGAAAATGGTTTTGCTTTCAAGGCATGACATAGAATCACTTGAGGATAAAATACCTGCAATAGAGGTCGGTGATCATTTTTTCGAGAATGCAGAAACCGGAAATTATTCATGTTTTAACTCAGAAGAATATGACAACAACTTGCTCATGACAAGAGGATTTGCAAGTGCATCTATTTTCTTCCTACGAATCATTGGTTGCTCGGAATCGAAATATCTCAAGGCTTGTTATATAGCACCATGTTTATATTGTTTCAGACACTATGTCGAACTAACGCTAAAAGACACTCTGTGGCATTACAGTAGATGCGGCTACGATGTTGACATAAAAGATTTGAATGATGAGCATAATTTAGCCACATTATGGGACAAACTATTGCCTTTATCTGGGAAAAAAGATGAAAGGACACGAATCATTGGAAGGTTTTTGCATGAGATTTCTGATGTAGACAAAAGTGGTACAACATTTCGATATAGTTATCATTTCTCGAAAGATAATCGGATTCAAAACATGTCATTAAATATGAAAATTGACAATAAATTGTTATATACAAGGATGCTTCAAGTATATCGTTTTCTTGAAGGCTTGAACGATGAGATTGTTAATGGTTATGATGAAATGTCCTCATATGATATTTAATTCAATAGGTAGAAGATAATTCCTGTAAAGTTATTTTCGGTAATGTAGGTAGTAATGAAACAGTTCTATCTCATCCTTGCAGTATTGATGCTGCTATGCTTGGCACCGATGCCGTATGGGTATTTCCAGTTAGTGCGGTTTGTGGCGATGGTGGTATTCGGTCTGATGGCATACCAGTACTATTGTCGCAATAAGACCATTGCGGCTACTACGTTTAGCGTACTTGCATTGCTGTTTCAACCGATATACAAGATTGCTTTGGGGCGTACTACATGGAATGTGATTGATGTAGTGGTTGCTGCTTTGCTCATTGGACTGTATGTATTGGAGAAGCGGTTGGAAAAGAAGACCGCAGTTAACTATCAGCCGCTACCACCCCAAGATCAGATAAAGATCGAGGATAATATGATTGAGTTCAAGTTAGACGGCAAACTATCACCCAAGGAACTGGTGTATGTAGCCAGCGAAGAGGATAAAACACTATCAGAACTGATTGAGAAACATCCAGAGGTATTGGAAGGTTGGGGGCAGATGATAGGTTTCCATATCATCTATCTACCTCTGCTCATTAAGAAGCTGAAGGACAAGCGAGTCCTACAATATAGAGCTCCACACCTCAACGATGTTGAATCATCTGAAATCACCATTGGTAATGACTTCTTGCTTCAATATCTGGAGAACCCTTCAGACAAAGAAAAGATAAAACAAGGATTCATTCGGACTGAGGATATACATCGAGGGGACGACGGAAAGGATAAGGCGACGACCGCCGAATGCGATTCTGCCAATTTTGCTGATGATAACTTTAGCCCAGAGGAGCAAGAAGAAACCATTAACGAACTGATGGAGGAAGTGCGAGAGCGAATCGGCAAGTTGCGCCAGCGTGGTATTGCAGAATATCTTTTGGAACAGTTGATTCACCCAGACAACCGCCTAAGCCGTCTTTTTATTACAAAGGATTGGCGTATCCTTCTCCCTGACTATAACAATATGGAGATTAAGATGGAACCACTGGTAAAGGCTGTCTATTTGTTGTTCCTTCGTCATCCAGAGGGGATAACATTCAAGCAGTTGCCAGACTATCGGGAAGAACTAACGAGAATCTATAATCAATCAGGATTGACAGACAGAGCAATACAGAGTATAGAGGATGTGACAAATCCCATGCTCAACTCTATCAATGAGAAGTGCGCCCGCATAAGAGCCGCCTTTGTCGGGCAGTTTGATGAATATATGGCGAAAAGCTACTATATAGATGGACTACGTGGAGAGGCTAAGAAGATAGCATTGCCAAGAAATCTTGTGACTTGGGAGTAAAATTATACTTTCACAAGGCTTGTGACAAAACAAATATCTCCATTTGAGAATAATTTCGTACCTTTGCAGTCGATATGTACACAATAAAGGAAATATGTAGCGGGGCATCTATGATGGTGCGGAGCGTGTTTGGCAGGAAACGGGAGTATCGTATCCAGTTCAACAAGGAAAAGAATGGTTGTTGGTATGTGGACTTTCCCCACTGGCCTTTCTCTCATGACAACTTGGCTATGGTTTCTGGGGCAGACAAGATGTTGGAACTGCTTTCGAATGGTAATCTGTTCGTGAAAGTGAGTGTGATTCCTGCAACAAAGCATGAAAAGCATGAAGGATATATCGAACTGGAACAAACGGAGCATTCTCTTTTTGGCGGTAGTACCTATCAAGTGAAGTATGAGCCATTCACAAAGCGGTATAAGCGAGACTCATTGTGGATATGTCCTGTTACGCTCTTTGTGTTGGGGCACTATCCCAAGTTCATATACATTAAGAGTCTGTAATATATGAAGAAGTCGAGACATTATCCAATAAGGACATCTATTTCAAGGCAGACACATCGCTGCCTGACAATCCTATTATCAACGATATGATGGATGTAGCCAATGGCTATGCTATCTTGAGGGCGGCATATTGTGATGTGGAATTATGGTTCAGGTTTGGTGAGGTAGTCAATGATACTATAGGACTGCTAAAGACTAATGCCATCAAGGATAGAGGTATGAGGGAAGCAGCGGAACAGTATGTGAAGACGCTTGTGAGCATCTTGCCAAGAGATACTGCCCTATGGAATCAGGAGGATTCCGTGCTATGGGATCATGTATGGTCTGCCTATAAGGCATTTGCCGACAAACTATCGAGCCGATTTGCATTGAACCATTATGGACAGATTACAGATAAGGACGTTGAGAAGTATATGGATATTAAGCAGTTCATTCCAAACTATGACTCGGTCTGTAATCTGCGAAGGATACAATCAGAAGAGAGTAATAACTATCTAAAAAGGATGTTGTATGAGACCAGTAGTTTTGACAAGGAATGTCTTTTTACTATTGAGATTGCCCACCAGAATCGGCACGAAGAACCACATCCCGCCATCCCGCTGTTGGAACATCTGATGATGAAGGGTAAGTTCTCACGCTATCTACATGAGATGTGGCGTACGTGGCGTGTTCTTAAGCAGGTGGCAGAAAGTCCATCCCGTGACGGTATGATTCTAAATTTGGAGTACAATCAAATGCGTTACCGTTGCCTAAACACTATCCTCAAGCAAATCGTCAAGAATCCCACAAGGACATCTATGCAATCAATGACTTCTGTTTCTTGGCGACCTACGACAATATAACCCGCTATAGCGAATATATGTTTGGGAACTCAGCCCCATTGGAGCACATGATGCTGTTTCCAGAGATACTTGAGGATGCCGATGAAGAAAATGAAGACGATGGTGAAACTGATGGTTAGAAATTGTGAATAGCATTTGGTTATTTCAAAAAAATGTTGTACCTTTACACTCGATGATGAGTCATAGTACGGTTGCTGGCTCAGCATCGGGTGTTCTTTGATGCAGTTTATAGCAGATTGCAACGCCACACTTCTACCTTTAGGTGGAAGAATGTAGAATTGAGTACGGTTGCTAATTCGTAACCCAGTATTTCTTAATCCCCTAAACTGCCTTTATACAAAGAAGAGCTGAGAATTCTTCCAAAGTTACGAAAATAATTTGAATCTTTCATGAGAAAAGCGCAAAAAGTTGAGAGTTTTTTGTACCTTTGCACGGCAAAACAATTAAAAACATGGAAAAAGAAAAAGATTTGACGCTTCTGAAAGCCCGCAGCTACCGCAGTGTGCTCAAGACGGGATTCAGACTCTATATGGAACAGTTTCGCTCGTTCTTCAAGAAATCGTGGCTTACAGCACTGGTGTTGGCCATCCTGTACGGAACCTTCGGAGCACTGATGCTCCTGATGAAACCCAACAGCATGGCAGCCGCCATCGTATTGTTTTGCATGCCTTTCGCGCTGCCCGTCATCTACGCCCTGGTACGCAGGGTGCTGAAGTTGCACCGAGACTACTGGCTGGCACCACGAGGCGGGTGGAAGATGCGACTGAGGAATATCGGACTGATGCTCATCGTACTGTTCACCAGTGCCCTGCTGGTGATGCTGGCCAGCTGCATCGTGCTGATTCCTGCCGTCATACTTTGCCTGGCCAACCTGAAGGCGCTGCAAGGAATGCTCATCGGAGACCCCTCAGGGATGCCCTCCTACATGACGGGGCTGACCTTCTTCACCTTCGTCATGACGGCTTTCGTGCAGTTCTATGTCAGCCAGCTGCTGTTGGTGCACTACTACTATGTGTGTGGCTCCATACAGGCACGCGAGGAAAAGCGGAAGAGCCTGCAGAACCTGATTCAGTAAAAACATATAACGACAGATTATAACAGCGCAGACCATGAAGAAAATCTTATTCATAGACCGCGACGGAACGATTATCCGTGAGCCAGAGGACGAGCAGATAGACAGCTTCGAGAAGCTGCAGTTCGTGCCTCGTGCCATCTCCAACCTCGTCTTCCTCAGACAGCACACGGACTACCTGTTCGTCATGGTGTCCAATCAGGACGGCTTGGGAACGAAGGCATTTCCAGAAGACACCTTCTGGCCCGTACAGAACTTCATCATCGACACACTGAAGGGCGAGGGAGTGGAGTTTGACGACATCCTCATCGACCCGCACTTCCCTGAAGACAACGCTCCCACGCGCAAGCCCAACACCGGACTGGTGGAGAAATACATGAACTCGCCAGCATACGACATCGCAAACAGCTATGTCATCGGCGACAGAGACACGGACAGACAGTTTGCTGCCAACATCGGCTGTCAGTTCCTACAGATAGGCGACTGGGACAAAGCGGCAGCAATAGCCTATGGCGGCGAACGGAAGGCGGAGGTAAGACGTACCACCAAGGAGACTGACATCTACGTAAGCTTGGATCTGGACGGCAACGGACACTGCGACATCGAGACTGGACTGGGGTTCTTTGACCACATGCTGGAACAAATAGGCAAGCATGGCATGATAGACCTCACCATCCACGCCAAGGGCGACCTGCATGTGGACGAGCACCACACCATAGAGGACACGGCGCTCACGCTAGGTGAGTGTCTGCTCAAGGCACTGGGCGACAAACGCGGCATAGAACGCTATGGGTACTGTCTGCCTATGGATGATTGCCTATGTTCCGTAGCACTGGACTTCGGAGGCCGTCCCTGGCTGGTCTGGGATGCGAAATTTGAAAGGGAACACATTGGAGACATGCCCACGGAGATGTTCCTGCACTTCTTCAAGAGTCTCAGCGATGCAGCTAAGATGAACCTGAACATCCGTGCAGAGGGGCAGAACGAGCACCACAAGATTGAGGGCATCTTCAAGGCCTTGGCACGCTCGCTGAAAATGGCTGTCCGCAGGGATGTCTATCACTACGAGTTGCCTTCTACCAAGGGAGCGCTATAAAGAATAGTCCGTCACCGTCAATCGGAAAACAAATCGAGGGAGAGGTCCTGTTGGGGCTTCTCCTCTTTCTTTTCCTCCTGTGCTTCGCGGAATTGCAACATCAGCTGACGGGCATCTGTAGAGCCGCAGGTATTCAAACGGTAGTAGCCCCTCCGCTCAGTACGCTCGACGAGTGACTGGGATGACTTGGAATTACGCAACAGAAACTGCTGTACGTAGGACTTCACATCCTCGTAGTCCGGTTGAGAAAAAAAAGTACAATTCATGTTGTACACATGCTTCACCACTGACTGCACGCTGACACCATAGTCGCCTGCATCCGTAAGAACCTTTAAAATCTGCTGATCGTAATTCAATGCGAGATATATCTTAATTGTAGACTTTGGCTTTTCAATGATAAAAAAGGCTGGTATGCTCTTGCAGCCTACCAGCCCTCTTATGCTTCTTTTTAATTTGATTAAGCAAGTGTTACCTTATCGTCAGCAGCAGCAAGCTTGCCCTCCTTGAAGAGCCAACCCAGACCCAGCAGAGTCTCCTCCTCGCTGATCTTAGCTGCCTTAGCAATCTCCTTAACAGACAGAGCCTTCTCTGCAGCTGCCAAAGCCTGATAAACATCACCTGCCTTGAAACCAGCGTTCTCTGCGTTTACAACAATTGCCTTTGCTGCATCCTTTTTAGGAGCAGCGGCCTTCTTTACGGTTGACTTCTTTGCCTCTTCTGCCTTAGGAGCAGCGGCCTTCTTTGTAACTTTCTTTTCTGCCATAGTTATTTAAAAATTATTTCGCTTTTTTTTATAAGATTCTATAATCTTTCTCTATTCACGATGCAAAATTAAGAACTTTTCAGACTCGTTGTTATCGCAAACAGCCGCTTTTTCCTTTTTTTATACATATTCTTGACCTAGGTCAATCAACTACTCAGCCAAATGGACCTCTAACTGCAATTCTTCCAACTGTTTAGGATCAAGTTCACCTGGTGCATCCAGCATGACATCACGACCACTGTTGTTCTTGGGGAAGGCAATGCAGTCGCGAATGCTGTCGAGGCCTGCCATGATGCTCACGAAACGGTCCAGGCCAAAAGCCAGACCTGCATGAGGGGGCGCACCATACTTGAAGGCATTGATGAGGAAGCCGAACTGTGCCATAGCCCGCTCGGGTGTGAAGCCCAGAATCTGGAACATCTTCTCCTGCAGTTTACCATCGTGGATACGCAGGGAGCCACCGCCTACCTCGATGCCGTTGCACACGAAGTCATAGGCAACAGCACGCACCTTCTCGGGAGCTGTGTCGAGTAAGGGGATATCGTCAGGATTGGGCAAGGTGAAGGGGTGGTGTGTAGCCATCAGGCGCTGTTCCTCGTCGCTCCACTCAAAGAGGGGGAAGTCGACAATCCACAGACACTTGAAGACATCCTTGTCACGAAGTCCAAGACGGTCGCCCATCTCCAGTCGAAGGGTACAGAGCTGGGTACGCGTTTTGTTGGCCTTGTCGCCACTCAAGATGAGTACCAGGTCGCCATCCTTGGCACCTGTCTTCTCCTTGAGCTTAGCCCATACTTCAGGCTCATAGAACTTGTCGACGCTGCTCTTGACAGTACCATCGGCATTGAACTTCACGTAAACCAGTCCCTTGGCACCTACCTGGGGACGCTTTACGAAGTCTGTCAGTTGGTCAAGCTGCTTACGAGTGTACTCGGCACAGCCAGGCACCACGATACCACCAATATATTCTGCCTCATTGAATACGGGGAAAGTTCCTGTTCCCTTCAGCACATCCATCAGTTCGACAAACTCCATACCAAAGCGCAAGTCGGGCTTGTCGCTGCCGAAACGGCGCATAGCCTCGTGCCAAGTCATACGTTCCAGCTTGGGCAACTCGACACCACGGACCTCACGGAACAGGTGACGAGCCAGGTCTTCGAAAATTTCCAATACGTCTTCCTGGTCAGCAAACGACATCTCGCAGTCAATCTGTGTGAACTCTGGCTGGCGATCAGCACGCAGGTCTTCATCGCGGAAGCACTTGGCAATCTGGAAATAACGGTCGAAACCTGAAACCATCAGCAGCTGCTTCAAGGTCTGAGGACTCTGGGGCAAAGCATAGAACTGTCCGGGATTCATGCGTGAGGGGACAACAAAGTCGCGTGCTCCTTCTGGGGTGGAACCGATGAGGATAGGAGTTTCAACCTCTATGAAATTCTTTGAATCGAGGAAGTTACGAATGAGAATGGTCATGCGATGGCGCAGTTCCAGATTCTTGCGTACGCAGGAACGGCGCAAATCGAGGTAACGATACTTCATGCGGATATCGTCACCACCATCCGTATTGTCTTCGATGGTGAAGGGAGGTGTCTGGCTCTCGCTCAACACATTCAACTCGTCAGCCAGAATCTCGATGTCGCCTGTAGGCATCTTCGAGTTCTTTGACTCGCGCTCGCTAACAATACCTTTTACCTGTATACACCACTCACGACCCAGACGATTAGCCTGTTCGCACAAGGTAGCATTCTTTGACTCGTCGAACACCAGCTGCGTCAATCCGTAGCGGTCGCGGAGGTCGACAAAGGTCATACCACCCATCTTTCTCGTTTTCTGTACCCAGCCTGCCAATGTTACATGCTGGCCAGCATTGGCAAGTCTCAGCTCGCCACAAGTGTTTGTTCTATACATTATTATAATTGGTTTTTCTTACAGCCTGCAAAAGTAATAAAAAGAAATGGACTGACCAAATAAGTCTGCCCACTTTTAGCGTTTATTATCCTTCCTATCCGTGAAGCGATTTACGGAAGGCTGAAACGGACTACCAAGGGCAGATGGTCACTGAAGCCGCGCTGGTAGCGTAGACCGTTATAGGTGCGAAGAGGTTTCACGCCTCCATAGCGGCCATCGTCCTCCATCAGGAAGGGAGCATCGTTGACAAAAGACTGCTGGACACACTCCTTCAACGCTGCACTGACCAGCACATGGTCAATGCTCTCCCAACGGCCCTCATAGCGATAGGTGCCTTGAGCCCCATGCAGGCCTTTTGCCCGGGCTGTCACATTGCAGAGGCCATTGTCTGCGAGATACTGCAAAGCGGGAGAGTCGGCATAGTCGTTAAAGTCTCCTGCCACAATGACTTTGGCATCAGCAGGCAACTGGCGGATGAAACCGGCCAGACAGTCTGCCACCAAACGGCGATTAGGCCTTGTGGCGCGCTCTCCCCCGAAACGACTGGGAGCATGGACTACAAAAACATGTAGTATGTCGTGGTTCTGGGTTCTCCCCTCGACATAGAGAATATCCCGAGTAGGCCGCATACCCTCTATCGGTTGGACAGACAGATAGTCATAACAGATAGGGCGAAACGAGAAGGGTTGGTAGAGCAATGCAACATCAATGCCACGAACGTCAGGAGACTGGGTCATGAGGTACTCGTAGCCAGCGTTGCGCAAGAGAGAACGATGGGTCAAGTCAAACAGGCACGAGTCATTCTCCACTTCGACAAGTGCGACAAGGTCTGGCAAACCATCCTCCCGACAAGAAAGAATCTCCTGCCCGAGATTGTTCAGCTTTCGCCAATATCGGGCAGGAGACCAATGACGTTTTCCGTCGGGAAGCCACTCTGTATCTTGCTTTCCTTCGTCATGATGACAGTCGAACAGATTTTCACAATTCAACTCGACCAAGGTCAGCAGCGATGCAAGGAGCAGGGTCAGCATACTTTTTCAAGTCGCTTCATCATAGCAAACATGAATACTGCAGCAACCAGGCAGACCCCCATGAAGACACTCCAGCAGAGCCACAAAGGAACAGCCCCCCAGAGCAGGCCGCCTACAACGACAAGCTGGTTGCCAATGGCAGTAGCCACAAACCAGCCACCCATCATCATTCCCTTGTACTTGGGAGGTGCCACCTTTGACACAAAGGAGATGCCCATAGGGCTGAGCAGAAGTTCTCCGAAGGTCAGCACCAGATAGACGGTGATGAGCAGGTTGGGGGTTACGTCTGCCACGTGAACTGCCACAGGATTGCCGTCAGCACCTAACTCAGTCTGCGGCATGGGCAGTCCCATAGAGCTAAATGCCATCAGTGCATAGGCTACTGCCGCAACTATCATACCATAGGCAATCTTACGCGGAGCAGAGGGCTCCTTGCCCTTGGCGGCCAGCGATCCGAAAATCGCCATAGAAACAGGTGTCAGCGCTACCACATAGAAGGGGTTGAACTGCTGGAAGATAGGAGCAGAGACTGTGACACTACCATCGACACTATTGTATTGGAAGCAAAGGAAGCAAACAGCCAGAGCTATGACAACAGCAGAAATGGCTTTACCCTTGCTTGTCTTCGACTGGAACAGTGAGAATAGGGCATAAACGATAAAGATGACTGCTACCAGATTCCACACATCGAAGCACATGGCCTGCATGCCTTCTGCAGACTGGGCGGTGAACTCGTCAGCAAAGTAAGTCAGCGAGAGTCCGTTCTGGTGGAAAGCCATCCAGAAGAAGATCACCACAGCAAAGACCAGACAAAGAGCTACGATGCGCTGCTTGGTCTCTTCCTTTGTCAGTTCGGGCTCGCCGCTGGTAGCATCAGACTTGGCACCAACCTTCTTGGTTCCGCCCTCAGTATGGCGGAAGGTTGAACGGAAGATGTAGTAGATGGCAATAGAGAGAATGAGCGACGCACAAGCCACAGCAAACGAGAAGTGGTAGGCATCGTTGCTGCTATAACCCAGAGAAACTTCTGCATACTCCTTGATCTTAATGGCTGCCGTCGGAGCAAACAGGGCGCCGATATTGATAGCCATGTAGAAGATAGAGAATCCGGAGTCGCGCTTGTCGGCATATTTGGGATCGTTGTAAAGATCACCCACCATCACCTGGAGATTGCCTTTGAACAGTCCTGTACCAAAGCCGATGAGCAGCAAAGCTGCCAACATCACGATAAGGGCGAAACTATCTCCTCCCAAGGGTACACTGAGCAGCAAATAACCTGCAAACATAATAATAATACCCGTCGTCACCATTTTGCCAAAGCCAAACTTGTCGGCCAGCATACCGCCAAAGAGCGGGAAGAAGTAGACGAACATAAGGAACGCACTATAGATGGTGCCTGCCAGAGCGGGCGACAATCCGTAGTTTGCTCTCAAGAAAAGGGCGAAGACGGCCAGCATGGTGTAGTAGCCAAAACGTTCACCCGTGTTGGCCAGAGCCAACGCAAATAGTCCTTTCGGTTGTCCTTCGAACATAATACTCTTTTAATTATTGATGATTAATGATTGCCTGGATTATTTTATCTTGTCGTTTTTGGTCTTGATGATGTCGAACAAATAGGAGGCCTTGATGATAATCGTGCTATTGTTAGACTTGCCAAAATAGTCTTGCTTGCTGTTGCCATAGATATTGCCAAGACCAAAATAATAGCGTGCCTCCACCAGGAAGTGGCCCAGTTTGGGAAGAGAGAGCTCAACGCCAGCGCCTCCCGTAATACCATAGTCAAACTTCTTCTCAACAGGCATGGTCTCCTGGGCTACAATGCTCGAAGAACGAGGGTTGACTGTGCCATAGCCAGGCTGGATATTGGTGTTTGTAGACTCGCTCAAGACAAAGCCCAGTTGGGGTCCTACTTGGATGAAAGCCTGAACACCCCGGCGTTCCCTACCCCAGCCCAATCTGGCCAAAAGGGGAATCTGGACGTAATTGATACGACGCTCGTAAAACAGCGGATTATCGGGGTCGTCCTGATAATAGACGGGGCTGTTGTTGATATCAAAGATATTTTCCTTCCAACCCATCTGTCCGTAGTTCACCTCGGCAGTAATGGCACAGATGCTACTGAAATACTTCTCGCAAGTATAGCGGATAGTAAGACCGCCTGTCATGCCACCCATATTCGATTGAGGCACTTCTGGCTGGAAACTGATTCTGTTCATCATATAGCCGCCATTGACACCTATTGCCAAATCTGTACGATACTCACCTACCTGAGCATTGGCCATCAAAGGGAAAAGGGTAAGAAGCGTGTATATAGAAAGACTCCTTAGCCGATGGTTCCGATGATTATGGAAAAGTATTCTCATCATTCTTCTAACCTGCTATTTTCAAAAGTTAACGGTTTCAATCCTCTGGTCACGCTGGTAATGTACGAAAAGCAATGAGCGATTCTGCATACCTCCATTACCAATACGCTCAAAATGCAGAGGCGACTGGATGGGCGTATAGCCAACCATACCAGAGCCCCCCATGAAGTTCTTGCCATAGAGGTGCAGTCCCTTGATGAAGAAGTAGGCATGGTCGAAACCAGTGACTGCAAAACGCTGGGGATAGGATTGCATGTCCTGATGGAAATTCCAGCGGTACTTCTGCTTGATTCGCTCTGAACGTGTCGAGAGAGGATTCATATAATAGGTAGAAGGCACATAAGTATCGAACTTATAGAAATTCTCCAGATGTGAACGGGTGTACTGCAACCACTCCGGATAGCCAAACAGGGATATCTGGAGTTGGGGGCTGTTTAGCATCATGCCGTTGAGTTTTGCAAAGGCCACGCTCAGTTCGGCAGAACGGCTGGTATTCAGGATGACCACGTTTCGCTGGGTTGTTGAGAAGCATTTCTGGAACAAGCTCTCGTTCGACTTCAGATTGGTAATGGAGTAAACGATACCCTCCTGTTCTAACTTGCGGCGAAGAGCAGCAGTAAATGCTCCTTTGGTGCTGGTGGTATCATTGCAGTCAATGATGACTGGATGACAGTTCTTAAAACGCTGGTTAAAACGATAGATAATAGCCTCGTTCAACGTATTGCCATTCTGATATACCTGAAACAGGTTTGCATTGTCGTAGACCTCAGTGGAATTAATGGAGAACGGGATGAGTACACGAATGTTGCGGGCTCTGGCAAAGTCGCCCAAGGCTTTTACCTGCTTGCTGTAAAGCGGACCGATAATGAGATCGCGTGTCGCTGCCTGAGGGTCCTTCAGAATCTGGTCAATATCAGTATCTTCAGCCACATTCCAGGCACGGATATCGGTAGAGACACCATTTGCCTTCAGGCTGTCGCATGCCATCAGCACACCACGATAGTATTCGACCATGCGCTTGCCGTCACCATTCAGTTTGTGCAAGGGCAGCATAATGCCGACGCGGATTTCACGCTGGCGCATATCGACGGAAGCCTGGGCATTAGTGGTCTTCGACGCAGAAGGTGCATAGTTCTCCTGGATAGCAGCCACCTTCTCACCTTTGCGGAAAGGTATCTTGATGACAGCACCTACCTTCAGCTCATAGCCTGGAGTGTTCATTTCGGGATTGGCATCCAGCAACTCCTGGACTGTCAGGCCATTATCCCGGGCAATGCCAAAGATGGTCTCCTTGCGCTTTACCTCATGCAGGTCCTTAAAGACTTGTGATTGTGACAAAGCTGTCTCCGTCATCAGAGAGCAGACGGAAAACAGCAATAAATATCTCCATATTTGTTTCATAAATCGACATTTTTCAGTTTTGCGCTACAAAATTACAAAAAAAGTAGCGGAAGTTCTACTTTTTTCAGTAATTTTGCAAAAATAATCATATTTCAAGATGAAAATTAGCAGAATTATCTCATTATTAATAGTCTGTTGGATGCCTATTGCCATTTGGGCAACCATCACACCCACCGCAATCTATACGGACAAAGACGGCAACGAAATCAGAGAAACGGAAAAAGTTGAAGGTGACGCCCCGCTACATGTCCGTTTCGTCGCCAATGCCGAATCGCTGGAAGCAGGTTCCTCACTGGAATGGCATTTCATCCATGTCGGTCCTGATGGTTTCAGCGAAGTCACCCGCTATGAAGAAAACACAGAGTTTGACTTCAGAGAGTCTGGCGAGACCACAGTTACACTACTGGTAAAAAATGCCGATGAAGTAGTTGAAGAGGGCACTCTCACTGTCGTCATCAGCGATAGTCATTTGGAAATGCCTAACGCATTCTCACCCAATGGAGACAATCACAATGACATCTATGGTGCCAAGGGAGTCTGCAATCCTGAATCAACAGGTCGCTATCGAAGCATCGTCGAGTTCCATGCGTACATTTTCAACAGATGGGGACAGAAACTCTACGAGTGGACGGACATCAGCTCCGGATGGGACGGAACCTATCACGGGTCGCCTGTGAAAGATGGTGTCTATTTTGTACTGGTAAACGCACGAGGAGCTGACGGCAAGGTCTACGATATCAGAAGGGATGTGAACCTGATACGCAATTTCAATCCCGTAACAAACAGCACAGGAGGTGAAGAATGAGTAGTGAAAGCAAGATTAATGTCTGGGGCGCGCGCGTACATAATTTAAAAAATATAGATGTCGAAATACCCCGCCACTCACTGACCGTCATCACCGGACTGAGCGGAAGCGGAAAGTCCAGTTTGGCATTCGACACCATCTTTGCTGAAGGACAGCGCCGATATATTGAGACCTTCTCGGCGTATACCCGCAACTTTCTCGGAGGTATGGAGCGACCTGACGTCGACAAGATTACAGGACTCTCACCAGTCATCAGCATCGAGCAGAAGACCACCAACAAGAATCCGCGTTCTACTGTTGGCACCACTACCGAAATCTACGACTACATGCGTCTGCTCTTCGCACGGGCAGGCAAGGCTTACAGCTACATGACAGGTGAGCTCATGGTGAAATACACGGAGGAAAAGGTCATCGACATGATTGTCAACAACTATGCCGGCCGCAAGATTCTCATCCTGGCACCTTTGGTGCGTAGCCGCAAGGGACACTATCGCGAGTTGTTTGAAAGCATGCGACGCAAGGGATACCTGCATGTCCGCGTAGACGGCGAAGTGCAGGAGATCACCCGAGGCATGAAGGTTGACCGATACAAGAATCATGACATCGAAGTAGTCATTGACAGGATGGCAGTAAAGGACACAGCAGACGAACGGCTGAAGAAAACCATCCAGATAGCGATGAGACAAGGCGAGGGGTTGCTGATGATTATGGACTTTGAAACCGGCCAGGTCAAGCACTTCTCGAAACGACTGATGTGCCCTACTACGGGTATTTCCTATTCCGACCCGGCTCCCAACACGTTCTCATTCAACTCGCCACAGGGAGCATGTCCGCGATGCAAAGGACTGGGATACATCAACGAAATAGACATGAGCAAGGTCATCCCCAACCGAAAGCACAGCATTCATGAGGGAGGCATTGTGCCACTTGGCAAATATAAAAGCCAGATGATATTCTGGCAGATTGACGCCATCCTGCACAAATACGACTGTGACCTGAAGACACCCATTGCCGACATTCCTGAAGAGGCACTGAACGAGATCCTCTACGGTTCGTTAGACAGGGTACGAATTGACAAAGAACTGGTACATACCTCCAGCGACTACTTTGTTGACTACGATGGAGTGGTAAAATACCTACGCTCCGTGATGGAGAGCGACGACTCCAGCAGTGGACAGAAATGGGCAGACCAGTTTCTGGCCGAATGTGAATGTCCTGAGTGCAAGGGACAGCGTCTGAATCGCGAGGCCCTCTCGTACAAAATCTGGGACAAGAACATCTCAGAGCTTGCCAATATGGACCTGACAGACTTACGCCAATGGCTGGACGACTGTCCAAAGCATCTGGACCACCAGCAGAGCCAGATTGCAACAGAGATACTGAAGGAGATACGTACACGTCTGGACTTCCTGCTGGAGGTTGGCTTGGACTACCTGGCTCTTAACCGTCAGTCGGCCTCTCTCTCCGGTGGAGAAAGCCAGCGCATAAGACTGGCAACCCAGATTGGATCGCAGCTGGTCAATGTGCTTTACATTCTCGACGAGCCTTCCATCGGTCTGCATCAGCGTGACAACGACAGACTCATCAAGTCGTTGAAGGAATTACGCGATTTGGGCAATACCGTCATCGTGGTAGAACATGACCGCGACATGATGCTGGCAGCAGACTATATTGTGGATATTGGTCCCAAGGCAGGCCGCAAGGGCGGCGAGGTGGTATTCCAAGGCACCGTAGACGAGATGCTGAAGACCAACACCATTACGGCTCAATACCTAAGTGGGCAGCAGAACATTATGCTGCCTCCACAACGACGGAAGGGAAATGGCCATTCGCTCGTTCTGCATGGTTGTAAAGGCAACAACCTCAAGAACATCGACGTAACGTTTCCGCTGGGTGAACTGATTGTTGTAACAGGCGTTTCCGGCTCTGGCAAGTCAACACTCATCAACGAAACGCTCTACCCCATCCTCTCCAAGCACTTCTACCGTTCGCTGCAGGCTCCCATGCCCTATGACTCCATCGAAGGCCTGGAACATATTGACAAGGTTACCAACGTAGACCAAAGTCCCATAGGACGGACGCCGCGTTCTAACCCTGCGACCTATACGGGAGTCTTTGCAGACATCCGCTCGCTATTTGTCAACCTGCCCGAGGCTCAGATCAGGGGCTACAAGCCCGGACGCTTCTCGTTCAATGTCAAGGGAGGCCGCTGTGAGACATGTGGCGGCAATGGATACAAGACCATTGAAATGAACTTCCTGCCTGACATCCAGGTACCTTGTGAAGAGTGTCATGGCAAACGCTACAACCGCGAAACGTTAGAAGTACGCTTCAAGGGCAAGTCAATAGCCGATGTACTGGACATGACTATCAACCAGGCCGTGGAATTCTTCGAAAACGTTCCGGAAATTCTCCGAAAAATCAAGACCATCCAAGACGTGGGACTGGGATATATCAAATTAGGCCAGCCCTCCACGACCCTTTCCGGTGGTGAGAGCCAACGCGTCAAGCTGGCCACGGAACTGTCAAAGAAAGACACTGGCAAGACGCTCTACATCCTGGACGAGCCCACCACGGGCCTGCACTTCGAGGACATACGCATCCTCATGGATGTCTTGCAGAAACTGGTAGACCGTGGAAACACCGTCATCGTCATTGAGCACAATCTGGACGTCATCAAACTGGCAGACCACATCATCGACATGGGCCCTGAAGGCGGACGAAACGGCGGTTGCGTGCTCTCAACAGGAACACCAGAGCAAATAGCCAAAAGCAAGAAGGGTTTCACTCCCAAATTCCTGAAGGAAGAACTGGAACGCTGTAAACACAAAAAAGATTAATATCTGACCCCTATAGGCAGATAATTGGCAACAAATTCGTAAATTTGCAAACAAAACCACATTATTATATAATAAATCATGTTTAGCAAAGAAACTTATATCCGACGCAGAGCGGAACTCAAGCAACTTGTCGGCGAAGGTGTCATTGTACTCTTCGGCAACAACGAGGCTCCCTACAACTATCCTGCCAATGCCTATGCACCCATGAGACAGGATTCATCCTTTCTCTACTTTTTCGGCCAGCATCGCGATGGCCTGGTGGGTGTCATAGATATTGACAACGACGAGGAATGGCTGCTTGGCGACGATATTGATGTAGAGGATATCGTGTGGATGGGCTTTACGCCATCTGTGGCTGACCTGGCTTCAGAAGTTGGCATCGTCAAGACTGCCCCTATGTCACAGCTGAAAGCCATCGTCAACGGCCAGTCGGCAAGTGGCAGACAGGTGCACTTCCTGCCTCCCTACAGATTCGACACCAAGATACAGATCATGGACTTGCTGGGCATTCATCCTGCCAAGCAGAAAGAATGCGCGTCAACCGCACTGATTCAAGCTGTTGTGAAAATGCGCTCCACCAAGGAAGTTCAGGAAATCGAGGCCATCGATCGTGCCTGCGACATTGGCTATGCCATGCACACCACGGCCCAGCTGCTCATCAAGCCCGGGGTCACGGAACGTTTCGTCGGAGGACAGGTAGACGGCATTGCACGTTCATTGGCAAGCGGAGTCAGCTTTGCCACCATTTTCTCCCAGCACGGAGAAATCATGCACGGAGCACCTTCTGAAAACAAATTGGAAGCAGGGCGTCTGGCCCTTTGTGACGCAGGCTGCGAACTGGACGACTATTGCTCAGACCACACCAGAACGATGCCTGTTTCCGGCAAGTTCAGCCAGCGTCAGTTGGAGATATACTCTATTGTCGAGGCTTGCCACGACTATGTGCTACAGGTCGCCAAACCTGGCGTGAAATACATGGATGTCCACTTTGCTGTCTGTCGCATGATGATAGAGCGGCTCAAAGAGCTCGGGCTTATGCGAGGCGACACCGAAGAAGCCTTGCAGGCTGGTGCCCACGCTATGTTCCTGCCTCACGGGTTAGGTCACATGATGGGTATGGATGTTCACGACATGGAAGGTCTGGGACAAATCTATGTAGGTTTCGACGATGAGACGCGCCCCAACTTGGAACAGTTTGGCACCAATTGCCTGCGCATGGGACGTAAGCTGCAGGAAGGTTTTGTTGTCACTGACGAGCCTGGCATCTATTTCATCCCCGCTCTGATTGACGAGTGGAAGGCCAGCGGACACTGCAAGGAGTTCCTGAACTTCGACAAGCTGGAAAACTACAAGGACTTCGGTGGCATACGCATCGAGGACGATGTGCTGATCACCAAGGACGGATGCCGTTTCCTGGGTAGCAAGCGCATACCCTACCACCCGGCAGAACTGGAAGAATTTATGCATAACAACTAATCAATATCACGTATGAAGAAACTATTGACACTTGCACTTCTGGCCACCTTTGCCATGGGTGCACAGGCAGAGCACAAGAAGGACTCTGTCAACAAAAACAAACCCGTATTCACCGTCATTAAGGAAAACCCCATTACCAGCATCAAGGACCAAAACCGCTCCGGCACGTGCTGGGACTACTCTACCCTGTCGTACTTTGAGGCAGAAATCCTGAAGAAAACGGGCAAGACCTATGACCTCTGCGAATCGTTTGTGGCTAACAAGACCTATATGGACCGTGCCATTCAGGTGGTTCGTCTGCACGGCGACTGCCAGTTTGCGCAGGGCGGTTCTGCCTACGACGTTCACTACGCGCTGCAGCACTACGGCATCTGCCCTGAGGAGGCAATGCCCTTCCCCGGCTCACTCTATGGCGACTCGCTGAACAATTTCAACGAGTTCTTCTCGCTGCTGGAGCCCTATGTGGACGCTGTGGCCAAGAACAAAGCCAAGAAGATTTCCCCCCAGTGGAAGGTTGGCCTGCAGGGCATCCTTGATGCCTATCTGGGCAAGTGCCCCGAAAAGTTCACCTATGAGGGCAAGAGCTATACTCCCCAGACCTTTGCCGCCTCTCTGGGTCTCGACTGGAACGACTATGTAAGCGTTACCAGCTATACTCATCATCCTTTCTACACAGCATTCCCCGTAGAGGTTCAGGACAACTGGCGCAATCCGCTGAGCTACAATGTCCCCATGGACGAGATGATGAAGATTATCGACAATGCCGTCATGAACGGCTATACCGTAGCCTGGGGTGGCGACGTTTCCGAGGACGGATTCACCCGTCAGGGACTCGCATACGCCATCGACACCAAGAAGACCGAGAGTCTCCAGGGCAGCGACATGGCCCGTTGGCTCAAGATGACTCCTGCCAAGAAGCGTAGCATCATCGACTCACTGGGATGCACCGTTCCCGAAATCATTCCTACCCAGCAGATGCGTCAGGAGCGTTACGACAACTGGGAACTGACCGACGACCACGGCATGCTGATCTTCGGCATTGCCAAGGACCAGAACGGCAAGGAGTACTATATGGTCAAGAACTCTTGGGGCGAGAGTGGCGAATACAAAGGCATCTGGTATATGACCAAGGCCTTTATCGCTGCCAACACGATGGACTATACCGTCAACAAGAATGCCATCCCCAAGGACATCCGTAAGAAACTGGGACTATAGTCTATGAAAAGAATCATCACCATCCTGATGCTGGCCGTCTGTACGATTACACTGTCGGCACAAGACAACAAGGCAGACAAGCAATGGCTCAAGCAGGGGCTATGGCGTAATGGCTTTAACGGTGCGAAGCCCCACAAGTCGCTGAACGCCACCGAGTTTCACACTCAATACACCAAGAACAGGCAGCAATGGGAGACCCTGTTTCAATGGCTGCGCGACACCGATTTGCAAGCCATCCCCAAAGGCAAGCACCCCATTCCCAACTCTACCCTGACAGCCAGCGTAGAGGACTCGCAGAACCAGCCGTTGGCGAAACGCAACACGGAAAGCCACAAGAAGAAAATAGATTTCCAGCTGGTGGTCCGTGGTACTGAGGGTTTTGCCCTGCTTGACCATGCGTCAAGTACCGTCAGCGTGCCCTACGACGAGAAGAAGGACGTCATGCGCTACACCTATGACCCGGCGAAAACCAATTTCTTCGACGTCAAGGCAGGACAGTTTGTCATCTTCTTCCCCTGCGACTGGCACATCGCCAAAGTAGAAACCAAGAAGAAAGACCAGAACATCCGCGTCATCGTGGTGAAAATGGATTATATCGAGTAATTCCTACTCATTTATAAGTAAAAAACGGAATATCTGTTAATTTTTCGGCAGAATATTCCGTTTTTTTGTTTTTTATTCGTAACTTTGGGCCGTATTGTATGCACTAGCCTACCAAATACACCCTAAGCGACAGAAATAAAAACAAATATAAATGCAATTTAAATGGAATTACGAACCACCTACATCAGAGAAGCAGCAAGCGGCTAAGGAACTGGCCGAGAAGATCGGAATGAGTCCGACCCTCGCCACTTTGCTCATTCAGCGTGGCATCCGTACAGAGAGCGCAGCCAAGCGGTTTTTCCGCCCTATGCTCAACGAACTGATTGACCCGTTTCTGATGAATGACATGGACGTGGCAGTAGACCGCTTAAATGACGCCATGGGCCGCAAGGAACGCATCATGGTGTATGGCGACTACGATGTGGATGGTTGCACGGCAGTAGCTTTGGTGTATAAGTTTCTGCAGCAGTTCTATTCCAACATGGAATACTATATCCCTGATCGTTACGAGGAGGGCTATGGTGTCAGCATCAAGGGAATAGACTATGCAGCAGAGGCTGGTGTAAAACTGATTATTGTGCTCGATTGCGGCATCAAGGCAATCGACGAAATAGCGTATGCTAAGGAGCGTGGCATCGACTTCATCATCTGCGACCACCATGTTCCCGACGACGTCATGCCGCCCGCCGTGGCGATACTGAATCCGAAGCGTACCGACTCGACGTATCCCTACCACCACCTCTCCGGCTGTGGCGTGGGATTCAAGTTCATGCAAGCCTTTGCCAAGAACAATGGCATACCTTTCTCGCGTCTCATCCCCCTACTCGACTTTTGCGCCCTCAGCATTGCTGCCGACCTGGTGCCTATCGACGGCGAGAACCGCACCCTGGCCTTCCATGGTCTCAAGCAGCTCAACCAGGCTCCCTCGGTGGGGCTGAAGGCTATCATTGACATTTGCGGACTGACCGGACGCGAACTGACCATGAGCGACATCATGTTCAAGATCGGGCCTCGCATCAACGCTTCGGGACGCATGCAGAACGGTACAGAGACCGTGACGCTGCTGGTGGAGAAGGACTTGCAGAAAGCCCTGACAGAGGCTATACGCATCAACGAGTATAACGACCAGCGCCGCGATGTCGACAAGCAGATGACCGAAGAGGCCAACGAGATTGTAGAGCGCCTGGAGAGCCAGCAGCACATGCAGAGCATCGTGCTCTATGACGAAGGCTGGAAAAAAGGCGTGGTGGGCATCGTGGCCTCACGTCTGACCGAACTCTACTTCCGTCCCACGGTCGTACTGACCATCATCAACGGCATAGCCTCCGGCTCGGCGCGTTCGGTGGCAGGCTTCGACATCTACGAGGCCATCAAGTCGTGCCGCGACCTGCTGGAGAACTTCGGAGGTCACACCTATGCTGTAGGACTGACGCTCAGGCAGGAAAACATCCCCGAGTTCCGCCGTCGCTTCCAGGAATATGTCAGCAACCATATCATGCCCGAACAGACGCAGCAGACGCTGGACATCGACATGGAGCTCGACTTCCACCACATCAACAAGCGACTGCTCAACGAGCTGAAGAAGCTGGCTCCTCACGGTCCTGCCAACGAGAAGCCCCTGTTCCTTACGCGCAACGTCTACGACTACGGCACCTCCAAGGTGGTGGGTCGCCACCAGGAGCATATCAAGCTCGAGCTGGTCGACTCCAAGTCGGCAGTCGTCATGAACGGCATAGCCTTCGGTCAAAGTGCAGCAGCCCGCTATATCAAGTCCAAGCGCTCGTTCGACATTGTCTACACCATTGAGGAGAACACTTACAAGCGCGGCGAGATACAGCTGCAGATAGAGGACATCCGCCCCAGCGAGGATGAGTAACTATCGCGACATTCTCAAGCGCTATTGGGGCTACGACGACTTTCGTGGCATTCAGCGCGACATCATCGAGTCCATCGGTCTGGGACGCGACACCTTGGGACTGATGCCCACCGGTGGCGGCAAAAGCATCACCTTCCAGGTACCAGCATTGGCCATGGAGGGTGTTTGCATTGTAGTGACGCCACTCATTGCGCTGATGAAGGACCAGGTGCACCACCTGCGCCAGATAGGCATCCAGGCAGCAGCCATCTATAGCGGCATGCAGCATGACGAGATTCTGCGCGTCCTCGAAAACTGCATCCTCGGCTCCACCAAGCTGCTCTATGTCTCGCCCGAGCGTCTGTCGTCACAGCTCTTCCAGACCAAGCTGCGCCACATGCGCGTGTCGTTCATCACTGTCGACGAGGCACACTGCATCTCCCAGTGGGGTTACGACTTCCGCCCCAGCTATCTTGAGATTGCCACCATCCGCCACATGCTGCCCGGCATACCAGTCCTTGCCCTTACAGCCACCGCCACCCCCCAGGTGGTCGACGACATCTGCGCGAAGCTCACCCCTCAGCCCTCAGCCCCCAGCCATCAGCCATCAGCCATCAGCCATCAGCCATCAGCCCCCAGCCATCAGTTCGCCGTCTTCCGCATGTCGTTCGAGCGCAAGAACCTGGCATATATTGTCCGCAACACGCCCGACAAGCACTACGAACTCATCCACATCCTGGAACAGCAACAAGGCTCAGCCATTGTCTATGTCCGCAGCCGGCGGCATGCCCGCGAGATTGCCGAACACCTCAGCGAAGCAGGGCTCAGCGCCACGTTCTACCATGCCGGACTCGATTACGCAGACAAGGACCAGCGCCAGCGCGACTGGCAGCACGACCGGGTGCGCATCATGGTAGCCACCAACGCCTTCGGCATGGGTATTGACAAGCCTGACGTGCGCGTGGTGGTACACTACGACTGCCCGGACTCCCTGGAGGCCTATTTCCAGGAAGCCGGACGCGCCGGACGCGACGGGCAACCGGCCCAGGCCATTCTGCTATACAACAACAGCGACAACGGCAAACTGACCAAGCGCGTCGACGACACCTTTCCGCCCCGCGACTATATCCGGCAAGTCTACGAGCATCTGGCCTATTATTACCAGATAGCCCTTGGCGACGGCTATGGCGTCAGCCATGAATTCAATATCGAGGAGTTCTGCCAACGCTTCCGCCACTTCCCCATCCGCGTCCATTCCGCCCTGCAGATACTGCAGCGCGCCGGCTACATCGACTACGACGAGGAAGCCGACCATCAGGCCCGCGTACGTTTTCTGGTCAGCCGCGACGACCTCTACCGCCTCCGTCAGGTGTCACCCGACGAGGAGCGCGTCATCGTGGCCCTGTTGCGCTGCTATGGCGGACTCTTTGCCGACTACGGCCAGATAGACGAAGGCATCGTAGCCCGCCAGGCAGGTTTGTCCCAGCCACAAGCCTACGACATGCTGAAAAGCCTTTCACAGCGCAACCTCATCAGCTTCATTCCCCGCAAGCAGGTTCCCTACATCCGCTACCTGCAGCGCCGCGAAGACCCACAGAACGTCCGCCTGTCGCGTGAGGTCTACGAAGACCGTCAGGAGCAATACCGCCTGCGCATCCAGTCCATGCTGCACTATGCCCAGAGCACCGACACCTGCCGCTCCCGCCTGTTGCTCCAGTACTTTGGCGAGACGATGAGCCACGACTGCCACCAATGTGACGTCTGCCTGGCCAACGACGGGCAACTCGTCACCCGTGAGGGACAGCGCGATACCTGTCAGCAGATCCTGACCCTGCTGGCCGACGGTCAGCGCCATCACACAACAGAAATCCTCCGCCTGCACCTGCCGACGGAGGAAGTCAATGCTGCGCTGGAGAGCCTGCTGCAAGAAGAGCAGATACTCCTGGAAGACAGCTATCTCTCCAAAGCCTGACGAGCCGTTTCCAGTCCTTTCATCAAGTCGTCGTGCACCGTTCCGTTGGTAGCCACCACACTGTCGCCCTGCATGAAGAACTCCTCGCCATCGTAGTTCGTCACCCTGCCGCCAGCCTCCATGACAATGAGCGCTCCCGCCATGTAGTCCCACTGGCCGATGTAGCGTTCTGCATAGGCATCCAGCCTGCCTGCTGCCACATAGCACAGCGCCATGGCTGCCGAGCCAATCATGCGGATGCTGCCCACGTTTCCGTAGAAGTGCTGTATCAGTTGCTTGATGACGGGCTTGTATGCATCACTGTTATACGGCAGCTGCAGGCACAGCAGCGCATCGTTGATGGTGCTCTGCCCCACATGCAGCGGCACCCCTCTGAACGAGGGCTTACATCCTCCATCTTCCATCTTACATCTTCCATCCATAAACGCTCCCCCGCCCTTCCAGGCGTAGAAGCACTCGTCGGCACAGATTTCGTAAACCACACCCACCAGAATCTCCCTGCCCCGAATCAAGGCAATGGACACAGCATAGGGTGCAAAGCCGTGGATGAAGTTCGTCGTACCGTCCAGCGGGTCGACCACCCAAGTACATCCCTCCTCATCCTTCAGACATCCCACATCATCCCCCTTCGCCGTCCCCTCTTCGGTAATGAACCCCGCTTCGGGCAACAGCGCGCGCAGCGCCTTGACTATGAGCTGTTCAGAACCCTTGTCCACATACGACACATAGTCGTGGGCATGCTTGCGCTCCACCTTCTCCACGGAGAAGCTCGCGCGTTCCTTTTTAATATAAGCCCCAGCCTCGCGGGCTATATCACACACCTGAAGGGCTATCGTTTCAAGATTTAGCATATCTGTCGTTTTTTGAATACCATCTGCAAAGATAGTGCAAACCGAGTGAAATGCAAAATAAATCCCCATTTATTTTCATATCCGAGGTGTAGCCTATCGTCACCAAAGGTGAAAGATAGTGCAAACCGAGTGATGGATAAATTCCGTTTAGTTAAATAATATTAATTATGTAACTAAAAAAGAATTTCATATCTATATAATTAGTAATTTTGCAGCGAAAAGTTGCGAAATGTGAACTCAACCATCACACAAAAACTCAACCATCACACAAAAACTAAGATTTTTATATAACTTTATCCATTAAAATAATAACACGTATGAATAAAATTTTTAATGTAGGCGTAATGGCATTAGCCATCACTGCAGTATTGAGTGGTTGCTCTAAGAGCTCAGGCATGTCTGAAGCTGAAGTTCAGCAGTATCAGCAAGAAAAGAAGGTTGCAGAATTAAGGAAAGCTTATAGCACTGCTTTCGCTAAGGCATTTGGAACCATTTCTCCTAACAATGCCTGGGGATTCGACAGAACGACAGGTTCTGTTACCCGTACCGCATCTGTAAGGGAGACACTGTTCTGGGATATTCCCGAAAATCTGTGGGGTGGTTCTCAAAACAAGGAAGGCTGGAATGCGAATGCAGCAGAAAATGATTTCAAGAACAATAAATTTGTTGCTGTTTTAAGCAGTTTCAATTTCAGCAACTACTTCATCCAGCATGTTGAAAAGCCGAAGAATGGCAATGTTAAAAAGTCAATCGAGATCTTACAGGCTTGGAACTCAAAACTGAGCAAGTGGGAGGATGTTACCAATTTCGAACAAGGTGACAACCCCGATGGCGAATTCAAAATTGTTGCTGAAGATACCTATTTCTACACCAATATTCACAAATCGGCTAAAGGCACTACCCTGATGAAGGATATGGGTGGCGCTCCATGCAACGAAACAGGCGATGGCAAAGGTAAGATGTTCCGTCTGAAACTTGCAGATAATGCTGGATACAGCTACAATTACACCATTAAGATGGTGGAAAATCGCCACAAAGACCTCAAGAAGGATGTAGTAGAGCCAATGCTCGGTTTCAGAATACCAAACGGATCTTACTGGGTGATGAGACTTGCTGAAGCCAGATTATTAACAGATGATGTGGTTGCTGAGGGTCGTATCCTCTGTGAGGATATGGGTGCCAACGACTTCGACTTTAACGATGTTGTCTTCGACGCACAGATCTTGAATTCTGGCGCCATCAAGATCAAGGTGCTGGCTCACGGTGGTAAACTGCCCATCAGCATAGCAGGCGTAAAGGTTACTCTTGGCGAAATGACAAATACCGGATTGGCAGATGATGACATTCAGGAGTTTACCATCCCTGCTGGCAGATATTCAAACATCATCGATATCCCCGTAGAGGTTGTTCCCAATGGCGATGCAAACAACGCTTACGACCTGACCGCTCAGAAGGGTGCTGCTCCCCAGAAGGTTTGCGTGCCCGTCGGTACTCTGTGGCCTGACGAGTATGTACGCATCGACAGGGCTTACTCGCCATTCACATCCTATGTCAACATCAGCAATCCTGCAGAGTGGACGTATACGGTCAATTCACCGCTGGTTGACCTGGATTTGACCAACAACTAATCAATTCGGCGACTACATTCTTATAACGCAAATACACAAAGTCCCGCTCGTTGCAAAAATGAGCGGGACTTCTTTTTTTTGTCCCAGGAGCAGCCAGTCTTCACCCCGAGGTGAAAGAAAAAAAGCGAGAATGACAGGCAATTCAAAAATATTTCGTAACTTTGCCCGCAAAATCAAGATGAACAAGAAATATCTCCTGACCATCGTCCTTGCACTCTCCGTGTGCACCCTCCCGCTCATGGCTGTCGTGAGCGGAAAGTCGCTAACCCATACGCTCAAAGACCTTTGCGCCGAGCTGCAAGCGGCCTACCAGCAGCGCTCTGGCGCACAGCAGAGCTTCGACGACGACTACCAGCGGCAGCACAAGCGCATGATTGACGTCATCACGCAGTCGGACAAACTGTCCATACTGCTGTACACCCAGGAACAGGAGATGACGCTCGACCTGGCCTTCGCACTGAAGAAGGTGACGGCCAACTACAAGGACTTCAGCAAGGACCGCAGGCCCTACGACCACATCGTGGCCGGACTGAACTACGAGATAGACCGCAACGCCCGCCTGATAGAGGCGCTGCGACGACTGCCGCCGAGGATGAAGGAGGAGGAGATAACGGTGGTGCCCGACAGCCTGCTGTACCGCAACGACTCGCTGGACGCACACATGACCGACTCGCTGTCAGTGCTGGAGAGGGAAGTCATCCGCATTGCCTTCAAGGACTCGCTGTCTGCACCCTTCGTGCTCGACTCCATCGGCGAGGCACTGCGCGACTCGTGCATATACTACGCCTCGGAAATGCTGAAGATGAACGCCGACAACCGCGCCAAAGTCGTGGCCGACAGCACCCACTACCAGGAGGCTTTCCTGCGACTGAAGGAGAACTACGACTACGCTCAGTCGCGCTACCAAGACCTGGAGCGGTACATCTTCCTGGACGGACAGACGCCCTTCCTCGACATCATGGCCAACCCGGGATACTACTGGCGCAAGACCAAGGTGGACCTGCGCAAACAGTACAGCCTGCGGGAACTGTACGACGCCCTCATAACGAGCACCCCTGACGAGAAGGCCTCTGAATACGTCAACCGCATGTCCAGCAGGGCGGTCAACACCATGATGCTGTTCATCAGTACCGCCCAGATTATCGTCGTCGCCGGCTTCTGGCTCGTCACCCTGCTCGTGCTGTGGCTGCTGTACCGCTACACCCGGCTGAAGCGCTACATGGCCAAGAGGAAACTCTCCATCATCTCGCTGCTCATTGGCACCATCGCCTACTACCTTATACTGGGACTCTCCGAGGACGGCGTCGAGTACATCGATATGGGCACCCGCCATGTCAACACCGTGCTGTGGCTGCTCGTAGCCATCTCCGGCTCGCTGCTGCTGCGCGTCAAGCCCGAGCAGTTCCGGCAGGGCTTCCTGCTCTACTCCGCCACCTTCCTCGTGGTCATGACCATCGTGGCATGCCGCATCACCTTCATGCCCGACAAGATGATGGTGCTGCTCTTCCCGCCCGTACTGCTCGTCATTGCCGTGTGGCAGCTGTGCTGCTGCTACTGGGTCGCCGGAAAGGCCACCTCCATCGACAGCACGTTGGGATGGGTGTCGCTGGCTGTCTATCTCGCAGCCTTCCTCTTCGCCTTCTTCGGCTACACCTTCGTGGCCATGCTCATACTCGTCTGGTGGTACTTCCTGCTGGCCGTGTGGCTCACCGTCGTCTGCATCGTCGACCTGCTGAACCGCTACAAGGAACGGTGGCTGGACAAGCGCGTGGCCAACCTGCGCAACCGCATCACCTACGTCTCGGGCGAAGACCGCGAGTCGCTGCTCTTCGGAGCCACCTGGTTCTACGACTTCATCCGCCAGGTGGCCGTGCCTGCCATGATGCTGCTCTCGCTGCCGCTGTGCGCACGCCAGTCGCTGAGCGTGTTCGACTTCGACGACCTGTTTGTCCGTTTCTACGAGAACCCCTTCATCCAGCTCGTCGACTCCAGCGGCGCCGAAACCCTGCGCATATCGAGCGGCAGCATCGTCTATCTGTCCATACTCTTCTTCCTGCTGCGCTACCTCAGCCGCGCCATCCACGCCATCTGGCAGTACCTCCGCTACACGGCATTCATGCGAAAGCACAACCGCACCACCATCCGCGCCAACGAAATCAACCTGTCGCTGGGCAACAGCATCATCAGCGTGCTGCTCTGGATGGGATTTGCCGTCATCGTAGTCACCGTGTGGAACATCCCCACCGGTTCGCTCGGACTCATTGCCGGAGGACTCTCGGCTGGTATCGGTCTGGCACTGAAGGACACCATCAACAACTTCATCTATGGCATCCAGCTCATGAGCGGACGACTCAGGGTCGGCGACTGGATTGAGTGCGAAGGCGTCAGGGGAAGAGTGACCGCCATCAACTACCAGTGCGTGCAGGCAGAGACCATCGAGGGCACCGAGATGTCGTTCCTCAACTCGTCGCTCTTCGGCAAGAACTTCAACAACCTCACCCGCAACCATTCCTACGAACTCACCGTCATCACCGTCGGCGTGGCCTATGGCACGGACATACCGCATGTGCGCAAGGTGCTGGTGGAGGGCATGCAGAAGATGCGCACCAAGGACCGCTACGGCCGCGACATCGTAGACCCCAAGTACGGCTTCAATGTGGTGGTCGGCAACATGAGCGACAGCGCCGTCGACATCAACGTGAAGCAATACGTGCTGGTGGCCGAGCGCATCGGCTACGTGGACCGTGCCAAGGAGGTCATCTACGAAACCCTTACCGCCGCAGGCATCACCATCCCCTTCCCACAGTGCGATGTACACCTGACCACCGACACCACGGAGCCATCCCCAGCCGCCCTTTAAAGACACAGTATCTTTTTAAGTCGCACGCGGTGCTAGGCACGCTGTGACGATTCCTCCATAGCCGGAGACGAAAAAAAATGGCTGAAACCGTGAGCGGTTTGCAGATTTTTAATTACCTTTGTAGCCGAAACGTTTCAAACAGATACAACTTATGACTACCGTAGAACTCAGAACATCCATCGCTGCAGAACTCGACCAGATGAGCGTCGAGATGCTCGAGAGCGTGTCGCGCTACGTCAGCCGGCTGCGCCGCCGTGCCCGTCCGTCGCGTCGGGTCTCATCGGTTCAAGACAGGCGAGAGGCCGCCATGCTTTTTGTGAAGAATCTCTCTGTTCAGGGCGGCTTGCCCGTACCATCCGACGAGAGCGGCATTGATGCCCTCGTCGACGAGAAATACGATAAGTGATGCGAGCATACGTTGACACCAACATCCTGGTTGACCTGGTGCTCTCGCGCCAAGAGTTCCTGCCCGATGCCCAGCGCGTCTTTGCCATAGGATATGCTGGCGAAGCGCAGCTTGTGGTCTCAGCCCTGTCCTTTGTCAACACGGTCTATCTGGGACGGAAATACAAATTCCCTATGGACGACGTACTATCCAAACTCCGTATGATAGCCGATTTTGTGGATGTGTCAGACCTGAGCGGCCAGAATGTAGTCGACATGCTCAACAGCGGCTGGCGAGACTATGAAGATGCCACCCAGCACCGCTCGGCCATTGACGAGCAGGCCGACTGTATTGTCACACGCAATAAAAAGGACTTCAAGGCGAGCACTCTGCCAGTGCTTACACCTTTAGAATTCTTTAATAGAATAGACTCAAAATAATATCCCCCCCCACCGACACAACTCATGTCACACGATGCCAGGCACGCTGTGACACGATGTTCATTTCCCGAAAATCGATTTTGACCAAAATGACCATGACCACTTTGACCACCACGTCACAGCGGGAGAAAGTACGTGGGCTTTGCGAACAAAGAGGATGTGCCTATTTTGACACACCCTCTTTAACTTTAGTACAACATTACCATGTTGTGTACTTACCAGGCGTTGATCGGGGGTTCGCCGTTCACGTCGAGGATGAGATCGTTTGGATTGTCAAGACCTTGGGCTTCGGTGCCAGATATGGTGAGCAGGGCACTTTGGTGCTGCAGCTGTACGACGGTCATCACGGGTTGGATATATGTTTTCTTTGTCATTGTTCAGTCCTCCTTTTTATTTGATGATGGTCTTTTTGCCGTTCACGATGTACACACCCTTGGCTGTTGGCTTGCTCTGGAGCTTGCGCCCTTGCAGGTTGTACCATACATCTGACATCTTACCTCTTCCATCAGACATCATTTCCAGGCCCGTCGTCTCATCGCCTAAGTCCAGCACGAAGGAGTGGGCATTGGCGTCCAGCAGCTGGAAGTAGGCGCGGAAGCCGTTGATATTGCCGTTGGCACTGGGGTGCGTCAGTTTGTTGCCACCTATAACGAAGAGCTTGGTCTTGTCGTCGGCGGTCATAGCAGTGGGGTTAATCACGGGCACGAAGGAAACGACGCCACCGATGGTCGTCGGAGTCGTGCTGTTAGAGATGGTCACGCCATAGAACGTCGGGTTCTCGACAGCCGCTGTCACCTTCACCAGGTAGGGCTTGCCGGCCACAATGCTCAGTGCGTCGCCGAAGGTCAGTGTCAGCGTGGAGCCGTCAATGCTTGCGTCGGTCAGTTCTTTCACCGTCCAGCCTGTAGGAATAGGATTGATGCCAAACGGCACTGCGAACGTGTTCCATCCCCCACTCTGCAGCGTACGTGTCAATGTCACGTTGTAAACCTGTCCGTTGTGCTCCCCAATCCATGTGCTGTTGTCAGCAGTCTCGGAGAGGGTGATATTGCCACCAAGGGGTGCATAAACGGCCTTGACGAGGAGCGGTCCTGTCGAGAGGCTGCCTGCCATGGTCTGCCAGTACTGGAACACGTAGTCCGTTACTTCCGGAGCCGCAGGATAGTTGAGCGTCCTCTTTTGGTTGCGTAAGGGGTCACCGTCTTTGTCCACAAAGTTAATCGTGGTGTTGCCTGCATCTTCTTTCGCCTGTTGGTAAGCCGTTTCAGCCGTCAGCAGCGTTAGATCAGGGGACGGTTCTCTGATCTGTTACTACTCTGAATCCTGCTCCTTGGTCGCATAACTCTTTTATGATTTTGTTTCGTTGATTCTTCTCTAAGTTTTGGACATCCATTACGTTACCGATGCCATACTGTAATCTCAGTAAGTCCTTTATTCCTGAATCTGATATGGAACGGGGAGGCTCATCGTCCATTTCCAAGATTCCTCCATCGTTATCTGTTGGCTCAAGGACAAAATCCCAAAGTTCCTCCCAGATAATCCGACGCAATACAACATCCGTATCACACAGTTTATCCATAACCGCTTCCCTTTTCTCGAATTCATGCCAACTGCTCCATGGATACTCGCCAACGTTTACAGATAGCCCAGCATGAACAGGGTTCTGGTGAATATAGCGCAACAGCGTCTTGAAGTAGCCGATGTCGTCCACTGGCTCACTTCTGAAACGGTCTTGGAACAAATGACCCTTGCGCTGATACTTCTTGTTGAAATGGTATGCGTACGATATGGTGATGCGCTTAACAATCTCGCCAATGGCTGCCGTCTTTTCCTGAATGAGCAAATGAACATGGTTGGGCATTAGGCAATAGGCGTAAAAGTGGCACAATGACGGTATCCTGTAGCCGCGCTCGTCATAGCATTCCACCAACTGATGGAGACTTTGTAGAAATTTCATGTAGTCCTCATCATCCTCAAAGATGTCTTGCCGGTTAATACCACGCAGCATTACGTGGTAGATACCTGTGCCGCTTGTCTTGCGCGCTTGTCTGGGCATATTGATTGTTTTAAGTTGCGCCAAAGGTACAAAATTATTGTTATATGTCAGCATACTTCGTAAATCTTTTTATGTTTTATAACAGATCAGAGAACCGTCCCCTGATCTAGATGGGTATCTGTTCGTATTATTATTGGTTATCAGAGTACAACGGTAAACGCGATCGCCACTCGTGTGGTGATTGACAAAAGTTTTGCCGAGGTTCAACCTAAGAACATGAAAAGTTGGTTTGAAGACATTAATGCAGAGACCATCGAAGGAATTGAGAACCTGAACACCAGCGAGGTAACTGAGATGGAATATATGTTCGCGGGATGCAGTAATCTGAAGACTCTCAACCTTGACGGTTTCGACATGAGTAAAGTAACTAACGTTCTGGGAATGTTTCGGCAATGCACGAGCTTGACCACCATCTATAGTAGCCAGGGGTGGGACATCAGTAGGTCAGCTAGTATGTTTTCGGGGTGCGACAATCTGAAAGGTGCTGTTGATTTCGACGCCGGCAAGACCAACGGCTCGATGGCCAATCCCTATAGTGGATACTTCACCATGCCAGAGCATAGCACCGAGGTGAACGTTTATATCAAGGACGCGCAGGCTAACACCGACCTGCTGAAGCAGTACGTAGACCAGTGGGTAAACATCCGCTACAGCCGCAGCCTGCAAGCCAAGGTGGGCAGCGACGGCGACTACACGCCGACGCCCTACACGGTGTGCCTGCCCTATGACCTCAACCTCAGCGCGGCCATCAGTTCGAAGCAGTGCGCCGTCTATACGCTGGCAGCCGTGACGGGCGGTGAGTTTGTGTTCAAGAAGGTGAGCAAGACGACGCTCGCCGCCGGAACGCCCTACGTGGTGATGGTGAACAGCGGCAAGATATCGCTCAGCGCCAAAGGCGTGAAGATTGTCACTGCGGAGCCAGGTTCGAGCAAGGTATATACCTCGGTAGCCGACTGGCAGAAGGGCAGCGGCACGACCGTAGGCAACTGGATGGGCACCTTCGACCAGTGGGACAGCGATGAGGCCGTGGCATGGGACGCCTTCGCCCTGAAGCCGAGCAACAACATGTGGGACTACTTCAGCGCCACGGGTACGGGCAGCATCCCCGCCTTCCGCGCCTTCCTGTCGTCAAGCAGTATCGAGCAGAAGGAGTACAAGGCCAGATATGAAGACTGGTGAACCCTATATGAACATCTCTAAGGATATGGACCAGAAGAAATCATATAGTTGCCCCACGGTGAAGGTCATACAGCTGCGGCAGCAGTCGGCACTACTCACCATTACGAGTGGACAAGCCAATGCCCCCCGCTACGACGGCTTCGACGACATGGAGGAGGATTGAAATACTGATGCCGTCATCAGTAGTCAGCCGCCGAAACGGGGCACACAATAAATGACAGGACACCACACAGTGTCACACGGTGCCAGGCACGCTGTGACATGTCTTTAACGACGAAAGAGAGGCATCCCCACCGGGTGCCTCCCTTTTTCTCTTCTTCGCACAAGAACCGTCTTCTGTGTGCTCCGTCGGGACCTACAGCATGGCTATTGGTCCGTAGCCCATGCACGATGTCACGCCCAGCGTGGTACCAATCGCCGTCAGAATCGAAACCAGAATCTGAATCAGCGTCTTCCATGTCTCC
>ONLU01000010.1 GCA_900318795.1 uncultured Prevotellaceae bacterium | reverse complement strand
GTTGAGAATTTTGAGCGCTTCGCTGTTGGATAAGACTCCTATCAAGGAACTCTTTACCAAGGAACCTGAGTATGTTGCAGATGATGGTCAATTGACTCTCAATTTTATTTAGTGGACACTAGTGACAATGCGTAAACAAACTATTTATGTATTGCCACATCATCCGAATCCGTAATGCTATAAAAGACGGAAACCAGTCCTCGTCTGTTTCTTGGGGCAGAAAAAAGGGCTTGCGTGTCTCACGACAAACAAGCCCCCCCACCAAAATAGATTTATAGTGGAAACCAACTTACCTACAACCTTAAACGTTAGCCAACAATCCTTACACGGCGTCTGTTTTCCTTGGGGCGGACGGCGAAGTGCAGCCACATCACCGCGCCGTTGCGCTCCAGCAGCAGCTCGTCGAAGTCCTCCCCCGACTCGTCGCTGATGTCCAGCAGGATGACCGCATAGCGCAGCAGCTGTTCCAGTCCTGCCACCCGGATGTCCACCGCACAGCCCGTCAGGTGGTTCGACGTGGGCGCCCCGCCCACCGCCTTGTTCACCGCCGCGCTGCGGAATCCGCTGTTGATGACGATAGGGTCATCACCCTCGCCATAGAGGTCGTTCCATCGCCGTCTGAGCCGCTCCAGCCACCGGTACACCCGCCGCAGATTCTCCACCTGTGCCACCCCGGGCACGTTCTCCATTCTCACACTCGTCTTGCAAAGCTCTCCCAGCGTCATGTGCTGGGAGAGACGTTCTTGAACATCCATATTTTCCTGATTTTTAATTCTTAAAAAAACCTTGTCATCGACCCTTGGGTCGATGACAAGGTAATTAACGACTACGAATTATAGGGATTAAAATTAAAGTTTAAAGTTATGAAGAAGGAGACATGGAAGACGCTGATTCAGATTCTGGTATCGATTCTGACGGCAGTAGGCACCACGCTGGGCGTGACATCGTGTATGGGCTACGGACCGATAGCTATGCTGTAGGTTCCCGACGGAGAAGAAAAAGGGAGGCACCCGGTGGGGATGCCTCTCTTTTTGGAATATTTTTCTGCCAGCAGGCTGTTTGGCGGGAGGTGATAGAATAATTGTTCTGCGAGAATGGCGGATTTAGAGATATCTTCTGCATTTCGGGAGAAATTTGGTGGATATATCTAATCTTCGTACCTTTGCACCCAGAAACAAGTTCCAAACAGGGACTATCCGGGTAAGATTACATTATTAACAAATCAAAATAAGAAAGGATAAGATTATGAGTAAGAAGAATTATCGTTTTGAGACTTTGCAACTGCATGTAGGCCAGGAACAGGCTGACCCCGCCACTGACGCACGTGCCGTGCCCATCTATCAGACTACATCGTATGTGTTCCACAACTCACAGCATGCCGCCGACCGTTTCGGTCTTCGCGATGCGGGTAATATCTATGGTCGTCTGACCAACTCGACGCAGGGTGTGTTTGAAGACCGTGTGGCTGCCCTGGAGGGCGGTGTGGCAGGACTGGCTGTCGCCTCTGGTGCCGCCGCCATCACCTATGCGCTGCAGAACATTGTGCAGGCGGGCGACCATATAGTGGCTGCCGACAACCTCTATGGCGGTTCGTATAACCTCATCACCCACACGCTGGCTACGCAAGGCATCAGCAACACGATAGTCAATGTGAATGACCTCGAAGCTCTGGAGGCTGCCATCAGACCCAACACAAAAGTAGTATATGCCGAGACCTTCGGCAACCCCAACAGCGACGTGCTCGACCTGGAGGGTGTGGCTGCTGTAGCCCACAAGCACGGCATCCCCTTCATCGTGGACAATACGTTCGGCACGCCTTACCTGATCCGTCCGCTGGAGCATGGTGCAGACATCGTGGTGCACTCGGCTACGAAGTTCCTGGGCGGTCACGGCAGTTCGCTGGGTGGTGTCATCGTGGATGGCGGCAAGTTCGACTGGAAGCAGAACGACAAGTTCCCTACGCTCTCTCAGCCCGACCCCTCCTACCATGGCATCGTCTTTGCTGACGTCGTAGGTGCTGCCGCCTATGTCACCCGTATCCGTGCCGTCATCCTGCGTGATACCGGTGCCACCATCTCTCCCTTCAATGCCTTCATCCTGCTGCAGGGTGTCGAGACGCTGAGCCTGCGCGTGGAGCGCCATGTGGAGAACGCGCTGAAGGTGGTAGACTTCCTGAAGAACCATCCGAAGGTGGCTGCTGTCCATCATCCGGCTATCGAGAGCCATCCCGACCATGCCCTCTACAAGAAGTACTTCCCCAACGGTGGCGGCTCCATCTTCACCTTCGAGATCAAGGGCGGACAGGAAGAGGCATGGAAGTTTATAGATGCCCTGCAGATATTCTCGCTGCTGGCAAACGTGGCAGACGTGAAGAGCCTGGTGATACACCCCTATACCACCACTCACTCACAGCTCTCGCCCGAGGAACTTGCCGAGCAGCACATCACGCCGTCGACCATCCGTCTGAGCATAGGCACAGAGCATATTGACGACATCATAGACGATCTGTCGCAGGCATTTGACCAGATCTAAAATTTAGTTCGTACCTTTGCCGACAAAATAAGATATCGACGATGGGAAATTTTATCTTGGCAGACAATCAGGAACTGACCCGCTACGCACTGGAGAGTCTCATCCTGTCGAAAGGTGACCATGACATCTACAAGGTCAGCGACAGGGCAGGACTGGTGGAGAAGCTGAAGGCGCACGAGAATGCCGTCGTGCTGCTCGACTACACGCTGTTCGACTTTGCCGATGAGGAACAGCTCCTGATTGTCGCTGAACGTTTTGCGCTGTCGCAGTGGATACTCGTCAGCGACGAGTTGACCCCTCAGTTTCTGCGTCGGGTGGTGTATGCCTCGCACCAGTTCAGCATCGTCTTCAAGGACGGTGCCCTGAAGGATCTGAACGATGCTCTCGATGCGGTGAGCCGCTACACGCGCTTCATCAGCCAGCGGGCGCTGGAGGCAATCATCAACCAGCAGCAGGAAGACGAGAGCCAGCCCAGCATCCTGACCGAGACCGAGACAGAGATAGTGAAAGCCATTGCCCAGGGCAAGACCACAAAGGAGATTGCCAACGAGCGGTTTTCAAGTGTCCATACCATCACCACCCACCGCAAGAACATCTTCCGCAAGCTGGGCGTGAACACCGCCCACGAAGTGATCAAATACGCCTTGCGGGCAGGGCTGGTGGACTCGTCGGAATTCTACATCTGACATCAAAAAAAGTGAAGAGGAGACTCTTCACTTTTTTCATTTCAAGGCCTGCCGGATATCCTCCAGCAGGTCTTCGCCGGCTTCAAGACCTATGCTGAGGCGTACCGTCGTGTCGAGGACAGACATCTCTGCACACTGTTCGGCTGTGAAGAGCCCAAAGATGGTGGAGGCAGGGTGGATAGCCAGCGACTTGCGGTCGAAGAGGTTTGTGGCGCGCCGGATGGTCTGCAGCTTGTCGATGAACGCCCATGCAGCCTCCTTGGATGCGAGGTCGATGGTGAAGACAGCACCAGGCAGGGGACCGAACTGCTGATGAGAGAGTTCGTGGAAGGGATTGTCGTCCAAGCCAGTATAGTTCACACGCCTGATTTCCGGCAACTGCCGGCATTGCCGGGCGAGCCACAGGGTGGTCTCAGCCTGCCGGCGGAACCGGATGTCGAGGGTGTCGAGCCCGAGTGTCTCCATGTAGGCCGCCTGGGGTGTCATCAGTCCGCCGAGGTTTGTCACCAGTTCGGTCTTGACACGAGCCGTGAAAGCCAGCCGTCTGCCCACTCGTTGGACTCGTGCCTGCAGGGCAGGGGAGGGCGACTGACTCCAGTCGAACCGTCCGTAGTCGATGAGCAGTCCGCCGAGTCCCGTACCGCCGCCAGAGATGTACTTCGTGCTGGACACCACCTCGACGTCCACGCCGAAGTCAGCAGCCCGAAAGGCGGAGAAGGGCACGATGGTTGTGTCGGCAATCAAGGGTACGCCAGCCCGGTGGGCGATGTCCGCCAGCTGGCGGATATCAGCCACGAAGAGCTGCGGATTGGTGATGATCTCGAAGAACAAGGCGCAGGTCTTGTCGTCGATGTGTGCCTCCACCTCTTCCGGTTTCGTGAAATCGACGAAGCGAGGCTCCACGCCAAACGTGCCTAAGGTGTCGCGGATGAGCGAGACACTGTTGCCAAACAGATGCTTTGACGCTACGATGTTGAGTCCTGCGGCGCTGACGGCCGTCAGTGCGTAGTGGATAGCCGTCATGCCCGTGTTGAGCGCCGTCACACTCGTCGCACCCGTCCACTGCCGCACCCGTTTCTCCAGAAAGGATGTCGTGGGATTGGCAATGCGGGCATACGACGGCGCCATGGAACGACCGCAAAATGCGTCGCCCATGGCTTTGGCAGACTCGAACTCAAACGCCGCCGTATTGTAGACGGGCATGGATAGTGCCCCGTAAGCATCAGGTTTCTGATACTTCGTTGTCAGTATTTTCGTTTCGTATTGCACTTTTTAAATTGAGAATTGATAATTGAGAATTGACAATTGAGAATTGATAATTGAGAATTGACAATTGAGCATTGATAATTTTACCGTTGTCCGATGATTTTGCGGACGGCAACGACCAGTTTGTCTACATCCTCGCGGGTATTGTAGAGTGCAAAGGTCGGCCGGACGCTCATCTCATAGCCCAGGGCGCGCAAGGCTGGCTGGGCACAGTGGTGACCGGCACGCACGGCAATGCCCTCCTTGTCGAGCAGTGTACCGACTTCGGGCACCGGGATGCCGTCGAGCACGAACGACACGACAGACACACGGTTTCTGGGATTGCCGATGAGCGTCAGACCGGGAATCCGGGCGAGCTGCTCGCGGGCATACTCCGTCAGCCGGTGTTCGTGGGCTTCGATGTTGCGGATGCCCAGCCGGCTCACATAGTCGAGGGCAGCACCCAGTCCGATGGCATCGGCGACGTTGGGAGTGCCAGCCTCGAAGCGTGCCGGCGGCACATTGTACTCCGTGCGCTCGATGGTGACATCCTTGATCATGTTGCCGCCACCCTGCCAGGGCTGCATCTTGTCGAGCAGTTCCTTGCGTCCATAGACCACACCGATGCCGTTGGGCCCGTAGATCTTATGACCGCTGAACACGAAGAAGTCGGCACCCAGCTGCTGCACATTGACAGGCGTATGGGCTATGGACTGTGCCCCGTCGATGAGCACCGGGATGTGGTGCGAGTGGGCGATGTCGATGATGCGCCGCACGTCGTTGATGGTGCCGAAGGTGTTGTTGACATGTCCCACACTGACAAACCGGGTGCGGGGCGTGATGAGCCGTTCCAGTTCCGAGAGGATGAGGTCGCCATTGCGGTCGGTAGGGATGGCGCGCAAGGTGGCACCCCGCTCCTGGGCAACCCGCTGCCAGGGCACAATGTTGGCATGATGGTCGAGTTCGGAGACGATGACCTCGTCGCCGGGAGTCAGGAACTGTCGTCCGTAGGTCTGTGCCACGAGGTTGATGCCCTCGGTGGTGCCTCGCACGAAGATGATCTCCTCGCTCGTAGCGGCATTGATGAACCGCTGCACCTTCTCGCGTGCCTCCTCGTAGGCATCGGTGGCACGAGCCGCGAGGGTGTGGGCGCCACGATGGATATTCGAGTTATAGTGCTTGTAATAGTCCGAAATCTTGTCGATGACCTGGATAGGTTTCTGCGTGGTGGCACCATTGTCCAGCCAGACCAGGTCGTGACCGTTCACCTGCTGGGAGAGCACGGGGAAGTCGCGCTTGATCTGCTCCGAGTTCAGCGTGTCGGCCTCCTCGTAGTGGAGGTCGCGCAGTTTCTGCGTCTCAGGGATGCCGATGCCGAAACCATCCTCGTGAGGAATGGTCTTCGTCTGTGCATCTGTATCTCCGAGGTAAGGAAGTTCGCCATAGCCGCTGCCTCCAGCCAGAAGCTGTCTGAAGCCAGCTTCCTTCAGCATAGCCAGCGATCCGCCGTCCTGTGCAGGAAAACTATTTAGTTCTGATATATTGATCATTTATTTCTCAACTTTATTTCTGTGCTGATAGTCATGATAATAACCCACCTCTACGTTTTCGAGCACGGCGATGGCATCGTCGGTGAGGGCTGCCAGTGAGAAGTATTTCGTGAGCAGGTAGGACGCCACGCCAAACTTGTCGAGTCCCATCAGCCGGGCAGAGAGCGAAGGAGCTATCTCGCCCGGTATGCCGCTCTGGTGAAGGCCGATGACCCCCTGGTTCTGCTCACCCGTACGTACGAGGATGATCTTCGTCGTGCCCACGCCGCGACCAGTCAGATACTGACCCTCCACCTCTACCTTGTCAGACGGAATCAAGGGTACACCGCGCCAGAGGATGACCTTCGTGCCGAAGAGGTCGGTGGTGACAGGCGGCACGCCGCGCCAGGTGCATTCGCGCTCGAAGGCAGCGATGGCACGAGGATGGGCGATGAAGAAAGCCGGTTCCTTCCATACCAGCGACAGCAGTTCGTCGAGGTCGTCGGGGGTGGGTGCCCCATAGCGTGTGGTGATGCGGTAGGCAGGGTTGGCTGCTGCCAGCAGTCCGAACTGCTTGTTGTTGATGAGTTCCCACTCCTGGCGCTCCTTGATGCTCTCGATGGAGAGTCGCAGCTGTTCCTCGAGCTGGTTGTAGGGATTGTTGTAAAGGTCGCTGACACGGGTATGCACACGGACTACGGTCTGCAGCGTGTTCAGTGAGTACTCCGTAGGATTCTCCTCGTAGTCGATATAGGTCTCGGGGATGATGTTGTCCTCCTCGTGCCCGCTCACCAGGTCGATGTGCTTCTCGCCGTTGTCGTTGACTGATGCCTTCAGGCGCAATTGCTTGTCGACGGCCTTGTTGAAGGTCTCACGGAAGTCGGGAACCTCCTTGATGAACCGGACCAGTTCCTTCAGTTTCAGACCGAGGAAGACGGTGGGTGTGACGGCACGTACGGAGACGGTGGACTCCTGCTCGTCCAGCAGGTCGGCCTCGCCGAAATATTCGCCGTCGCCCAGCAGGGCTATCCGCAGGTCCTCGCCGTGAGGTCCCTTGCTGATGACCTCAGCCTGTCCGCTTGCCACAATGAAGAAACGCTGCTTGTCCTTGCCCTCCTCGACGAAGAGCTGGTCGACATCCACCTCTTTCGCCTCGAACGAGCTGACCAGTCGGTGCAGTATCTCGTCGTCGAACTCAGAGAACAGGGGGATGGCTTTCAGGTTCTTTGCCGTGAACGAGGGTACGCCGTTGACATACTGGATGGGCAGTCGGTCGTTCTTGCGGAGTTCGACCTTCGTGCGGTTTACGCGGAACGTGCCGCCGCTGACCTGCACCCAGGGCAGGAGTTTCAGCAGTAGTCTCGGGGTGATGGAGCCCATCTGAGGGGCGGTCTTGGTGGTGGTTGCCAGTTTTCTGGCGGTAGCAGTGGTCACACTGCGCTGTAAATTAGAATCTGCCATAATCGTTTGAGTTTTAATGTGATACTTATTTTTTACTTTTTAATCGTTACTCGATGTGTCGAGCCCTCCACATGCTCCACGGCGAGCACGTCGTAACCCTGCTCGCGGGCATTGCGCGGCACGTTGTCCAGCGGTTCGCCCTCAGTCAGGAGTACTTCGAGGATGTCGCCCGGCTGCAGCCTGGACAGCTCAATCTTGGTCTTGACGAAGGTCATCGGGCAGTGCTCCTTCGTGATGTCTAATACTTTTGTTGCCATATCCTTACCTATTTTTTATTTATATGAATAATGTCTGTCCACCCTCGCTCAGCTTCAGGAACGAAGCCACGCCGAGCACGTCCTTCACCTCGGGAATGAAGTCCTCCTTCGTCAGTCCGAGCACATGCATAGCCATCTCGCAGGCATAGAGGTTAATGCCCAAGAGCTTGGCGGCTTCGACAAGTTCTTCGAGCGTTGCCACATTGTTCTTGCGCATCAGGTAGCGGAAGATCTTGGGACCAGCACCGAGGAAATTGAAGCGGCTGGTGGGTGCCACACGAAGTCCACCCATCATAAAGCCGAAAATCTTGGTCAGCCAGTTGCCACCCGTCAGCGAGCGTCCCTGCTTGCGCTTGATGGCATCGAGGCCCCAGAAGGTGAAGAAGATGTTCACCTCGTACCCTACAGCCGCCGCGCCCGTACCTAATGTAAACACGGCCGTCAGCTTGTCGAAATCGCCACTGAAGGCGATGATGCTTAGTTTCTTTTGTTCTGCCATATAAAAAATGTTTGAGTTCGATTTCGCAGTGTGATTTAATCACGGTGCAAAGGTACGGCAGTTTGGGCACTCCCACAATCGCCTAATCATGGCATTCTGCATACCCTTGATATGGTATGCGATTTACCCTCTCTGTGGGATTGCCGCAGTCAGGAAATCAGCGTACCTTTGCACCGTGATTCAAACTCAAACGATTATGGCAAAGATTTATGTAAATGGAGACGCGCAGGAAGTAAGCCTGCCGCTCAATGTGAGTGAACTGATCAGGCAGTTGCTGGTAGAAAACCCGGAAATGGTCAGCGTGCAGGTGAACGAGGAGTTTGCCGAGCGCGAGGACTGGGAGCGTATTCAGCTGAAGGAAGACGACAAGGTCGATTTCCTGTATTTCATGGGAGGAGGAGCGATATAAAAGTTCAAAGTTCAAGGTTCAAGGTTCAAAGTTCTCTGACCTAAAGGTGCTCTGACCTAAAGGTGCAGAGCGACCCAAGGGTCGATGACAAAGTTCAAGGTTCTCTGACCTAAAGGTGCAGAGCGACCCAAGGGTCGATGACAAAGTTCTCTGACCTAAGGGTCGATGACAAGGTTTATAGTTATGATAGATTTTACGGAAGAACAGATACAACGATATTCCCGTCATATTCTGCTTAAGGATGTGGGTGTGGAAGGACAAGAAAAAATCATGAATGCGCGTGTGCTGGTGGTGGGTGCCGGCGGACTGGGGGCTCCCGTGTCGCTCTACCTCGCCGCAGCAGGCATCGGAACTATCGGCATCGTGGATGCCGACGTCGTGGACCTCTCGAATCTGCAGCGCCAGGTCATCCACTTCACCAAGGATGTGGGTGTGCCGAAGGTGAAGAGTGCCGAGGAGAAAATCAAAGCCATCAACCCCGATGTGAAAGTAGAAACCTACTATCAGTTTCTCGACTCGTCGAACGCACTCGACATCATCAGGGAGTACGACTTCATAGTGGACGGTACGGACAACTTCCCCGTGAAGTTCCTCATCAACGATGCGTGCGTGATGGCAGGGAAGCCCTTCTCGCATGGTGGCATCCTGCGCTTCAACGGTCAGACATTTACCCATCTGCCCGGCACGGCCTGCTACCGCTGTATGTTTAAGGAACCGCCTCCCGTGGGTGCCGTCCCGACCTGTTCACAGGCCGGCGTGCTGGGTGCCATTGCCGGCATGCTGGGCACCATCCAGGCAGCAGAGACGCTGAAGTACTTCACCGGCATTGGTGAACTGCTGACGAACCGTCTGCTGACGTTTGATGCCAAGACCATGCAGTTCCGCACGGTGCCAGTCCGTCATCGTGACTCGTGCCCCATCTGCGGAGCCAATCCCACCATCGACCATCTGATAGATTACGAGCAGGCCGCTTGCGACTTGAAGCATTAAATTTTAAACTCTGACCGATGAAGATACCACAAGAGATCATCAATGAATTAATCAGCCAGGCCCGGCAGGACGCACCCAACGAGACGTGCGGCTACCTGCTGGGCACCACCAGCCCTGAGGGCGATGTGGTGACAGAGCACTATTGGATGGAGAACATCGACCACTCGCCAGAGCATTTCTCGTTTGCACCAAAGGACCAGTTTGCGGCATTGCGGTATGCCCGCAGTAAGGGGCTGAAAATCCTTGCCAACTGGCATAGCCATCCAGCCTCGCCCTCGCGCCCCTCGCAAGAAGACCTCCGGCTGGCTAACGATCCTACCATCCGCTATGCCATCCTGTCGCTGCACGAAGGCATCCACCTGAACTCCTTCAAAATACTGAATGGCGAGGTGGCAGACAAGGAAGTGCATCTGTGACGGGAGTCCGTTTAGCTGTTATGCAGTCGTTGGGTGGTTGCTCGCATCTTGGATGACAAGACCTGCCAGCATGAAACCGAAGATGGCAGTGATGTGAGCCAGCGACCCATTGGTTTGTGGTTTGTTGAAGGGCGACGGCACCTCATCGTCTGCTGGGGGACAGCCTTTGTTGACCAGCAGTTCGTCGCTATAGATGCAGAGGAACTTGTGCTTGGGGAACACCTTGTCTTTCTTGAACCTGTTTCTCAGCGCACGAGCCAGCGGGTCGCCCTTGACCTTCCAGAACTCCGTCACCTTGATGCGTGTGGGGTCCAGCTTGAGTGCTGCACCCATGGACGAGAACAGCCTGGCTTTCGTCTTGCAAGCCAGGAGTATGAGCGTCGCCTTGTCTTTCAGCGAGTCGATGGCATCGATGATGTAATCGTAGCTGTCGAGCTGGAAGCTGTCGGCAGTCTCTTCGGAGAAGACCTGCTGCAGAGCGGTAATCTCAGCCTTGGGATTGATGGTGAGCAGACGCTCCTTCAGGGCATCGACCTTTACCTGACCGACGGTCTTCGTCGTCGCCATCAGCTGGCGATTGATGTTGGTGACACACACCCGGTCGCTGTCTACGATGGTCAACAGGCGGATGCCGCTGCGCACCAGGCTCTCGGCACACCACGACCCGACACCGCCTACGCCAAATATGATTACCCGCTGTTGGGCGATATGCTCCATGGTCTTGTCGCCCAACAACAACTCATTCCTACGAAATATTGCACTGTCTGCTGCCATCGTTCTGTATTTTTTTGGCTGCAAAGATACGAATTAGTGAATAAAAAGCCAAATAAAACAAGCAAATACCGCAGATGTGGTATGCGAATGCCGTACACATGGGATTGTGGGAGTGGGGGAATCGCCGTACCTTTGCACCGTCGATAAGACATAGTAGCAAAATAAAAAGACATAGTAACAAAATAACAAATTTAAGACAAAAATAACATATTAATTTAAACGGATTGAAGTTATGAAAGAGCGAATGTGTAGACTGATGTCAAACGACAGTTGTTGCTGTGACATGATGGCAATGACGATGAAGGGAGGATTGTATATAATAGTAGGTATCAACAAAGTAAAAAGGAAACAATATGAAAAAACTTGCATTGACAATAGCAGTATTACTGAGTATCAACATCAGCAACATTTGGGCTGAGCAGAATGCTACCACAGCGAGCAGCGTGCGCTACGTGAAAGCACCGCGTTTCGCCCGTCCGCTGGTAGAAAAGTGGATAACCGAATATGCAAAAACACAACCCGGTGTAGAGTTCCAGATTGCCAAGGGTAATCAGAATCAGGGTAACATAGATCTGAATGTCGTTTTCGACCATCAAGACACAAAGACCGTAGACTTTAGCCATACCATTGTTTATTTCGGAGAGTTCGCCGTGCTGCCTATCACAGCCAGTGGCAGCGAAGCCGCCAAAGTGCTGGAAGGCAAGCACCTGAACTCGAAGAAGCTGAAGCAGCTTTACTTCCTGAATGATGACTATGAGGAGGATGTAAAGAAAAACAAGCAGTTTGAGAAGTTGGTGATTTACAGCGGCAGCAGTACGGCATCCGTTGCTTCCTCGTTTGCCCACAACTTTGGCGAAGAGACGAGCAACTTCCGAGGCAAGCGCATCTCCGGCGACGACCTTTTCCTGAACACTGCCATCACAAGAGATCCGTTAGGTGTATCTTTCAATACCCTGCCTAACATCTTCGACCTGCAGAGTCGTCATATCAAGAGCGGCCTGACCGTGATTGGACTTGATGTCAAGAAGAACATCGAAGAGAACTTCTCAGACAAGGCTACCCTCGACGATCTGATCTTCATCTTGGAGAATGGTAAGATATCAGAGGTAGCCGTCGAGAAAATCGGCATAAGCTATAATCAGAATGACGATGCCATCAACCATTTCCTGCAGTGGGTGCTCGAGACACAAGAACAGATCAGTAAGGTCAAGACCACCCTTACCGCTCAAAAGTAAGAAAGGACACAGACTTATGGTAAAGAGATTATTTATTGCAACACTTGTTGCAGTCAGCCCCCTCTATGCCTTGGCACAAGGGCTGATCACGGGACATATCAAGGATGCTCGTAGCGGTGAGGCGCTCATTGGTGCATCGGTCATTGTGAAGAGCGAAAACGGCAAGGGTGTCGTGACGGATATAGACGGAAACTTCTCGCTGCAAACCCAGAAAGAGGCTCCGCTGACCTTGAGAGTAGAATATGTAGGCTATCGTCCGCTGGATGTCGATGTCTATGACTTCGAGGAGCCAGTAGAGATTACCCTGATAGACAACTCCAGCAGACTGGATGAAGTGGTGGTGGTAGGCTATGGTACACAGAAGCGCCTGGAACTGACCAGTAGCATCTCGAGTGTCAGCAAGGACTTGCTGAGCCAGTCACTGGGTTCTGTCGAGAGTGCCCTGCAAGGAGCCGTGGCAGGTCTCAACATCTCAGTCAGCTCCGGTCAGCCTGGTGCCACCAGCAACATCCGCATCAGGGGCGGCAACAGTATCACCGGAGGCAATGAGCCCCTGTACGTCATCGACGGACTCATCGTCTACAACGACGTAGCCTCCACTTCGACTGGTGCTTCCGGCAGTGACGCCGCCCTTGACCCCTTGGCATTTCTGAATCCTAATGACATTGAGAGCGTTGAAGTGCTGAAAGACGTATCAGCCACAGCCATTTATGGCACACGCGGCGCCAATGGTGTCATTATCATCACCACCAAGAAAGGATCGCACGGACGGAACAACATCAGCTACACGGGAACATTCGGTTGGAGTCATGCAGCCAAGACACTCGACTTCCTCAATGCCCAACAGTTTACCGACCTGTATAATGAGCTGAATCCCAATGCCCCACTTCCTGCCCCTACAGCCTCCTACGACTGGCAGGATGCAGCCCTGAAGACAGCATTCACGCAGGAGCACCAGATCAGTTTCACCGGTGGTGACGAGATTTCGCGATATACCATCAGTGGGGGATACAAGAACCAGCAGGGCATCATCGTCGGAACGGACCTGAAGCGCTACACCGGTCGCATCAACTATGAGCGCAATGTGCTGAAGAACCTACTGGTGGGCGTCAATGCCACTGGAGCCTACAGCAATCTGGAAGGACTGCGCAATGTCGATCACGGCAATTCGGGACAAACAGCCAAGTGGGCAGCCAACAGTTGGATGTCGGCCTTGATCACTCCACAGACACAGCCCATTTATCTAGCAGATGGTTCGTTTAACTACTCACAGACTCCCGTCAGCCAGGACCTGTTCGTCCGCAATGGAGAAACCGTGGTGGGTAACCCTATATCAGACCTTTACAACATCAAGACCTCAACCAGCAACACACGACTGATAGCCAATGCCTTTGCCGAGTGGGAAGTCATCAAGTCATTGAAATTGAAAGCCAACATCGGTGCAGACCTGTCGAATACGAAGCAGAACAACTATTCGCCATCGTACACCACCACAGGACTAGAGCATAGCGGTGTAGCCTCCGTGGGCGAAAACCGCACCAACGTATGGCAGGCTGAGTTTACTGCCAGTTATGACAACACCTTCAGCCGTCTGCACCACCTCAATCTGCTGGCAGGCTATACCACTCAGCGCACAGACCGTAGCGGTTTTGCCACCACCGTCCGCAATTTTGCCAACGACGCCACAGGCTATGACAATCTCTCGGCCGGCAGCGATCTCTACCGTTCAACCAGCGAAAAAGTCATCAGTACCCTGCAATCGGTGCTGGGACGTGTGAACTATTCCTTTGACTCACGCTACAATGCCTCGTTGACCCTTCGAGCAGACGGCAGCAGTCGCTTTGCAGAAAACCACAAATGGGGCTGGTTCCCCTCAGCCGGTTTCTCCTGGAACATCGACAAGGAGAAGTTCATTCACCTGGGCAAGCAGGTGGACTATCTGCAGCTCCGTCTATCGGCAGGTATCGTCGGTAATCAGGAAATTGGCGACTACCAGTTTGCAGCCACCGTGTCGCCCACCGAACTGCCGTTCATCTATAACGGACAAGAAACGGTAGCCTACTATATAGTCAACAAAGCCAACCCAGACTTGAAGTGGGAGAAGACAGCTTCCTACAATGTGGGTATCAGCAGCGGTTTCTTCCAGAACAGGTTGAATGTCACACTTGATGCCTACTATAAGAAGACCACCGACCTGCTGCTGCAAGTTCCCGTTGAAGGCGTCACGGGATATGCCACCTCCCTCCGTAACATAGGTTCCGTTACGAACAAGGGTATCGAACTGGAAGTAGCAGGTGTGATCATTGACCACAAAGACTGGAAATGGAACGTGAATGCGAACATAGCCCATAACAAGAATGAAGTGACCTCACTGGGACAGGCCTCGTCCATCATCCCCAGCATCGGTGGAGCTACACTGGGCTATATCTCACCACTGATTGTTGCCGTCGGTGAACCTCTGGGAACTTTCTATGGCTATAAGTTCAAGGGAATCGTGCAGTCAGAAGAACAGGCCGCAACGCTGACTCCGCAAACCATCAATAAGTTGGAGCCAGGCAATCCTTACTACGAGGATGTGAATGGCGATGGTGTGGTAAACACAGAAGACCAGACCACACTGGGCAATGCACAGCCGAAGTTCACTTACGGACTGAGCACCACACTACGCTATAAGCAGTGGGACCTGCTGGTCAACATTGCCGGTTCGTATGGCAACAAGCTCTACAACGGTCTTGCCACTCGGCTAACTAAAGGTTCCACATACTATAACAGCCTGGCTATTGTGGCAGACCGCTGGACACCGACCCATCCCTCGAACGAGATACAGAAAGCCAGCAACGACCTGACGGTAGTGTCAGACAGCCGGTATGTGGAAAATGCCAGTTATCTGAGAGTAAAGAACATCCAGTTGGGCTACACACTTCCGGTTCCGCAAGTGACGCGTGATGCCCGTCTGCGTTTATATCTCTCGTTGCAGAACTTCTTTACCATCACGAACTATTCAGGTTATGATCCTGAGGGCGGCCGCAATGGAGCCAGCGAGCAAAGTGCACTCTATCAAGGTATAGACATGGCTACCTACCCCACTTCAAAATCAATCGTATTAGGCATTAACATTACACTTTAGCTATGAAAAAGAATATCTATACATATATCGCTGCGGCAACATTGTTTCTTACAAGTTGCACCGACCTCGACCAGTCGTCCATCAGCACCATTGACAAGGATAATTTCTATCAGAACGAATCGGACATCAAGGTTGCCCTGAACGGAGTCTACCAAGTATTGACTGACGGCAGCATGAATGGTCCCTGGAACGATGAGCTTATCTTCCTGAACGACCTGCAGAGTGAGTATGCCCGAAGAGGTACTGCCAACAGTGCTGCCATCACAGAGATTGGCGACTTTGCCATAACACCTACCAATGCTTTCGTAGAGACAGCTTGGCTCTATCGGTATAAGGCTATTAACCGTGCCAACATCCTGATAGAAAAAGTCAGCAACAGCCAACAATTGTCAGCACAGGTCCGCAATAACTATATCGGTTCAGCCAAATTTCTTCGTGCATTATACTATTTCGACCTCGTCCGTCTGTTTGGCGATGTCCCCTTGGTGTTGCACGACGGAGAGGGTGAAGGAGCTCCCCGTACCAGCAAAGACGAGGTTTACCAGCAGATAGCAGAAGACCTGACAGCAGCAGAGGCTATCAGTGTCGATTTTCCCAAACTGAGCAGTGAGGCTTCATCGCAAGCAGCATCGGGATTGCTCTCCAAAGTATATATCACCTGGGCACAGACAGATTCGGAATACTCGAAGGCCCATCAGGCAGAATTATACCAGAAAGCCATAGAAGCAGCCAATAAGGTGATCAGTTCCGGCAGGTACAAGTTGGTGGACAAGTTTATCGACAACTGGTCACTCGACAAGAAAGAAGGTCCGGAGTTGATCTTCACCGTTGAGCATAAGTTCGGCGTCAACAGGAATGTCACGGGACACTGTGTGTTCTCGACAGGCTTCGACAACAACAAGCTGCCCGTCATAGCTGCCATCAACAATAACCTTTACTACGAGTTTGACGCCCACGACCAGCGCCGTGATGCCTCTGTCACACTGCGACTGTTCGACCCGTCCAAAGGAAAGTATTTCGACTTCGACCGTCTTCGTTTCCGCAAGTATATCGACACGTTATACATGGCAAACGAAAGTGCTCCATACATCTCTGGACAGAACACCAGTTCGTCGGTATTGCGCTATGCAGAGGTGCTGCTGGTCAAGGCCGAGGCTGAGAACGAGCTGAACGGTCCTACGACGTCCGCCTATGAAGCATTGAACGCCATCCGCCGCCGTGCCTATTGGAATCCGTATAGCAGTCTGCAGGAGAAGCCTTCCAACGGCACTCCCCTCGAACTGTCCGGACTTTCCAAGGAACAATTCCGTCAAGCCGTACAAGATGAGCGTTACCGCGAGTTCGTCACTGAAGGTAATCGCTGGTTTGACCTGAAGCGCTGGCACATTCTGGTAAAGACCATCAAGGAGAAAGTTCCTGCCGACGATTTGAAATACAAGAACATCTCTACCCGCAACTATTATCTGCCCGTCCCTGAGACGCAGATAGTGCTCAATCCCAACTTACAACAGAACTGGGGATATGCCGGTGAAACTACGGGCGATCCATACAGTGCACTGGGATGGAAATAGTCAAATATGAAGAAACAAACATGAAGAAAAAGTAACCATTAAAAAATAGAAGAATTATGAAAAAGCAAGTATTAGACATCCTCCGCAACTCGCTGCTCATCGCCGCCGTTGCATCCGTGTCAGCAACCCATAGTGTGGCACAAACCTCAAGCGATTACAATAAGCGAGAGCTGCTGTGGCAAGTACTGGACCAAAGTCGCGCCAACGATTATGTGCCGGTATTCTTCAACATCCACTTCAAGGACAAGACAGGTCAGAAGGCCGTGCAGTCACACATAGACTGGTATAAGACGACCCATGTGGACTTCGTCAATGTCAAGTATGAATACTTCCCGGAAATCCAGGCTGTCAGCAGCAAGAAAGACTGGAAGAACATCAAGTCTTTTGCTCCCGAAACATGGGAGGAGCAACTGAATGTGATTCGTCAGCTCAAGCATGAGTTGGGACATGAGGCACTCATTATTCCGACGGTGTTCTCTCCCCTTCGCGTTCTCATTCAGACGGCAGGAGCCCAACTGTCAAGTGACCGTGACGGCCGCCGCCGCATCGTTGAAATCATCAAGCAAGACCCCAAGGCTATCAAACCGGCTCTGGAGGCCGTCACCAAAAGCCTGGTCTATTACATCCGCGAAGCGCGTAAGGCAGGTGCTGACGGATTCTACATCTCCAGTCAGGGTGACGACCTGGAGGAGTTCGGTGGTGGTGTGTTTGTTGATGTTCTCAAGCCCTACGACCGTCAACTCAGTGACGTAGCTGCTGAGGTCGCACCTTTTAATATCCTTCACATCTGCGAAAGTGGTGGTCATTTTACCACCAAGACCTTTGACGACTATCTTGACTATCCCGGCAGCATCATCAATCCACCTCTCCACAACTGGGAAGGCAAGGGACTCAGTCTTGCAGACATCAGCAAACTGTTTCGTCGCCCCGTTTTGGGAGGTCTCAACAATCGCAGTCAGGCATTGAAGGAGGGAAATCTTACAGCATTGAAGGCTGAGGTGGACGAGATTCTGAAGGACGCACCAGCCAACTTCATCTTCGGTGCAGACGACTCAGTCTTCAACGATGTTGACCAGGAATTGCTGAGAAAACTGGTAGATTATATACATACTTGGCGACAAACGCACAAGAAATAAAAAAAAAATTCCTATCTTTGCAGCGATGAAAAGAACATTGATATGGATTGGGGCACTCCTTGCGGGTGCCCTGTTAGGATTGCTGGGCATCGGATGGCTCGACGAGGTGATGAATTTCGTGGCGACGGTCTATACACGGCTGTTCCAGTTGCTGGCGGTACCAACCATCGTGCTGGCTGTGATAACAACGTTTGCCATCTTCGGTTCGAAGGGTTCTGGCAAGATATTCGGCCGCACACTGACCTACACCCTGCTCACCACCATCGCTGCAGCAACTGTAGGAGCCCTTCTCTATGTGCTGATAGCTCCTGGCAATCTGCCTGCTGAGCTTATCGGACAGGGTGGGGAGGCTGCTGTACAAGGACCTGCTGTGAGCTATAGTGACCATCTGCTTAGCCTCGTCCCCAACAATATCGTCAAGCCATTCCTCGAGGGCAATGTGCTCTCGCTGCTACTCCTAGCTTTTGCCATAGGCATCGGACTGTCGAAGTTGCCGGATTCAGAAAACAAGTCTGTCATCGTTAAGGGACTGCTGGGGCTTCAGGAGTTGCTCTTCCTGTTGATTCGTTGGCTCATCTGGACGCTGCCCCTTGGCATCGTGGCTTTCTCGGCACAGTTGTCAGCACAGGTATCTGCAGGCATCGTGGCTGATTCTATTGGCAAGTATGTATTAGTGGTCTTGGGCGGTAATGTGATACAGTTCTTCGTCGTACTGCCGCTGTTCCTCCTGGCACGCGGGCTGAACCCCATCCATGTGCTGGGGAGTATGATGCCTGCCGTGCTGATGGCGCTCTTCACCAAGAGTAGTGCCGCCACCCTGCCTGTGACGATGGAGACTGCCGAGGACCGACTGGGCATCAAGAAGAATATCACCCGCTTCGTGCTGCCCATCTGTACTACGATCAATATGAACGGCTGTGCTGCCTTTATCCTCGTCACCTCTCTCTTTGTGATGCAGAATGGCGGCACTCCGCTCACATGGACAACCATTGTCTTGTGGATATTCATCTCCGTCATCTCTGCTGTCGGCAATGCGGGTGTGCCCATGGGGTGCTATTTTCTCACCTTCTCGCTGATGTCAGGCGTAGGCGCCCCTGTCGCCATCTTGGGTGTCATCTTGCCTATCTATACGATTATAGACATGGTGGAAACGGCAGAGAATGTATGGTCGGACTCCTGCGTAACCACGATGGTCAATCACGATTTATAGCAAAATACCACATTTGTGGTATGCGAATAACATGCCTGCGGTATTGTCGGTATGGGAAAAACGCCGTACCTTTGCGCTGTGATTACATTATTAATATTATATAAAGGATAAGATTATGACAAAGATTGCAAAACAGCTGACCGAGCTCATCGGTAACACTCCACTTCTGGAGCTCAACAAGTATTCACAGGCAAAGGGGCTTGAGACCCCAGTCATTGCCAAAGTAGAGTTCTTTAATCCTGGCGGCAGCGTGAAGGATCGTATCGCATTGGCGATGATCGAGGATGCAGAGGCCAAGGGTATTCTGAAGCCTGGCGCCACCATCATCGAACCCACCAGCGGAAATACGGGCGTAGGACTGGCTCTGGTATCTGCCGTCAAGGGCTACCATCTTATCCTTACCATGCCTGAAACCATGAGTGTTGAGCGTCGTAATCTCGTGAAGGCCTATGGTGCCGAGGTTCGACTCACTTCTGGTAAAGACGGCATGCCAGGTGCCATCCGCGCTGCTGAGGAACTGCGCGACTCCATTCCTGGAGCTGTGATTCTGCAGCAGTTCGAGAATGCCGCCAACCCCGCCAAGCACTATGAGACCACAGGTCCTGAAATCTGGCGCGACACCGACGGTCAGGTAGACATCTTCGTGGGTGGTGTAGGTACAGGTGGTACGATTAGTGGCACAGGTAAGTATCTGAAGGAGCAGAACCCCAACGTGAAGATCATTGCCGTTGAGCCTAAGTCGAGTGCGGTCCTGAACGGACAGCCCAGCGGTCCCCACAAGATTCAGGGCATTGGTGCAGGATTCATTCCCAAGACCTATAACTCTGACGTGATTGACGAGGTCTTTGACGTAGAGAACGACGATGCCATCCGCACAGGTCGTGAGATAGCACAGTCCGAAGGTCTGCTGGTAGGTATCTCTGCAGGTGCAGCTCTTTTCGCTGCCATTCAGGTGGCTAAGCGTCCGGAGAACAAGGGTAAGAAGATAGTCGTCCTGTTGCCCGATACAGGCGAGCGCTATCTCTCCACCGTGCTTTATGCTTTTGAGGATTATCCTCTTTAAGACCAACAAGAAAGGCATCCGCGACGGGATGCCTTTCTTTGTTCGTGTTTCGTTTTTTTTTATTTCACATATTCTGCGAAGTCCGTCAGCTTCATGTCACCCTTGCGAGCCAAGGTGTCGTGCATGGCGAAGGCAGCGGGCAGGTTGTGACGGGTCTGACCCATCTTCGAGATCTTCAGGTAGTCCCACAGCAGCTGCTTGTAGTCGGGATGAGCACAGTTCTCGATAATCAGCTCGGCACGCTGTGCGGGCGACTTGCCGCGCAGGTCGGCAATACCCTGTTCGGTGACGATGATGTTGACATCGTGCTCCGATGAGTCCTGATGGCTGACAAAGGGAACAATCGACGAGATGACACCGCCCTTAGCCACTGACGGGCAAGTAAAGATGCTGAGGTAGGCATTGCGGATGAAGTCGCCTGAACCACCGATACCGTTCATCATCTTCACACCACTGATGTGGGTGGAGTTCACATTGCCATAGAGGTCGGCCTCGATGGCAGTATTGATGGCAATGACACCCAGTCGGCGGATAATCTCCGGTGAGTTGGAAATCTCACTCTGGCGGAGGGTCAGGTGCTGCTTCATGTAGTCCATGTTGTCATAGACATCCATCAGACACTCGTTGCTGACGGTCAGTGAGCAGGCAGAAGCGTCCTTTACACGACCCGTGAGCATCATCTCGATGACTGAGTTCTGAATGACTTCGGTATAGATGTTGAAGTCGGGCACATGCTTGTCCTCGCCCAATGCACCGAGGATGGCATTGGCTGTTGAGCCCACACCACTCTGCAGGGGCAGGAACTCCTTGGGAATGCGGCCCTTATGCATCTCCTCAACGAGGAATTCAGCGGTCAGGAAGCCAATCTTCTCTGTGACGGGGTCTGAGTCCTTGAAGGCACGAGCCTCGTCGGGGATGTTGCACTCAACGACACCAACCACCTTGTCCTTGGGGATAGATACATAGGGCTTGCCGATGCGGTCGCCTACATGCTCAATGGGAATAGCCTTGCGGTAGGGGGGATCCGATGGCTCATAGACGTCGTGGATGAACTTGGCATTGGGATTGTGGAACGAGTTCAGCTCCAGGATGACCTTCTTAGCCAGACGGGCTGCCGTGGGAGAGATACCGCCGGCAGCAGTCAGGTAGACATGATAGTCGTTGCCTACCTCCTCAATGTCACAAACCTCAAGGATAGCCCAGTCTACATCGCCGTAGAAACCATAGCGCAACTCCTGTGCCATGTGGCTCAGGTGCAAGTCGTTGTAGGGAATCTCGCCCAGGTTGACGTGCTTGCGGAAGTCAGGATTGGTGGTATAGGGGGCACGATACTTGATAGCCTGTGCATTTGCCAGCACACCGTCTGTTGACTGACCGGTTGACGCGCCAGTGAAAATACCCACTTTGAACTCGCGGCCGGCAGCATGTTCTGCCTCGGCAATTACTGCCATTTCCTTGGTTGTTGCCTTGGCTACACCAGCGGGTGTAAAACCACTCATGGCGATGTTGTCGCCGTTTTTAATCAGTGCTGCAGCTTCGGCAGCAGTCATACGTGTATAAGCCATATTAATACTATAAATTTGCAAATTCGGGTGCAAAGGTAGTGCAAATCGAGCGAAATACCAAAGATTATGGATTTTTTTTATCCCTACATGACAGCCGTCTTGGAAATTAAGGGGCTCTAAATCTTCGTATAAAAAGTGAAAAAAGCCATTCAGGGGAATTGTATTTACAAGTATTCCATCAGGACATCCCAAACGGCGATGATGTGACAGAGGCTTCCTGCGAGGACGAAGAAGTGGAAGACAGAATGCATATAACGCTTATGGTGAAAGGAGTAGAAGAGGGCTCCTGTGATGTAGCACACGCCCTCGGCTATAATCCATATCACGGCTGCTGTGGAGACGGAGTCGATGAGCGGCTTGAAAGCAATCAGTACCGAGAGTCCCATGCCGATGAAGCAGAAAGTCTCTATGTTGGAGTGCTCCTTCAGCCGGATAAAGCTGATGATGGTGCCTGCAATGGCACACAGCCACACGAACGAGAAGAGCCCCCAGCCCCAGTAGCCCTGGGTGCGTAGTGCTATGAGTGTCAGCGGAGAGTAGGAGCCTGCAATGTGCCAGTAGATGGCAGCATGGTCCCAACGGCGTAGTCGTTCTTTCCACACGAAGCGACGACCTACTAGCCCCTGCCTGTGCGTGCGTTCGTAGAAAGGCAGTGAATGGTAGACGGTAGAGGCTACATAGGAGCCCAGCATGCCGAACAGATAAAGGCACACTCCCAGTCGTATCCAAGGATTCTCCCCTTGGAATGCCATTACCAGGAATATCACTCCGAAGGCTACGCCCATGACGATGCCACCCGCGTGGCTCCACGAGTTCCATAATTCTTCTTGATGTGTATAACGGATGGGCATAATGGTTATTTGTATGGTAATATATACCCCAGCCTTACGGAATAGGGCTGGGGTATGAGTAGAAGCATATAGTCGCTTACAGCAGATTCATGGTGTCGGTGGCAATCATCAGTTCCTCGTCGGTGGGGATGACTACAACCTTGACTTTTGAATCATCGGCAGAGATGATGGCTTCCTCGCCACGGATGTTGTTCTTCTGCTCGTCGAACTTAACACCCAGGAACTCCAGACCCTTGCAGACCTCAGAGCGCATGCTGATCTGGTTCTCACCCACACCAGCAGTGAAGACAATCACGTCAACACCCCCCATAGCAGCTGCATAGGCACCAATGTACTTCTTGATGCGGTAGAAATACATATCCTGAGCCAGCTGTGCACGCTTTTCGCCTGCCTTGGCTGCGTTCTCTACATCGCGCATATCGCTGGAACCACCAGTGATACCGGCAACACCGCTCTTCTTGTTGAGCAGGTTGGACATGCCATCGGCATCCAAACCGAGTTTCTTCTCGATAAAGGTCACGGCACCACCGTCGATGTCGCCTGAGCGAGTACCCATGACGAGACCTTCCAACGGGGTAAGACCCATTGAGGTGTCAACGCACTTGCCATCAACCACAGCAGCAATAGAACCACCATTGCCAATGTGGCAGGTAATCATCTTGGTGCCTTCTGCCTTCATACCCAGAAACTCCAGGGCACGAGCGCTGACATAGCGGTGAGAGGTTCCGTGGAAACCATAGCGACGTACACCGTACTTCTCGTACAACTCGTAGGGAATGGCATACATATAAGCCTTGGCAGGCATGGTCTGGTGGAAAGCGGTATCAAAGACACCTACCTGAGGCAGACCGGGCATGAGCTCTTTCACTGCATTGACACCCTTTAGGTTGGCAGGGTTGTGCAGAGGAGCCAGGTCAGAACACTCTTCGAAGGCCTTGAGCACCTCGTCGGTTAGGATGACTGACTTGTTGAACTTCTCGCCGCCATGCACCATGCGGTGACCTACGGCATCAATCTCCTTCAAGTCCTTGATGACACCAATCTCGGGATCGGTCAGCAGAGAGAAGATGAACTTCACACCTTCGGTATGCTCGGGGATGTCGTGCATGATTTGCTTTTTCTCACCATTGGCGAGCTTCACCTTGACAAATGCACCGTCCAAGCCCACGCGCTCAGCACCACCACTAGTCATCACACTCTTGTCGTCCATGTTGTATAGTGCGTACTTGATAGAGGACGAACCACAGTTTAATACTAATATCTTCATAATCAATCAATTATCAATTACTTCTTGGCATCCATAGCCTGGCAGGCTGTGATAGCTACCATGTAGTAGATGTCGTCTACAGAACAACCGCGAGAAAGGTCGTTGACAGGACGTGCGATACCCTGCAGGATGGGACCAATGGCAATGGCATCACCCAGACGCTGTACGAGCTTGTAACCAATGTTACCAACCTCGAGGTTGGGGAATACGAGCACGTTAGCCTTGCCGGCAATGTCAGAGCCGGGAGCCTTCTTGGCACCAACAGAGGGAACCAAAGCAGCGTCTGCCTGCAGTTCACCGTCAATCTTCAGGCTGGGATCCATCTCTTTAGCCAGACGGGTTGCTTCAATGACCTTGTCGCAAACCTCATGCTTGGCAGAACCCTTGGTAGAGAAGCTCAGCATAGCCACACGGGGATCAGCGAAGCCTGCTACCGACTTGGCTGTCTGAGCAGTGCAGACAGCAAACTGAGCCAGCTGGTTAGCATCGGGCATCGGGGTTACAGCCACATCGGCTACAACGAGTACACCGTTCTCGCCAAACTCCTTTTGCTTAGAGATGAGCAGCAGACCGCCACTGACGCAGTTGATGCCTGGAGCACACTTGATAATCTGCAGGGCAGGACGCAGGGTGTCGCCAGTAGTAGACAAAGCGCCACTGATCTGACCGTCAGCACCTTCGGTCTTGATAATCATACAACCCAGATAGAGGGGGTTCTTCAACAGTTTACGGGCTTCCTCGACAGTCATGCCCTTGGACTTACGGATCTCAGCCAGCTTCTCAGCCAGTTCCTCGCTCTTCTCATAGTTCTCGGGGTCAATGAGGGTAGCCTTGTCAATATGGGTCAGCCCCTTCTCCTTAGCCAGAGCTGCAACTTTTGCAGGGTTACCAATCAGAATAATGTCTGCCATGTCCTCAGCCAACACACGGTCAGCTGCACAAAGTGTGCGCTCCTCTTCAGCCTCAGGGAGCACGATACGCTGCTTGTTTGATTTAGCACGCGCTACGATTTGACTTAATAAATCCATAGTTTGTTTCTTTTATTGAATGAAATTTTAGATACATTGTCTGCAAAGTTACGCATTTTAATTAAGAATGAAGAATGAAGATTTAAGAAAATTCCGTGGCATGATATTTTTTTCTTAATTCTTAACTCTTCGCTCTTCACTTTTAAAGATTCTTTATGCCATTTCCCTGGTTAGGATACTTTCCAGTTTTTCTGCCGACAGCCTGAGCTGGAACTCGCTGCGTATAGCCACTGAGATGCTGCCAGTTTCCTCAGAGACCACAATGGCTATACAGTCGCTCTCATGGGTAATGCCCAGAGCTGCACGGTGGCGCAGGCCCAGTTCCTTGGGGATGTTCAGGTCGTGGGATACGGGCAGGATGCATCCTGCGGCCTTGATGCGCTGATTGTGAATGACCATGGCACCGTCGTGCAAAGGTGAGTTCTTGAAGAAAAGGTTCTCAATGAGCCGCTGGCTGACAGTGGCATCAATGCGCTCGCCTGTTGCCACAATGTCGTCGAGTGGGGTTGCTCGCTGGATGACAATGAGCGCACCGACTTTCTTCTTGCTCATGCTCATGCATGACATGACCAATGGGATGATGACCTGTTTTAACTTCTCGCTATTCTGTCTCTTGTCGCTATTGGAGAAGAGGCGTCGCAGGGCTTGTATGCGCTGGTGGGCACCAAGGTTATAGAGGAACTTGCGTATGTCTTCCTGAAACAGAATGATGAGTGCGATAACTCCTACAGACACCAGTTTGTCCATGATAGAGCCTAACAGGCGCATCTGCAGAATCTGCGAAACAACCAGCCACAATACGACAAACACCATAATGCCCATGAACACGTTCAGGGAGCGTGATTCCTTCATCAGCCGGTAGATGTAGTACAGCATCAATGCTACCAGGACAATGTCGACGATATCTTTGATTCCAAATTCAAAAAACATAGCCTTTATGTACAATTTGACGATTTACTAGTTACGATTTGTTAGTGTCTTCACTAAGTGGACACACTCTACAGCCTCGCGTACATCATGAACACGCAAGATGCTGGCACCTTTCAGGAGGGCGATGGTGTTAAGCACAGTAGTGCCGTTGAGCGCCTCTTCCTGTTGAAGATTCAATAGGCGGTAAATCATAGACTTGCGTGAGATGCCTACCAATATGGGGAGCCTGGTCATCTGCATGCGTTCCAGTTCGTTCATGACCTTGTAGTTTTGCTCTAACGTCTTGCCAAAGCCAAAGCCAGGGTCAAGAACAATGTCTTTTTGTCCCAAGGAGCGCAGACGGTCGGTAGTCTCAGCGCAATCAAGCAAGATGTCATGCATGGTAGCCTTGTCAGACATATATATATATGGTACGCGTAGTTGTGCCACCATGCGTTGCATGTCTATGGTTCCTTTCACATCGTTGATGATGTCTGCTCCAAACTCCTCAACAGCCATGCGCGCTATACGGGGACGGAAGGTGTCGATGCTGATGATGGCTTGAGGAGCTTCGCGGCGTACAAAGGCTAATGCATACCGAAGCCTCTCAGCCTCTTCTGCTTCACTGGCGGGCTTACTGCCGGGACGTGTAGAACAGGCTCCGATATCGATGATGCTGCCTCCCTGAGCAAGAATCTCTTCAGTCCGACGGGCTATCTCTTCTTCCGTCTGCTGCCGGCTGTTGGCATAGAAAGAGTCGGGCGTCACGTTCATAATACCCATGACCTGTGGTTCCTTCAGGCTCAGCAGTCGTCCGTTGCAATTCAGAGTATAGTCCATATCGAGTGACAAAGTTAACGATTTTAGAGTACAAAAAAGAAAGAAGAAGAAAGAATTTGCTGACGCCTTGTTTTTTTTAACGTTTTTGACGCTAAAATTCAACGTAGGGCTTCAACCGTTCTATGGCTTGGGGAGGAAAGTCGGAAGAAAGACTGAGGTCGTCAAGACTCTTGAGCGGTCCGTGCAACCGGCGATAGTCCGTGATAGCTTTGGCTTGATAATAGTTAATGTATGGATGTCGGCGCAATTCAGCCAGCGACAAGCGATTGACATTCAGTTTCTTAGGCGAAGCACTCTGGATGACAAAATACTTTTTAGCCTCCTGAGGGAAACCTTTAATCTCGTCTAACTGGTCTATATGGACATAGCCTCCCAACCACTTGCCATATCGCAGGATTTCCCTGGCGTAATAACTACCTATGCCAGGCACTTTCTTCAGTTGTGCCGTGTCGGCATGATTAAGGACAATGTGTTCACCTTCTTTGATTTTGATGGGAAAACGTACCGTATCTCGTTCATATGTCTTATTGTCCTCCTTGGTCCTGTCTTGCTTTTTCGTTCTGTCTCCCACCAAGGTAGAAGCTGGCAGGTAGTCGTTGGAAATGTGGATGTATGGTTCCAGCTCGCGATATTGCTTGACGGTCAAACCGTAAAGTCGGGCAAAGTCCTCCTTTTGGCGATAGATACCACCCCGTGCACGGTATTTATAGATGTTGCGTACCTGCCAGGGCTGCAATCCCAGGCGGAGCAGCTGGGTGGAATCGGCGGTGTTGGGGTCAAAGGGAAAACGTTCTGCCTTTGTTGAAGGGGTGGCATAGTAGAGGTGAGTTTTTGGGGCGTAGTGAGAGGAGTCGGCTTTGCGGGAAGGCTGGGGGATGACGGTATCATTGCTGGTCAACCACAGACCTACCAATGCTAACACTCCCACAGCGAGAGCTGCGGTAGCTACTTTGCGGTCGTTGCGATTCATATCACCCCGAGCTGGTGAAGGAATACCAGCGCTATACAGATAGGACAAACGAAACGCACCGCAAAGAGATAGACTCCGAAGAAGCGGCTGCTGAGTGAGCCTTGATTGGTGAACTCGTCAAAAACCAATTGTTTGGGGACATACCAGCCAACAAACAGGCAGGTAAGCATTCCACCTAACGGAAGCATGAAGTTGGCTGTAAGCTGGTCGCAGAAGTCCATTAGTGACAAGCCTGCCAGTTTGATGTCATAAGCCCCGACAGAAAGGGCACAGAATACGCAGAGGACAGAAGCCACAGTGGTCAGTACCCATGCTGCTTTTTGGCGTGGAAGATGCAACTCTTCTGTAAATAAGGCCGTACCGATTTCATGCATGGAGATGGTGCTGGTCAGGGCGGCAAACACCAGCAGGGCATAGAACATGATGCTGATGATGTAGCCCACTACAGGCATTGAGCCAAAGGCCTGCTGGAATACGTTAGGCAGTGTAATGAAGATGAGCGAGGGCCCACTGTCCGGACTGACTCCCACCGAGGCGGCAGCAGGGAAAATCATGAGTCCGGCAAGGATGGCTATAAAAGTATCAAGCACAGCAATCTGTCCTGCAGCATTGAAGAGATTGGTTTCCTTAGAGAAATAGCTGGCATAGGTGCATAGGCAGGCTGTTCCCAGCGACAGAGAGAAGAAGGCCTGTCCCAAAGCCTCCAACATCACGTTGCTGGTAAGCTTGGAGAAATCGGGCATGAACAGGAATTTGACTCCAGCCATGGCACCTGGCAAGAGACAGGATGCAATGACGATGACAATGAGCAACAGCAACAAGATGGGCATGAGCAGTTTGGAAGCACGCTCTATTCCACTGCGTACTCCACGGATGACTACCACATGGGTGATGAGTACAAAGCCGATGCCCCAGAGCACTGGTTTCAAGGCATCACTGGAGAACGATAAAAAGTAGTTTTTGACATATTCGGCATCGCCATTGACCTGTCCAACAATAGAGGCAAACAGATATTGCAGGCACCATCCTGCTACCACAGCATAAAAACCAAGAATGATAGTAGAAGTAAGCATGCCCAGATAGCCAACCAACTTCCAGGGATGGCCGTTAGACAGTTTGTCGTAGGAAGCAGCCGCATTAGCCTGCCCATGTCTGCCGACAATGAATTCGCTCAGCATGCCGGGGATACCCAGTATCATGATACAGGCAAAGTATATCAGGATAAAGGCTGCTCCGCCATTCTCACCAACCATGTATGGGAATCGCCATACATTGCCCAGACCTACAGCAGAACCGGCTGTAGCCAATACGATACCTATTCGGCTTCCGAAGTTTCCTCTATGATTGCTCATATGTTATTTTAATAAGCCAAACTGATGTAAGAAGATGAACAAGATTGCCAATGGGCAAACGTATTTCACAAGGAAGATATAGAGATGGAAGAAACGGCCGCGGACCCTTCCCCAGTTGGTAAACTCATCTCGAACAATCTTGTGAGGAACAAACCAGCCTATAAAGACACAAGTCAGGAAGCCTACAATGGGCAGGAATATCTGACCGGTAATAAAGTCAAACCAGTCAAACAATGATTTACCAAAAACCACCATTACATCGACAGCTCCTAATGAAAGGGAGCACAGGGCACCAATGATGGTTGCCGTGATGGTAACAATCAGGGCTGCCTTCTTACGGGTAATGACCAACTCTTCGTGGAGAAAAGCCGTAGACACTTCGTGCAGTGACATCAGCGAGGTCAGAGCCGCCAGTGTCAGCAGGATGAAAAACAGTAGGGAGATGATATAGCCTAACATCGGCCAAGAGCCGAAAGCCTGGGCAAACACGTTGGGCAGGGTGATGAAAATCAATGAGGGTCCCGAGTCCGGATTGACACCTACGGAGAAGGCTGCCGGGAATATCATCAAGCCCGATAAAATGGCTACAAAAGCATCAATGACACCTATCTGAATGGCAGAATTGGTCAGGTTGGTGTGTTTCGAGAAGTAGCTGGCATAGGTGCAAAGACATCCCATGGCTATGCTCAGCGAGTAGAAGGATTGTCCCAATGCTGCCAGAAAGACATCACCGTTTATCTTGGTGATATCAGGTTTGAACAGAAATTCGATGCCTTTATCGGCATTGGGCAGCATACATGACGCTCCCACGATGACAAGCAAGAGAATAAAGAGGGTGGGCATCATGAGTTTTGATGCCTTCTCAATGCCGTCGCGTACTCCGTGTTCAATTATCAAGTAGGTGATTCCCAAGATGATAGCTGTCCACAACACAGGCTTCACGGGATCGGTAGACAATTCGGCAAAATAGGTTTGGAAGTATGTTGGTGTGCCTTGCATATGTCCTATCAGTGAAGCCCAGATGTACTGCATGCACCATCCTGCCACTACAGCATAGTAGCCCGTGATGAGAAATCCTGTCAAAACGCCCATGTAACCGATGATGGACCACGGACCGCCGCTTGCCATTTTTGAAAAGGCGCGTGCCGTGTTGGACCGCCCAAAGCGGCCTACGATGAATTCGCTAATCATGCAGGGTATTCCCAGCAATAGCACACACAAAATATAAATGATAATAAATACTGCTCCGCCGTTTTCACCAGCCATATAAGGAAAACGCCAAACGTTACCCAATCCTACTGCAGAACCAGCTGTTGCTAATATCACGCCTAAGCGGCTTCCAAAATTTGCTCTTTCCAATTTTGCCATTTCTATTTTTCTCATATCTGCATGCAAAAATACAAAATTAATCATAAATCATCATACAGAATGATAATTATTTCGTATTTTTGCACTAAAATAGATATTAATTATGTCGAAAATAGTACATTTTGTTAGCAGATACCCCCTTTCCATTCTATGTGTTGTGCTGATATGGATATTGTCTCTGATGCCGTTTTTCCCAGAGACTCCTTTTGATCAAGTGGAGTTTATAGACAAGTGGACCCATTTGGTGATGTATGGCGGTACTTGCAGTGTCATTTGGTGGGAATATCTGCGGAACCATCAGATACTTGATGGCGAGAAACTCTTCTTCTATGCATGGCTTTGCCCAGCCCTGATGAGTGGTCTCTTGGAACTGCTGCAGGAGTATTGTACCTTCGGTCACAGGAATGGCGACTGGCTGGACTTAGCTGCCAATACCATGGGTGTTACTCTTGGTGCACTGATAGGGTTGCTGATGTATCAGTTATGGTTCAAAAGAAAACGTTGAACCACACTTTCACTGCTTGTCCTTCCACGATTGATAAGGATTGCGGCGCAGTTGAGAGTTGTAGTATCGGCGGTCACCTGTGACCTCCTGACCGATGAAATGGGGGATTTTGGGGGTGTCTTGGGTGTTGTTCAGTTCTACTTCTGCCATGACTAAGCCTTCGTTTTCTCCGTGGAACTCGTCGACTTCAAAGGTATGCTCACCGCTCTTGACCAACCAGCGGGTTTTGTCAATGATGATGGGTTCGCAGAGCAGCAGTAAATGCTCGGCATCGGCAAGAGGAATTTCCTGTTCAAACTCATAACGTGAAAGCCCACCGTCAAGTGAAGGGCCCTTGATGGTGATGTAGGCTTTGCTGTCCCTGATGCGAATACGCACTGTGCGTCCCCGTTCGCTGCAGATATAACCCTGGCGAATGTGACTGGAAGAGAAAGCCTCGTGCTTGTACGAGTCGTCAAGCACGAGGAATTTGCGTTCTATCTCCAGTGCCATTACGACATCATTGTAATGGTCCAGATGAGATAGATGACGGCAAGGACTATCAGTCCGCCGAAAATCCATGTTACCACTTTCTTGCCTTGCTCTTCCTGTTTCTTAGCGTAGGCTTCACGCTTTGCATTGTTTTTCTTTTTCATCATATTTAATGTTTATAGTTCAATTTTTAATCTTCATCTGTGACAGGGAATTCCATGAGGTATGCCTTGATGAAATCGTCTATTTTGCCGTCCATGACACCATCTACATCAGATGTCTGGTAGTTGGTGCGATGGTCCTTGACGCGGCGGTCGTCAAAGACATAAGAGCGAATCTGGCTGCCCCATTCTATCTTTTTCTTACCAGCTTCAATCTTGGCCTGGGCCTCTAAGCGCTTCTGCATGGCTCGGTCATAGAGTTGAGAGCGCAGCAGAGCCATGGCACGTTCTTTGTTTTTGGGCTGGTCGCGCGTTTCGGTATTCTCGATGAGGATTTCCTCCTCCTCGCCAGTATCGGGGTCGGTATACCAGTAACGCAGACGAACACCCGACTCTACCTTGTTGACGTTCTGACCGCCGGCACCACTTGAGCGGAAAGTGTCCCATGACAACTTGGCGGGGTCTACATATACTTCGATCGTGTCGTCGACCAGTGGAGAGACGAAAACGGATGCGAAGCTCGTCATACGCTTGCCTTGTGCATTGAAGGGTGACACACGTACCAGGCGGTGTACGCCATTCTCTGATTTCAGGTAGCCGTATGCAAATTCGCCACCTTCAATCTGCATGGTAACACTCTTGATGCCGGCTTCGTCGCCGTCCTGCAGGTTGGAGATGCTGACTTTGTAGCCATGGGCTTCTGCCCAGCGCTGATACATACGCATGAGCATGGACGCCCAGTCCTGACTCTCTGTGCCACCGGCACCGGAGTTGATTTTGAGTACGGCATCCATGGGGTCTTCCTTCTGGCGCAGCATATTCTTCAGTTCCAGTGCCTCAATGGCTTTGATGGCTTTTTGGTAGTTTTCGTCGACTTCGGCCTCGGTGACCATTTCTTCTTTAAAGAAGTCGAAAGCTAACTGGAGTTCGTCGGCAGCAGTACGAACATCTTGAAAACCGTCAAGCCATTTCTTGATGGATTTGACTTTTTTCATCTGCTCTTCGGCTCGCTTCTGGTCTTCCCAGAAGTCTGGGGCCTGCGTACGGAGGTCTTCCTCCTCGAATTCAATCTTTTTCTCGTCAATCTTCAGATAGTGCTTCAGTTTGTCAGCTCTATCCAGGACGTCTTTCAGTTGGTCGCTTGTGATCATTATTCGTACATCTTTTCAATTTCTGCCTTGTAGTTCTCGTTGAGAACTCGACGGCGGATTTTCAGTGTATTGGTGAGCTCACCCTTTTCCATGGAGAGATGATGGGGCAGCAGCGTGAATCGCTTTACTTGTTCATAGTGAGCCAATTGCTGCTGCAGGGTGTCGATACGTTCCTTCATCATGTCGATGATTTGCTGATTTGCGCAAAGCTCTTCGCGGGTATTGAAGGGGATATGGTGCTCTCGTGCGTATTCTTCCAAAAGGGAATAGACGGGGATGATGAGTGCCGATACGAATTTACGCTGGTCGGCAATGATGGCTATCTGGTCAATGAACTTGTCAACCAGCAGCTTGGATTCTATCATCTGTGGGGCAATATATTTGCCGTTAGACGTCTTGAACAAGTCTTTGATACGCTCTGTGAGGAAGAGTTCACCATCCTTCATGTAGCCTGCATCGCCGGTTTTGAAGTATCCGTCTTCCGTGAATGATTGCTTAGTCAGGTCTTCGCGGTTGTAGTAGCCGATGGTGATAGTGGGACCCTTCAGCAGGATTTCTCCTTCCTCGCTGATTTTGATGTCGATGGTGTCAATAGGATGCCCGACGCTACCTATTGTATAAGGCTCGCCCAGGTGGTCGCAAGAAACGGTAGCCAACGATTCGGTCAGTCCATAGCCGACTATCATGTTGAGGCCGATGGAATGGACAAATTCTTCCACATGTGCACTGACGGCAGCTCCTGCTGTGGGGAAAAAGTGAGCATTCTCCAGACCCAATTCCTTGCGGACCAGTGAGAATACGGTACGGTTCAGCATCTCGTACTCCAAGTGCAGTGCCATAGGAGGTTTTTTGCCGAGGCTCAGGTATTCAATATTGTGCTTGCGTCCCACTTTGAGCGCATGGCTGAAGAGTTTCCGCTCTATGGGATTGGCATGGTCAATCTTGTCCATGACTCCCATGTAGACTTTTTCCCAAAAACGCGGTACTGCCGACATACAGGTCGGGTGGGTCTCACGCATGGACTGCTGTACTTGTAGCGGATAGGTGTTGACTATCATGGTGGCACCCATGGTCAGGCTGAGAATAGCCCAGCCGCGCTCGAAGATATGTGTGTAGGGCAGGAAATTCATCACTCGGTCTTTCTCAGTAACGGGCACGCATCTGCCGTTGGTGTCAAAAGCGGCATGGAACTGACCGTGGGTCAGGATGACACCCTTGGAGTCGCCCGTAGTGCCACTGGTGTAGAGGATATTGGCAATATCGTCGAAGGATGCTTCCTGTTGTAGCTTTTCCAATTCAGTCTGCCGTGGCAGGTTTTCTCCCAACTTTAGGAAGTCGCTGAAATAGAGGGCATTAGGGTCGTGTGACGAGATTTTTACCAAAGGGTCAAATATAATGATACGCTCCAGTGTGGGGCAGAGTGAAACGATGCGGCGTGCCTTGTCGTATTGCTCCTGTTCTCCCACGAACAGGAAGCGGATTTTGGCATCGTTGACCATGAACTGGATCTGTTGTTCCGAACTGGTAGCATAGAACGGAATCGTGACAGCCCTGATGCCCCATGCACCGAAGTCACATTGGAGGTACTGCACGCAGTTCTGTGCAAAAATACCGATGTTCTCTTGTACCTTCACACCCAGGTTTAATAGAGCGTTAGATACCTGCATCACCATGGCAGACACTTTGTTCCAGGAAAGTGACTTCCATTCCTTCCCGCTGAAATCCTGATAAATCAGCATTTCACGATCACCATATTTTTTTGCTTGTTCGTGCACTAGCACTGACATGTGACAATTGGTCTGCATAAGCCTTATATATTATTAATTAGGTGCAAAGGTACAAAATAAATAAGAATTAAGAGTTAAGAATTAAGAGTTTTTTGTATCTTTGCAACGATTATGGATACGATGCAATATACGAATGACGCTGTAGAGCTGTTGAAACGGCTTATCAGCATCCCATCGGTCAGCCGTGACGAAACGGCAGCTGCCGATGTTTTTGAGCAACAGGTCAGTGCATGGGGCTTGCGGGCAAGACGTATTGGTAATAATATCTTGATTCAGGAAGAATTGAATCCCCACCAACCAACTTTGTTGCTTTGTGCCCATATTGATACGGTGAAACCTGTCAGCACTTGGACACGTGACCCGTTTACTCCTGTGGTGGAGGATGGACGTTTGTATGGTTTGGGTGCAAACGACTGTGGTGGGGGTTTGGTCAGTCTCCTGGCTGTATACCGATTGCTGCGAGGGCTTTCCCTGAAGTACAATCTGGTGTACTTGGCATCCTGTGAGGAGGAAGTCAGTGGCGAAGGCGGATTCCGACTGGCTCTGCCTGAACTGCCTCCGATTGATGTTGCCATCGTGGGCGAACCCACGGGCATGCAGCCTGCTATTGCTGAAAAAGGGCTGATGGTGATTGACGGCACTGCCTATGGCAAGAGTGGACATGCTGCCCGCAACGAAGGTGTCAACGCAATCTATGAGGCTTTAGACGATTTGGTCTGGTTACGCGACTACCGGTTCAAGAAGGAGAGTCCGCTGTTAGGACCTACGAAGATGACAGTGACAGTCTTGAACAGTGGCACTCAGCACAATGTGATTCCAGACGAGTGTCACTTTGTCATTGATGTGCGCACCAATGAATACTATCAGAATGAGTTTTTGTTCGCCTTTCTTCAAAAACATGTAAAGAGCGAGCTCAAGGCCCGCTCTTTCCGGTTGTCTTCTTCTCATATTCCTATGGAGCATCCGTTGGTCCAGCGTTGTGTAGAGATAGGGATGACACCCTTTGGTTCACCTACGCTCAGCGATCAGGCACTGATGCCTTTCCTCTCGCTGAAATTGGGACCTGGTGAGTCGAGTCGTAGCCATACAGCCGACGAGTTCATTTGTCTGAGCGAGATAGAAAACGCTATCCAGACCTACGTCCAGCTCTTATCTGCCTAACCAGCTTTCCGGGTTCAGCTTGGCTGTTTCCCGGCGCAGCTGGAACTGTAGGATGTTGTCTTGTCCGACACGTCCTAAAGACTGTCGTATATTAACTTTTTGTCCTCGGCTGACGTTCACGCTGGCGAGATTGCAATAGACTGAGATGTAGCTTCCGTGACGCACCATCACCACCATGGTTCCTCCGAAACTGAACACCGCACTGACTTCGCCGTCGAAGATACTACGTGCCTGTGCGCCTGCTTCACCACGGATGTTGATGCCCTTGTTGTCAAGCGTTACATTGTGCAAACCTTCTACGTTGTATTGCCCGAAATGGCTGACAATGCGGTAGGGACCAGTGATAGGAATAGGAAGACGCCCACGGTTGCTCTCGAAATTGCCGCTGATGCGCATGTCCTCGGAAGGTACCTTCAGGGCTTCGTCGGCAACCTTACGGGCTGTAGCCACCTCCTTGGCACGTTCACGGTTCTCTGCCTCTGCGCGGCGTTCCTCTGCCAGTCGCCTTTGCTCTGCCTCGCGGGCTCTGCGTTCTGCCTCTTCACGTTCTCGCTGATTCTTGGCAGCCAATGCCTTTTTCTTGGCTTCTGCCTCACGGGCCTTCGCCTCGGCGATGCGCCGTGCGTTTTCGCGTGCTATACGTTCTGCCTCAGCTTTCTTGCGGGCTAGCTCTGCTGCACGTTTCTTGGCTGCTTCTGCTTCTGCGCGACGCTTGGCTTCTGCTGCTGCACGGGCCTTTTGACGGGCTACCTCCTCGGCAATCAGACGGTCAATCTGGGCATTGAGGGCTGCGTCTTTCTTCTTCTGCTGAGCGATGATGTTCTGGATGGTCTTCTGTTCCTTTTGCAGCGTGTTCACTACGTTCTGCTGTTCAGACTGCTTACCCTCCAGCGAGCGACGCTCCTGTTCGCCTTTGCTCAACAGTCTCCGTTTCTTCTCTTGTGCCACGCTCAAGTTTTGGAACTTCAAGTTGACCTCTTCTTCTTTGGCTTTGACGGCATCGCCCTGGGTACGCTGATAGGCAGCGTATTCGCGCATGAAGCGCAGTCGGCGGTACATCTGCGTCAGGTTGTCGGCACTGAAGATGAACATCAGTTGGCTCTGAGTAGAACGGTTGCGATGCATATAGCGCATAGACTTGACGTAGTTCTTCTTGCACTCGTTGAGCTGTTCTTGCAACTGGTCAAGTTGTGTGCCCAGCATTTCAATCTCTATATCAAGATTTGAGATGTCGTGTCTGATGGTGTCTATGGTGCGCCGTTTGCCCTCTATCTCGGTATTGATAACCATGAGGTTCTGCAGGCGTCTCTTCACGTCCTTCTCGTTGTTGCGCAGTCGTCGCTCTTGCTCCTTGATTTGCTTCTGTATCTGCTGTCGCTCGTTCTGCAGCGTCTGCACGGAGGGCTGTTTGGTGCCTTTCTTGCCTGTTTTGCCCTTGTTAGTGCTTTTCTTGGTCACTGCGGTCTTCTTTGCCGCTGGCTTCTTGGCACGTTTTTGCTGTGCATAGGGAGTCAGGGTAAAGGCCAGTAACAGCAGAAGGATACCTAGTCGCTTCATTTAAATGTATTAGAGTGACATGAATCGGTGCAGAATCTCGTCAATGGTAACTTGACGGTATTTACTCGACACCTCAGTGCGTGTCTCCCAGTTCTCGTCATTGCCCAGGTAGTTGAAGACCATACCTAACTTGATTTCCTTCTCGGGTGTGGCAAAGCTGATCTTTTGACCCATGGGGAAGTACTTACGGTTGCTGATTTGGAAGTCTTCATAGTCCCAGTTCAACTGGTAATTGCCACGGTACTTGTCGCTATACATGATATTAGCCATCTTCACGCGGGCGGTACCGTTTTCTGCCAGCCAGCGATAGGAGAGCTTGCCGTCTTCCATAGCGATGACAGTATCATCGTTGCCTACTTCTGTTTTATAGGTCTTCAGCGACTCGTCAGTCACCTTCATCTTACCGGGCTGGAACAGCTCATTCCAGAACAGTGACTGTAATACGAAGAAGTCTATGTGGCTGTTCCGCAGGAAGTCAACCTGTGCATAAGGTACCTTCAGGTAGAGTTTGTTGATGCGGTCCATGATCATTACGTACTCCTTGGTGAACTCCAGACGTCCGGCCTCTACGAAACCGAAGGCCATAAGCTGCAGGCGGATGACATCGTCGCGCTTCATCTTCAAGTTGCCGGTGAGAGTCATCTGGCGTGCACCTACCTCTACGCTGAATTTTATCTTAGAGGTGATGAAACGTGCATGCTGGGCATTGTCTGTCACCTTCTGCAGGAATGCCTGCTTCTTCAGGGTGTCTGCATTGACTACTACTGCTGTCGGAGTCTCCTTGACAGCCTTACGATGGGTGCCGCATGAAACGGCAACAGTCAGCAACATTGCCATGGTGGCAATCTTCGTAATACTTGATGCTTTCATTCTTTCAGATATTTTTTAAGTTTTATTTTTCTTGTCAGTACCTGTCGTCTGTCTTCGGTGGCTTTTTTCAGTGCTTGTTGCCAGAGGGTGACAGCTTGTTCTTTCTCTCCTGCCTGATAGTAGATGTCGCCGGCATGTTCCAGCAGAACTGACGATGAGTCAGAGTCGCACTGCAGGGTCTGGTCAATATAGATGCGTGCCTCGCTATATCGTTTCTGCATGAAGAGAATCCAAGCGTAGGTGTCCAGATAGGTGGCATTCTTGGGTTCTGCCTTGATGGTGCGGTAGGACATCTGCTCTGCCTTTTCCAGTTGCAATCCCTTTTCGCTCAGATAGTAGGCATAGTTGTTCAGGCAACCTATGTTGTCGTCTTTCCATTGCAGACAGGAATCATAGGCTGCAAAGGCTTCTTGCTCACGACCTTTCTGGTGCATGATGTCGCCCATGACGGCATAGAAGTCAGAAACTATTTCAGGGTCGCTATGGTCGTTGATGACGCTGATGCCGTTCTGAAAGGCATTCAGCGCATCGTCCAACTGCTCCTTTTGGTAGTAGGCAATGCCTTGATAGTAGTAGAATGCCATTTCGTCAGGGTTATACTGACGGGCATCGCGGCATAGTGCAATGACGCGGTCCTTGTCTTCGGCACGCCAGGCATAGCTGACCAGTTGCAGCCGGGCTGCTGCATTGTCGGGAGCAATCTCCAGCGCCCGCTCCAGCACGGGGCGTATGCTGTCTTCAGGCATCTTCTTCAGGTTCATATAGGTAGCGCAGAAGATAGCCATGTCCGCCTCGGCCTCCGGTTGGCTGATCATCCGGTGGAACAATCTCAGCACGCGGGTAGAGTCACCACCTTGTTGCTCGCTCTCGCTGATGACTTGTCGCATCAAGGCTATACGGTCTTGCAGGGTTGTTTGCTTGTTCAGCAGGATGCGGTCTGTCATCTGTTTCTGCCGGAGTGTGTCCTGCTGGTCGTGGTAGTAAGCCAGCATGGCTAATTGTGCCATACGGTTGTCGGGTTCGTCCTTCAGGATGCTCTCATATAGGGCAACGGCTTTTTGCTGTTGTTCGTTCCGGTAGAGCGCGTTGGCATACATGCAACGATAGTTGTAGTCGTTGGGGTATTGGTCTGCCAGCTGTTTCATCTCGCTGATGGCTGCTTTCTTGTCGCCTTTCTCTGTGTATAACTGGCTCTTGGCAAACGACAGGCGTTCGCTCTTGCCCTCCATCATCTCCAGTCTTGACAATGTGCGAATGGCATTGTCGTAGTCCTGCCGCTGTTCGTAGAGTTGCACCAACATACCTAAGACGTCGTCTCGGTCATGCATCTTGTCGTAGAGCTGCTCCAGTGTTTCTGTTGCCCGTTTGAAATCGCGCTGGTTCATATATGCTTGCGCCAGTGTCTCCAGATAGGTGGTGTTGTTTGGCTCTAGTTCTACTGCCCGCTGGGCATAGGCCAGCGACTTGGGTTTGTCTTTCAGTGCAGCATAGTATTGTGCCAGGAAATACCAGGCTTCCGACCGGGTGGAATCTATCTCCACACAATGACTCAGCAAGTCGAAGGCAGCATCATTGTTGCCTTTCTCGCGTTGGCAGATGGCCTCTATGAAAAAGGCGTCATAACGTTGCCCCTTGTCCTGTGAAAGACAAGGAACACAGCTCATGGTCACTGCTGTCAGCAATATGTATTTCAGTATATTCACTTTACTCCAGTATGTCCATAGCCCCCTTCGCCGCGCTCAGTGTCATCCAGCTCCTCGACAACTACGAAGTCGCCTTGTTCGTGGCGGGCAATCACCATTTGGGCAATGCGCTCGCCGTCGTTCACCACGAAGTCTTGCTGTGACAGGTTGATAAGCACCACGCCAATTTCGCCACGATAGTCGGCGTCAATGGTTCCCGGGGTGTTCAGTACTGTCAGTCCGTGCTTCAGCGCCAGTCCGCTGCGGGGCCTTACCTGCGCTTCGTATCCCTCTGGCAACGCCATGTGCAGACCTGTCGGAATCAGCTTGCGCTCCAGCGGATGCAGGGTCACGGGTTCGTCCAGATTAGCCCGCAAGTCCATGCCGGCACTCTGAGGGGTAGCATATGTTGGCAATTGTTGATGGCCACGGTTTACGACCTTGATTTTTATCATCTTTTCGAAACGTTTCTTTATTAATAATGTGCAAAGGTAGTTATTTTTTCTGAAACAACCAAAGAAAACCGAAGAATAAAGTGACTTTTTCAATAAGTTTTTGCTTCGGTGCCTTCGTTATGAGGAAATATGTGAAAAAACATGGTGTGATTTTTTTCTATTGATGTCATGCGCACACGTCGTGGCGTGGCAAGCGTGGCGTGGCACGCGTGTCATTGCGATTTTTGTTATGCGTGTCATCGCTACTGTAAAGCATATATTAATTTTATATATATTATATATATTATAATATATATAATATATATAAAATATATAAGATATAAAATAAAAATTTATTTCTCTCCACTTTTGATTTTTGATTTTCCAAATGCCACGCTTGCCACGCCACGCCAAGCGTCCACTAAATTAGGAAAAATCGCCTCCTAGGGCTGGAAAAAATTTTTTCCTAACTAGGAAAAAATAAATGAAAATATTTTGAAAATTCTTGTCAAAATTTTTGGCAACACGAAAAATATTTACTAACTTTGCGGTGTCAAATTGTAAGAGCAGGCGCGCGATAATAGAGAGGATACAACAGGAGAGGGGGTCGTTAATTGTTAAAATCAACAAACAATTTTAATCATTAAAAATTATTACAGAGTATGACATTGAAAGAAAACGTAGTAGAGAAGCTATGCAATCGGAAAAACTCAAATACTTTTTGGTTTTTCGCTTACTTATTTGTACCTTTGCACGCATGATGATGGAATGGCAAAGACTGATATCGAACAAAAGGCTTGGGCAGGAGCACCGACATGTGGAGCGGCATGATGACCGCACTGAGTTTAAGCGCGACTATGACCGACTGATTTTCTCGGCACCTTTTCGGCGCTTACAGAACAAAACTCAGGTTTTCCCCCTGCCGGGTAGCGTCTTCGTACACAACCGGCTGACACACTCGCTGGAGGTGGCCAGTGTGGGTATGTCGCTGGGTAATGATGTGTCGGCACGTATCATTAAGGATAAACGTCCCGAACTGAAGGGGACATTGTTTGAAGAAATCGGCCAGATTGTTGCTACGGCCTGTTTGGCGCACGACTTAGGCAATCCGCCCTTTGGGCACTCTGGCGAGAAAGCCATCCAGACCTTCTTCACCGAAGGTAATGGGCGACCACTGCAAGAGATGGTCAGTCCTGAGTTTTGGGGAGACATCACCCACTTTGAGGGTAATGCGAATGCTTTCCGACTCCTCACCCACCAGTTCAAGGGTCGTCGACCGGGTGGTTTCGTGATGACCTATTCCACCATTGCCAGCATCGTTAAATATCCCTTCTCGTCGCTGGCACCCAGCAAGAAGGGCAAGTTCGGATTCTTTGTCAGTGAACAAGAGACCTTTCAGCGCCTTACCGATGAAATGGGCATTATTTGCAAATCAGCACCTGGTTCACCTCTCCGCTATGCCCGCCATCCGCTGGTCTATCTTGTGGAGGCTGCTGACGATATTTGCTATGAGATCATGGACTTGGAAGATGCCCATAAGTTGAAAATCCTGACATTTGAGACCGTGTCGCGGCTGTTCCTCGACTTCTTCGATGAGACCGCGCAAGAGCACATTTTGAAGCGTATCAAGGACGAGCAACTCACCGATAAAAACGAGCAAATAGTTTACTTGCGCGCCTGTGTGATTGGTAAGCTGGAAAACGAGTGCGTCAATACTTTTATAGCCCATGAAGAAGAAATACTTGCCGGGGAGTTCGAGGGCGGACTCATTGACCATATCAATCCTCTTCAGCGTGATGCCTACAAGCGGTGTGCCCTTTTGTCGGTGGATAAAATCTACAGGAGCCGTCCCGTCCTGGACGTGGAGCTGTCCGGTTATCAGATTATGGCTACGCTGATGGAGAAGATGACGGAAGCTGTCATGAATCCGCAGCGTTACTATTCTCAACAGCTTATTGGACGAGTGTCGTCACAGTACGATATTGATGCCGAGGATTTGGAGTCACGGCTGATGGCAGTCATCGACTACATCTCAGGCATGACCGATGTCTATGCCCTCGATGTGTACCAGAAAATCAATGGTATCTCCTTGCCTATCGTATAGACTTGGAGATACTTGTTGCGTGTTATTTCCATTTTGCCTGTAGGTGGTGGAGCATCGTTGTGCTCTCGCCACATGAACCAGTATGCTGGATATGGATGCCTCCCCATTCATTGGGTACCACTTGGGCTTTTAAGTCGACTACTCTGGGTAGCTTGGAGTCGGCAGGCTGTGGCGTTTCGGTCTCTACATGCGCAGAAAGCATGTCGCCGATGAAATCGATAGAAATAGTGCAATTTGTGCGATAACATGTAGAAGAAACGGCTTCAGAGACGGGTGAGATGATGCCGTGATCGTAGCGTACCAACAAGAAGTCTACGGCTTTGGCATGCTTGGTGGTGCGGATGATGCGAAGACCGTAACCTGTCAATGTCTTGGTGTCGAACTTCAGGCAGACATCCATGTACTGTCCTGTGGCTGATCCGAAGCCTTGTCCTGCTGTCTTGGTAGGGTCCACTTTTACCACCAGTGACATGTCGCCATATTTTCTCACCAGGGGTGTGTACATGAGCCTGGCCCCACGCTGAGCTTGCAAAAGGCCCATTCCAACGGCACCATTGAATCCTTCCCCATATTCCCACATGGGTTTGTTATGATCGAACGCCCAAGGATACTCTTTCGTGTCATTTGGCTTGTATCCGTCTACTGTCCAATATCCTGGGAGAACCTTATCCTGCCACTGACAAGGAAAATCGTAGAAGTCGGTGGACAGTGAAGTTAAGGGCAGGGTACGTGTTTTAACCTTCATACTGGCACTGACCTCTTCTCCGTAGCTACAGCGTTGGTGCTTGGGGGCAATTGTGGCTGTGATTTGCTGTCCTTGGTCTGCTTCTGTTAGCTGGTAGGTTCCTTTGGGAATACCGTTTGAGGTGCTCACGGGGATACCGTTTCTAAACCATGTGATACGAGACTCGTCACGACGACCCTCCAGCTTGAGCATATAGTCCAAATGGAGTTGCTGGCCTTTTTGTTTGATTTGGGGTGAACGAGTGAAGGTGGGAGGGGGCAGTTGTGAGGGCTTTACAACCAGGTGACAAGCTGCTTCGCGTCCGTCTGAAGTTGCTGCAATCACGCAGAAATCGGCGTTTTCATCGGTGTTGTTCGTCGGAATGACGATGGTCTTGCCAGCAGTCTGTGTCAACGTGGCATATTGTTCATACCCCTTTTCTATATACCACCGATAAGCTTCGTCAGAAGTTAATACAAGTGTGTCTTGTCCTGTCTGGAGGGTGGCTTCATGCCGGCTGATGGATAGGAAAGGTGCTTTTCTCAGCGAATCGCTTAAGCCTGTTGGTTGAAGCGTGTTTTGTGGTTGTCGCATGCCGATGGTGTAAGGCCGTCCGTTGAGTGTGAAGTTTTTTTGATAGCACCGCAACCAAGGTTGTGGATAAGCCGTCCAGCCAATATAGACACTGTCTGATGGCGCCTGAAAGCGGCAGTCTATGACGGTCACGGGTCCGCCCTGTTTACAGAAGTACAGTTCGCGGTTGTCGGTTTTGGCGTTGAACAGACAGTTGATAAATAACGGACCGGCATCACGAGTGCTCCAGAAAGGTTTTTGACCATAAAAGTCAAAGTTGCAGTCGCGATAGATGGCTGTTCCGTTCAAAGCGTCATCGGTGCATTCAAAATGACAGTCTTCATAGTAGGAATAACGGGCACCGTTCAGCGGATTCAGATTCAGGCGGCCGATGAAACGTACTCGCCACGCCGTGAGGGTGTCTCCATGTACGTATCCTATGTGGGCCTGCGTGATAGCGTCTGAGCGTTTGGGGCGATTGAATTGCGGATTTTTGGGGTATATGAGGTCTACATTGCAGTAGTTTCCCATGGTAAGATTTTCTACATTTAGTTTCTTAACCCAGAAGTCGAACATGGTGAAGTTGCCTACTGCCCCTTGTGTCTGTCCCCGCTGGGAGGCTAATACGACCTCTTCAGGTGTCAATCCCTGTCCTATGAGGGTCAGGTGAGGGCAGCGCACGGTCATGCCAAACGGTTCACGTCCGTTTTTCCCAACCTTGACGGTAGAATCGTCAGGATTGTCAATCCAATAGACTCCTGGGCGGATATAAACCGTGATTCCATCGATGAAATGCTTGCTTGCATCCTGAAAGGTCTGATAGGTGAACGGGGTGTTGGCTGTAGCCTTGGTATCCACCATGATGTGAAGACTGTCAAGCTGCTGGGCACAAACTAACAGGGGCATAATTGTCCCTAATAATAAAAGTTTTCTCATGTGAGTCAGTTTTAGTTTTTAGTCTTTATCTTTGTATATGATATTGTTGGCACCAGAAGTAATTTTCAGTTCGTCGCGGTGCTCCTGTATGAAGGAGTCAATATGGCGCTTGCGCTTGCTTTCAAAGATTTCATCGATGGCAATCAGGATACCGGTTTCTTCTACATCGCCAAATCCATAGTTGATGGCTGTGCCAAAGAGTTTCATGGTTGGTGACAGACACATGTAGGCATTTACCAATGGTGGAATGTTATACCCCATCTTACGAATCTCGCTGTTCAGTATCAGATAGTCCTCCTTGAAGGTATTGCCATTGAAAAGCTGTTCCAACTCGTGTACATCGGTTTCCAATTTCAGCGGTTTCAACGGAAGAATCAATTGCTCTTTGTCGTCAAAGTGCTTTCTCAGGAAGTAAAGGATCATGTCACGTCCCTTCCGGATGTAGGAGGGGTACATGGTCATCTTGCCGAAGTAGTATTTGATGTTGGGGCGAATGACGGGAATGGCTCCGAGACCGTCCCATAGGTTGTCGAGAGCGAAGAGGCTTTTTGCACCCATTCGTGAAGACTGATATGGCAAAGATACGAACGAACGTCCCAGTTCAACGGTCCTTGGTGCATAGTCACGAATGAATTTCTCTGAGAAATGGAACATGTGACTGGTGGCAAGGATGGGCTGACCATGACTGTCATACTCCCAATCTGTTCCCAACAGATAGCGGTAGCCTCCGATAATCTCTTCCTCGTCAGGATTCCACACGATGAGTTGCTTGTAGCAATTTTCACAAGTGTCGAATTCGTCGATGTCTGCCTCTTTACCCGTGCCGCCTCCAGCTTCACGAAAGGCGATTTCGCGCAGACGACCAATTTCCAGCATCACATTTGGCGCATTATGTGCTGTGATGATGAAAATCTTGTTGTTGCTTTTGTTGGTCATGCGCAACTGCTTGTCAGGCGTTAATTCGCTCTTCAACAGTTCTTTGCTAATGGGAGAGATAATAGGTTGCTCCATCTTGTTTTTTTCTGTTTTCGTTATAAGGAGTAGACTTTGTCTTGAACAAATTGTGCCCATTCCATCGGAGTCCGGCTCTTGTCAAAAGTCTGCCAAGGGATGGGTTTTCCAATTTTGATTTCGAAGGTTTTGCCCACATTTTTATACATCTCGTCCACCAAAAACAGCATCGCCAGATTGAAGGGCATGAACTGGTCGGAGAAATTGGCTAGGCGATAGAAAAAATTGGAATTCTGTCCGCTGAAATGAATTGGTACGACATCGCGCTGGAACTCCACGCTTTTAGTGATAAAGGTTTTTGACCAGGGAATATCGCGGATGATGCCATGATGTTTGCGTGAGCAGATTCCAGCCGGATACATCAGCATATGGCAGTTACTCTCAAAACCGGCTTTCACCATAGCGGGAAAGTTTCGGCTTTGGCGTCCTGTCTTGTTGATGGGTATGCAGAGGGGAGCCAGTCCTGGCAGGTTCATGAGCAGGTCATTGACTAGATAGCGGAAGCGTGAGTCGTAGTGACGTCCAATGATGGCCCCCAAAGCAACCCCGTCTTCTCCACCAAGAGGGTGATTGGAAACAAAGGTGTATAGTTTTCCATCCTGTGGGTCAGGCAGGTTCTCCCGTCCTTTGATTACCAATGTCATGCGCAGATAGCGTACACACTCTTCCAGCCAGTCGGTGCCTGTCTTGTCGCGAGATTCCCACAGAAATTGGTTAACTTCATCCTGATGGGCAATGTGCTTCAGCCAGCTGATAAGCGGGCGGGGCACCCACTTGGCCTTATCCCCCATCTTGCTATGCAGAATGTAGTCAATGTCTATCGTTTTTTCTGTCATTTGAACCATAAAATTCTCTCGTTTTTTCACAAACCACGTGCAAAGTTAATGAAAAGTTCGTGAATCGGATGCACTTTTCAAGAAAAATTGTGCAAAAACTAACTTTTAATGAATATTTGCTAAAAAAAGTGGAGAAAAGTGGGGGATTGTGGGGGGAAATGATTATCTTTGCACCCAGAACCCAAATATGAAGATGTACGCATGCGTTTTTTAGGGAACATAGAAGCAAAAATAGACACCAAGGGACGTGCCTTCCTTCCTGCAACATTCCGTAAAGTGTTGCAAGCGGGTGGAGAGGAACGTTTGGTGTTGCGCAAGGATGTGTTTCAGCCTTGCCTGGTGCTCTATCCTGAAAGTGTATGGAACGGACAGATGGATTTGATGCGCTCCAAGCTGAACCGATGGAACAAACAGCAACAGGAAGTGTTCCGTAAGTTTGTCTCAGAGGTTGAAGTGCTGACCCTGGATGGCAATGGACGTTTCCTGATTCCAAAGCGCTATCAGCGTATGGCAGATATTGAACAAGACATCAAGTTTACGGGAATGGGTGATACTATTGAAATCTGGAATGTTCAGAAAGCTGAGGAACAGCAGATGACAGCAGAAGAATTCGGACAGGCTCTTGAAGAGCTCATGGGAGGTGAAGCACTATGATTACGGCCGACACATATCACGTTCCTGTACTCCTGAAGGAGAGTGTCGATGGGCTGGATATCCAGCCCGACGGCATTTATGTAGATGTTACTTTTGGCGGCGGAGGTCATTCCAGGGAAATTCTCTCACGACTGGGCAAGAAAGGACATCTGTATAGTTTTGACCAGGATGCCGATGCAGAGAAAAATATAGTTGCAGATGATAGATTTACCTTTGTCAGAAGCAACTTTAGATATATCGCACAATGGATGCGCTACTATGGTGTAGAAAAAATCAACGGATTGTTGGGCGACCTTGGGGTGTCAAGCCATCATTTCGACGACGAGACACGCGGTTTCTCATTTCGTTTTGACGCACCGTTGGATATGCGCATGAACAAAAGGGCCGGGCAGACGGCAGCTGACGTGTTGAATAATTATACGGAAGAGCAACTGGCTGATGTGTTTTATCTGTATGGCGAACTGAAGAGTGCCCGTCGGCTGGCTAAGGCAGTCGTCGGCTATCGGAAAGAGAAGTCTATTCAGACAACGGCCGATCTGGGCGAAGTCGTGGAACCTCTGATGCGTTCTGAGCATGAGAAGAAAGACCTGGCGCGAGTCTATCAGGCCCTCCGTATAGAGGTCAACCATGAGATGGACGCTTTGCGAGATATGCTGAAGGGTGCTACCCAACTGCTCTGCACTGGCGGACGGCTTAGCATCATTACCTATCACTCGCTGGAGGACCGCATAGTAAAGAATATGATGAAAGCCGGCAATGTGGAAGGGCGTGTTGAACAGGATTTCTACGGTCGTATTGCCTCTCCATACCGGTTGGTGAATAAGCTGACGACACCAAGTGATGAGGAGCAGCAGCGCAACCCCCGTAGCCGCAGTGCCAAATTGAGAATAGCAGAAAAAGTATAGCCACATGGAAGAAGAAAAGATAGAGGTGATAGAAGAAAAGAAGCAAGAAAAGGCGGCACCCGAAGACGAGATGCTGAAGGAGACGCTTCAGAAAATCAGGGAGACTGCCAGTGAGGAAGACCCAAGGCCTTCTGGGCAGTTGAGCCTGCGTACGATTCTGGGTGGCGACCTGCTGACTACTGATATAGTGCGCTCGCAGATTTGGCTGTTTGTGCTCATAGTGGCTTTTGCTATCGTCTATGTGGCTTTCCGTTACCAGTGTCAGCAAGACATGATAACCATCGATAAATTGGAGAGAGACCTGATGGATGCTAAGTTCAAGGCACTCTCATCGTCCAGCACCTTGACGGAGAAATGCCGTGAGAGCCATGTGCTGGATGTACTAAAGCAAAATCATGATTCTTTGTTACATCAAGCAGATCAGCCACCTTATATTATAGAAGTCCCCGAATAAGTAGAGTAAAGAATGAGCAAGTTTAACAACAAGAAAGTGATACCGCGCTACATGGCGATAGCTATCGTCATGACATTCATTGGTGTTGCCGTCATTGGCAAGGCCCTCTACATTATGACGGCTAAGAAGCAATACTGGACGGAGGTCGCTGACCGTCTGAAGCGCGACTCAGTCAGCGTAAAGCCCAACCGTGGCAACATTCTCAGTTGCGACGGACAGCTGATGGCAACCTCGATACCAGAATATAAAATATTCATGGACTTCCAGGGAGCAGCCTTTGAGAATGACTCTTTGTGGTTGGACAAGGTTGACAGTATCTGTGAAGGACTGCATAAAATATTCCCTCAGCGTACAGCAGAAGAATTCAAGCAACATCTGGAGGCAGGTCGTCACAAAGTCAATAAGAATGGGTCGGTGGGAGCTCGCCACTGGGCTATATGGCCTCGGCGTATCAACTATAATACCTATATGGAAGTCAGACAGCTGCCGTTCTTGAATATGCCTAAATATAAGAGTGGTTTCCATGAGGAGGAGTTCAACTCCCGCAACCGTCCGTTCGGCTCGCTGGCACTGCGTACAGTAGGCGGCCTTTATGGTGCTAAGGACTCAGCTTATTTTGGTTTGGAACTCTCCTATGACTCCATCCTTCGTGGAACACCGGGTATCACAGGACGTCGCAAGGTACTTAACAAATATATGAACATCCCTGTCACCTTGCCTATTGACGGCTGTGACATTGTGACTACCATCGATGTCAATATGCAGGACTTGGCAGAGCGGGCTCTGCTTGACGAGTTGAAGGAGGTCAATGGTGAAATGGGTGTAGCCATCTTGATGGAGGTGAAGACTGGTGATGTCAAAGCCATTGTCAATTTGTTGAGAAATGAGGACGGGCGATATATCGAGGGTGTGAACTCTGCTATCAGCTATCGTTGTGAACCAGGGTCGGTATTCAAGGTGGCTTCGTTCCTCGTTGCTTTGGACGATGAAGTGGTAGATACCAGCTTTGTCATTCATACAGGCTGTGGTGTGATGGAGATGCATGGACGCCCGATGAAGGACCATAACTGGCGACGTGGTGGTTATCAGGATATCAATGTGGCGCGTGCCTTGGAGGTCAGTTCGAATATTGGTGTCAGCTACGTGATTGACAAGTTTTATGGCAGTAATCCGGAACGCTATGTCAAGGGACTCTACCGAGTTGGTATCCATGAGGACTTAAAGCTTCCGTTGGTAGGCTACCACTCTCCTTATATCCGTATGCCGGACACCAAGACTACCGATCGCTCTAAGTATTGGAGTAAGACCACACTGCCTTGGATGTCTATTGGCTATGAGACTCAGATAGCTCCTATCAACACGGTGGCATTCTATAATGCTATTGCCAATGATGGTAAGATGATGCAGCCCCGTTTTGTCAAGCAAGTTCTCAAGAATGGTGAGGTCGTCAAGGAATATGAGCCAGTGGTGCTGAAGAGTCAGATAGCCAGACCTAAGGCACTGAAGACCATGCAGACCATTCTGGAGCATGTGGTCAGTCAGGGTCTGGGTCGTAAGGCAGGCTCGAAGTTGTTCAAGGTGGCAGGAAAGACAGGAACCGCTCAGGTGGCTGACCAGTATGGCAGCTATCACTCAGGCATCACCCGCTATTGGCTCTCGTTTGCAGGTTATTTTCCTGCTGACAATCCCCGCTACTCTTGTATTGTTTGTATCAAGAAGTCGGGTCTGCCTGCTTCCGGTGGTGGTATGAGCGGTGTCGTATTCCATCATATTGCAGAAGGGGTGATGGCGCGCAACCTCAAGATGAGTGTGGAAGACGCCCATGATGAGTACTCGGTGTCTATTCCTGAAGTGAAGACTGGCAACTCAAAATATGCCAATCAGGTGTTGAACCAACTGGGTGTCAACAAACGCATGCCCCAAGATGCTAAATATCGCCAGAACAATACGCCCGATGTGACAGGCATGGGAGCAAAGGATGCGGTTTATATGTTAGAAACCCGTGGCTTGAAAGTGAAGCTTCATGGACGCGGCAAGGTGAAGAAGCAAAGTTATCCTGCCGGCAAGGAAATTGTAAAAGGAAGTGAGTGTGTATTGGTTTTGGAATAAGACTGTATAAAAGAATAATAAGGTATATATGAAATTACGTGAACTGCTGAAGTATGTGAATCCCATCAGTATTGTCGGTACTGTTGAGGCGGACATTACAGGTGTCAACATCGACTCGCGCAAGATAGAGGAGGGACATCTGTTCGTGGCAATCAAAGGAACCCAGACAGACGGTCATCGTTTCATTCCCAAGGCTTTGGAACTGGGAGCTGTGGCTATTCTCTGCGAGGATGTTCCAGAAGAGTGTCAAGACGGTGTGACCTATGTGCAGGTATCCTCTACGGAGGAGGCTGTTGGTCCTGTAGCCACAGTTTTCTATGGAGAGCCCTCACGCCACTTGAAACTGGTTGGAGTGACGGGCACCAACGGTAAGACCACTATTGCCACCTTATTATATAATATGTTCCGTAAGTTCGGTCACAAGTGTGGTTTGTTGTCTACTGTGTGCAACTACATCGAAGACGAAGCCGTTCCTGCCGATCATACGACGCCAGACCCCATAGAGTTGAATCATCTGCTCAGTCGCATGGTAGAGGCTGGTTGTGAATATGCCTTTATGGAGTGCTCCAGCCATGCGATAGCACAGAAACGTATTGGTGGGCTTAAGTTTGCAGGAGGGTTGTTTACCAATCTGACGCGCGACCATCTGGACTATCACAAGACCTTCGAGAACTATCGTGACGCCAAAAAAGCCTTTTTCGACGGATTGGACAAGGATGCCTTTGCCATTACCAATGCCGATGACAAGAACGGCAGTGTGATGGTTCAGAACACCAAGGCAACGGTGAAAACTTATTCAACGCGCTCTATGGCTGATTTCCGTGCCCATATCATTGAATGCCATTTTGAGGGTATGTACCTGGAAATTGACGGCCGTGAGGTGGGTGTACAGTTTATTGGCAAGTTTAACGTGTCCAATCTGCTGGCTGTCTATGGAGCTGCCGTCATGCTGGGCAAGAAACCAGAGGATATCCTCGTCATACTGAGTACGCTGAAGAGTGTGGCAGGCCGTTTGGAACCCATCCGCTCTGAGGACGGCGTGACCGCCATTGTAGACTATGCCCACACTCCCGATGCTTTGGAGAATGTACTCAATGCCATTCACGAAGTGCTTGACGGCAAGGGTGGTCAGGTAATCACCGTATGCGGTGCCGGTGGCAATCGTGACAAAGGCAAACGCCCGTTGATGGCTCAGGAGGCTGTCAAGCAGAGTGACCGTGTCATCATCACCTCTGACAATCCCCGTTTTGAGGAACCTCAGGATATCATCAATGACATGCTCGCAGGCTTGGATGCCAGGCAGATGAAGAAAGTAGTCTCTATAGCAGACCGCAAGGAAGCTATTAAGACAGCTGTCATGTTAGCCCAGAAGGGCGATGTGATACTGATTGCCGGGAAGGGTCATGAGGACTATCAGGAAATCAAGGGCGTCAAACACCATTTTGACGATCGAGAGGTGGTGAGAGAGATCTTTAATGCGTAATATCGATATAACGAAACATCAAAATGGCGTAATGACGTAATAACGACAAAAATATGCTGTACTATATCTTCCGTTTCTTAGAGCAATACGACATTCCAGGCTCACACATCTGGGCGTACATATCATTCCGCTCGCTGTTGGCACTGATCATGTCACTGATGATTTCTGCTTGGTTTGGTGAGTATTTCATCAAGTGGATGAAGCGCCGCAACATCTCTGAGACAGCTCGTGATCCGAGCATTGACCCCTTTGGCGAGCAGAAGAAAGGTGTTCCCACCATGGGAGGCATCATCATCATTGTGAGCATTCTGGTGCCGGTAATCCTGCTGGGACGCATGCGAAACATCTATCTGTTGCTCATGATCGTCACCACGGTATGGCTGGGCTTCCTCGGCTTCATGGATGACTATATCAAGATATTCCGTAAGAACAAGGAAGGTCTGAAGGGCATTTATAAGATTATTGGTCAGGTGTCTATCGGTTTCATCGTAGGTTTGACACTTTGGTTGAGTCCTGACGCAGTGGTGCGTGAGAACATTTCTGAGGCACAACAAAACCAAGAGGTTGTCATCAAGCACAAACAGGAAGCAGTCAAGTCCCTGCAGACTACTATTCCGTTCATCAAGAACCACAACCTGAACTACTCCAATGTGATGTCATTCCTTGGAGAGTATAAGGTGGCTGCGGGCTGGATTCTCTTTGTCATCATGACTATTATCGTGGTGACTGCAGTCTCGAATGGTGCCAATCTCAACGACGGAATGGACGGCATGTGTGCAGGCAATTCAGCTGTCATAGGTGTGGCCTTGCTCATTTTTGCCTATATATCCTCGCACATCGTCTATGCGGCCTATTTCGATATCATGTATATCCCAGGTAGTCAGGAACTGGTAGTGTTCCTGAGCGCCTTCATAGGTGCCATGATCGGTTTCCTCTGGTACAATGCTTTCCCCGCTCAGATTTTCATGGGCGATACAGGTTCACTGACCATTGGTGGCATCATTGGAGTGTGTGCCGTCATCATCCATAAGGAACTGATGCTTCCCTTGTTGTGTGGCATCTTCTTCATTGAGAGTCTGAGCGTCATCATACAGACTCAGTGGTTCAAGTTGCAGAAGCGTAAGGGCAAGCGTGTACGCGTGTTCCGTGCTACACCCATCCACGATACTTTCCGCCGTTTGGATTCGCAACTCGACCAGACCAGCACCTACATTCTGAAAGGCTGGCCTCACCGTCCGTTCCATGAGTCCAAGATTACCATCCGTTTCTGGATAGTAACTATCATATTGGCAGCATTAACGATTATAACACTCAAGATAAGATAAGGAAGAGAAAAGATGAGTAGAATAGTAATCTTAGGAGCTGGTGAAAGCGGCGCAGGAGCTGCTGTCCTGGCTAAGAAGCAAGGTTTCGATGTGTTTGTTTCAGACATGTCGAAAATCAAGGATAAGTATAAGAAGCTGATGGACGACCACCAGATAGTCTGGGAGGAAGGTCTTCACACCGAGGAGAAAATCCTGAATGCCGACGAGATTATCAAGAGCCCCGGCATTCCCGATACTGCTCCCATGATAGTCAAAATCAAGGAGAAGGGCATCCATATCATCAGTGAGATTGAGTTTGCAGGTCGATATACCGACTCGAAGATGATATGCATTACCGGCTCTAATGGTAAAACGACAACGACCAGCCTTATTTATCATATCTTCAAGGCTGCAGGCTATGATGCCGGCTTGGCTGGCAACATCGGTCATTCTCTGGCCTTGCAGGTGGCAGAGGAACCACACGAGTACTACATCATCGAACTCAGTTCTTTCCAACTCGACAACATGTATGATTTCCGTGCCAATATTGCCGTGTTGCTTAATATTACGCCCGACCATCTGGACCGTTACGACTTCAAGATGCAGAACTATGTAGATGCCAAGATGCGCATCATACAGAATCAGACCTCGGAAGATGCCTTCATCTATTGGAATGACGACCCGGTGATCAAGGGCGAACTGGAGAAATATAACATCCAGGCCATCCAGTATCCGTTCTCTGAGCTGAAGGAAAAAGGCAGTATCGGTTACATGGAGGAAGGCCTGTACAAAATAGAGCAGCCTGAGCCCTTCAATATGGAGCAGGAGTCACTCAGCCTGACCGGTAAGCACAACATTTACAACTCGTTGGCAGCCGGTATCGCTTCCAACATTGCTGGCATCAAGAAAGAGATCATCCGCAAGTCACTCAGCGACTTCCCCGGTGTCGAGCACCGTCTGGAGAAGGTATGTACTGTACGCGGCGTACAATACATCAACGACTCAAAGGCTACCAATGTGGACGCTTGCTGGTATGCACTGGAGTCCATGAAGACCAAGACCATACTGATTATCGGAGGTAAGGACAAGGGTAACGACTATGCCCCCATCATACCGCTGGTAAAGGAGAAATGTGCCGGACTGGTCTATCTTGGTGCCGACAATCAGAAGCTACACGACAATTTTGACCAACTGGGCATTCCTGTTCGCGACACCCACTCCATGAAAGAGTGCATTCAGGCCTGCTATGAGCTGGCAGAGCCTGGCATGACTGTGCTGCTTTCGCCCTGCTGTGCCTCGTTCGACCTCTTCAAGAATATGGAGGATCGCGGTGAACAATTTAAGGAATTAGCAAGAAATCTGTAAATGAACAAGAAAATAGGCAGAATCTTCAAAGGCGACAAGGTCATCTGGATGGTGTTCTTCTTCCTCTGCATGATCAGTATTGTGGAAGTATTCTCGGCTTCCAGCGGACTGACCTATAAGAGCCAGAACTACATTGGTCCTATTGCCTACCACGCGTTCACGATTGCTGCAGGCGTTGTGGTAGCCATCATCACGCTCAATATCCCTTGTCGCTATTTTAAGCTGATGACCCCCTTCCTGCTGCTCATCACGGCTATCTTGTTGCTGATAGTGATGTTGGGAGGAGGCAAGAGTACGAATGATGCCAGCCGTTGGATCAGTATCATGGGCTTCACCATTCAGCCGTCAGAGATAGCCAAGGGCACCATAGTGCTGGCTGTAGCACAAATACTGGCTGCCATGCAGCGTGAAAACGGTGCAGACCGGCAGGCCTTCAAGTGGATATTATGGATTACCATACCTACATGTGCCATGATTGGTGTGGAGAATCTGTCGACGGCAGCCCTGCTTTTTGGCGTGGTCATCCTGATGATGTTTATCGGTCTTGTACCTTTACGACAGTTGGGCAAGTTGGTGGGTGCATTGGTGTTTGTGGTTGTTTTTGCTGTTGCGATGGTCATGATTGTCGGTCACGAAACCGCAGGGGAAGACAATAAGCAACTGACAAAGACAGAACAACTGGATCAGCCCAGGGAGAAGAGTAAGATAGAAAAACTGCTCCATCGTGCTGACACATGGAAGGCGCGCATCCTGAAGTTCGGAAAGGACGATGTAGCCCCCCAGGACTACGACTTGGACAAAGACGCTCAGGTGGCACATGCCAATATTGCCATCGTTTCCAGTGGCGTGGTCGGTAAGGGACCTGGCAAATCTGTGGAGCGTGACTTCCTGGCACAGGCTTTCTCTGACTTCATCTTTGCCATTGTCATTGAGGAACTGGGCCTTTTGGGAGCCGCATTTGTGGTGTTCCTGTACATTATCTTGCTCTATCGTTGTGCCCGTATCGCTTCACAATGTGAGAATAATTTCCCGGCTTTCCTGGCTATGGGCTTGGGACTGCTGCTGGTTGTCCAGGCTGCCTTCAACATGATGGTAGCTGTCGGACTGGCTCCTGTTACCGGTCAGCCCTTGCCGCTCATTTCCAAAGGTGGTACGTCGACAATTATCAATTGCGCCTATATTGGGACCATTCTAAGCGTCAGCCGTTCGGCAAAAATGAAAAGAGAAAAAGAATTAACGCCAAATGTGGCTGGAATTCAATAAAAAGTAGTAATTTTGCAAACTATTAAAGAAACGTAGAAAATAGACATCATAATGGGTAACGAATTAAGAGTCATCATCAGCGGAGGCGGTACGGGAGGGCACATCTTTCCGGCTGTTTCTATTGCCAATGCCATCAAGCAAATGCAGCCAGATGCTAAAATCCTGTTTGTGGGAGCATTAGGGCGTATGGAGATGCAGCGTGTACCGGCTGCCGGCTATGAAATCAAGGGTCTGCCTATTCAAGGCTTTGACCGCAAGCATTTGCTGAAGAACATCAAGGTACTCTACAAGATATGGAAGAGTCAGCGCATGGCTAGGAAAATCATCAGGGACTTCCGCCCGCAGGTTGCTGTGGGTGTGGGTGGCTATGCCAGTGGTCCTACGCTGAATATGGCGGCTGCTGCCGGCATTCCCTGTCTGTTGCAGGAACAGAACTCCTATGCAGGCGTTACCAATAAGTTGCTGGCTAAGAAAGCGGCTAAGATTTGTGTGGCTTATGAGGGTATGGAGCGATTCTTCCCTGCAGACAAGATTATGCTTACGGGTAATCCTGTCCGCCAGCAATTGCTCGATACCACCATCTCCAAGGCAGATGCTTTGCGGACGTTCGGCCTGAATCCTTCCAAGAAGACCGTATTGATAGTCGGTGGCAGTCTGGGAGCCCGTACGCTCAATGAGAGTGTGTTGACTCATCTTGAGCAGATCCGTCATAGCGGAGTTCAGTTTGTCTGGCAGACCGGCAAATACTATTACGGTAACATCATGGAGCGTCTGGGGAAGGAAGCAGCCAAACTCGACAATCTGGTGGTGACAGACTTCATCAGCGACATGGGTGCTGCTTACAAGGCTGCCGACGTGGTGGTAAGCCGTGCCGGTGCCGGTTCCATCAGCGAGTTTTGTCTGTTGGGCAAGCCCGTCATCCTGGTGCCCAGCCCCAATGTGGCTGAAGATCATCAGACCAAGAACGCACTGGCTTTGGTCAGCAGGCAGGCTGCCCTCTATGTCAAGGACGTGGAGGCTCCACAGCTGTTGCTCCCCTTGGCTATTGACACGGTCAACGACGATGCCAAGTTGCAGAGCCTGCACGAGAACATACTCAAGATGGCATTGCCGTCTTCAGCAGAGATGATAGCAAAAGAAGTATTAAAACTAGCAAGCAATGGAAATTAAGGATATCAAAGCAGTCTATTTCGTAGGAGCCGGAGGCATAGGCATGAGTGCCATTGCCCGCTATTTCCTGAAGAAGGGGCTTGTTGTTGCCGGCTACGACAAGACGCCCAGCACGCTCACCCGCCAACTGGAGCTGGAAGGCATGCTCATTCACTATGAGGAGAATGTCAGCCTGATTCCCGAAGCCTGTCGCCAGCCAGCCACATGTCAGGTCATCTATACGCCTGCCATCCCTGACAATCATCAGGAACTGCAGTATTTCCGTAAGGAAGGCTTCGACATCCAGAAGCGCGCCCAGGTGCTGGGAACCCTGACACGTCAGCACAAAGGGCTCTGCGTGGCTGGTACTCACGGCAAGACCACGACGTCAACCATGTGTGCCCACATCATGCACCAGAGCCTTCTTGACTGTAATGCCTTCTTAGGGGGCATCTCCAAGAACTATGGTACCAACTATATTCTCTCCGACAGCGATTACGTGGTCATCGAGGCCGACGAGTTTGACCGCTCGTTCCATTGGCTGTCACCCTATATGACGGTTATCACAGCCACAGACCCCGACCATCTGGACATCTATGGCACTAAAGAGGCCTATCTGGAAAGTTTCCGCCACTACACAGAGCTGATTCAGCCCGAGGGAGCACTCATCATCCATCGCGACCTCGAGATGCAGGAGCATCTGCCCAGTGGTGTGCGCCGATATGACTATGCTCTGACTGAGGGTGATTTCCATGCCGAGAATATCCGTATAGACAATGGTGAGATCACCTTCGACTTCATCTCGCCCATCGAGTCCGTACGCAATGTGGAGCTGGGACAGCCCGTACCCATCAACATTGAGAATGGTATTGCTGCCATGGCTATGGCTCAGTTGGCAGGCTGTACTGCCGATGAGTTGCGCCAGGGACTGAAGACCTACGAAGGGGTGGAGCGCCGCTTCGACTTCAAGATCAAGACCGACCGACTGGTGTTCCTCAGCGACTATGCCCATCATCCGAAGGAAATCTATCAGAGTGCACGCAGCATTCGTGAACTGTATAAGAACCGCCATATCACGGCTATCTTCCAGCCTCACCTCTACACCCGCACACGTGACTTTTACAAGGACTTCGCCGATGCACTGAGCCTGTTGGACGAGGTCATCCTGACAGAGATATATCCCGCTCGCGAGCAACCCATCGAGGGGGTGACCTCACAACTCATCTACGACAACCTGCGTCCGGGCATCGAGAAACAACTCGTCTCGAAGAGCCAGGTGCTCGATCTTGTCAAGAGTCGTTCCTTCGACGTACTCATCGTTCTGGGAGCCGGTGACCTGGACAATCAGGTACCCCAGATAACCGAATTGTTGAATAGTAAACAGTAACATAGAAATTATCATCGTGAGCATCGACTGGAAGAAATCAGCTATCATTGTGGCAGACATCGCTATCGCTGCCTATCTCCTTTTGGCTGTCACGGCGTTCAATCGTCCTGACGAGCTTAATAACGTGTGCTCCGAGGTCAATATCAACATTCAGGAGGGCCCTGTCCGCGGATTCCTCAATGCCGACGAGGTCAAGACCCAGCTGATTCGTACGCAGCTCTATCCTTTGGGCGACCCCATTGACCAGGTACAGGGGCGCAAGATAGAGGAAACGCTGCTCCAGAATCCTTTTGTAGAGACGGCACAGTGTTATAAGACCCAGACAGGGCGTGTCAACATCAACCTGTCGCAGCGCCTGCCTGTCATCCGTGTGAAGGCAGACAACGGCGACGACTATTATGTCGACACCTATGGGAACATCATGCCCAACACGCAGTATGTCAGCGACATGGTCATTGCCACGGGCGCTATCACGAAGAACTACGCTCAGAAGGTGCTGAGCCGTGTAGGCAATTTTCTCATCAAGCACAAGCTCTGGTTCTGTCAGGCGGAGCAGATTCATGTGCTCAGTGACGGTACCATCGAGATGATACCCCGTGTGGGCGACCATATTGTCTATCTCGGACAGCCGACAGGACTGAGCCGTAAGTTTGACAGACTGGAGAAGTTCTATAAATACGGACTTTCACAGGCTGGGTGGAACAAGTATTCCTATATCAGCGTGGAGTTCGACAATCAGATTATCTGTAAGAAGAATAAAAGAGTAAAGAAGTAAAAATATAATAAAGACGTAACAAAGATGCCAAAGGAATTTATCGTAGCAATTGAATTGGGGTCATCCAAGATGACCGGTATCGCTGGCAAGAAGAACCTCGACGGCAGCATTCAGGTGCTCGCCTGTGTCAGGGAGGATGCTTCTGCCTGTATCCGCAAGGGCGTGGTTTACAACATCGACAAGACTGCCCAGTGCATCACCAGCATTGTCAACCGACTCGAGAAACAACTCAAGACGGTTGTCACACAGGTGTATGTAGGTGTGGGCGGACAGTCCATCCGCTCTGTCCGCAATCTTATTTCCAAAGACCTCGCAGGCGAGACGCTGGTCACACAGGAAATGGTTATTGAACTGATGGATGCCAACCGTAACATGAAGTACCCGGACCAGGAGATTCTCGATGCTGCCGTACAGGAGTACAAGGTTGACTCGCAGTATCAACTCGACCCTGTCGGCATACAGTGCTCACACATTGACGGCAACTTCCTGAACATCCTGCAGCGCAAGACGTTCTACAAGAACCTCAACAAGTGCTTCGAGACGGCAGGCATCAATGTGGCAGAGATGTATCTCGCCCCGTTGGCGCTGGCTGACAGCGTGCTCACCGAGGCTGAGCGCCGCTCGGGATGCGCCTTGGTTGACCTCGGTGCGGACACCACTACGGTCAGCGTCTACTCGAAGAATGTCCTGCGTCATCTGGCTGTCATTCCCCTGGGCTCTAACAACATCACCAAGGACATTGCCTCGCTCCAGATGGAGGAGGGCGATGCCGAGAAGATGAAGCTCAAGTATGCCTCGGCTTATACTGACAACAACGAGATAGACAACAACATGAAGTACTCTATAGATCAGGACCGCCAGGTTGAGGTACGCAAGTTCATCGAAATTGTCGAGGGACGTCTTGAGGAGATTGTGGCTAATGTGTGGTGTCAGGTGCCTGAGGAGTACTGCGACAAACTCCTGGGTGGCATCATCCTCACCGGTGGTGGTTCTAACATGAAGAACATTGAGAAAGCCTTCATGAACTATACCCACATCGAGAAAATCCGCATTGCCAAGTTTGTTACCCAGTCCATCATCTCTACGCTTCCTGAGATAACAGCTCATGACGCTATGATGAACACGGTGCTGGGACTGTTGGCTAAGGGTGACATCAACTGCGCCGGAGGCGAGATCAATCCCAATGTCGACCTCTTCGGACCTCAGCGTCCTTCACAGCCGGAGACTCCCGAGCAGCGTCGCGCCCGTCAGGCATCTGAGATTCCTGCTGGCGTCATACGTACTCAGGACGAAATCCGCCGTGCCGAGGAGGAGGCTCAGCGCAAGAAGGAGGAAGAGGAACGCCGTGCCCGTGAGGAGGCCGAAGCCAAGGCGCGTGAAGAGGCTCGGCGCAAGAAGGAGAACTCCTTCTGGAACAAAGCCTTCAAGGGTCTGAAGAAGTTTGGTGAGAAAATGATTGAAGAAGAAGAATAAAAAGGAGGACTGATTTTTATGATGGACAACAATGTATTGCTCGATTTTGGCGAGCCTGAGAGTGAGAATAGTATCATCAAGGTAGTCGGCGTAGGTGGCGGCGGCGGCAATGCCGTCAATCACATGTACCGCGAAGGCATCCACGATGTAACCTTTGTGCTGTGTAATACTGATAACCAGGCACTCAACGATTCACCTGTACCCGTACACCTGCAGTTGGGCAAGGAGGGACTGGGTGCCGGCAACCGGCCCGAGAAGGCACGGGCTGCCGCTGAGGAGAGCCTGGAAGACATCAAGAAGATGTTCAACGACGGCACCCGTATGGCTTTCATCACAGCCGGTATGGGTGGCGGTACGGGCACGGGTGCTGCACCTGTCATCGCCCGTGTGTCCAAGGAAATGGGCATCCTCACCGTTGGCATCGTCACCATCCCCTTCCGCTTCGAGGGTGACCGTAAGATTGACCAGGCGCTCGACGGTGTCGAGGAGATGAACAAGCATGTGGACGCCCTGCTGGTCATCAACAACGAGCGCTTGCGCGAGATTTATCCTGAGCTCACCGTGCTCGACGCCTTTGGCAAGGCTGACGACACCCTGAGCGTGGCTGCCAAGTCCATTGCCGAGATCATCACCGTTCACGGGCTTATCAACCTCGACTTCAACGATGTCAAGACCGTCCTCAAGGACGGCGGCGTGGCTATCATGTCCACCGGCTACGGCGAGGGCGAGGGTCGTGTGCGCAAGGCTATTGAAGACGCCCTCAACTCACCCCTGCTCAACGAGAACGACGTCTTCAACTCCAAGAAGATACTGCTCTCCATCTCGTTCGCTGGCAACAAGGACGGCAAGGACTCGCTGATGATGGAAGAGATGAACGACGTCAACGAGTTCATGAGCAAGTTCGGCAACGACTTTGAAATCAAGTGGGGACTGGCTACCGACCCCGAATTGGGCAAGAAGGTCAAGGTCACCATCCTTGCCACCGGCTTCGGCATCGACCGCGTAGACGGCATGTCACAGCACCGTCAGCGGCTGAACACCCAAGAGGAGGCCACACGCATCGCCGCCGAGCAGGAACTCGAGGCACAGCGTCAGGACCGACGCAACCGCTACTATGGCGGCGACAGCGCCAGCAAGCGCTACAAGCGCCGTCCGCATATCTACTTGTTCCGTCCAGACGACCTCGACAACGACGATGTCATCTCTGCCGTCGAACAGACACCCACCTACAAGCGTACACGCGAGATACTGGACAGCATCTACTCGCAGGCCAGCGGCGACGTCGCCCGTCCCGACACCCCCGATGCACCCTCTCCAGAGCCCATCCAGGGAACCATCAAGTTCTCGTAATAGGGGTGTGTACAGACAGAGGACTCCAATCATAAGGACTTGCCATCGACTTGGCAGGTCCTTTTTTTACGAAAAAAGTGAAGTGGAAATTTGCATTTCGCCTATTTTTTTGTATCTTTGTATTCGGAATCAGAAAACCCGAAAAAGTGATATAGCTATGCCACGCAAGACAGACGGAATGCTTTTCGAGCTACAGCCACGCCCGACAACAGACGAGAACGGTAAGCCGCTGCTCTATGCTCGTCCGTGGGCGCCCTATAAACGCACCATGAAGGACGTAGAGGAATACTGCTCGTTCAAGGGGTTGAACAGCGGACTGGTGGAAATGGCTTTCGATACTTTTATCGAGGTGTGTAGTGGATGGCTGGCCGATGGCTATCGTGTAGAGACACCCCTGGGCGTCTTTGCCCCTAAGATTAAGCTCGAGGGCGACTTTACAGACCCTGCCAAAGTAACGGGTAAGGAAGTCAAGTTCGCTGGCATTGAGATGACGCCCTCCAAGCGATTTGTCAAAGCGGTGGCCCGCAAGCAGCGCGGCTTCCGCAAGAAGCAAGGCAACGTCGGCAATGCCCAGATGCACGACGAAGCTTTCATGGCTGAGGCACTGCGCCGTTCCATGAGCGCGGGATTTACCACCATCCGTATCTTCATGGCCAAGTCGGGACTGAAATACCACTCTGCCCAGCGTTATCTCACCAAACTTTGTCTTGGTGGCAATCCTACGCTCAGGCAGCAGAAAATAGGAGGCACCATCCACTACTTCCCATTGGCGAAGTAGGGATTCTTGAACGTTGTCTCGCAGCGCCTGCTGAACGATTTTCGCACGTTCGCTGCAAATATTTGCCCCGTCCGCTGCAAACCTTTCGTACGCCTGGTACATATCTAGTTTCACCGGTTTCCTTCCCCTTTTCAGTAGGCATCTTCCCCCTTTTCTCCCGTGTGTCTGTACCTTTCCCCTCTAATGCCAGTTCCCGTTTCCTTTAATGGCAATCATTAGAGAGGTTTGCTGAGATCGATTTAGAACTATTTAGACCTAAACCAGGGGAATGAAGATAAAAAATTTGGTGGTTTCGGGAGAAACCACTAATTTTGTATGGTGAAAAACGAAAAGACGATGAAGAACATAAGATATATTTTTCGACATGAAGGTCTAAGTGTAGCACGCATTATACCCTTTTGCCTTCTGGCGTTCTTGCCTGTCGGCTTGAGGGCGCAGGGGTTACCCACGGATGGTCCGCTGACGCTGAGGCCGATGTTGCAGCAGCTGGGCGAACGGTTATTACAGGGTAAGACGGGCAGCATTGTTGCCATCAACCCGCAGAATGGCGAGATATTGTGCCTGGCAACGAACACACCACATGGGGCTGATGTACGTCAGGCTATCGGCAAGCCTCAGGCACCGGGTTCGACATTCAAGACGGCGCAGGCGCTGACATTGTTGTCGGAGGGTATCGTGACGGTGGACACCAAGGTGGAGTGCAACAAGGGCTTTATTGACGGCAATATCCGTGTGGGCTGTCATCAGCACCGCTCACCGCTTGCACTGAAGGACGCCATCGCACAGTCGTGCAACTCGTGGTTTCTAGTGACTTTCGCCTCAATGATCAACGATGACTTTATGTATGGCTCGAAGGACGAGGCTATCACGACGTGGCGCTCGTATATGCAGTCCATGGGCTTGGGGGGACCGATGCACATCGACATGGAGGGTGAGCAGGGTGGACTGCTGGCGGGTGCGGACTATCTGAACCGCCGCTACAAGGACGGCTGGGACGGCAAGACCATCTGGTGGGCCGGCATGGGGCAGGGTGATGTGACGCTGACGCCTCTGCAGCTTTGCAATCTGGCTGTATCCATAGCCAACCGCGGGTGGTATTATGTGCCACACATCCATAAGGACACGAAGAACCGGCGCTATCTGACCCGTCGACAGACGAAGGTGGCTCGAGAGGCATATTCTATTGTGGTGGATGCCATGCGGATGGCTGTGGATCAAGGTACGGCAACAAGCATCAAGACGTCGTACCCCATCTGTGGCAAGACAGGAACTATTGAGAATCCCGGTGAGGACCATTCGGCGTTTATCGGTTTTGCCCCAATGGCGGAACCGAAGATAGCGGTCAGTGTCTATGTGGAGCATGGCGGCTTTGGTGCGGACTTGGCAGCGCCGATGGCGGGTCTGTTGATAGAGGCTTACCTGAAGGGACAACTTACCCCGGCTTCGGAGGCTAGGGCAAAGCGTATTGCTGCGAAAAAGATTAAGTGATTTATAGGTTCCCGTTTAGCGGGAATGCTCAGATTTCTTACGGTTGGCTCTCGCCCTCGACATATTCTTCGAGGAACATGTGCTCACCGTCGTAGACGGCATAGGTGAACTGGCTGATCCAGTCGCCCAGGATCATGAGGCGCGTAAAGCGGGCCAGTTTGATGTCGAGTTCGATGTGGCGATGGCCGAAGATGAAGTATTCGATGTTGGGGTGTTCCTGCAGATACTTCTTGGCAAAGAGCACCAGGTGTTCACGATCTTCACCCAGATAAACTGCGTCATCCTTTTCCTTGTGTTTGATATAGCTGTGACGGGCCCAGGCCAGCCCGAAACCGACGCCCCATCGTGGGTGCAGGCCTGAGAAGAGCCACTGGCAGAAACGGTTGTGGAAGATGGCTCGTATGACCTTGAACGAGGGGTTGGGGTCGCCCATGCCGTCGCCGTGGGCCAGGAAGAACTCATGGCCGTAGATTTCGGTGGTCTCTGGTTGCTTGTGCAGGATGACACCGCACTCTTTTTCCAGATATTCGTAGGCCCAGATGTCGTGGTTGCCCGTAAAGTAGTGTACCTCGACTCCCATGTCGGTGAGTTCGGACACTTTGCCCAGAAAGCGTGTGAAACCTTTGGGCACTACGTAGCGGTATTCGTACCAGAAGTCGAACATGTCGCCCAGCAGATAGATGGCAGCTGCTTTGTCCTTGATGCTGTCGAGAAAACGTACCAGCCGGCGCTCCTGCATCCTTTGATGCGGAATGGCCAGCGAGCCTAAGTGAGCATCGGAAAGAAAATAGACGCTTTTCATAACTGAGAGGTATGATTAGTTTTTCTTCTTGAGAGTTTTAATGGATTTGACCAGTTCTTGTTTAGTCGAGGCCTAGTTCGACTCTTGCTTCTTCGGTCATCATAGACTGGTCCCAGGCGGGCTCGAAGACCAGATTGACATTAGCCGCTGTGATGCCTTCGACACTCTCTACCTTGGTACGTACATCTTCTAGGATGAAGTCTGCAGCAGGACAGTTGGGTGCCGTGAAGGTCATGTCCATTTCCACACTTCCATCGTCCTCTCAGGACAAAAGAAAATCTTTCCTTTTTTGTTCAGATATGGAATTATTTCGTATCTTTGCAACCAAAACCTATCAGATGGGCTTTATAAGTGTACAAGCTAATATAAAACAACTTATATGTATATTGATAATGTCGTTGACGTTGTCAATACCTGTAATGGCTGTCTCTGCAGGAAACCATTGTCCAATGGTTAAGATAGAGGCTGAACGTTTGCCTGATATGACGATACCACGTAGTGGGCACTCTGTTTTCGTAGTGAATGGCGAGGTAACAGTAGTTGGTGGTCATACTTTAGGATTCAAATTGACACCAACAGCAGAATATCTGAAGGATAACGAGTGGCATCAGTTACCTACTGTCTATTCACATGATGGGGGTATGTCTATAGTCATGAAGTCAGGAAAAGTGTTGTTAGCTGGTGGTTTTAAGGATAACTTGGGTATTTCGCAGAGTTTTGAAGTAGAACTCTACGATCCAAAAACTCATACTTGCAAGGGGTTCGGATGTCTGAACCAAAAACGTGCTTCGGCAGCAGCCGTAGAGTTGGATCATGGTCAAGTTTTGATTACTGGCAACTGGTATGCTGATGACGAAATGGAGCTATATGATGGCAAGGCATCATTCTCGCATGCAAAGGCTGTTTCTCAATCTCGCTATCTCCCTCATGTGTTACGTACTTCAGGTAATAATGCAATGATAGTAGCGGGCTATGATATGCATGGAGAACCGCTTGACACGATTATTGTTGATCGTCTATATGGTGAAGCTATCAAAGATACACTATTTAATACCTGGCGCCCATTGCATTATGACCTTTCTCAACATAGTGATGACAGTTTCATAGGTGACGAAGCACAACATTTTTACCGTTATCTGATACCTGTAGAGAATAGTCAGGGCCAACTGGCTATTGTTGATGTGCGAGATACTGTATTTTCTCTCTTGCCAACGATTTGCCCAATCCCTATGAAGAGTCAGTGGGGAGTCATCAAGTATATCACCCCAGTTTATGCTGATCGTCTGCAACATCGAGGATACGTATTGGGATTCGACGAAACGCGTCGTGTTTATACCCTCTGTATCGACTATGCCCAAATACCTGCCAAACTGACACTCTTTCATACAGACCCTTTACCTCATGATGCTGGCATGTTGGGTATCCCAGTCCTAACAAAAGATGGCAATCTGTTAGTAACGGGCGGTATTGATGATAAAGCGCCTAACGAGAACTTCCTGCCAAAGGCTTCTGTCTGGTTGTTACGTTTCAATGAAAAGAACAAGTCGGAAACTTCTCTATGGCCTTGGATATGGATCATCATATTGGTATTAGTCTCATTGGCTGCCTTTGTTATCATAAGACAAAGAAAGTTGCATAGGTCTGAGGCAGGACCTGAGATGGCTGACGAGCCATTATCCACTATTGCTGATACGCAATTAATGCAACGCATAACGATTTTGATGGAGGAGAAACAGCTTTTTAAGGTTTCTGATGAATTATTCCTTTACTCAATACGTTAATAGTTATCGTATACAGCATGCCCAGCAACTGATGCGTGATTTCCCGGATCAGAAGATCTCTACCATTTATATTGATTCGGGGTTTACTAACGAAACAACATTCTTCCGAGCGTTCAAGGCAATCACAGGTATGACACCTAAAGATTGGAAAAACCTACAAAACGACTGACAAAACAAGAATTGTCAGTCGTTTTGCAATTTTTGATAGTCGCTTTACGGGCTATTATGACTATCTTTGCCCCACAAAAAAATGATGCTTATGAAAAAGATTCTATTATGTGTGGCGACCTTGATGGCTTTTGTAGCTGGTGTTAACGCCCAATCACTCAAAGAAAGAGCGCTTGTGTATAAGTATGTCGTTAACGACAAGGCTTCTGGTGTTCACACCACCATTAAGAATGGTGTGAAGATTTGGACGAACTCGAATGGTGATAACCTTGGTGAATACAAATATTCGATTACTCAGAGTGAAAAGAAGGAAGCTGACAAGATCAGAGCGCAAGCAATAGATGAGATTTCAAAGAAATCATTGACTAAAATTGATCGCAAAGAAGCAGATAAAGCAGTAAAAAAGAAACTGCTCGAAAAGAAAACTTCCAATAACAAGAAGAATAACAACTCTTCTTCTGAGACAGAGTCTGTTTTTAATGTCAATACAACAGATTAAATATAATATTGTGGTAGCTTATGGCTGTTTCAACACCTCCTCCTCTTGTGTTCGACCTTGAACCTGATGAGGAATCGCCTAAACAACCAAAGCGCGAACATAGAGGATCTGTACCTCCACCATATGAGTCTCGTCCCGCCTCACATTCGTCAGAGCCCAAACCAGAGAATAAGTACGTTGAGCGTAATAGCAGTCCAGGCTCTTTGTCGAAGTCGTGTATGCACAAGGGGTGCTTGATTCTGCTGGTTATCCTTCTTATCTGTGGGGGAATTTTTGCCTACCTGATGTACCAAGATGACGAAAAAGAAGGCAGAAGCATCTTAAACAGCATCGAAACACCAGAGGACACCATTAATATAAAAGGTATATCTGATGTCTCATTATCTAAGGATAGTGAAGTTTCAGAAGACGATGTTGAAGCTTCAGAAGAGGTTGGTGAAGAAGAACTCCCTATTGGAAAGGAGTATATCAATAGAGAGATGAATACAAAGATTGGCTTTACCAAAAGTGAGAGTAGCTCCAAACCAGTCTATTTCATCTATTTCTCAACCGATGATAAAAAGGATCATGATATAGTAAAGATAACTCCCACAGGTAAAGGGTACTATAATCTTTATAAGTCAGATGGGATGACTCCAGAAGCTGAAATATACATCTATCCTGGTGCAGAGAAGGTACGCTTAAGAAGCAAAGGCATAGATATTATATTCCAGACAGCAGAAAGTTTCTCAGAGGCTGTCAGCAGTACAGACCCCAGCTACACACCTGCCCGTTATGCCATTACAGCAGGATCGGACAAAGGCAAGTGGAAGACCTTGCAGTCTGGCGAGATCGTGTATATCTATCCCAGTGGCACTTATGCCCACAGCATATGGATAAAGGACGGCAACAAATATTACTACGTCGATGTCAGTGGTTGCCGCATGAAGAATAACTATGCCCACGATGGTTTCTATGCTGGAATAGACGGGTCGTGGGATAAAAAGGTGAAATGCATCGATAAGAACGTGTTGCCCCGTAATGGCAAAGATTATCTCAATATCAGTGCCCAGAAATGGGTTTTCCAAATGCAAACCCACCCTGACGGGACCATCAATGGTACAGCCCGACATACCTATGGCGAAGGTGTAGGTGTTGTGGAGGATTGCGTCGTCAAGTCGTTCGGTCACAGTGCCTACTCCATTTTTAATAAGAAGAACGAATTTGTGTCATATCACATGGTTGTGCTTGATGAGGGTCGTACTATTCGAGTTTCTGCTGCGGGTGAAACAGACGTATTCCATACATCCATTGTTATATAAGCTTGTCAAAAGATAAAACGATGATAGATACAAAAAAACTGATAACAACTATACTGGCGACAGTTGCAATGAGTATAATGTTGACAGCCTGCCACCCGTCGTATGTCAATGCGCAGAATGAACTGGAAACGCTCCTGAACAGCGAAGATGGTCAGAAGATGACTGCCGACCAGTTGGCAGAGATGACGCCCGATTTTGCTGACAAGTTGCGAGGGGCTGGTTGCGATATTCATCTGCCGCTAACAGATGATAATACATTACCAAGATCTGGCCAACTTTATGTATCCTCCTTAACAGGTAGTAGCATGGTGTTCTTGCAAAGCGACTCAATCATAACAGTTACTATTGCTATGCGAGAGGATCATTGGGGCATGCCGGTTGACAGTTTGGAAGGGACGGCACAATACATCGTCCAGTCTCGTGGAAAGGGTATCTATACCTTATATAATAATAAGGAAGCTTGTTGGGAAGGCAAACTGCTCTATGTTTATCCTGGTGCTGACAGTATCTTTGTCACTCGTGGCAGCCAGATAACACAACAGACCTACTTCAGAACTGCTACAGATTATGACGCCATCGGACAGTGATCTTTGATGTATTGGCAAACCCAGTCGTAATCATGGTCATCCACGTAGATATGGTTCCAGCTGTACCATGCCTCTGTGAGCTTGATAAGATTGCGGCGAGGGGCTGTCTTTACTGAGCGGACATGCTTGAACTCCGTTTTGGTAACCTGTACACCTGATGAGAAGATCGATAGTCCTACCATGCTGAGATCACCTTTTGCAGCTCCTATCCAACCACCAATGGTATTAATCAACTGCAGTTTTTTTACTTTCTTGGGCATCTGATGGTGCTCAATGCCGTTCTCGTCCATCACAAACAGAGCGGCATAGGTTCCTCCCATAATAGCAGCAATCACCAGATAGGCAGGAATGGTTATCAGGAAGAGGAACAAAAACACACCCGTCAGCATCAGTATGGATGATAGAACCTCCTCGTCCAAGCAGAAATTGATGACCGAGAATAACACAACGCATACCAGATAGCAGATCAGGAACATGTTTGCTATCACATAGAAGATGGTTGGGTTCCGATACATATTTACCTCATAGGCCCAACGATACTTGCCATCTGGGCATAACTGAACTTTGTCTTGATTTTCCATAATTATTCTTATTTATCCAATGCTTATTGCCAACTTACCTATATCTTCAGCCAGACTATCAACACTATAGCCTATCGTCTCAAGAGCAACTTCTATACGCTCGAATGGCGTTTGGTTTTCTGTCATCCTCCTCAGTACCTCTACAGCAGCATGTAGGCGTCCACTAATCTTGCTTTCGCCTAAAATGTCAATACGGGCAGCTTGGCGTGAAACAAGTAAGTCGAATGTCTTTACCTCTTGACGGCAACCTTCAATCATTTCACTCAATGCCTTTGATTGCATTTTTAGCATTTCTGTATCGTTAGCTGCATTCTCTGCCTGTTTTAACAGTTCCCTACAGGTGTCGAAGCGTTCTTTTGCCTTGAAGACAATAGCATCTGATACCTTCTTCGGATCATCGAGTGGTAAGCGCCTGAACTCTGGATCTATCATCTTCTTTAAGTCTTTACCATAACTTTCCTTGTGCCCAAGAATGTCTTCAATAACAGTATGATCATATTTCTTTGTTGCATTCAAGTCGGGTTCTTTCAAGAATCGTCTAAGTTCTGAATTATAGAGCGCCTCAGTACCCTTTTGGTCGAAGTATACCCATTCTCCTTTGGCATTTTTATAATAATAGGTGATGTCACGGTCGAAGGTGACTTTTTTGCCCATCTGTAGGTCGAGTTTCTGTTTTGACGATGCATTCATCGGGAAGATACGATCTTTAGGTATTCCTGATATTTCTGATAATCGTCTCATCACTGCATCATCAACGCTGTTGGACACTCCCGTGATAGTTTCATTGAAAACGGCTCGGGTTGGTACAAACTCTTCACCTACTTGATTCAGTTTGAACATGGCAAGTTTGTCTGACTGCACCTCCATAACCAACTTGTTTTTCAATTGGATATTCTCTGGTGTAGGATTCATTAATGACAATTCAACTGCTGCACGAAGATCTTTCACTTTCTGGGTGGCACAGTTTTCACCATATTCCAAGGCACGTCTGTATTTTGGCTTCTTCTCACCTGTACTGATGCGGTGCTTGGCATCCGATACCAATTCCTTGGCAAATGTTGCCGCTTCTTCACTTGCCTTCTGTATATCCTTCTTTGCTGAGATTACGGATTTGAATTTCTTTACCGTATTAACTTCTGCCTTGATGCCATCTTTAAGTTGGCTCGAAATATTCTTAAGGGTGAAACGCTCTTTGCCGAATTTCCAAGCTTCAGAGAAACTGTCGCCAATAGATTTTCCGCCAGCACGGACAGATATGAATTTCTTTCCAACCTGCGATGCAACAGAGCCGATAGCTGCCATACCACGATCCTGAAGGTAGTTAAGCGTAGCCTCTTTTGCCCCCACAAGGAACACACCAGACCATGTAAGTTCGCCTTCTGCCTTATCAGCGTATTCCTTCATAGAGCCCATGATACTAACGGAGGTAGTAAGGATCTCAGCGGCTCCGAATGTGAGGAATCCGAGAGCCAGTTGAGCAACAAATCCCATCTCGTCGAAGGCTTTCTTACGATTTTCTACCCAATCCCAGAAACCAGCTTCGCGCTCAGCATCCTTCATCTCTGCATAAGACTCGGCTTGCAGTCTGTTGTAGGTAATCTGACGTTTTCTAAGGTACTTAGAATATTCCCCAATAATGCCATTTACAGTTCGCTCATCAAGACCATACTCCTCGGTATAGTATCTCAGCATCAACTGTATGGCAACCGTCAACGATTGGAATTCCATGGTTGTACCAGTCCTCGTGATTTGCTCATCCAGATATTTGAGCCTCTCTTCAAGACCCCTGTCCTTGGTTATACCAGCTTCCATCTCAGATGAGGTTCGCCTGGGTTGGGAAGTAAGGTATATATTACGCTCAAATTCCTTCTTTCCATATTTTACCGATGCTCTTGCATTGAAACGATTTGGGGCTGTAATAATGCCATTCTTACAATACATGATATAGTTATAGCCGTCTCCTGTTGGTGTTGGCTTTCCAAAGAGTGTAAGTCCGATATTATCGAGGATGTTTTTGACGGATTCACCACTTTGTGCTTTGGCATCTTCCTTAATGGGTTCCACATTAAAAATCACCTCTTCTGGTGGCACATCGGTCACTAAGAGCTTGCGACTTCTTTCGTCATAGTCATAAAGCCTAACCCGACAATGTGTCTGAGCCCGCACATACTGTTTGTCTTCCCAGCGGAACCAGCTGTTAAACTCATGTTTCATCGGGTCATACTCTTCGATGTAACAACCCACTTCTCCAGATAGTTCCAGCACCAATCCCATATAAAAGCGGAATAGGGGCATCTCACCATGAACTTTGAGACCATCTTTGCTGCGTGCATCTATCTTGATGATATAGTTAGCATACTTACCTGGAATACCCTGATCTTTTTTCTCGTCAAGTAGGAGATCCTTGATGATTACATGATAGGGAAGGTTTGCCTTCTTATTACATGGTTCAATAGTTGCCCCGTAATCTGATGTAACATTTCCGTTCTGATCTGTGATGGTTACTGTGATTTCCTCGACATCCTGGTCGTCAATCCCTCGCAGTGCAAAAGGGAGTTCTTCTGCCTTCTCATGGCGCGCAGGAATTGTCAGGTTGGTCTGCTCAGGATCAAAGACTACCTCCAGAGTCTCAATCTTAAAGTGCAGGCGGTTGGTATAGCTGGCACCTTCGTTGGCCAACACGAACTTCACGATACCCTCCTGAGGCGGGTTCTCTGCTTCTGGTGCCCATACGTAGGCAGTCTTCCAATCGTTTTCTATATCGCCCATCTCTACGTGCAGATATTCGTCTCCGCTCATAATCTGAATCTGGCGAGTCAGATTCTCATCCACATATTCAGGACCCTTCTTTGGCTTGCGGACAATAAGGGCATTTACCTGCTGACCTTTATCACCAACAAGTAGCGTATCGCCAAAGTTTTTATATACCTGCATCTGCAGCTGATCGGGTTCTTCATCTTCCTCGTCTTCCTTTTCTTCCTCTTCGGGTTCTGGCTCAGGATCATCATCCTTCTGCTTCTTCTTCTTTTTACGGTTTCTCCACCAGCCTACCAGACCACCTGCAACAAATGGCGGTATGATATACTTCCAGACGCCTTCCTCGTCAGAAGCATCGTTATCTTCCTCATAGGGTGGAATATATTCTGGCGTGTCGTCTTCATCAGTAGGGGTGTCATTGTTCTTTGCTTTCTCACCTTTTATGAACTTGTATTTGAAATATACAATTGGTGTTTCGGGCTGTGAAACCCAAGAAGATCTTGCTAGAGCGATTCCTATATATCGGTATGTCTGATCTCCATCCATACGTGCGCCAGGTATATTAAATGGTACATTCCATTCTCCATAATCACCAGATTTTCGCAAAATAGCATTCGTATAATCTCTTACGGAAATATTCCCGTTTTTTTCTTGATTACAAGTTGGAAGTATTTTGGAACTTCCTCTAACGCTTGCTTTGTTGAGGCCGTCAATAACTGTGATTTGTGCTATGATACCAAATAAATCTCCATGAGGGCAGCTGGTGTTGGCTGTAAAAGAAACTCTTAAGACGACCTCTTTATCAGCATAGATGTTTTCTGGAAGTCCACTGATGATGAACTGTCCTGTAGCGGTCTCACCTTTATGATCGTGTGCTAAAGTCCATTTTTTTTGCTTGACAGGGTCGTCTTTATAATTTGACAAACATCTTTTAACAACTTTTTTCTGGATGTAGATGGAACCACGGCTAAGACGATAAGTTACCTCGACATTATTGTCAGGGCTCATCGATCCTCTTGACTCATATTTTGCCGGAGGAGTCTGAACCTCAACATCTACCAGATCTTTGGAATATAATTTTATGCATAGTCTTAGGCGTTTTGATTCTTATTTTGCATGATAGGTTTTCTCTGAGCGTTTGTAGCCCCAGGTAATGAGGAGCTCTTTGCAGCCTGGCTTTATCCATACGATGCATTCTGCATACTCTGGGAATCCATCGGGATGCTTGTCGTGATTCTGACAATGACAACCTTTGTGCTTGATATTATAAAAGGTGTAAAGGCCATTGCCTCGGGCATGCACGCGATAATTGATGGTTGTGTCTGGCGCTTGCTTCTGCCAGTCGTGTATAACCGTCCGAAAGTCGGCAGTACCAATAGGCTGGATTGTGTCTCCCTCGATGGCCTCTTGATGGAATACGATTCTGCTACCTGTTACATCATCGATGTATATTGTTTCAAAAAGCGGCAGTTCATTACTTTTGTCAATAGGTAGATCGATCTTAAAAATACCATTACCGCTTTTTTGATGCGCCAACTCACTGGCAGTCATCACATGCCCCGAGTCACTATTCAAAACATAATAGAGATGAGATACAGCTGCTTCTTCAACACTGGAGGCATCGCTTGTAGTCTGATGGGCAGGAGTAGAACCACAAGCCATCAGCAAAAGCGCCAATAAGGGTAATATTTTCTTCATAACAAGATAGTGTTAGGTTTCTTTGCAAATTTACCAAAAAAGCATGGAAAAAGAAGTCAAACCAAGCGAAAACGACTAACATTTCTTGAATTGTCAGTCGTTTTGCAAGTTTTGTAAGTAACACCGTCAGACTTTTTCCCTATATTTGCAACATAAACAAAAGCTGCTTATTATGCATAAATACATCGGCTATGGCAATATGTTCTGTTGGCACTGCGGAAAGCGGGTCCATTTAGGGAAGAAATCCTGCCCGCATTGTGGTGCACGTTATAATGGAACCGCTAAGCACCCCAAGTTCACCTACCCCGTCAACCGACGTATTTCACCTAATATAGGTCTGGGGCCGTTTCACCATACGTTTATCCGTTTCTTGATCAAATACCTCATCGGAAGTATCATCACAGCTGTGATCGTTCTGGGTGTCATTTATATGATAGATGATTATGATGAGGGTGTCTATGAGAAGATATGCATGATCCTCTGTTCGTTCTGGGTCGTCTGGCTTGCGTGGTATTTCTTGTCCAAAGCCTTGGCAGTACCGTCGGTGCGCCATAAGAATAATGCAAAGGCGGCTGTTGGCGATGAATTGGATTGTGCATGTTGCCATAACAAAGGAGCTGTTGGCGAGAACTACTGCGATCTTTGTGGAACCGTTCTCTACTACGATCATAACGGCAAGAATTTGCCACCCGTTGAGCCTGATAAATAAACAACAAACCAAAAACTATATGAATATGAAGAAAATGTATTTCCGATTAATGATGGTAATGATGGGACTGGTGACAGTCTCACTCACCTCATGCGATGATGAAGAAATTGCCAAAACACTTGAAGGGACATGGAAAGGTGATATGTACATATCTTCTGAGTGGGATGGACATTACTATAACGCCACTTATACGGAGGTTACCTTTTTGAAAGACCCGTATGCCTTTTCGAGCGGAACAGGCTATTGGGTAGATTACTATAGCGATGCCCCGTGGGATTATGTGGCCAACCATATTGACTGGAGGGTGGACCTTGGTGACATTCATGTGAAATTTATCGAGGAAGGGACCTCCATTCAGATTAGTGATTACCGCTTAGACGACAACAGATTCTCAGGTTATATCTACGATCATGGAAATAAAGTTGCGTTCTACCTTATTAACGTCAGTCGGCCGAATTACACAGGTTATCATTGGGGATATGACAGTTGGGTTAATGCCAGAGGGCTTACCAGAATGGTTACAGACAGCCTGAATATTTCAAAGAAACCAGTCAGGATCATAAGACCACGTGATTGATATTAACAATAAAACTATAAAGATTATGAAGAAGTTATCTATTACATTATTGGCACTTGTTGCTATTGTCACAGCAGTTAATGCTCAAGGTATGTCTGAAGAGCAGCGCGAGAAAACGTTGTATAATCTGATTATACGCATGCGACCTGTTGGTACCCAATATGCTATCACTACTACCCCTATTACTTATAATGAATACTGGGCTGCTACAGGCTCGAAAGCTCACTCTGAAGGAACCAGCGTTACGAAGGCTGCAAAAGTATCGAAGGCGCAGGCTGAGAATATGGTTAAGAAGTTAAATGCTGAGACAAAGGGAGTACTCAAATTCTCTATCGCTACTCCTGCCCAGATTTCCGAAGGTTCAAAGAAAGTGGGATTACATGGAGAGATGGGACCGCAGAACACCCAGACTCAGGGCTTCTTTCTGGTATTGCCCCATAGTCAATGGAAAATGTATAAGGAAACCGAATAATACCGTTATGCTATGACTCCAATCAGGCGATACTTCAAAACCTTGTTGACGGCATTAGTGCTCCTGATGCCCTTAGCCTCATGGGCCAGTGGCGACTCTAAGAAGGTGCTGCTCGATACGGATTTCGGAAGGGATACTACCTTAAATAAATATTCCCTTGAAGTTCTCAAAGGTCACATTAGGGTGACAAAGGATGAATTTACCATTACGATACCTGCACAAACCTACATATCGGAATATACTTATAAAGATAGCCCTAATAAGAAAGAGGTTAGTCACCCTGCTTTGACAATTAAAGGAGACTGTGAATGGGAAAGAGAAGAGAATGGCTGGGTTTATGTATATCCTAAAGGAAAAATCACTGTAAGTCCCCAAACAATCACAATTGTAGAGAAGTGGGATGAATACAGCAAGAGTTTCGAAAGGGATCAATATGATGGGGAGTGGGTATATATAAAAACCTACACTTGGAAGGACCAATACACATTCACTCAGAATCAGGAGCCACACATCATTGCCACGAAACCAAAATCTCTAGTTTCTTATATGGATCATGGCGGACTGGCATCAAAGGGTAGCATTGAAATTGAACTTAAATGGGATCAGTTTACAACAACAAAACGCCAAGTATACAATGGCAGTGAAGCGGAATATACAACTTATAAATGGGGAGATCTGGGAAATACTGCCTATTATCAAATTAAAGGTGGATTTGAAGAAGTAAAAGTCAGCGAAGGCGACATAACAGCCAGTTCCGAGGATGATACGGATGCACCTGATGAGAAAGGCCCGTGGGGAACAGCCATTCCAACTGCTGTTGCCGCAGGTATTATAGGTTACCTGACTCATCTTATCAATAAACTTAGAAAGAGAAGGAAGGCAAACGCTAAAGACCAACAAGACGAGGACAACTCGGATGACAATGAGGACGACGAGGACGATGATGACGATGAAGAGCCCGACCAGTTAGAGATGCGGTTCTACAAAGACTTCGACGGCACATTGATCACTGGTGATGCAGCCCAGCGTGTCAGTGCCTGTATCGTGCGCCATCCTGCCAAGGGAGGTGAATGGGTGGATGAGAATCTGACCCGACAGATCGAGATCACTTCTGTTGATAACTATCTTGATGTGGAAGACGATGGTATGGTAAACGGGTGGCGTTCA
>ONLU01000036.1 GCA_900318795.1 uncultured Prevotellaceae bacterium | reverse complement strand
CAGTTGCTGCGTGACTTCCAGCTGACGCAGAAGCGCCCCAAGCCTCGTCAAACGACGAACTCGAACCACCGGTACCACAAGTACAAGAACCTCATCCGCAGCTTCGTGCCCACACGCCCTAATCAGCTCTGGGTAAGCGACATCACGTACATCGACCTGGTTGACGACTGCTGTTACCTGCACCTGGTGACGGATGCCTATTCGCACAAGATCGTGGGCTGGTGCCTGTCCGAGACGCTGGAGGCGGAACATACGCTGGAGGCCCTCAGGATGGCCATCTCGCAAGCTACGGCAGATGAGTTGAAAGGACTCATCCATCACTCTGACAGAGGCATACAGTACTGCTGTAATGCCTATACGGACGAACTGAAGAAGTACGGCATTAAGATTAGCATGACGGAGGACTACAAACCCACTGATAACGCTATTGCGGAGCGTGTTAACGGCATCCTCAAGACGGAGGTGATCTACCGCGAGAAGCGCTTCAAGACGTACCAGGATGCACTGGAGCGCATATCCGGCTTCATCGCCTTCTATAACAACACCCGCCCGCACTCCAGCATCGGCATGAAGACTCCTTCAGAAGCACATCAGGAGCAAGGTCCGCAGCGAATCATGTGGAAGCCTGCGGGAGGGCTCTCGGGGGCTGTCTGCCCCCTGCCGCTGGGCAACCCCTGAATGTTTTTCATAGCTTGGCTGTGCCCGGGAGCAGTCAACCTTTTCAGTACAAAGTAAACAAAAACAGATGAAAAGTAAACTCAACTGATCTCAGACGAGACAGTCAACCAAATCCGTACGGGTAGGCAAATGTTAAAGAACAAGGCCTAAAAAGAGTCAACCTTATTCAGGAAAAGACACGCTGTTACACAGTTACGCAGTTACGCAGTTGCATAAGGTGTAACTGGGCTGTGACTGGGGGAAAGAAGAAATATATTTATATTATATATATAATGTATTATATATAATAATATAACATAAATGTCCACTGGAAAATAAAACTTCGCTGAGGGTAAATGCAACTGCGTAACGGTGTAACTGCGTAACACCGTGCTGGTAGAATCTTAAAATTTGACAAAACAAAATTGCATTTTATGAAAAATAATCGGGAGAAACTATTGTTTTGCATCTGGATTATTTGTACCTTTGCATTGTCAATGAAGATGAAAAATTGCGCCCCCACGAGAGAAATTTTTCTCGCCCACGGGAGAGGTAAAAAGAACGAGTGAATGGGCGTGGATGACCTTCGGACTTGACAAGGAAGATGGAAGCGAGAGATGCAAGACGCAAGAGGTAAGAGGTAAGATGTAAGGCGCCACAGCGAACTGAAAAACCTTGACAGTCTGCACCCGTTAGACCAGAACCTTTAGTAATTAAACCATGAAAAACACATTTAACAGTTATGGCACTGAAAGTAAAAGCTAAGGAACAGTATCAGAACATCGGCAAGCATGCTGGTATCGTTACGTGATGATGCCGGAGCTCTACACGGCTCTGACTCAGGACAAGGTGATCAAGGAGGCGGCTCTGCGCAGTGGTGTGAGCCGAGGCGTGATGCAGGCTTGCTGGGATGCAGCCGGTGAGGTGATCAAGGCGTGGGCCACTGAGTGGCACTGCCTGGACTGGGCACCATGCGCTTCGGACTGCGCGCCAAGAGTGTGGAGAAGGTCGACGAGGTGAAGGCTGGCCTGATTTCGAGTCGCCGCATCATCTTCACTCCCGACGTGGACCTGAAGGAGGAGCTGGCCAAGACCGCCGTACAGATTACCTGCTACGACCGTACGGGCAAGGAGGTGAAGCGCGTGACCTCGGCTGACGACGGCACCGTGGAGGACAACGAGCAGACTCCTGGCTCTGACACTGGCTCGAACACCAGCAACACGAGCGTCGACACCCAGGGCGGCGACGACACTGGTGGTGGCAGCACGGGCGACAACGGCGACCGCGACCCGGACGGTGGCACGAACTCGGACGAGTGAGCCTGACTGGGCGTGACATCGTGCATGGGCTACGGGCCACTCGCAATCTGAACAGGAACTTGTTAATCTCCCTGCGTCCGCAATCTCCATCAAACGAGGTTGCGGATTTCGTTTTTTCCGATGTGAGACACGTACCAAGTACTTTCCTCTTCCTTACAGCAAACTTACTTCTCGGGCTTCTTGGGGGTGTAGCGGACGGAGAGTGTGGGACGGTAGGTGTTCTCCAGGATGACGGAGATGATACCATCGGTGGCGTCGAAGTTGGCTATCTTGTGGTCGTCCTTCAGCATGGGGCAGTCGGGCCAGGCGCCGAGTTCCTTCTCCAGTCCGTCGCGCAGCTGCTGCCACATACGGCGGGTGCTGTCGTTGGTGCTCAGACTGTAGTTCTCCTGTATGGCCTGCAGTTGCTGGTCGTGGAAGGCGACAAGCACACGGTACTTCTCTTTAGGGCTTGCCAGCACGACGGTACGCCCGCTGTCGGAGGCGGCAGAGTCGACGGCAAAGCCACGGGCCTGCATGGAATCAACGAACTGACTGGTGGACAGCGTAAAGGCCAGCCCACGATAGCTGAAAGGTGACTTCTGTTCCTGAGAACAGGCGACAAAGGCCAGAAGGGCCAGAAAGAATAGTGCAAGGTTCTTCATAACAATAACAAATTTGGGGGCAAAGGTACGGAAAAAAAGAAAGAGCCCCAAACTTTCGAGGCTCTTTCTTGCGTTTAAGAGACATTTCCTACTTACGCTCCTCTTTGCACTCGTGCGGCTTAGGCAGCGCAGCCTTGATGCCTGCCTGCTGGAGGGCGGACAACAACTGTTCGGCAGAGATGGTCTCATGATGATACTTCACGGCCAGCGACTTGCGCAGGCTGTTGACATTAGCGTCCTGAACACCCTTGACGGCCTTTGCCTTGACAATGGTCTCCGGAGTTGCCTGCTCTGCGGGAATCAAGATATAACGCCATATCAATAACCCGCCCTTACCTGGTGATAAGGACGGGTTATTATTTGATAAGGTAAGGTTATTGACGAATAACCTTATGTTATTTCACATTGCCTACTTTGATCAAGTACTCTCCTATCTGGACTGCATTGAGGGCAGCACCCTTGCGAATCTGGTCACCTGAGAGCCAGAAGGTCAGACCGTTCTCGTCAGAAAGGTCCTTGCGGACACGACCAACATAGACATCATCCTTACCTGCAGTCTCCAAGGGCATGGGATAAACGAGGTTAGCAGGATCGTCCACCAGCGTACAGCCAGGAGCTGCGGCAATAGCCTTCTGAGCCTCTTCAACGCTCAGGGGGCGCTCAGTCTCAATCCATACGGACTCGGAATGCGAGCGGAGCGATGAAACACGGACACACATGGCCGAGCACTTGGCATCGGTATGCATAATCTTCTGAGTCTCGTTGTACATCTTCATCTCCTCCTTGGTATAACCGTTTGGCTGGAAAACATCAATCTGAGGAATGACGTTGTAGGCGAGCTGGTGAGGAAACTTCTTGATGGTCTTCACCTCGCCGCCCTCAACCATCTCCTTATACTGCTGCTGCAACTCGGCCATGGCAGCGGCTCCGGCACCTGAGGCACTCTGGTAGCTGGAAACGTGGATGCGCTTGATATGGCTTAACTTCTCCAGAGGCTGCAACACTACCACCATCATAATGGTTGTACAGTTGGGGTTGGCAATGATGCCGCGAGGACGATTCAGCGCGTCTTCTGCATTGCACTCTGGAACCACCAAGGGTACATCGTCGTCCATACGGAAGGCTGACGAGTTGTCAATCATCACACAACCGTACTTGGTGATAGTCTCTGCAAACTCCTTGGATGTTCCGGCTCCAGCTGACGTAAAGGCAATATCAATGTCTTTAAAATCGTCGTTGTGCTGTAGCAACTTAACCGTCAGTTCCTTGCCACGGAAAGTGTACTTCGTGCCGGCAGAACGCTCTGAGCCAAACAAAACCAATTCATCCATGGGAAAATCTCTTTGGTCGAGAATACGCAAAAACTCCTGACCTACAGCGCCCGAAGCGCCCACAATAGCTACTTTCATAAGTCTAATTCTTTTCCAGTTATACTCATTTTGGGTGCAAAGGTACAAAATAATTAATAATTAAGGGTTATGAGTTGAGAAAAATTTGTAACTTTGCACTCAGAATGCTATACTTAACTGCATATTTCCCGATTACGAGCCCGACGCTGATATTCTTCGTCGTGCTAATTATCATATTGTTTGCCCCCATCATCATGGGCAAACTGCGAATTCCACACATCATTGGCATGGTGTTGGCAGGCATGGTTATAGGGCAGAATGGACTAGACATCCTGACCCGTGACTCGTCATTTGAACTCTTCGGCAAGGTAGGACTACTATATATCATGTTCCTGGCGGGACTGGAGATGGACCTTGAAAGCGTCAAGAAGAACTCGCGACGATTCCTCATCTTCGGACTTTTGACGTGTCTGATACCTCTTATACTTACATACACCATGTCGCGTTGGCTGTTGGACTATAGTCACACGGCATCATTTCTTTTAGGCTGCATCATGGCGTCCAACACGCTCATCGCCTACCCTATCATCTCACGCTATGGTCTGCAACGCAACTCCAGTGTCATGCTGAGTGTAGGGTCATCCATGTTGTCGCTTTTCCTGGCACTCATGATGTTGGCAGCACTCTCTGCGGCATATGACGAGGATACAGGTTTCGTATTCTGGATCATGTTCCTTATCAAGTTTGCGGCATTCTTGGCACTTTTAGGATGGAGCATTCCTAAACTAGCCCGCTATTTCCTGCGCCGATACTCCGATGCTGTCATGCAGTATATCTTCGTACTCAGCGTCATGTTCTTGTCGGCAGCTTTGTCAGAAGCCATAGGCGTTGAAGGCATTGTAGGTGCATTTCTCGCCGGACTCATATTAAATAGGTATATACCACATGTATCACCTCTAATGAACCGCATCGAGTTCATCGGTAATGCCCTGTTCATTCCCTACTTCCTTATCGGAGTAGGCATGCTCATCAATGTACATAGCCTGTTTGAAGGTTTCCACATGCTGTGGATTGTTACGCTCATTGCGTTCTTCGGTACCTTTGGAAAGGCATTGGCAGCTTATCTGTCAAGCCTGCTCTTCAGACTTCCCAAAGCAGCTGGCAACATGATGTTTGGACTGACTTGTGCGCATGCAGCAGGCGCTATTGCCATGGTGATGGTTGGAATGAATCTAGAGGTGAGTCCTGGGGTTTATCTGGTAAACAACGAGATGTTGAACGGTGTGGTCATCATGATTCTCATTACCTGCATCATTTCAACCATGGTAACAGACCATGCCTCACAGCAGATCATCCTGGCAAACCGGCAGGAAAACACTGGTTCCCAAACCCCAAATGCCGATGACGAGAAAATCATGCTGTGCGTCAAGTATCCAGAGATTGCTCCGCAGTTGCTAGAACTGGCTATCATGATGCGCAACGAAAAACTGAATCGTGGTTTAGTAGCACTGAATGTGGTATATGACGATGCCCTATCGTCCAAACACCAAGAGCAAGGACAACAATTGCTTGAACGGCTGCAACAGCGAGCTGCTGCCAGTGACATACAGATGCAGACGCAAGTGCGACTGGCCTCCAACATCGCCAACGGCATCAAACACGCCTTCCGCGAATTCGGTGCTTCGGAAATTATCATGGGTATGCACGTTCATACCGATGTCAACCCCAAGTTCTGGGGCGAATTCATACAAAGCCTGTATAACGGACTGAACCGCCAGATTGTGCTGACACGATTCGTACAACCCTTGAATACCTTACGACGCATACAGGTGGCTGTTCCTTCAAGGGCGGAGTTCGAACCCGGTTTTCACCGTTGGCTAGAACGGCTGAGCCGAATGGCTAGCAACTTGGACTGCCGCATCCAGTTCCACGGACGTAATGAGTCGATGGAGCTCATCCGCGAATACATTAACAACCACCATCCCAGCGTACGCGCCGAATACACCTATATGGCCCATTGGAACGAACTACCAAAATTGGCTGCCAATATCAGTGACGATCATATGTTTGTCGTCATCACGGCCCGTAAGGGTACCATCTCTTACAAGAGTGCACTGGAACGATTGCCCAATGAGTTGAGACAGCACTTTTCGGGCAAAAACCTGATGATTCTGTTCCCTGATCAGTATGGTGATGCCAAGGAAGAGAGCATGACCTTCACAGCAGCTCAGCACCAGGAGGAGAGCAGTGTCTATGACACTATCTCACGCTGGATTAATCATCATCGCACAAAAAAACACAACTCCCACTAAAATCCACAATCCTCATGATAGACATCAAAGGTATCAAGAAAAGCTTTGGCTCACTGGAAGTATTGAAAGGCATAGACCTCCACATCAACAAAGGAGAAGTAGTAAGTATTGTAGGCCCCAGCGGAGCAGGAAAGACCACCCTATTGCAAATTATCGGCACCCTGGACAAACCTGATGCAGGTTCTGTTTGCATTGATGGAATCGACACCACTAAGTTGTCGAGCAAACTGCTTTCCGACTTCCGCAACCGCCACATTGGCTTTGTATTCCAGTTCCATCAGCTACTGCCAGAGTTTACAGCTATCGAGAACATCATGATTCCGGCTTACATTGCCGGAACCTCACCTAAAACTGCTCGCCAACGAGCCGAAGAACTATTACGCTTCATGGGACTCAGCGACCGTGCCCAGCACAAGCCAAACGAACTGTCAGGTGGTGAAAAACAGCGTGTAGCCGTAGCCCGTGCCTTGGTCAACAACCCTGCAGTCATTCTGGCCGATGAACCCAGCGGTTCACTGGACTCCCAAAACAAAGCCGAGCTGCATCAGCTTTTCTTTGACCTACGCAATCAATATGGCCAGACTTTCGTCATTGTTACTCATGACGAAGGTCTGGCCAACATTACCGACCGCACCATTAAGATGCGCGACGGTATGTTAGAACTCAGCACTCTTGGGAGTACGGGGGAAGGGAATGACGTCACGGATGTTCTGCATACCGGTGACGAACAGGATAAGGCGCTCGAAACCGAGACCGAAACCGGCATGGGGGCATGAACCCCACTTGCGGGTGTCAATATACCACCACAAGTGAGTCATATCCATCTGACGACGATTAATCTCACCCATCAGTTTGTCATAGTTCTCCTCACGGACTGAACCTCCGATAATCTCACCTATCTGAGGGAACAGCACATCGGTACCCTGCATTGTAGGACCAGGAGCGACAGCACCCTTGTAGCCTACGGACGTTCCGTCAGGCATATCTTGGTTCTGCTTCATATAGAATGACTTGAACTCACGAGGATAGTCGGTCATGATAACTGGCTTCTTGAAGTGCTCTTCCACGAGGTAGCGCTCATGCTCTGATGCCAAATCATCACCCCAGTTGCAAGGGAACTCAAACTTCTTACCCTTCTTGATTGCATCCTGCAGGATGTTGATACCCTCAGTATAGGGCAAACGCACGAAGGTCTCCTTTAGCACCCCTTCCAGACGGGCAATCAGAGTCTTGTCTATCATCTGGTTCAGGAACTGCAGGTCATCCTGACAGTTATCCAAAGCCCAGCGAACACAATACTTGATAAAGTCTTCCTCAAGATCCATCAGTTCCTCCTGCTCCAAGAAGGCCACCTCAGGTTCTACCATCCAGAACTCGGCCAAGTGACGCGGTGTGTTCGAATTTTCGGCACGGAACGTTGGACCAAAGGTATAGATAGCACCCAGGGCAGTAGCACCTAGTTCACCCTCTAGCTGACCAGAAACGGTCAGTGAGGTCTGCTCGCCGAAGAAGTCGTCATCGTAGATAATTTTACCCTGCTCGTCCTTCTTCAAGTCGTACAGGTTCTTGGTAGTCACCTGGAACATATTACCTGCTCCCTCGCAATCAGAGGCTGTAATCAGCGGTGTATGGAAATAGAAGAAACCATGCTCATGGAAATAGGTATGGATGGCCATTGCCATGTTATGGCGAATGCGCATTACAGCACCAAAGGTATTGGTACGCAGACGCATGTGGGCGTTCTTGCGCATCACCTCAAAGGACTGGCCCTTCTTCTGCATGGGATAGGTATTATCGCATAGACCGTAGATTTCCAAAGCGGTAGCCTGCACCTCACTAGTCTGACCGGCACCCTGGCTCTCCACCAAAGTACCGACAGCACAGATACAAGCACCTGTGGTGATGTCCTTCAACAACTGCTCGTCGAACTTCGAGGGGTCTACTACCACCTGGACGTTCTTAATGGTCGAGCCATCATTCAAGGCTATGAAGTCAACAGCCTTGCTTGAACGATGGGTACGCACCCAACCCTTTACACATACTTCTTTTCCAAAATCCGTACTCTTCAGTACGTCAACTATCTTTGTTCGTTTCATTTCTAAATAATTAATTTCCAGTTTTACTAGTATGACTAGCTTAACCAGTTTCATTCATTACTCATACGCTCCCATACGCAGACGGTCCACTTCCTCCTCAGTCAGGTAGCGCCAATCACCACGACGTACATTCTTCTTGGTCAGTCCGGCAAACTGTACACGGTCCAATTTGGTAACCTTGTAACCCAAACTCTCAAAGATACGACGCACAATACGGTTCTTACCTGAGTGAATCTCGATGCCAACAGATTTCTTATCCTTCTCGTCTGCATATTCAATAGCATCAGCCTTGATTTCACCATCCTCCAACATGATACCATTAGCAATCTGTTCCATATCGTGAGCGGTCACGTTCTTGTCCAAATGCACATGATAAATCTTCTTCTTCAGGAATTTGGGGTGCGTCAGCTTAGAAGCCAAGTCACCATCGTTGGTGAGCAACAATACTCCTGTGGTATTGCGGTCCAAACGCCCTACAGGATAAATTCGCTCTGGGCAAGCACCTTTTACGAGATCCATCACCGTCTTACGCTGCTGCGGATCGTCGCTGGTAGTTACATAGTCCTTGGGTTTGTTCAGCAGCACATAGACCTTTTTCTCGGGAGTAACAGGAGCATCGTGGAATAGTACAGTATCTGTGCGCAGCACCTTTGTTCCCAACTCTGTCACCACCTCACCATTAACCTTTACCACACCAGCCTGGATGAACTCGTCAGCCTCACGACGACTGCAGACGCCAGCATTAGCCAGGAACTTATTCAAACGAATGGGTTCTGTGGGATCGTAGTGTTCTTCCTTATACTCAATACGCTTCTTCATTGAGTACTTGGCATTGGGATCGTACGGACCATGTTGCTTCTTCTTATATGGGTTACCATAGGGTGCTCCGTAAGGTTTTCCTCCATAATTGGGATTGTAGCCCTGCTGGCGAGGCTGATAGCCGCCCTGACGAGACTGATAGCCTCCACGGGGCTGATAACCACCTTCCTGCTGTCCATATTGCGGACGGGGACGGTAGCCTTGCTGACGAGGCTGATAGCCACCCTCTTGCTGACGGGGCTGGTAGCCACCCTCCTGCTGTCCGTACTGAGGACGGGGACGATAGCCTTGCTGACGGGGCTGATAGCCACCCTCTTGCTGACCATATTGAGGACGAGGGCGGTAACCTTGCTGACGAGGCTGATAGCCACCCTCCTGATTATAATTATTGCGGGGACGATAGGCGCGCTGAGGTGTGCCGCCTTGCAGACCGGCTCCGAACCCCTCAGGACGGAAACCGCCCTCCTCTTGATTCTGGTTTTGATGATAGCCGCCCTGATTATAGGGGCGAACCGTCTGGTGAATACGTGGACGGGGTGAGCGACCTGGACGATAACCCTGATAACCGCCATCCTGACTGTTGTTCGTGTTCTGCTGCTCAGCAGACATCTCTTCGTTTTTCTTCTCGTTTTCGAATTCCATGTTTTTGTTCTCCATTTTTGTTTGTTAGCCGAGGGCCTCACGGCTCTCTTTCATGTTGTGTCGTTTGTTGATATCTCTTAACTATTAACTTACATTCCAGTGTAGTTCATTGGTGTAATGCTCATCAGTTCCTCTTTTACCTCGGAACTGACTTCCAATTGCTGAATGAACTCGTGAATAGTCTGCTCTGTCATCTTCTGGTTGGTACGCGTCAGGGCTTTTAGTGCTTCGTAGGGATGCGGGTAGGCTTCTCGGCGCAGAATAGTCTGAATGGCCTCAGCTACCACTGCCCATGTATTATCCAAATCCTGCTGCAGCTTCTCTTCGTTCAAGATGAGCTTGCGCAGTCCTTTCAGTGTGCTCTGGATGGCGATAAGCGCATGTCCCATAGGGACGCCCACGTTGCGCAATACCGTCGAGTCGGTCAAGTCGCGTTGCAAACGGCTTACAGGCAATTTCTGTGCCAAGAATTGCAGCACAGCATTTGCCATACCCATGTTACCCTCAGAGTTCTCGAAGTCTATGGGGTTTACCTTATGCGGCATAGCACTGCTTCCCACCTCGCCGGCCTTGATTTTCTGCTTGAAGTACTCCATAGAGATGTACATCCAGAAGTCGCGATCCAAGTCAATGATAATGGTATTAATGCGGCGCATAGCGTCGAAAATGGCTCCCAGCCAGTCGTAGTTCGAAATCTGGGTTGTCCACTCCTCACGCTCCAAACCGAGCTTCTCGCTGACGAAACTGTTGCCGAACTCACGCCAGTCATACTGCGGATAAGCTACATGGTGGGCATTATAGTTACCCGTAGCACCACCAAACTTTGCGGTAATCGGTGTATCCTTCAGACTTTGAAGCTGTTGCTCCAAACGATAGACATAAACCATTACCTCCTTGCCCAGACGTGTCGGTGAAGCTGGCTGCCCGTGAGTCTTAGCCAGCATGGGAACCTGTTTCCATTGCTCTGCATAGTCATTTAGCTGCTCTATCAGTTCTTCGACCATAGGATAGTACACCTGCTCCAGTGCCTCCTTGATACTCAAGGGCACTGAAGTATTATTGATATCCTGCGAAGTCAAGCCGAAATGGATAAACTCCTTGTACTTTTCAAAGTCACCCAACTTGTCTAGTTGCTCCTTAATAAAATATTCTACTGCCTTCACGTCGTGATTGGTTGTCTGCTCGATTTCTTTCACCCGGGCAGCATCCGTCTCACTGAAGTTGCGGTAAATGGCACGCAGCGACTCGAAATGTTTATGGTCAAAATCCTCTAACTGAGGCAAAGGCAGTTCACACAATGTGATAAAATACTCTATTTCCACACGCACTCGGTAGCGTATCAGCGCGTATTCCGAAAAGTATCCTGCCAACTGCTCTGTCTTGCTTCTGTAACGGCCATCAATAGGCGAGATGGCTGTCAATACGTCTAATTCCATTGCTTTCTTAAAATGAACTTTAAAATGTATATACAATCTTTTTTCGCGATATCTTCACAAATACGCTGCAAAGGTACGAATAAACGAGCAAAGCACCAAAGAAAACAAAGTTTTTTTATGTTACGTAGATAATTATACCATGTGAAACAGGGAAAGCCGAGTTCTTTCCGAAACCTTTCGGAGTTCCTTCCTTAAAAGATAGCGTTCTGATAGAGTTCTGATAGAGATTGGATAGAGGTCTGATAGCGTTCGGATAGTGCTCGGATAGCGTTCGGATAGTGCTCGGATAGAGTTTGGATAGAGGATCCACTGCGGCTACCATTAAAGGCTGCGTTCTCGGCTATGTACTGGTGGAAAGATACAAAAAAAGCGGACAAGTCTTGTTGACCAATCCGCTTGGTGGTGGGCGTTGACGGATTCGAACCGCCGACCCTCTGCTTGTAAGGCAGATGCTCTAAACCAGCTGAGCTAAACGCCCTTGCTTCTTAAAAGCGGTGCAAAGGTAAGGAGTTTTTTTGAAACCACCAAACTTTTGCACCATTTTTTTTGCTTTTCTTTGAATTTTCTCGTTTTTCAACCCTTTTTTCACTGACTATCGGTCAGAATGTGTCGTTACATTCAGCACTTCCCTACTTCATTTCGACGGTAACACGACGGTTGTTTACAGTAGGCGACAAGGTATCGACTCCACCAGCAGCCACCACCTCCAGTTGTTCCTTGGAGAAACCCATCTTTAAGATTTCAGCAGCTACGGCATCAGCACGCTGTTGTGAGAGTTGCCGATTGTGCTCGGCACGCCCCGTCTGACTATCGGCATAGCCCGTCACAACAAGTTTGGCATGGTGTTCCTTAGCCACTGCCACGAGGTCGGCAACATTTTGCAGTTCACGCTGTGAGGCTATCGTAGCCTGATTCAGATTGAAGAACACCGAAACAGGAGCCGTCACCAGCTGACTATCCACCGTTTGCTGAGGTTGCTGTACCGATGGGGCTGACTGGTGGTTAGCCAACAGTTCGTTCAGTCGATCGTTCTCTGCCTGAGCATCTGCCAGCATTCCGTTTAGAGCATCTAATTCGCCTTGTGCCAGTGCATCTTGAGCGTCCTGAGCCACAGCAGGCTTCCACGTCGACTTGCCCAAGCGGTAAGTTAGTCCCACCTCAACGCTAACCATGCGGTCTTTATTCTTCCACGTATGTCTATCAGAGCCTTTCAGTCCACATCCGTCCAAAGTTGGCTCATAGGCACCATAGTTAATATCGAGGTTGAGGGCAACCTTCTGACTGAGCCGGAAAGTATTGAGCAGACCGATGGAAAGCCCCATCCCATAGGTATTATACGTCATGTTACGCCCTACCCCTGCTCCGATATAGGGAATAAAGTTCCACAGGCGCTGTTCGTTGTAGCCCATGAACATGTTGCTAAGGTTAAACAAGGCTTGTTCCTGAAGTGTCCAGTAGCGACAGGCATTCATCGTCTTGTCTTCAGATATGACACTACGGCCCCACACACCATTGAACTTGGTGCGCAGACCCAAACCTGGCGTAAACCACTTACCCAAAGCCAAAGAAAAACCCATATTGGTACGGTAACCCTTAAAAAGCTTGCTGAATTTTACCGCACTATTCTCCTGACTTCCCCAGAAGGAAGTTCCCACAGCATTCACCTGAACAAACCAATTGGACCAAAATGAATTGGTAATTACCTTATGTTTCTCGTCGCCGATAGTACTTTCTTGAGCCATGGAAACCATAGAAGCACCCATGAAAGCCATGATAACAAATAACTTTCTCATAACATACTTATTTTAATAGATCCTCTATTTCGTGTTGTGGCAGGATGCACAATATGGACCTGCCATCAGGTGTATAGTTGACATTACTGCATGCAAACAGTTCGTTGACAATATTCTCCATCTCGTCATTGTTCAAAACTTGCCCTTGGGGAATAGCCGCATGACGCGCCATGGTAAGAGCCAAAGCCTGTCCGAGGGCATCGCTTGACACCTCACCTTGATGGACAGCCTCGTCCACCATATCATGTAAGAGCTGCACATAGTTCATACCCTCTATGCCAGCCGGAATGCCATTGACAGCAAAACTGCCCTGCCCCAAGTCCGTCAGATCGAAACCTATGGCAGACAATCGCGGGAGTACTTTCTCGAGTACCACCTGCTCGGCGGGTGAGAACTGTATGACCTCAGGAAAGAGTACTTGCTGGGTATCGGCTTCCCGTGTCTGCAACTGTGCTAGATACTGTTCATAGCGAATGCGCACATCAGCCCGATATTGGTCAATTATCATCAATCCCGACTTAACGGCAGTCATGATGAAACGACCTTTGTACTGATAGTGTATGGGAGATTTCTCTGCAGCAATGCTGTCGCGATGTTCTATAGCTGCAGCTATCGGTTCTTGGTCAAAAAAAGAAGGTGCTTCCTGGGATGGAGCTACAGACTGAGTAGGCAAATCAGAATACAACTGTTCCCATCCGGATGCGGCTTTACGCTTGGTGCCATTGAAGGGATTGTATCCTGGAGAACTAAGTACTTTCGGAGCACTTGGAGCCTGAGATGACTGTGGAGTGTAGGCAGGTATTTCAGGTTTACCCTCCGTATCAAAGTCTAACTGCGGGATAGCGCAGAACTGACCGATGGCATCTCTTACTGCAGCCATCAGCAACTGCCAGATAGACTGTTCGTTCTCGAACTTTATTTCCGTCTTCGTAGGATGAATATTGACATCTATATCGGCAGGGCTTACTTCGAAATATATAAAATAAGGCACATGCGTACCTATTGGTATTAAACGTTCAAAAGCTTGTTGAACGGCCTTATGAAAATACGCATGCTTCATATAGCGTCCATTAACAAAGAAGCACTCCGGCGCTCCTTTCTTACGGGCTGTCTCCGGCTTAGCAACGAAACCCGTTACTCGACATAGTTCGGTATCGACGCTAACAGGCAGCAGTTCTTGCGCATAACGACGTCCATAGACATCGGTGATACGCTGCAATAGTGAGCCAGCACGTAGATTCATGAGTTCCTGACCGTTGCTATGAAGTGTGAAGCTAATGGTGGGATAGACCAACACAATGCGCTCGAAAGCCGATAGGATATTGTTCAGTTCCGTAGCATTGGTCTTGAGGAACTTACGACGGGCGGGAACGTTGAAGAACAAGTTGCTTACCGTGAAACTGCTGCCCACGGCACACGAACATACATCCTGGCTCTCAACCTTGGTGCCCGAGAGTATCAGGCAGGTACCTACCTCATCAGCTTCGCGGCGCGTGCGCAACTCTACCTGCGACACCGCAGCAATAGAAGGAAGCGCCTCACCGCGGAACCCCATTGTGTGAAGAGCAAAAAGGTCGTCAGCCTTGCGAATCTTAGAAGTAGCATGACGTTCGAAAGCTAAACGGGCATCCGTCTCAGACATACCACACCCGTCATCAATGACCTGAATACTTGTGCGTCCAGCATCAACCACCAAGACGTGTATCATCTTAGCTCCTGCATCAACGGCATTCTCTACCAGTTCCTTGATGACGGAGGCCGGACGCTGTATTACCTCACCGGCAGCAATCTGATTGGCAACACTATCGGGCAGTAACTGTATAACATCTGTCATGGGGCGACCTTTTTTTTAGGGGCTTCGCGCCGTTTTTGCTCTTTCAACTCGGTACCTTCTTTCTTTCCGCGCCAATTAAAGATATCCTGCTTATTGAGCGGACGGATGTAGTCAAACCATGCATACTGCGGAAGGAAGTATTTATCAGGTGGAATCTGCGTCATGGGATAGAGTGTGCCCTTAGGCTTTTCTATCCACATGCGCTTCATCTTACGTTTCTCCAGAAACATTTTCAACAGCGGAGTCTCCAAGTAGTTTAAGCCAATAAGCGTACTATCAGAATCGTCAATAGGATAGTAGACCGACAGCACATTGTCAATGGCCTGCGACTCACGCATTTCACCATTTTTGAAAAATGCCTTCATTTCCTTCGACGACACTTGATTAAAGTGAATGGTATCGGGCATCTGCTCTGCCGAGAAAGCTTGTCCTATGACATGCGCCCAGTCGATGGTTGAGTCATTCATATAGACACGAATCTCCTCACCGAAGAGCTGCTGGCCTTGATTCCACACAATGGGGTCGCGATACATCACCATACAAGAATCAAGCGAATTGTACACCAATGAGTCACACACAGCCTGAACATCGGGACGATAGGCGCGCACCTTACGAAAGGCATGCATCACGCGATAGACAGAGTCTGTATTGTTGTTATAAGTAAAAATCTTGAATGTATCAGCATGCATGAATAGCGTATCTTTCTGCGAAAAGTCCATCGCTACCGCATTGTTTGTAGCCATCGCATAGCCTGTGGAATCGTCATACTCCGCATAGTCACCCGTCAGACGATTTTTGTTAATAGAGTCTGTCATTACCACGTTCCAATATGCGTAATTCTTACCATCACGGGCATTGCGGAAAACACTATCGCCTACAATAGTACGACCTTGATCCTTGATAACAGAACGTCCAAAGAGTTCCGACTGTTCTGTCCTGGTATTATAGTAGCCATTTTCACTATAGATATGGCTACTGCCCGATGTAATGTTGGAAGGTCCTACGATATGTGCCCGAGACGTACGGGTATCGTAATAAAGCGAGTCGGTGGTCAAAAACATGTTCTGATCCTTCAGTCGCACATCGTAGTAGAACATTGCCATTTTCGTGTCAGTATGATACTCACCCCAGTCAGAGGTCAGCACCGACTTACCATCGACCATCTTACCGCCTTCAAAGAAATTACCAAAGCTGTACATACGGTCATAGTCCAAAGAGTCGGTATAAAGAGTCGTTTTACGATGTTTCAACACCACATTATAACGTGCCTGAGCCAACTGGTCGTTGCCGTCATAATAAGCATAGTCGCTTACCAGGCTAAGCGTGTCGCCTTGTACCATGCGAACATGACCGAAGGCTTCAAACGAGTTGCTCTGCTCATAGAAGTGGGCACTATCACAATAAAGATTCGCTCCTACATGACGGAAGTGTACATGACCATCCAATATTTGGGCATCGCCATTGCGATACTGGTCATAGTGCAGGTTATCAGCATGAACCAAATAGACACGTTTGTCCTGCTGCGCAGCCTTCGCACGTTTACGAGGCGTACGCTTACGGGCGGGCTGCATGGCAAACACCATACCCAGCACCACCAATCCGACTATGACAAACAGCAGCCTTTTCAACTTTCAACTATGAACTTAATCAATAAACTACCTTATCCAGCCTTCGTATTCGAACTTACAATCACGATAGCGTTCGTTGACACGTACATAGGTGGACTTAATGCGGTTGACCACCCACTCATGCAAGCGTTCCTGACGACGTTTCTCCAACACCAAGTTCTTCATGACTTGGAAGTCCTCCGTAATGGTTGCCTTATGACCTTCCGTCCGATTTTTCAGTTTGACAATAGCACATACTGTCTTGCCACGCTGGTTAATCATCTGGAAAGGTGCCGAAATCTCACCCACCTGTAGAACGTCTACAGCCTTGGCAACTTCTGAAGGCAGGTCAGCCAACTTAAAGCGCGAAGTACGAAGACCATCCTCTGTATTGTTGAACATCAAGCCGTTATTGTTTCGCGTATCCTTATCATCAGAAATTAGTGATGCGCCCGCCTCGAAGGGGAACTTGCCTTCCACAATATCTGTACGGATAGAATCCAAACGTGCAATAGCCTTTTCGACAGCATCGTCACTGACTACAGGTTTACGCAGGATATGACGCACTTTAATCTTATCACCACGTTTGTCGATGAGCTGAATAATGTGATAGCCAAACTCCGATTCAACAATCTTCGAAACGCGCTTGGGGTCTGTCAGACTGAAAGCTACATTAGCAAAGGCCGGGTCAAGGGCTGCACGCGGCGTATAGTCCAGTTCACCACCTCGGCGAGCCGTTCCTGGGTCTTCTGAATACATACGCGCCAAAGTCTGGAACGTAGTCTCACCCTTTGTAACGCGATCAGTATATTCACGCAACTCTTCCTTGATACGATTTATCTCCTCCTGGGCAACACGAGGCTGCAAGGTGATAATCTGGACCTCCACCTCAGTAGGCACAAAGGGCAGACTGTCCTGAGGCATATCCTTAAAGTAGCGACGCACCTCAGCTGGAGTTACGGCAATATTCTTCACCAGTTTCTGCTGCATACCTTGCACCATTTGGCGCTCACGATATGACTCACGCAGGTCGGCACGTATCTGGCTCAGGCTCTTTTTCTGATATTCTTCCAGTTTCTCACGAGAGCCAATCATGGAAATCATGTTCTCTATATACTGTTCCACTCCCTGAGTGATTTCAGCCTCTGTCACCTCCACACTATCGATGATAGCCTGATTCAAGTACAGTTTCTGAACGGCTATTTGCTCTGGTATCGAACAGTCAGGGTCACCATTCCAGTGCATACCTTCTTGCTGTCCTTGAATACGCAACGCCTCAACATCTGACTTCAATATGGCTTCATCGCCAACAACCCAAATGACCTCGTCTACTATGGTTCCCAAGCTATCTTTCTGCGCCAGCAGAGACACGGGAATCAGCATCAAGCCCAACAAGGCAAATAAGATTCTACTCATGCTTATTGACTGTCTTTAATACTTCTTCATTGATAGTGACAGAATACTTCTTACGGAGATCCGCCACCCAGAGACGTTCAACTTCGTCCTGCAGGTCAGCAACTACCTGACCACGCACGTCCGTATAGTCCTGCGGTTTCTTCAGCATCTTGCCATAAGTAGCATCGATAGGATACCCCTTTACACTGTCCACCTGTACATTCTTTACTTTATACTCCTCGCGATCTATCAGCTTGTTATCGCCTTTTTTAAAGAGTCCTTTCTCCACGCGAATACGAATGATGGAGTCGTTATTGAAAGTCTTGCGCAGGGCTTCGTTCCAATCGTCAAACTTCAACTTCTTCACACATTTGGCAACAGCCTTGACGTCAGACTTCTGCTTCACATGATAGGCAATACCCTTGAAACGGGGCTCGTCCCATTTATACTTCTTCTTGTTCTTCTTGAAGTAACGCTCCAAATTTTCTTCGTCCTTAGCTACTTTTTCCCAAATGGTACGATTGCTGATTTCGTAGAGCAACAAACCGTCGTGATATTCTTTGATGAGATAGCGCATCTCCTGATCATTGGCAGCCAGCGAGTCAGCACGACGTTCTAGCAACTGTTCCTTGTCGACCTGACCGTTAGAAGCTTTCACCATGGAATCTAACTTACGTTCCGTAATGGCATTGCGTGCACCACGCTGTTCCAAAAAACGCAGGATATTTTCCTTATGAAACTCAAAAGGCTCCAACTGCTTGCGTTCTTTCATCTTGATGACATGCCATCCAAAGGGTGACTGCACGGGTTTGCTCAATTCGCCTGGTTGCAGGGCAAAAGCTGCATCCTCAAATTCTTTGACCATCTGGTTACGTGAGAACCAGCCCAGCATACCGCCTCGGGCAGCAGAGCCTGGGTCCTGGGAAACCTGCTTAGCCAATGCCTCGAAATCTGCTCCGGCCTTTAATGCCGTATATACGGAGTCTATGCGCCGTTTAGCCTCTTGCTGTTGTGCATCAGTAGCCTGCTGGGGAATTCTGAACAGGATGTGACCAGCCATCACCAACCCATCAGGACCAATATTCTTTACCGTTTGGTCATACACCTGATGTGCCTCTGCCAACATATCATCGTCCGTCACGTAAGTAGGACGCACCTGCTGGTCACGATACTGGGCAAACTCCGTCTGAAAGGCTTTGGTCGTATCAATACGAGCATCTAGAGCAGCCTGCACCTTCAGCTTGTAGTTGACAAACAATTCGACATACTCGTCTACTGTCTTCTTATCAATGACACCATCAGTATTGTTCTTATTGTAAGAGTACTCAAACTCTGAACGCGGCACATTCACACCGGCCACAGTCATAATAACAGGGTCATTAGTCTGCGCCTGAACAGCAGCTGCAGCAAACGACAGCAAGCAAAACAATGCTTTCTTCATCTTAATCGTTAGGTCTTGAATAGTTAGGAGCCTCACTGGTGATAGTGATATCATGCGGATGGCTCTCGTTGACACCTGCATTGGTAATGCGAGTAAACTTGGCATCGTGCAACTTCTCAATAGTTGCAGCGCCACAATAGCCCATACCCGAGCGCAGGCCACCTACCATCTGGTAGATGACCTCCTGAACCGTTCCCTTATAGGGCACACGGCCGGCAATACCCTCCGGTACCAGTTTCTTGACGTCCTTCGTATCTGCCTGGAAATAGCGGTCCTTTGAGCCGTGCTCCATAGCTTCCAGCGAACCCATGCCACGATAGCTCTTGAACTTACGCCCGTTGTAGATAATGGTATCACCAGGGCTTTCTTCTGTTCCTGCCACCAATGAGCCTACCATCACACAGGAGCCTCCGGCAGCCAATGCCTTGACAATATCACCAGAATAACGCAGTCCACCGTCTGCAATCAAGGGCACACCTGTACCCCTCAAAGCCTGATAGACATCGTAAACGGCACTCAACTGTGGGACGCCCACACCTGCTACCACACGAGTAGTGCAGATAGAGCCCGGTCCAATGCCTACCTTCACGGCATCTGCTCCATTGTCTACCAACATCTTAGCAGCCTCACCCGTAGCAATGTTACCTACAACAATATCGATCTGAGGGAAGGAAGCCTTGGCCTCGCGCAGCTTCTCTATCACACCCTTCGAGTGGCCGTGAGCTGTATCAATGACAATAGCATCAGCACCAGCATTTACTAAAGCCTGCATACGCTCCAGAGTATCAGTTGTCACACCCACGCCAGCAGCTACACGCAGACGACCTTTTTCGTCCTTGCAAGCCATAGGTTTGTCTTTGGCTTTGGTAATGTCTTTATAGGTAATCAAGCCTATCAGATGGTTGTCTTTGTCCACCACAGGCAGTTTTTCTATCTTGTTCTTCTGCAGGATGTCAGCAGCAGCAGTCAAGTCTGTCTGCTGATGAGTGGTCACCAAGTTATCCTTCGACATAATCTCATCGACAAGACGATCCAGACGACGCTCAAAACGCAGATCACGATTGGTAACAATACCTACGAGATGGCGTTCGTCATCCACTACGGGAATACCTCCGATATGATACTCTGCCATGATGTCCAGCGCCTGTGCCACCGTACTTCCCAAGGGAATGGTGATGGGGTCGTAGATCATACCATTCTCAGCACGCTTGACAATAGCCACCTCGCGTGCCTGATTCTCTATCGACATATTCTTGTGGATAACGCCAATACCACCCTCACGGGCAATGGCAATAGCCATCTGGCTCTCAGTCACGGTATCCATGGCTGCCGTCACGAAAGGCACGTTCAAGTGGATGTTACGCGAGAAGAGGGTTTTCAACTCTACCGTCTTGGGCAGCACTTCAGAATAAGCGGGAATCAACAGGACATCGTCGAATGTAAGTCCGTCCATTACAATCTTGTCTGCAATAAATGATGACATAAATAATACTCCTTTAAATTTTATTGCGTGCAAAATTACTCATTTTAATTAAGAATTAAGAATTAAGAATTAAGAAAAATGCCTGAAGGCGATATTTTTTCTTAAATCTTAACTCTTAACTCTTTGTTCTTAACAATTAATTTGCCATTTCCGAGATGAACTTGATACGCACCAGTCGGATTTCGTCCTCTGTACATTCAGCGCCAAGTTCCTGAATAGCATCCTCCAGCGAGTCAGTCTCGCTCTCGGCAAAATAGTCGTAGATGTCATCTACATGATCCTCGTCCATGACCTCTTCAAGGAAATAGTCAATGTTCAGCTTCGTACCACTATAGACGATGGCTTCCACCTCGGTTAACAATTCATCGAAATCCAGACCCTGGGCTGTTGCGATGTCATCGAGTGCAATCTGGCGGTCTATGGCCTGAATAATCTTCACCTTCAGTATAGACTTCTTGGCTACGGTGCGCACACGCATGTCGGCCTGACGCTCAATCTCGTTCTCGTCACAATAGCGTTTGATGAGATCCACAAACTCCTTGGCATAGGGTTGTCTGACCTTGCCCTCGCCTACTCCCTGTATATTTTTCAGTTCTTCCAGCGTTATGGGGAAATCGGTAGCCATCTGCTCAATGCTGACATCCTGGAAGATGACATAAGGCGGACGTCCAAGTTTCTTGCTGACCTTCTTGCGCAGGTCTTTCAGCATGGCACTCAGTGTTTCGTCAAGGGCACTGATTGTTGCCTCATGTTCACCACCGGCCTCATAGTCATTGCGGAACTCGTTGTCTTCGACAATCATGAACGGCTCTGGATTCTTGACGAACTTCTTGCCAGCAGGTGTCAGTTTCAGCAAGCCATAGTTCTCGACATCCTTTTTCAGGTATCCTGCCAACATGGCCTGACGGATAACGGGGTTCCATAGTTTTTTCTCATATTCCTCACCGGCACCAAACAGTTCATGATTCTGGTGTTTGTGGGCCAATATCTCCTCCGTCTCGCGGCCAGTCACAAAGTCTATTACATAGTCAGCACGGAAGTTCTCTTTCAGTGCGTGAATAGCATTCAACACGATGACCAGCAGTTCATGAGCCTCCACCTCCTTCTTCGGGTGCAGGCAGTTGTCACAATTGTGGCAGTTTTCTTGATGGTATTCCTCACCGAAATAGTGAAGCAGCATCTTCCTTCGGCATACCGAAGTCTCAGCATAGGCAGCGGTTTCTGACAACAACTGACGTCCTATATCCTGCTCGGCTACGGGCTTGCCCTCCATAAACTTATCCAGTTTCTGCAGGTCTTTCTTGGCATAGAACGTAATACAGAGTCCCTCGCCTCCATCACGTCCGGCACGTCCAGTCTCCTGATAATAACCCTCCAACGATTTAGGGATGTCATAGTGGATGACAAAGCGTACATCGGGCTTGTCAATACCCATGCCGAAGGCTATGGTTGCCACGATGACGTCAATTTCCTCCATCAGGAAGGCATCCTGTGTCTCTGAGCGCAGTGTCGACTCCAGACCTGCATGATAGGGAGCGGCCTTAATATCATTCGCTTTCAGAATCTCGGCCAGTTCCTCCACCTTCTTACGCGACAGGCAGTAGATAATGCCGCTCTTGCCCGGATGTTGCTTGATAAAGCGGATAATATCTTTATCAACGTCAGCCGTCTTGGGACGCACCTCGTAGTACAGGTTCGGACGGTTGAAAGAACTCTTGAACTCCTTGGCATCCATGATACCCAGACTCTTCTTGATGTCCGTACGCACCTTGTCGGTAGCGGTGGCGGTCAGGGCTATCACTGGGGCATCGCCAATCTCGTTGATAATGGGACGGATGCGACGGTACTCAGGACGGAAGTCATGTCCCCACTCCGAGATACAATGCGCCTCGTCAATCGCATAAAATGATATCTTGGCCTGTTTCAGGAACTCCACGTTTTCTTCCTTGGTCAGCGACTCTGGAGCCACATAGAGCAACTTGGTCTTTCCTGCCAGGATGTCGGCCTTCACTTGGTCGATAGCCGATTTGTTAAGCGACGAGTTCAGGTAGTGAGCCGTTCCCTCCTCACTCATAGAGCTGATGACGTCCACTTGGTTCTTCATCAGCGCTATCAGCGGCGATATGACAATGGCTGTACCATCCATCAGCAACGAGGGCAGCTGGTAGCACAACGACTTGCCACCACCAGTAGGCATTAGCACAAAGGTATTCTTGCCGTCCAGCACGTTTTGCACAATCGCTTCCTGGTCGCCTTTGAACTTGTCAAAGCCGAAGTATCTCTTCAGCTCATCAGCCAGATTTTGTTTCTTCTTTACCATAGACTTTTCAGGGTTTTATTGCAGATGCGACTTGTCGAGCTGCTGCTGAGCATACTCGGCAGTCACTTCAAAGGATTTCAATCGTTTCGAGGGGACCTCAAACATTGCGTCCATCATGATATTCTCCACGATGGAGCGCAGTCCACGGGCTCCTAGCTTGTAATCCACCGCCTTGTCGACCACCAGTTTCAGGGCCTCTGGGGTGAATGTCAACTTTATGCCGTCCATCTCGAACAGCTTCTCATACTGCTTGATGATCGAGTTCTTTGGCTCTGTCAGTATCTTGGTCAGCGCCTCACGGTCCAACGGATTCAGATAGGTCAGCACAGGCAGACGACCGATGATCTCGGGAATCAGTCCAAACGACTTCAAGTCCTGCGGAGCAATATACTGCATCAGGTTTTCCTTGTCTATCTTCCGTACGTTCTGCACCGAGTTGTATCCCACTACGTGGGTATTCATGCGCTGGGCTATCTTGCGTTCTATGCCGTCAAAGGCCCCACCGCAGATGAACAGGATGTTATGGGTGTCTACATGGATATATTCCTGATCGGGATGTTTGCGACCACCCTGAGGCGGCACATTGACAATGGTACCCTCCAACAGTTTCAACAGCCCCTGCTGAACACCCTCGCCGCTCACGTCGCGTGTAATGCTTGGGTTGTCCGACTTGCGGGCTATTTTGTCTATCTCGTCAATGAATACGATGCCTCGCTGGGCAGCCTCCACATTGTAGTCAGCCACCTGCAGCAACCGAGAGAGAATGCTCTCAACGTCCTCTCCCACATAACCGGCTTCGGTGAAGACAGTGGCATCAACAATGGTGAAGGGCACGTCCAACAACTTTGCAATGGTTCGTGCCAGCAGGGTCTTACCGGTACCTGTCGAACCCACCATAATGATGTTCGACTTCTCAATCTCCACGCCCTCGTCGCTGACGGGCTGCTGCAGTCGCTTATAGTGGTTATAGACAGCCACCGACAGGTATCGCTTGGCCTCATCCTGTCCGATGATATAATCGTCCAGATAAGCCTTGATCTCCTTAGGCTTCGGCACGCGCTTCAGTTTGAATTGCTTATCGGGTTTCTTGGCATCGGGTCCAAAGCCGTTGGCAGTAGCCACCTGATAGGCCTGTACGGCACAATCCTCACAGATGTTGCCGTCCAAACCTGTTATCAGAAGTCTTACTTCACGTTCCGACCGTCCGCAGAAGTTACATTTCTTTGCCATTTCTTACCTTCTCACCTCCTACTTCTTCTTGAGCACTTGGTCAATCATGCCATACTCCTTGGCTTCCTCTGCCGTCATCCAATAGTTGCGGTCTGAGTCGTTCCACACCTTGTCATAAGGGGTATGCGAGTGCTCGCTGATAATGGTGTACAGTTCTTTCTTGAACTTCATAATCTCCTTGGCCTCAATCTCAATATCGCTGGCCTGACCCTGAACACCGCCCAGGGGCTGGTGTATCATCACACGACTATGCGGCAGTGCCGAGCGCTTGCCCTCCGCACCAGCCACCAGCAGCACGGCAGCCATCGAGGCAGCCATACCAGTACAGATGGTGGCGACATCGCTGGAGATGAACTGCATGGTGTCATAGATGCCCAAGCCTGCTGTCACACTGCCACCAGGAGAGTTCAGGTAAATGCTAATATCCTTGCCTGAGTCCACAGAGTCCAGATATAGCAACTGGGCCTGCAACGTATTGGCAGTATAGTCATCAATCTGTGTTCCCAGGAAGATGATGCGGTCCATCATCAGTCGCGAGAACACATCCATCTGGGTGACGTTCAACTGACGCTCCTCCAGGATGTAGGGGTTCAAATACTGAGCCTGTGCGCTCATCACTTCGTCCAGCACAAGGCCATTAATGCCAAGGTGCTTGGTAGCATATTTTCTAAAATCGTTGTTCATATTTCCTTTCGTTTTTCACAAAGTGAGATACAAAATTACAAAAAAAAGTCGGAATGCCATACATTCCGACCGTTTTTTTTGGTTAAAGAATTATAATTCGAATTTCTCTTTACTTCTCCTGCAACAGCTTCTGGAAGTCTTCCATCGTGATGTCCTTCTCGTCCAGCTTCACTACCCCCTTCAGGGCGGCAGTCAACTTCACGTCAACAGCACGGTCTACGAGACCATCCACATTCTCGCGTTTCTTAAGCATCTCCTGAGCGTAGTTGTCCAGATATTCCTCAGGCACGTTAGACATGCCATACTGGGCGAACTGAGCACGGGCAGCCTCCTTAGCAACAGCCTTCAGGTCGTCGTCCTCGACCTTAATACCCTGGGCAGCCACCAACTGCTCCTTCATCAAGTGCCAAGCCAACTCCTTGATGCTGGCCTCGAAGTTCTTCTCCACATACTCTTCCACGTCCTTGCGGTCCTTGTTGTTCTGCTTCATCACGCGCTTCAGCAACTCCTCGGGGAACTCCAGTTTGCCCACCTTCTTCTCGACGTAAGCGCGGACATCCAGCAGGAACTTGTAGTCTGAGTCTGACTCAAACTGCTTGCTGATCATGTCGCTGATCTTCTGGCGGAATTCCTTCTCGTCCTTCACCTGACCCTCACCGAAAGCCTGGTCGAACAGCTGCTGGTTGACCTCGGCCTTGGTGAAGCGGCTGATCTCTGTAATCTGGAAGGTGAAGTCACCCTCGTGGTTCTTCACGTCGTCCTTCTCAATCTTCATCAGGCTCGACACCTCAACATCGCTCTCAGGATAAGCCTTGCGGGGATTCCAGGTGATGATGTCGCCCAACTTAGCACCATCGAACAGTTTCTTCTGGTCTTCCACCTTGATATACTGGGGCATCAGAACAGCGTCTGCGACCTCAACAGTACCGTCAACCTCGCGCAGGTCACCCTTCAGCATATCGCGTTGCTCTGCGTCGTATGCCTCTACTTTCTCGTACTGGCCGGCACGGTTCTGATACATCTCCACCTGCTGGTCGACGAGCTTGTCATCCACTTTGATGTGATAGTAGTCCACCTTGTCCTTGTCGCTCAACTTAGCCTCGAACTCAGGAGCTACGGCGATATCGAACTTGAAGGTCAGCGTGTCTGCATGCTCCAGGTCCTGAGGCTCCTGTCCGGCATTGGCCAGAGGCTCACCCAGCATCTGTATCTTGTTCTCGCGGATGTACTCATACAACTTCTCACCCAGCACCTTGTTAACCACGTCCATCTTGACAGCAGTACCATACTGGCGCTTAATCATGCCCATAGGGGCCTGACCGGGACGGAATCCAGGAATGTTAGCACGCTTACGATAGTCTTTCAGAGTCTTGTCTACCTCTCCCTGGTAGTCGTCTTTCTCCAGCGTGATGGTCATCAGACCATTCACCTTGTCAGGAGCTTCAAATGTAATATTCATCTTGCTTTTATACCTTATTTATATTATTATATGCGATTCTATCTGACCTATGGGTGCAGCGTACAGCTCTGCAATGAGCGTGCAAAGGTACGAATAAACGAGTAAAATACCAAAGAAAATACGATTTTTTAAGTTTATTCAATAATTTTGCTCCTCTTCTTCCATCATCCATTTCTGACGGCGCTGCTCTTCCAGCTTGGCAAAGTCTTTCTTCTGCAGCACGAAGTTAGAACCCAGGTACTTCTCCTTCACAATGGGGTTGACAGCCAACTCCTCGGGCGATCCCTTGAACAGGATACGACCCTCGAACAGCAGGTAGGCACGGTCGGTAATGTTCAGCGTCTCATGCACGTTATGGTCCGTAATCAAGATACCGATGTTCCTATATTTCAGCTGCCATACAATCTGCTGAATGTCCTCCACGGCAATAGGGTCCACACCGGCAAACGGCTCGTCCAGCATGATGAACTTCGGCTCGATGGCCAGGCAACGGGCTATCTCCGTACGACGACGCTCACCACCGCTCAGACGGTCGCCCGTATTCTTGCGTACCTTCTCCAGTCGGAACTCCTTAATCAGGCTCTCCAGCTTCTCCAATTGGTAGTCGCGGGGCTTTCCCGTCATCTGTAGCACCGACAGGATATTGTCCTCGACCGACATCTTGCGGAACACCGATGCCTCCTGAGCCAGATAGCCGATACCTGCACGGGCACGCTTATACACCGGATAGCTCGTCACCTCCTCGTCGCCCAGATAGATATGGCCTCCGTTGGGCACTATCAGGCCCGTCGTCATGTAGAACGAGGTCGTCTTGCCGGCACCGTTAGGCCCCAGCAGACCCACAATCTCGCCCTGCTTCACATCAAACGACACGTCGTTGACCACCGTGCGCTTGCCGTAAATCTTCACCAACCCCTCAGTGCGCAGCACCAGGCGTTCCGAATCCTGTATGTTATAAGGTACGAAGAAATTCTGAAACTACCAAAAAATTGCCTATCCTAATTCCATCCGCTTACCTCTTATATCATCCTCACCTTCCTGCGGTTGCCGCTGGGCCGCACGGCGAAGTGCAGCCACATCACCGCGCCCTTGCGCTCCAGCAGCAGTTCGTCGAAGTCCTCCCCCGACTCGTCGCTGATGTCCAGCAGGATGACCGCATAGCGCAGCAACTGCTCCAGTCCTGCCACGCGGATGTCCACTGCACAGCCCGTCAGGTGGTTCGACGTGGGTGCCCCACCCACCGCCTTGTTCACCGCCGCGCTGCGGAATCCGCTGTTGATGATGAGCGGTTCCTCCATGCCACCATTCCCGATGTCCGCATACCGCTCGTTCCATCGTCGTCTGAGCCGTTCCAGCCACCGGCAAAGCCGCTTTAAGTTCTCCACTTGTGTCTCGTTCGGCACGTTCTCTATTCCCGTATTTGTCTTGGTTAACTCAGCGAGCGTCATGTGCTCGCTGAGTTTCATTAATTTTTCACTATCCATTTATCACTTTTCCTTTAAACTTTTCGCTCTTCTGAAAACTGAATTCTGAATTCTGAATCAAATAATTCCGATTCATCCAGTTCCTAATAATCTTGATAGCACGTGAGGGATCCTTACCTTCCTTCTGGCAGATACGCTTCACGTCATCCAGTGTAAACTCGTCGGCCAGTTGTGTCATCATGTTTTGTGGCCCGCGCGTACCTATACGTGAATCGTCGCCATTAGTAGCACGTTCTATAGCGTCGCCAAAGAACATCATCTTGCACCACAAGTCGTAGTTCAATGACCAGCGAGTAAAATTTTCTATCGATTTTTCCCATTTCTGACCATTCGCCACATAAAGCACGCAGGCTTTCAGCCACGCAATGACACAAGCACGGTGCGACAGGTTCCAATAGGTATCGTTTTGACTCAACTGGGCAAACTCCGAGCACTCCTTCAGGAGTTCCTTCGCCAACCTATACGCTTGCGGACACGCTATCAGACCACGAGCCGCCACCAGATTGTCGATATAGGGTTTCAGAGCCTCATCAAATGCCAAGTCATACTCCCCGTAGATAGGTTGCGGAGCACCGATTTCCTGTTCGGGAATCGTACAGAAGTTGATACGGCTGATAGGTCCATCGGTCAAGACTTTGGAAAAGAAGCGGCGCCCTTTGAGAATCGTCGTACAGGCGTTCCAGTTAAAGCGACACATTGGTCTGGCTGTAACCGATTGCGTGCCGACACGTGTCTGACCATAGGTAGAGTCCGAGTCGAAAGCCAGGCACATCAGTTGGAAGTGCTGTTTGCCCGTCGCTCCCTTCAGTTGCTCGAACAGGTCCAGCTCGTTCAGTTTCACATACACGAAGTGCCCCTCCGACTCGTCCATACGTGTCACCAACGCAGGCTTTGTCATATCCGGGTCGATTATCTGAATCACCAGACCCTCAGGGCGCACCAGCTTGTCCTTGTTGGCACCACGCTTCTGACAGTCCTTCTTCCACTCAGCCTCGCGACGCTCATTCTCCTTGTCCCTACGTTCTATATCGGCCATGATATGCTCTATCGGCTTGTCTATACAACCCTTACCGGCACCCGTTCCTGCCATCAGGCAGTTCATCAGCGTCGCCTCGTGTTCCACATTGTCCGTGTAACAAAAACGTACTTCTTTCAGGTGAGTGGCCAATGGTGGAAATACGGCGTGAGCCACAGCTGCCTGATAGACTTTCGGTGTCTTCGAGATGAGCAGTTGAATCAGCTTAGGCTTCTTTTCAGGCATTTCGGGCGGTGTGGGGGCAGCGGATGTCAGATGTTGGATGTCTGAAGTCTGAACAGTCACATTCCCTCTTCCATCAAGCGCAGCGAGTGTATCTCGCAAGCGTTGCGGCATCCCTTCATACTTAGAGGCCAACGCATTCCTGATCTTGGCACGCTTCTCTTCTAACGGGAACCCGTCGTAGCAGGGTATCACCTGGTCCAACCATTCAAACGACTTCCCGCAGATATGTCTCAGGTCACTTGCCAACTGAAACGTCAGCGTGTCGCGGTCACCCTCGGTAGGTTCAAAGCCGTGGTTGTTCACCTCCCAGTACTTCTTTAGAATCTTCTCGAACGGAATGCCGTGGTAGTGGGTGGGGAAGCTTCCGGAGGGCTGAGGGCTGACGGCTGATGTCTGAGGCTTCACATCTTCCATCTGACATCTTCCATCATCCATCTTACATCTTCCATCATCCATCTCCTCTTCCCACGGCCGATAGTGCTTGTTAGCCTTCTTGGCCCCTGGCGGAACCTCTTCCAGCCCTTGCGCCTCGCGCTCTTTCAGCCGTTCGTATTCGGCAGCACTCTCCTCAAGGGTTAGTCGTTCCGTGAAGATAGCATCATCCAGATAGAACAGGTTGTCGGGAGTCGCAGGACCGGTATAGAGCACACGCTGCTGGTCGTGGGCTGACGTGTCCATCTCCGTGTGCGTTAGCAGTGCCACACGTACCTGACATTCCAGAATCGTCTTCCCCGGTTCACGACGGAAGATGCCGTGCAGTCCATAGTTAGCCGACCCCGACAGTTCCAGTAGCCCAGTCTCGTCCTTCTTCTCCAGCAGCTGCTGCTTGATGCGCTCCTGCTCCTCAGCAGAGTTGCAGTCAATGTCGTGCGGGAAGGTTGACGACGGGTGGCAACATCCTTTCAGCACCCCGTCGGGCAACAGGTCGCCGTAGTTGTACTGTCGCTGACGAGCCTTGGCCTTCTGGTCACCGCCACGGGCATCATAGAAATTTTTGACGTTGTCGGGATGATTGCGCTGAGCCACGTAGTCGGCTCGGTTGGTGACGGGACGCGCCTTCTTGCGCCCCCCGTCCATGTAGATTTCGTTTACCATAGGCTTAATGTTTTTCTGCGTTTATCTGTTCCTGAATATATTCTGCGGCCTGTGGAGCCTCCTCCATCAGCCAGCGGCTAAAGTTCTCAAGGTCGGACTCGTGTACGATGAACGTAAACCGACGGGTACGGTCTTTGCATTTCGATAAGGAACTGTGAGGCAGTCGCATCTCGGTAACAGCCTGCGAGCGTACTATCTGATGTCTCGTAAACTCAAACGAGCCCGTCGAGAGCATCTGGCCGTAGCCCAAACCGCGGAATGCCTCCACTTGTCCTACGCACGGATTGTCAGGCAACACCTGCACATGATCCGTACCACTCTCCATCTTCGTGACAGCCATCTGGGCAGTCAGCGTAGTTGTCTTTACAACATTCTTTTTCATTTTCTTGAGTGATTTTGTGAGAAGAAGGTTGGAATCTTTGCGCATTTACCCGGGAACATCCTCCTCACTTCAACTCAGGGTTAGAATTATATGTTTACCATTCTTGGTCGAAAGGTCTGATAGCTTCCACCTTATGAGCTTCGTCACCAGCCTTTTCTTCCTGGCTGATACTCTGTAACAGTCCCACTTTCTTCCAAAGGCGTACCAGCAGCGTGTGCGAAGGCACCGTACAGCGGTCGTCGTCCAGCATTTCGCAGAACAGGCGGAAGTGCCACTGGGCAACGGGTTTCTCCAGCTTCGCCTTCTTGCCCGTCACGGCATAGGTCATCATGGCGTCGAGCAAGTCTATCTGGTCCTCCTGATGATAGAAGTGCAGGATATGCTCCACCTTGTGCTGCGACCTCTTTGAGAGCCATCTGAACAGCTGCTTCTTAATCATCTTCACCGACTCATCGGCCACGCTCTTCGCCTTCTGGAATTCGTTGTCCAGTCGCTCCAGACGACGGTTGTTCTTGGTCAGTTCATTGCGGGTCTTGTTCAGCACATTCGTCGTCTCCTTCAGTCGCATGATGTAGCGGTCCAGTTCGTTTTCCAACACGTCGTACTGAGCAGGCTCCTGACGCTTTTCGATTTCCAACGCTACCACGGCTGTCATTTCTGTGTTCAGCTCCTCAGCCAGCTGCTTCTTCTTCATTTTTCCCATAATTCTTTTTTTTAAATGATTACTTGTTGCCCTCGCTCTCTCGTTGTCGACGGCTTTCATAATAATGCTGTAAACCGAGTCAGTAGAAAATGAATTATTACTGACTTTTGCCTACAGCCTACAAGGCACAAAAAACCGCAAACGGCCTGTATAGGGCTATTTGCGGTTATTCAAAAAAAATAGAAATTGATTCGGATTTTTCTTTTGTGCTACTGACTCTGCTGAATTAATACTGACTCTGATTCATCTGTCTGATAACGTCATCCACCACCATCTGCGGATTCATGATACGCACCAGAAAGTCTATATTATCTTTATTCTCAAGGGGTGGTCTCGTAGCAGCCAGACGCTCGTTGCCGAACTCCTTGTTACCCTCCTTCTCCCAAAAGCGGGCATTCACCATCACCCAGATGCTCTCACCCTCGGGCAACCGCACGTACTTCTTTCGCTGTACCAGTTCGCGGAACAGCTCAGCCAGCGTGTTGATATCTCCCGTCCATACCACACGGCACGACGTGTCTTCACCCGAGAAGATTTTCAGGAAATTCTTCTGCAGTGTGTAGGCCGCAATCCACTGCAACTGTTTCAGCCCGTTGTATAGGAATTGCAGACGCTGGTTAGTGTCCGCGTCAGTCAGTGCCCTATAGACAAAAGACTTCTGTATAGCCTTACCCGTCTTCCGAGGCCTGCCGCGCTTGCTGGAGGATTTGACCTCTTCCACGATCTCTGCGTCCTCGGCATTGACTCCGTCAACTGCCTCGTCTTGTTTTTTTTCAATGTTTACATCGCCAAAGACGTTAACAATGGGCTTGTCCGTTATTTGCACATGGGCGCCAGATTCTATCTTAATATTCATTGGAGCTTATACTTTTTTTCCGGTGCATGTTGGTTGACAATACTCTGTTCTGATATCTGTGCATGAGCTCCATCCTTGATATCTACTTGTACGGCAGGTTTCTCCGCCATTTTTTCTACAGCATCAGCAAGTCTGTTTTCCTTGTGCTCTATCCATGATGCAAGTTCTTCTGCATCTTTTGTGAATCCCAAGACTTCCAATGCCTGCCTAATATAATCTGCATGAGCCCGATGAATCTTGAAAAGAGATTTTGTGGCTTTTACCAACTTTCTGATAAATTCCTCCACGGTTGGGCGTTTCTCCAGCAACTCCACCTTCCTCTTTAACGAGGAAATTTCTTCGTCTCTTTTGACAATTTCTTGTTTAAATTTGGCTATTTCGTCTTGATAGGAAATGAGTTCATACCAGCCTGTTGGCATTCCCGGAGAATGGCGAAACCTTCGTTTGTCATGTATACAACCTCTTAAGGAGTCATATATTTTACTACCATCTTTGTGAGTAATATACTTTAAAGCAATAGGATAGATGTCTTGTAAATGAGCACGCCCACCCAGTTCTTTCAATGCCTGTTCCAATGCATCTTTCTGCGTCATATTATTCAGTATTTATATATTCACCTCGTGCAAAAATACGAAAAACTCTTTTATTTTCATCATGCCTCCTCGCTATCGAGGAAATTTTGAGTCTATTTAACAATTTATCCGTCTCACTCTCCATTTTTCGATAAAAAATAGTACCTTTGCAGGAAAATTGAAATAAAAAAGAAATGCCAGAATACGATATTGCACTGGAATTGGCGCGACTGCATATATTATCAGGAGCCGACTTTGTCCGTCAACTGAAGATGCTGACTCAATATAACATTTTCAAACCTGTTGGCAGCGAGAAAGATATCCTTGTAGCAGAAGGTAGCCATCATGAGGATTTCCCCTTGCTGCTTGATGCAGCTCGCAAAGCGGTTTCCCATGGTAACAAGGTGTATATTCTTCCTAATCCGAAAGGAATCAGGACAGCAGACTTCATCTTTGAAAACAAAGGCATTTTTAAAATGTATGACCTGAAAACCATTTCTGGTAAAACATCATTAGAAAACAGACTGATGGAATCAATTGGTCAGACTAATCACGTACTTGTAAACATATGTACTAAATATAGCCCTAGGCTTATGGCTATGCAGATTAGGAATTATTTCCAACTTAATCCCAATGCCTTAGAAGTACTCATCTTTAAAGGCCGGAAGTCTATTTCTGTCAAAAGGAAATGGTCAGAAAGTACAGATTTCTACGTTACATTCAGGCGACTTTATGAAAAATAAAAAACCACCCTCTGGGATGGTTTTAAAATGGAGCAGGGGCGATACGGTCTTACTCCCCGATTTCGCAGCTTTGGTAAATCAAAGAACGGGAACTTGGTGATATTTCCCTTCTGCGACCGTAGTCTGGGGCTGGTCTTAGACCCCCCGCTTGTACTAGTCCAAGCAATCAGAACCTCCTTCTGACGTTGCAAAGATAGGAAGTTTTTCTGAAACTTCCAAATTTTCGGGCAATTTTTTATTCCATAGGTTTAATCATTGATTCAATGAATGATACTTCATCTTCCGTAAGACCATACTTCTCGTAGAGGTCTGCGTCTGTCCATGAACAAGTGTTGGGTTGCTGTTACCATGGCTACCATTGCCCTAACAAAGCGGGTCTTGAGGAACTGAAGCATATTAATACACTCATGTTGATTGTCAAACACATTTAAGAGCATATACGTCTCAGTACAAATTGTTCCAGGCTCCAATATTTCTAATGTGGAGAAAATACGTTTCTGTCCATTCTTATCAGTTTCACCTGCGTGTTCTGCCGTAAGACATGATGTTATGATTTTCCACTTACCAATCAACTCTTTGTTGACTGTCACCAAATCACTGTTATATGGTCCTATACCTCCATTATACCTCAACTTAATATCACCTTTTTCAAGTGGTTTTACATAGGTACGTAGTCCAAAAGGCTTTTGAGAGAAGACGTTGCTACTTAAATACGACTGGCCTTCTTTTTGAACTTTATTCATTATAGAGAGTTCTTCTTGATGTCTAATGAGTACTTCTGATTCGTCCAAATTTCGGTTCGTTGCGATTCTCGAACCACCTTTGCAAGAGACAAAGTTACATAATCCATCATAGTGATTGTCGCGAAGGAAATAACAAATACCACCGGCTACATCAACCGTGGGGAAACAATCGTGAGGATCAATATAGTCGTACAAACTTCTAAGTTGTTTGTCGTGAAGCATGTCATATCGGAACTGTTCCAACCCTCTTCCACCGTTATACCATTTGGCGGGCATTATCATTGAAATGTAGTTAGGCTTACTTTTCTTTGCTATTTCTACAAAACGATGGTAGACTGGAATTGCACTAACACCAGCTCCTCCATCCATCACTTGATACGGTGGATTGCCTACTATTGCGTCTAATTTCATACTTGTATCTTGGTTTATCTTCCAGAAGTGTTTGCCATCACGGAAAGTATTGACAACTGCCTCTGAACGTTCAGAAATGTTTTCTATTAAATTTGGATAATATTGCGCATTGACTCTTGTGGTGCGGAAACCGGCTAGGGTTCGTTTTGTGATGCTCTTAGCCATAGGGGTCTTGCAAACCACAAGGATATTTTCTTCTATCGTGGCATCCCATAGACTTTGGGAAAAGCCGTGCGAAACCTCACCATATTTCTGTTTGGCAGCCTCGACACGAGAACGATAAACGTTGTAAGCCACATACAAGGGATAGAGACCGCTCTTGGAGTTAATCTCCAATATGTGAGCATCAGGTCGGAACACGTCGTTGGTGACCTCGCCTTGATCAACGTAGCGAGGAACAGACAGTGGCTGTTTGAATTCCTCATCATAGAAACACCATCCACCCAAACAATCGCTCATGTGCATATTAACTACTCGCCAAGGAGTCAATACTGTTTCCTTATCTGGATTGCGGAAGGTGTTGAAGATGGCAGATATACGTTCTATCCTTTCTTCTATGGTGAACTTATCTGCTGCACGTGCCATTTCACGAATACGCTTACCAGCCTCACGAAAGATGTCTGGGTCGTAGTATTTCTTGAATTTATCAAATTTCTTTTTATCAACTCCCTTGGGCATGAACTCTTCCCATGAGTTATCATCTATCAGCAAAGCAAAGTTTTCAATAGTGATTTCTTCATCCTCGTTTTTCAACTCTGCACCGTAGATAAGCAGCGGCATACGGATAGAGATTCCACGCAAGATGCTTATGGCATTCTTACGCTGATTACTCATGGCTTTCAGTTCATCAAGTCTTGCCTTTTCTTCGGGTGTCAGGTCTTTCTTCTTTTTCTTTTCTAGTTTCTCCTTCTCTTCGTATTGCTCTTTGGTAAACCCTTGGTTGTTGACATCAATGTCGCCAGTCTTAGCCATTGCCTTTGTGGTGCCAATGGTTTTCTTCAAATCATCAAAGTCTTTCAACTCTACATCTGTCAACTTCAGCAACTCGTCATTATAGAGTGCTCCATCCTCAAAACCACACTGAACAACTTTTTCTATCTGTGCTTTCTTCAGCTGGCTCATCATCTTGTTTACATCGTAAGGCTTCATCTGTGAACCTTCAATGCTGATGATAGGACAGAAATTCAGGAAATCGCCAATGATTCTTCGGTCTTCTTCCGTCTGTTTGCCTGCCTTCGCTGAAACTTTGGCTGTCTCAGCCAAGACTCTCAGTGTTCTGTCTGGTGCGAAATCAAAGGCATAACATTGTTCTTTCATGCGTCCATGACTGGTGAAAGGAGTCTGTACACGGAAGATGGTCTGCATATACTGGGCAGCAGAAGTACTGAACGATCCTGCCATCATAAATACTGCCGTCCAGGGCTTAATGCTGACACCTGTGGTTAATCGTCCACAGCTCAGGGTGATGGTATAGGTTTCGTCTGGGTCTTCACCAATGGCTTTATTCACCATCTTCAAAGCCTCGGCATTTTCCTCGTCCTCGTCACCATTGCCCGCTACATTGACTATCTGGAACATACCGAACACTGGATGTGTTTTTAACTTAGCACTCAATGCACGAGCCGCTTTCACACCAGGTACCAACCACAACGTATGACGGAAGATACGGCGGAACGTGTCGTTGCTATATGGATAGAGGCTGTCTCTATCTTCTTTGCAAAGCAACGTGAGAAAACGGTCAACATCCGTGTCATGAACAAAGGTTTCGTCATCCTTGGTGCGGAAGAATTCTCGGAAGTTGAAAGCTTTCTCATCCTCCATATACTCACTCATCAGATTACCCAAATCGTAAGTATAGATATTGATGGCTGGCAGCGAAGCGTATGGATTAGGTTCGTAAGGATTATCCACTGCCCATTCCTGTTTGGCTTTCTGTTCCATCACATAGTCCCAAGTGAATATCTCTTCTTCCGAGTAATCGTCGAAGAGGTTGAAAGGCGTACCTGACAACTGAAGCACCTTAGTATTATCTTTGATGAGTTCTTTCAGTACGTTCTGACCTAACTCCGTCTTGGTTCCATCATGTGCTTCATCAACGATAATCAGATTCCAAGGGGTCATGAATATCTCATTGTTCTTGTCGAACTTGCCGCCAACCTGCTCCGACCCTCTGAGGTCTTGCATGGACGCAAAATAGACGTACTTACCGCCAGACTTTATTTGTTTTTCAAGAACATGGAATTCCTCACCGTTATCTCTAGAGCCATAGTGATAATCCTTGCGGTCGTAGAATATTTTGCCGAAATCCTCAAACCAGCCTTTATCCACCACAGGGCGGTGGGTCAATATTAAGGTACGCTCAAACACCTCTTCTTTCACGACTTGAAGGGCAGAGAGTGTCTTGCCGAATCGCATCTTGGCATTCCAAAGCATTTGGTTGCCCTTCTTGAAACGCTTGCGAGTCTTATCAATAGCCTCTTGTTGTTCTGGACGAAAGATAATGGGCGTTTGTCCTTGGGTGATGTCTGAAGGATGAAGACTCGTCTCACCTTTCTTGACTGCAGCAATGGCTCTCTTTACCGTTTCCAAGTCACAGCAGTACCATTCGTCTGCACCGCTAACACCCTCAAACTCCTTGCGCTTGATACCGCTACGCTCCAGTACCTTATGCACCTGCTTGTCGTTGAAGGTCATGATCATGCCGCTACGCACAAAGATGCTGATTTCTGTATAAAGCAACTGATAGGCTATGCCTGCTGTCTTCGTATATTGGCGGATGCGCTTATGGGCTGCCTCCTGCAAAGCCATTGCATTATTGAAAAGGTCGCTGCCATCATCTTCATCAATGGTGGTCTCGCCAATCTTCAGACAGTCATTATGCCTATCGTCGTTGATGGCAAAAACATAGATTAGCTTGGACTTTAGTGAGGATTCAAATGTAGCCATAGGTTTTTATTTCATGAGGTCTATAAATCGGATTTTCTTCTTGTCATTTGGCCAGTCGCGAATAAGACAATATATGCCATTGTGCTTGCGTATGTCGTCCTGTTGACAACCGGGACAGTTCACCATTTGCTCTTCTTCACCAAAGAGGGTTTGTATTTTCTCTGTTATACCATTTTTGCAACTGTCTGGTACAACACCTTTTAAGCCGTCCATCTGCCAGAGATTCCAGGAAATGATGTATGCAATATAGTTGATGGATTTAAGGAGTGGAGCTTTCTGAAATTTTGCCCGATAGTATTCGATAAAAGTCCAAAGCAGAGCTTCTCGTGCCAATAGCAAGTTATCGCCCTGCCACTCAAAGCCATAAATATTCTTATAGGCCACTTGTGCCCAATCCAACCACTCGCCGCTAACATTAACATTCTCGCTAATGACACGCAGTTTCCTGTCAAGCAATCCTATCCGTTCTTGCAAAGGAATTGACTCGCCAGTAGTTGCGTCGTAACGGCTTACCAAATAGGGCGCCTCGCCGCAGGTCATCTCCATACGGGTGGCACGTACATAGTCCTTCCAAGTCTTACCTTTGGGGTATTCTATCTTGTCAGTATTGGCTTTCCATGTATGGTTTGCCGTATCTTCCACATTGAAAACATCCTTTCGTCCGAACCAAGCTTCATCTACCAGATTATTCTGTGCATTACAAACCCAAGAAGGTGTAAATACTTCTGCCATACCCTTGGCACGATCCGTCTGATTCTCCTTTGATTTAAGTACACGAGGCCGGATTACCATTCCCCGTTCACCCGTTATCAGACGGGGCAGAATCTCAGAATGGTAATCATACTCTGAGCCGAGCGCTTCATAGTCATGCGTCGCCCAGAAGATGTTTTTGCCAGTGGTATGGTCACGCAGCAGTGTATCAAGCACCTCTGCCGACAATGCCAGCAGGTCATCCTCCCTGATATCTATACAGGCAGGACTCTCGTCTTTCTTGGACATTCTTTGCGCTTATAGCTTAATGGCAAAAGCACTTATCGGAATCTCTTGGGCCTTAAAATTTCAAGACCTCTATACACATAGAAAGCGTGTCCGCTCTTATCTGATATAGAGGCCCTGAGATTGCCCAACTGATTGATAAGTGACGTCCACGCTTATAAACGCGAACAATCACAATTATCATTAAATCAGTTTTGAATAAGAAATTTCTCAGGTTTCTATATCATCCTAATAACTGCTCATGTCGTTATTGTCTTACCCACAAAATCATACCAGCGCCTCCGCCGAGGCTTATTCTTATTCTGCCATAGCAGCGTCGCGTCACGACGATTAGCTGATCAAAGATTTTGTAAATTTTGTGTGACCAGGTCCATATGAATTCAAAAAGACACCCCGTATTTGTGAATTCAGGTCTCCCATTGACAAAGTTATAAGAGTTGCAAAAAATTTGGAAGATTCAGAAATTATCCCTATCTTTGCACCTAGAAAGTGCACTTGATTGTTTCGACTTTCATACTGCACTATAAAAGGAACTGATTGAAGGCTGTCTTTCGAGGCAGCCTTTGTCGTGACCAATCTCATCAAAAATTAAAAAAAAACACCCTCGGGGATGGTTTTAAAATGGGGCAGGGGCGATACGGTCTTACTTTCCAACTTCGACGTTTGAAGTGAGAGCGTACGTTGGTATTGGTCAACTACACGCGATTTATCTTCCTGTTGGCTATTCTTGATTATGAATATCTTACCGCTATCAGGAATGCTACCTATTTCGATATTGCAACCCGTCCAGCCTGCCCGCCGCGCTGTATCAGCTAGTGGTTTGCGTTTCTCAATGATGTCTGGCACAAAGAAGAACTTGGGGATAATGAGCAGATTATTCACCGTCCAATTGGTATAGGTCATCACAAAAAGGTGCGGATTGCGAAGAGACGTGATTCGCTCAATCATTGTGCCATAAGCGCCATCGGCTATCTTGTGACCTATGACGGCCGTTTTGCTCTCCTTGCTCTTCAACTCAAAATCAGACTTACAATCATCACAGAAGAAATCAGCCACAGGCTTGTTTGCTTCATAGTGGCCCAATACTGGTGCGCCACAAACTGGGCAGAACATGTTGCGCTCCATCCAGTCCTCAGTCAACACGCGCGAAATCTGCGAACCACTGTGATAACCTGACGCCAAGCTTTGATTGAAGTGCAAGTCCATCTGTTATTTCTTTTCTTCTTCCTCCCTACGTTTCTGAATAGCGGTATATCCAATTTCAGGGAGCGCAAGCGGATTCTTGCCTTGATTTTGTAATTCCATTAGCGCATCACTGATAGCCTCAAGTTGGACGCGTGTCATCTCATTGATGTCATTCTGGTCAGCTAACGTATCATTCATATCCGTGCGCAACTGCTTGATTTCTGCGCGGATTTGCTCAAGCTGCAATTGCGTATTGCTGACGATGAGCAATGCTTCTTGCATCTGGAAAAAAGCACGCATAATGTTTATGTTGGCCTGTACGGCAATCTCTGACCTTAGCAATCCTGACAGCATGGCAATACCCTCACGTGTAAAAGCAAATGGAAGGTAACGATTACCTCCTCTTTTGTTTGAGGTGAAATTTTTGCACCTCAAAGCATCACCGTCATTGTTTGAGGTGAAAATATTGCACCTCAAAGCATCGTACTCATCTTTTGTTAGCTCAAACATAAAGTCGTCAGGGAATCTTTTGGATCATGGGGTCGGTTCTACTGATCACTTTTTGAAGTTTCTGTATTACACATCGTTCTTAACTCCCCATGATCCAACATCCAAATTTTCAACGTAAAAAATGATCAGTAGAACCGACCCCCATGATTTCCGTGTGACCTTAACCTATTATATATTTACTGCCTGGAATCTGCGAGATGATTTTCGTAGTTACTGCACAACATAGGAATGTGAGCAGTCCGATAACGGGAATGGCAAGCCATACGGGCAGTATAGGGTTGGCAACATCGCCGCTGATTATCCATTCTGCGATAAAAGTCAGGAAGAAAATGTGCATCAGATACATGCCGAAGGTGAGTTTGGCAAGGCTGTTAATCCATCGGGGAGCCTTCTGGATGCAGCTGAACAGCAGGAAGGAGCCGAAGGTGGCAAGTAACACATTGGGTGTGCAGAACTCCCACGACCATTCCATTATCGGCGTCTCCATCTGCAAGCCAGGCACGGCCTTCCACCAGAAACTCCATGCGGTAAACAGACCGCCTATGACAAAGCTGATAGCCCCAACGGTCAACTTCTTCTGCTTACTCCACTTCAAGTGTACTCGGATATAGTGAGCCACTACGAGATAGCCTAAATAACCAGAGCAGTACCATAGGGCAGAATACTGATTCCAAAAGCACTCACCCCAGAGTTCGGGCGACACAAAGCGATGCAGCCAAGGGATGAGCGTGGAGAAGGCAAAGATGCCGAGGAATATCCGTTCGTCTTTCGCGCTGGACTTTTCGAGCCAGGGCGACACCACGGGTATGATGAGGTAGATACTGATGAGCGGATACATGAACCACAGATGACCGCCCCATAGCGGGAAGTTGAAGGGCACCATCTTCAGCTGCTCGATGGCTTCATCCCACGTCAATCCGCCCCAAGTGGCTGGCAATA
>ONLU01000069.1 GCA_900318795.1 uncultured Prevotellaceae bacterium | reverse complement strand
TCCTTGCTTTGGCTTGCCGTTGAGACGGCGCCCCTGAAGGTCGTAGTAGGGAGCATCCAGGTTGCTGTCCACCGTGCGGATGCCGTCGATAGCCGTTACGCCCTGAGGGGTCACCTTTGTGCCCATCTTGACGGTGACATCCAGCAGGAAATCGCCTAAAAAGAAACCAGCATAATCGGGATATACCATGATGTGTGCGTCTTTCTGCACATCCACTTTGTGTAAGATACCATCCAAGGCCAGTGGGAGTAGTTGGAGAATCTGCCCCGTTGGTATGGGGTCATACGATATGCCCTTCATAGGCGTCTCTGCCCCTTCCATGTCCGCCAGCATAATAATGCTGTAGGGTCTCTGCCATGTGCGTGTGTCGTTGTTCTTGATGTAGAACTCGGCCTCTAGGGTCCTGTTATCCAGATATTCTATCTTGTAGTCAATCATCTGAAGGTCGTAGAAGTGCGGACTGTTCTTCACGGTGACTTGGGTGTGGTCGAGGGTTGTCAACGTTGAATAATCCTGCAAGTTTATCTCCAGATCACCTTGGCAGGGTATTGTCATAGAATAGCGCAGGGTGGTGCGCTCGCCAGGAAGGAACTCGGTGGGACGCATGGTCTTGTTGATATCCAGTGCTGATATGAAATTCTTTCCGCTAGTCTTGCCAACCTTCAGTTTGGTGACCGTGCTGACCTCCTCTTCGCTTTGGTTCTCAACGACGAGCACCAGGGTATTGTCCTCCAGTGGTGTCGGTTCCTTTTCAAAGTAGGCGTTGACGATTTTCATCTTCATCGTGGGACGAACGGCAGCCTTTCCGTTCTTCACGTCTACACGGAAGCACTGCTTGGGGGCAGCAAAGATATTCCATGCCTGCGTAGCATCGCCAGCCTCGCGGGCTATCGGGTATAACGCGTAGCTGCCATCAGTCAGCGATGTCAGCTGTTGGGTCTTGTATATTTGCGGGGCAATCATGCCATTGGAAAACTTGGTTACTGTGTCGTTCTGCAGGACAGGTGTGCAGGTGCCGTCGTCATTCTTGATGCCTAAGCCCATGTAATAGGACGTTTCCTTCTGGTCAAAATCGATGCATGCCGTCTGGTAAGCCATGATGGTGTCGACAGTAACCAGTTCATTGTAGATAACCAGTTGCTTGACGACCTCCGGCACTTCCACCTCTTGTCCCGTGCTTTTCTCCAAACCCAGAATAATCTGCTGGTTGGTGGCATAGCCCAGATCTGTGCTGCTGGCAGCGCCCACGCTGGTATTGTCGTTAGGATTCAGCACGTTGACGGCGAAGTAACCGTCGTTCATTCCTGCCCATCCCCAGTTGACGTGGAACATACCATTGCCGTCGTAACCGTCAATGACAAATTCATGACCACCACTGGAGCTCATTCCACCGAAGACCACGGGGCGACGATGGTCCAGTTCGTTCCATATCAGCTGCTTCCATTCTTCGATTGTGTAATGGGCACGGTTGACGCTCTGCATGGCTTTCGAGTAGCCGAAGTAGCGGCGTAGGGCATTGACGATGAACTCGTGTTGCGTACCTGAAGCCGCTGGCGTATAGGTCATCTTGACCGCCTGTCCGCAGTAGCGCATCAGTTCGGCAACGGCCATGCGCTGTTCCTCAGTGCCTGGCTGAGCATCGGTGTAGTTGGGCAATATTTTGTCCCACTTGAACGTGGTGGAGGGCAGTTCCGTCAGCGTACAGGGCTCCTTCGCAGTGTAATTGAAGGTGTAGGTCGGTATCGTGGTGGTGGCATCCTGTGGCCAGCGATGGTAGTATATGACCTGAGCCATTGCCGTAGCCACACAGCCCGTGGCGCTGCGTTTGCCTTTCCATTCGCTTTTCTCCTCACCGTTATAGACGGGTGCCAGCAGGTTGTACGGTTCCACTTGATACCAGGTGGTTTGGAGCAGCGGCGTGATGGGTGCCAACTCTGTTCCTCCAGTTCGCTGTGAAGCCGTGTAGCTCTTGCTCAGACGGCTGATGTCATCGGCATAGCTCTGTAGCCATGAGCGCATATTGTCAGGCATACCCTCCGCATCGATACTTCCCGTCAGGCTATAGCCCAATATGGGTATGGTACGGTCGTCGCCCGAGGCAATGACATAGCCACCACCTTCCATGTTGAAAGCATAGAGCAACTGCTGTCCTGCGTCGGTTTGCTGCATGTCTAGGGTCAGCTGTGCA
>ONLU01000034.1 GCA_900318795.1 uncultured Prevotellaceae bacterium | reverse complement strand
ATTGTCGGGAAGGTCATAACATTATAGCAGTAAAGGTTGAGACAGATGCATGGCGCAACACCGACACAGTATGTGAACTGTTGGAGAATAGCATTAATCTGCATTTGAAGTCGCTTGGGCGAGGTTTCAGAATCAAGCTATACACGAAATTGGAAAATCGTGATTTCCTGAACTATTCAAGCCGACGCATCAAGAAGGAAGGACGTACATTGAAGAAGATGACCATCCGTTTCAGGACCGGACAGTTGAACCCCGAAATAGAAGCGATGGTAAGGAACAGCCCGTATCTGAAAGGCTTGTTTGACAGAATCAACAAGTATGAAGGCGCTTCGGGCGAACTGACACTTAACCAGCCTATGGGGGCTAAGTTGTTAGATCGCCGTCGGCATGACATAGAGAACTTTATCGCTCTTATCGCAAGTGACCCTAAGGGGTATAGCATGGATTGGACTTTTGATGACAACGTGATGCTTCGTTATGGCAAGGATAGTTTATACGAACTTCTCATGAACCCAGAAGGCTCACTTGAACTGTTTCATTTGGGACGTAAGGCTGAACCTGCGGTACAAATGGATTTGTTCAACAAAACGAAAGAAGCAGATCTTAATAAATATCTGCTTGAGGGCTGGTTGGATAAAGTGGCAGAGGATACTAAAAAGATGAAAGATGCAGAGACTGTTAAACCCAAGCGAAGTCGCAAAAATCGACGCAAGGCTTCATGACAACGCACTGCTTCAGGCCTGCAGGAAGGTATGGCCTGGGCGACAGGATGAGATTACAAGCGTGATGGCTCGTTCCGAGGATATTTTCTGCGAGTCAGCATGGCTGATGGACGAACTTATAGGTCGCGACGAGGATATTGACGCCATCAGTCTGGCACATGGGCTTTGGTCTGATGTGGTTTTTGACATTGGCCAATGGAACAATGGTATATCTTTAGCTGACCGCTACCTCATTATTTCCACCATTTTCCGCCTTGTTGCCTTATCTTTTAGTCTGCATTGGCATTCACGCTATAGTAGCGTACTTCGCGATGCCCTGTTAAGTGTCGTTGACGAAAAACGCCCATCTCCCAAAGACTTGCCCGCCCATCAACTACACGAGCGACAGCAAGAAGAACTGTTTGAAGCTATTATTCCATGCTCCGAAATGCTAAGCGACTGGGTAAACGAATATATTGAAAATTCCAGTCTTTGGCTCACCGAAGAGATAGACATGGCGCTCAATCCGTCCAACAAGATTAAACCCCTCAAGCCAGAAAGTGGGAAAGCAGACTTTAAGCCTGTAACGGCAACCTTTAGAAAGTCAGGAACTGTGCTCAATGCTAATCTCACACTTGTGTTTCAGTTTCTTGTCGAAAAGAAATGGATAGCACAGAGTTCCGACCCTGATGCCTTCATGGATTTATTTTTAGGGAAGTCCTCTGAAAAGACTATCATTTGGCTGAAGGCAAAAGGCGTATTGCGCGACCTCTTCAAGATGTTCGTTGATGAAGGCGTCATTACTTGTCCCGATGGCTATACTTACTTGCAGATAGTTTCTTCACACTTTACGGACAAAGAAGGAAACTATCTTACCGACCTGAACAGTGGCTATAGCGGTAAGAAGATACAGACAGTTCTGAGTCATATTCTTGTGCTCGTGAAGACTAAGTATAATAATGAGGACGAATAAGTCTCTGTCGTTTTCTCTGCCGTAACAGCTTTTTTGCGGTTTTCTTTTATTTGTAATAACAGGCTGATATTTAGTCTGTTATTATTTTTATTAGCGTTCTCTTATTTTCTTTTTGGTGTTGGGCCGAGATTCTGGCCGAGATTCTGGCCGAGGATTTATAGGTTTTGCAGCGAAGGATGAACGAACCACGGTAGATGTAATACCGTTGGGGGCAGTCATCTTTTATTTTATGCAGACATATATTTGTCGAGTAGTCTCGCAGGGAGATGTGAGCTACGTTGCCTCGCAGAAGGCAGAAGGGGGCCAACTGGCCAAGTGTTTGATCAGACTCAAGGAGTTTGGTGGTTCTAAGTTCGGAAATGAGTACGCATGTACCATGTTCGGCAATCTCGCTCAGTGCAAGTTCTACGAGGGTGACTTGGTGGTAGCATCGCTGCGTTTCCAAGTGCATGAAGTGAATGGTGCAATCTATCAGGAAGTTATTGCTAACGATGTTGTAAAACTCAGTAAGGTATGACACAGATAACGAACACTCAGCCCAAGCCCCGTAAAGTTCGGGGCACGGGCATCTATCTGGGCGATGGCTTTACCTTTAAGCCCAGCGAAGAGGGGCAATCGTCCCAGTGTAATGTGAAGAATTGCAAGGGCGGTGGCAAAACTTGGGAGACGACAGGCAGCGACCCATCGCTGATGGTTAGTCTGAAATGCAAAAAGTCGTCAGCTGATGCTTATGCGGAGTTGGCTAAGCAGTTTGAGGCTCTGACCAAGGACCTGCGCCCCAAGAAACCCCTGACGCTGCCTGACAGCCTGCGCGTGGTGAACGAGCAAGGTCTGCAGTGCTGGCTCGACGAGAAACAGGGCACGCTGACATTCACAGGCACCGTCGACCTTTCAACCAATTCAAACAACTGGCAAGCAGAGGTGTTGCGTCAGGTGCAGCTGGTGGTTCGCCGTTTGCCGGCAAGTGACAAGTTTAACAAAGTAATCAACCTTATTAAAAATGGAGGAAACAAGTAATGGACACCCCGACTATTTCATCACAGACTTCGCTTGAAGCCCAAGTGAAGCTTATCAGCATCGATGCGCTGCAGCAGATTTGCAAAACGAACACTGCGCTCGTCAATAACTATCGTCAACTGAAACACCGTCAACAGGAGGCAGGCGACGAAGAACACGGCCAGCAGGCCCTGACAGAGGAAATCATGGCCACGGAGGACTATCAGAAGTGGCTGAAAAAAGAACTGAAACGCGACGAACGCCGTAAAAACAAGCGCGTGGAGCCACTGAGCAATCAGGAGCGCGTAGGCTACTACATCTGGGCTGCCTACAAGGGGGCACTGCTTTCGGTCATCTTGACAGCCACATTCCGTGAAGGTAAGAACCGCTGGGGCAAGCAGGGCTATTGGCGCGAACAGAAGTTTATCGAACTGACGGGCATAGCTGTACTTGACATCGACCATCTACCCAATGCTCAGGAAACGGCACGTCTGTTAGCCCAGAAACTCGACTGCCGCCAGTTGGGTATCCTTTGGATGTTCATCACCCCCAGCGGCGAAGGCTTCAAGGTGGCTTTTAAGGCTAACATGGACGGTAATCTGATGGATAACGCCTACGACATGGCTCAGTTGCTCAGCCAGCTGTGTGGCCAGGATTTGTTGCCATTCACCGACGCTCAGTGTAAGAATGCCGACCACACGCATTTCACGCCTAAATATGACGACATTCTCTATGCCGACTGGGAGGAACTGGCCACTTATCGCAACCCCGAATACGAAGCCCGCTACGGTGATGCATACCGTCGTGGAGAGTCAGACCCCACGAAGCCCCGCTGGCTGGAACTGGAGCGTCAGCGCAGCGAACAGCGCAAGGGAAAGGCTACTGCTGCCACTGCGCAGGACAACACGCAGCCGGTATCGGTAAGCCCACAGCCCACCGTGCTCTCTGAGCGCGAAGAAGCCATTGTCAAGGCGTTCAACGGACGCTATGGCGAGACCATTGCCGAGGGGCATCGCCACGAGACATGGCTGGGCGAGACGGCTCCCTGGTTGCTGCTTTTGACGGACAACAATGCCGACAAGACGCTGGCCATGGGACGCCAACTCAACTACGTGAAGAACTGGACTGACCAGACTGCTGGAGAGTTGGAGAACTGTGTTGCCACGGTACAGAAGAAGCCTCTGCTGCGCCGTCGCCCGAAGGCATTGGCTGAGCTGTTGGAGAAGGCTGGTATAGACAAAGACCTGCCAACAGTCGTCAACCGCGATATTGACCCAATGGCAGAACTGCCCTTCGACCATTGGTGTGACGAGATTGAGGCGCTGTTCACGGAGTTCCCTTGTCTGCGTGAAGTATGCCTACCGCATCCGCGCCGTCTGTGGCCATTCCTGCTGTTTGCCTCGGCAGCCATGATGGGTACGTGCATGACGCTGACGTATTATCGGTTTTATGCAGACAAGACTATCCGCTGTCGTCTTAACTTCATCATTTTGGGCGTAGGCGACCCTGCCAGCGGTAAGGGTACGTTGAGTCGTCTGCAAGAACTGCTGCTGGCTCCCATTATAGAGTCAGACAAGATTGCCGACGATGCCACCAACGCTTATAAGGAAACGAAAAACAATACTGGCGCCAATAAGGACACGAAAGGCCGCGACAAGATATACAACCGTATGTTCGGTCCGCGTGCATCGAATGGCGAATTTATCCGCTCGATGATCAACTGTAAACAGGTAGTGGATGGCGAAGAGATGAACCAGCACCTGATTACGGTCGATTCGGAGAAGGACAACAGCATCAACATGTCAAAGTCTGGCGGATGGCAGAATCGTGACATCATGGTATTGAAAAGTTTCCACAATGAGTTCGACTCGCAGCACTATCAGAATGTGCAGTCAGTGAGCGGTCGCTTCCGCATCTATTGGAACCAGATAGAGACCTGTACACCGCCGACGCTGAAGCGTCTGGTGAACGAACGCAACTTCAACTCAGGCTTCGACACCCGTTGTGCCACTATCCCGATGGGTAAACCAGACTTTGACATGATGCCGTTGGAGAGTGAGAACGACACCTTCCTCGAGCAGGCTAACGAGACGCTGAAGCAGTGGGCTTACAAGTTGGATCAGCGTAGTGGAGAACTTCCTCTGTGGCCCCTCGTAGAGCACGTTCACAAGTGGTGTGACGAGCGTCGTGCCATTGCCGAATTCAACGACAAGGACCAGGCTGACTGGCTGCTCATCAAGCGCGTGCCTTACTATGGCATTAACGTAAGCGCTCCTTACATCGACATGCGCCATTGGCAGGAGCGTGAAGAGACGGGCACCTATCAGATTGACGACACCGACCGTCGTCTTTGTGACCTTGTGCTTGACATTCAGTATCGCACGCAGCTGTATTGGTATTATGACCTGCATCGCTTGTATTACGACAACCAGTTGCGTGATGCCGCTCAGCAGCGCCGTCGCACCAATAAGTTCGTAGAGTGCTTCCGTCAGTTGCCAGACGAGTTCACCACCGAGAAATTTGCCCAGGTGTTTGGCTATGCCAACAATCGTGCAGGGCAAAAGACGCTGGAGCGTTTGGTGGACGACAAGGCTATTGAACGCACCATGCGTGGCAACTACAAGAAACTGGTCTCCGAACTGTAGAAGTGAGGAAATGCAGAAAGTAGGAAAGCCGACATTATAACCATTTTACGAAGAGAGGACTCCCATGTGAGAGTCCTCTTTTTTATCTAAATGGAACTTCTTATCCCGAACTGGCGTATTTAATGGTTTATGTTTTGTTGTTTCGTATCTTTTTCGTAATTTTGCACGCAAAGAATCAAAATGGTTGCGGAACCATGCCAAGGCTAAGTAAAGGTATTAGTTTATGATACTGGTATTCGGAGGAACGACGGAAGGACGCAAGGCTGTGGAGGTGCTGGAGGAAGCCGGCACAGCTTATTATTACTCGACGAAGACGGGCGAGCAGGACGTGGCGACGAACCACGGCATCCGGCTGGACGGGGCGCTGGACGGCGAGGCGATGACGGCCTGCTGCAGAGAGCACCAGATACGGCTCATGGTGGACGCCGCCCACCCCTTTGCCTCGCGGCTGCACAAGACGATAGCCGACGTGGCACGGGCACTGACGATTCCCGTTGTCCGGTACGAGCGCATCTATCCGCCACGCAACCCCGAATACACATGGATTGACGACTATGCCGAGGTGCCTGCCGACGTGCGTTCGCTACTGGCTACCACGGGGGTGCAGAGCATCGGCAAACTGAAATACCTGGAGGCCAGAGGCGTGCGCGTGGTCTACAGGATACTGAATCGGGAGAGCAGCATCCGGCTGGCCCACGAACAGGGCGCTACGGACGACCAGCTGTGCTACTATGAAGACGGGAGTGCCATTGACGTCGAGGCCAAGGCCATCCTGCTGAAGGAGAGCGGGCTGAGCGGGGGCTTCGAGCAGAAGGTGAAGGCGGCACAAGCGAGAGGCATGCGCATCGTGGTGCTGAGACGTCCCGAGCTGCACTTCGAGCATACGGTCGACGGACCCTACGGACTGCGACGCACGGTGGAGCGGCTGTTGCCCGAGTTCTATGCGCTGCATAGCGGACTGACCACGGGGACATGTGCCACGGCGGCGGCCATTGCGGCAACGCTGCGGCTGACCCGGGGAGTGACGCCCGACGAGGTGCCTGTCATATTGCCTGATGGAGAAACCATCATGGTGGCGGTGGGCTATGGCGAAGGCTATGCGTGCTGCACAAAAGAGGCTGGCGACGACCCCGACGTGACGGACGGACTGGAGATACGCGCCGCGGTGGAGCCGGCAGAGCAGTTGGAAATCAGGGGCGGCGACGGCGTAGGACGCTTCACCCTGCCCGGCTTCGACTATCCGCCGGGCGAGGCTGCCATCAACAAAGGCCCGCGGCAGATGATGCGTGACAACATCAGCGAACAGGTACGGATCACGATTTCCGTACCAGGCGGAGAAGAGACAGCGCGGAAGACGTTCAATCCGCGACTGGGCATCGAGGGGGGCATCTCAATCATCGGCGTCTCGGGCATCGTCAAGCCCTTCTCGGAAGAGGCTTTCATACAGAGCATCCGCAAGTGTATGGAGGTGGCCAGGGCCAGTGGTTCGCAGCGGGTCGTCATCAACAGCGGCGCCAAGAGCGAGCGCTATGTGCGCAGTCGCTACCCCAGTCTGCCACGACAGGCTTTCGTGGAATACGGCAACTACATCGGTGAGACGCTGGCAATGGCCGACGAGCTGCACTTTGCACACGTCACGCTGGGAGTCATGCTGGGCAAGGCGGTCAAGCTGGCCGAGGGACATCTGGACACACACAGCAGAAGGGCCACCATGAACAAGCGGTTCATCAGCGAGATGCTGGCCGAGGCCGGATGCAGCATCAGTCAGGACTATACGCTGGCACGAGAACTGTGGCAGGCCATTCCCAAGAACAAGATAGAAGACTTTGTGCACGTCGTCCTGCACCACTGTTTGCAGCACTGCCAACCGTTAGTGCCGCAAGCCGAGCTGACTATTCTTCTGATTGACGACGACGGAACAATACACTCGCTATGACAGGAGCGCCGACCAGCGCCGTCACACTGTTGACAGGCAGGGCACCTTCGAAGCCCGGCATGCGGGCAATGAAGTTGCACACCAGTGCCAAGGCTGCTCCACACAGGGCTGTGGCAGGCATCAGCTGACGATGGTCGCTGGTGCGGAACAAGGCACGAGCCAGATGGGGTACTGCCAGACCAATGAACATGATGGGGCCGCAATAGGCCGTCACGATGGCTACCAACACTCCCGAACAGACAATGATCTGCAGACGGGCATGCTGGACGTTGAGTCCCAGATTGCCGGCATAGCGGTCGCCCAGCAACAGCAGGTTCATGGGTTTCACCAACAGGAAACTCAAAGGCAGCAAGATGCACATGAGAACGACGAAGAGCACCATCTGGTCGCCGCTGACACGGCTGAACGATCCCAGTCCCCACACCACAAAGGCCTTGACATCCTCTTCGGGCGACAGGAACTTCAGAACACCGATGATGGCATTGGCCAGATAGCCAATCATCACACCTATTATTAATAAGGTGACATTTCCCTTGACGCGCTGGGAAATCCAGATGATGAGCATCAGCACCGCCAAGGCGCCGACAATGGCTGCTACGGAGATGGCAACGTCGCCCAGATAGCCCAGCCGGCTGAGGGCTACGCCACCCAGCTGGCCAGACAGCAGTACCACAAAGGCAACACCGAGGGCAGAGCCGTTGCTGATGCCCAGCACGGAGGGGCCTGCCAGGGGATTGCGGAAGACGGTCTGCATCTGTAAGCCGCTGACAGCCAGTCCGGCACCTGCCACGATGGCCGTCAGCACCTGCGGCAGTCGGGAACTGAGCACAATGTTGGTCCATATCTCGGAGTCGCTACCCATGCCTGCCAAGATCCGGCAGACGTCAGCCACGGGAATGGCGACAGTGCCTATGAGCAGGTTGACCACAATCAGTACGACGATGGTGACCAGCAGTGTCAGGGACATGGTGAGGAAGCGTCTCATGGGAGCAGGCGGTAGAAGGTGGGCTGATAGTCTTTCTCGACAAGGTCGGGATGGAAAATGGCGACAAAGTCCTTCAGCAGAACGTCTGGCTGGACGGGCGACAGCTCGTAGTATGGGGTCTGCTTCATGTTGCAGTAGATGACTTTGTGCTCCTTGAACGCTTTGAACAGCTCGTTGCGAGGCTCGGAAGCCTTCAGGGCGTCGTAGGAGAAATCGTCAGGATAGCTGTTCAGGATGCGCCAGTAGTCTGCGTCAGCTGCCAGGGCATACATCTGTTCAAACTCCAGATTCTCGCCGCTCGTCTCCTCATCGTGGATGACATAGTCTGCACCAGCGTCTTCGAAGATTTGTGCCAGGTAGTTCTTGCCACCTACGGCATGCCAGTTGCCATAGTGCATCTCGCCGCTGAAGACGGTGGGCCGTTCTTCAACTGTCGCCACCCGTTCCTTGAGTGCGTTGTAGCGCTGTTCGATGCCGGCAAAGAGTTCGTTGGCCTCGCGCTCCTTGCCAATGAACATGCCTACGAACTTGATCCATTCTGCCTGTCCCAGAGGGTCCAGTTCCTTGTAGCCTAAATGTGGTACCAGCAGGATGCCCGTCTCGCGGATGGCATCATAGCCTCCGCGCTTGGAGGGCGAGATGAAGATGACGTCAGGATTGGCAGCCAGCACCAGCTCGGTGTCGACATTGCCCTCCATGCCTATCTTAACAATGGTGCCATCCTTGACGCGCTGGCGGATGTCCTTGTTGAACAGGTTCTTCGTACCCGTAATGCCCTTCACGACGTCGTGGGCATCAAGCAGGGTGAAGTTGGACAGCTGCAGGGCCGTCATCACGATGGTACGCTGGATGGGGACCACCACCTTCTGGTATCCTTCAGGTACAGCGGCATCAGCCTTTCGCACCAGGGCATATCGGTCTTTTTGCCCGACGTCTACCAGACGGATGCCGGCAGAGTCGCGGACGGTGAAACCTTTGGCATACTGTACGGTGACATCGGCGGAGGCACCCGCATTGGCATGCTCATCACCATCGTTCTGACCTTGCGCTTTCTTGGAACCACAGCCACAAAACAGCAGGACTGCAACACTGGATAATAGGAAAAGTTTTGTATTCATCATATGATTTGTATTCAAAATATAATATGTAATCGGATGATATAGAAAACAAGAATCATCAACAGTACCATCACCACCTCTACACGGCGGTTGACAGAGCAGGCACGGTGCATGTCGTCAGTAGTCAGCGGACGATTGTTGGTGCCGATATAAGGTTTCTCAAAATGTTCGCCGAAATAGTTGTGGGGACCTCCGAACTGACAGTTGAGGATGCCTGCCAAGGCTGCTTCGGGATAGCCGCTATTGGGGCTGTCCTGTTCGCGGCCATACCAGGTGACAAATGCAAGACAGTCGAAGCGCCACGTCACCAGCAGCATCAGCAATGCCGTAATGCGCGCTGGCAGATAGTTGGCCATGTCGTCGATATGAGCTGCCCAGCAACCGAACTCACGATAGCGCTCCGTGCGATAGCCTATCATGGAGTCGAGCGTGTTGACCATCTTATAGGTCATCATGCCGGGTACGCCCAACAGCAGATACCAGAACAGTGGAGCCACCACACCGTCGCTGAGGTTCTCGGCCAGCGTCTCAAGAGCTGCCTGACGCACCTCCTGGGCACTGAGCTGTGAGGTGTCGCGCCCGACTATGCGAGAAACCTGTGCCCTACCCTCCTCCAACGAACGGTCAAGGGCCAGAAAGACCTCGCGTACTTCGCGTATCAGGGTCGTGCCTGCCAGACAGTAGAACACGCATATGGATCCGAAGCCCAACGCCAGGAAGACATTGACGCTATAGAACCACTGCATGAGGAAGAAGAAGGCTGCATAGACTGCTGCAATGAGCAATATAGCCGTAACGGCGCCCTTGAAGCGGCGGAAGCGTCCTCGGTTGAGTGCGCGCTCAAAAAGTGCTATTAGCTTACCAAAACCCACAACAGGATGAGGCAACCATGAGGGGTCGCCCAAGCGTTTGTCCAGTAACCAGCCTACTAACAATATCAGTATTGGCTTCATGACAAAAGAATCTGAATGATACGTTCTGCTGTCCGTCCGTCCCAACGATCGGGCAGCGAGGCACGTTTCCACTGGCCTGCCACCATGTCTGTCAGGGCTTCGCCAAGCCGTGTGGCATCTTCGCCCACCAGCACATTGGTTCCCTGCTTGACCGTCTCCTGGTGTTCGGTATAGCTGTTAAGGGTGATGCAGGGTACGTTGTTGAACGTAGCTTCTTCAGCCACATTGCCTGAGTCGGTGATGATGCCCAGAGCATGGGAGGTAAGGTAGCCAAACTCGAGGTAGCTCAACGACGACTGCAACTGCAGACCTGTGGAGCATGATGCCACCTGCCGGTAAGCTGCACCTCGGAGCGGAGCAATGACGGGAATGCCACCACAATGGCTGGTGATGGTCTGAAGCATCAACTGCAGATTCTGCTCGTCTGCCAGCAGGGCTTTGCGATTGAGGGTAAACACCAGATAGCGGCCGTCCTCGATACCATCCAGACAGGCAGGACGCTGCCAGCGTTCGCGGTTATAGCGTAGCGAGTCCATCAAGATATTGCCCACCATATATATTTTGCTCATTTCGGCTCCTTCACGGGTGGCAATACTGCTGGACCCCATGCCGGCAGTAAACAACAAGTCGCTTAAGCCGTCAATAACTAATCTGTTGATTTCCTTTGGCATATGAATGTCAAACGAACGTGTGCCCGCTACCAAGTGAGCCAGTCGCAACCCACGCTTCTTGGCTACGATGGCTGCAGCCATCGTGGAGGCAAGGTCGTCGACGACAATCACTGTGTCCGTGGAATGCTGTTCCAGATATTTTTCGAAGGTGGCCATGACCTTACCTGTCAACTCGTTCAGGTTCTCGCAGTCAACACCCAGAAAGACATCTGGCCGAGGCATCTGTAAGTCGCTGAACAGCGTTGGCTCCAAAGTGGGATCGTCAGCAGTTCCAGCATATACCAACTGATAGCTAATGCCTTCGGTAGTCTCTATTGCACGGATCAAGGGAGCGACCTTCACGAAATTGGGACGCGCTCCTGTAAAAATACAAACTTTCTCTTCCATGCCGCAAAGGTACAAAGAAAAATAAAAATTAAGGATGAAATATGAAAAAATATTCGTACCTTTGCACCCGTTTAAATAAAATAAGGTATTAGAAAGAAATGATCACAGTCACAAACTTAGCAATTCAGTTTGGAAAGAAAACCCTGTACAAGGACGTAAATCTGAAATTCACAAGTGGTAACATCTATGGTATTATCGGTGCCAACGGTGCCGGTAAGTCAACTCTGTTGCGCGCCATCAGCGGCGAACTGGAACCCAACAAGGGTACCGTAGAGATGCAACCGGGAGAGCGCTTGAGCGTGCTGGAACAGGACCACTTCAAATATGACGAATTTACGGTGATGGACACCGTATTGATGGGACACCAGCCTCTATGGCAGAATATGAAGGAGCGTGAGGCTCTGTATGCCAAGGCAGAAATGACAGAGGAGGATGGTGTGCGTGCTGCTGACCTGGAAATGGCTTTTGCCGAGATGAATGGTTGGGAAGCTGAGAGTGAGGCAGCGCAGTTGTTGCAGAACCTGGGTGTGCAAGAGTCTCAGCACTACAAGCAAATGGCAGAGATATCGAATAACGAGAAAGTGCGCGTCATGTTGGCCAAGGCCTTGTTCGGACATCCTGATAACCTGTTGCTGGACGAGCCCACCAACGACCTGGACCTGGACACCGTGCAATGGCTGGAGGAATACCTTTCGAATCTGGAGCAGTGTGTGCTGGTGGTATCTCATGACCGTCACTTTCTGGACGCCGTATCCACACAGACTGTCGATATTGACTTCGGCAAGGTTACGCTCTTCTCGGGTAACTACTCTTTCTGGTATGAGTCGTCACAGCTGGCTTTGCGTCAGCAGCAGAACCAGAAGATGAAGGCAGAGGAGAAACGTAAGCAGCTGGAGGAGTTCATCCGCCGCTTCTCGGCCAATGTGGCTAAGTCGAAGCAGACCACATCGCGCAAGAAGATGCTGGAGAAGCTGAACGTCGAGGAAATCACACCATCAACACGTAAATACCCAGGCATCATCTTCTCGATGGAGCGTGAGCCTGGAACCCAGATACTCGAAGTAGAAGGACTGAAAGCTGTCGACTCGGACGGAACAGTACTGTTTGACAATGTCAGCTTCACCATTGAAAAGGGGCAGAAGACCGTCTTCCTGTCACACAACCCCAAGGCTATGACGGCACTCTTCGAGATTATCAATGGCAATCGTGTGGCTGATGCTGGTACCTACAAGTGGGGTGTCACCATCACAACAGCCTACCTGCCACTGGACAATACGGAGTTCTTCCAGTCGGAACTGAATCTGGTAGACTGGCTGTCGCAATACGGCACTGGCAACGAGGTGATGATGAAGTCGTTCCTGGGACGCATGCTTTTCAAGGAGGAAGACGTGCTGAAGCATGTCAACGTGCTCTCGGGGGGCGAGAAGATGCGTTGTATGATTGCCCGCATGCAGCTGAAGAATGCCAACTGCCTGATCCTGGACACGCCTACGAACCATTTGGACCTGGAAAGCATCCAGGCTTTCAACAACAACCTCATCTCGTTCAAGGGCAACATCCTGTTCGCCTCGCACGACCATGAATTCATCAACACGGTTGCCGACCGCATCATAGAACTGACGCCCAAGGGCACTATAGACAAGCTGACCACCTATGATGAATACATCTATGATGAAGCCATCAAGGAGAAGAAAGCCGAGATGTATGCATAAAGTTGGCACAATATTTGCTGTATAACCCCAAAAATCAATCAAGCTATGAAAGAAGAAGAGAAAATCAACGTGGAAGAGGACGAGACCCTCGAGAACAATGAGAACACGGAAAGTGTCGAAGACACTGAAAAAACAGAAGATGTAGAAAACTCAGAACCCGCAGAAGAGAAAGATCCGCTGGAGGCAGCTCAAGCAGAAATTGAAAGTCTGAAGACCCAGATACTCTATAAGACCGCTGAGTTTGACAACTATCGTAAGCGTACGCTGAAGGAAAAGGCAGAGTTGATACTGAACGGTGGCGAAAAGGCTGTGAGTGCTATCCTGCCTGTCATAGACGATATGGAACGCGCCATTGATAACGGTGAGAAGACTGACGATCCTGCTGTGCTTCGTGAAGGTATGGAACTGATATACCAGAAATTCATGAAGGCACTCGAAAGTCTGGGCGTGAAGAAGATAGATACTGAAAATGCCGACTTTGACACAGACCTGCACGAGGCAGTGGCTATGGTCCCGGGGATGGGAGACGACAAGAAAGGTAAAGTCATCGACTGCCTGCAGACAGGCTATCAGTTGAATGACAAAGTCATCCGCCATGCCAAAGTGGCAGTAGGACAATGATAAATAAAAGTAAATAGTAAAAGTAAAGAAGTCAATGGCACAAAAACGTGACTATTATGAGGTGCTTGGTGTAGACAAGAACGCTACCGAAGATCAGATCAAAAAGGCATATCGCACCATTGCCATCAAATATCACCCAGACCGCAACCCTGGAAACAAGGAGGCAGAGGAGAAATTCAAAGAGGCTGCAGAAGCCTACGATGTGTTGCACGACCCGCAGAAGCGTCAACAATATGACACTTTTGGATTCAATGGACCTGGAGCAGGAGGTGGATTCGGCGGATTCGGTACTTCCATGAACATGGATGATATCTTCTCCATGTTTGGCGATATCTTTGGCGGGCATGCAGGATTCGGGGGCTTTGGCGGAGGCAGGCGCGGGCCTCAGGTACAACGCGGAAGCGACCTGCGACTGAAAGTGAGACTCTCGCTGGACGAGATAGCCCATGGTGTCACCAAGAAGTTCAAGGTTCGCAAGGACTTGACCTGCTCCCACTGTCAAGGCAGCGGAGCAGCACCAGGCAGCACCAGCGAGCAATGTCCCACCTGTCACGGAAGCGGTGTTATTACCCATACCACGCAGAGCATCTTCGGCATGATGCAGACCCAGGGCGTTTGTCCTACCTGCAACGGCGAAGGTACCGTCATCAAAAACAAGTGCCCACACTGTCACGGCACAGGAATAGAGAAAGGCGAGGAAGTGGTTGAAATCAAGATTCCTGCTGGAGTAGCCGAAGGCATGATAGTCAACGTTCCCGGAAAAGGAAACGCTGGTCCTCACAAAGGTGTCAATGGCGACATCCAGGTATTCATAGAAGAGGAAGAGAACGACACATTTGTCCGTGATGATAACAACCTCATCTACAACCTCCTGTTGGACTTCCCTACAGCAGCACTGGGTGGCGAAGTCGAGATTCCTACCATCGAAGGTACCAAACTGAAAGTCAAGATGGAACCGGGCACCCAGCCCGGCAAGACCCTGCGACTGAGAGGCAAGGGTCTTCCCGCTGTGCAAGGCTACGGACGAGGCAATGGCGACTTGGTGGTCAATGTCAGTGTCTATATACCCAAAGAATTGTCACGCGAAGAGAAAGCTGCCATCGAGCAGTTCCGCCAGAGCGACAACTTCAAAGGCGACGCTGCTACGAAGAAGAGTATCTTCCAGAAGTTCAAGAACTATTTTAGCTAATGGACTATCTCGAGACCTGCGACTATTTGTATAATCAGATTCCCATGTTTGAAAAACAGGGAGCGTCTGGTTACAAAGAGGGGCTGGCAAATACGCTGGCCTTGGATGAACATTTCGGTCATCCACACCAAGCATATGCTACTGTTCATGTGGCAGGCACCAACGGCAAAGGCAGCGTGTCGCACACCATAGCCTCCATACTGCAGGAGTCTGGCTATCGCATAGGTCTCTATACATCACCCCACCTGGTAGATTTCCGTGAGCGCATCCGCGTTAATGGCAAACCTATCAGCGAAGACTATGTGGTAGACTTTGTAGATAAAGAGCGCTCGTTCTTTGAGCCTTTGCACCCTTCGTTCTTCGAGGTTACCACAGCCTTGGCCTTAAAGTACTTCCGTGATATGGAGGTTGACATTGCCATCATAGAAGTAGGCCTTGGCGGACGTTTGGACTGCACCAACATCATTACCCCACTCGTCTCTGTCATTACCAACATCAGTTTCGATCATACCCAGTTCCTGGGCGATACACTGGCCAAGATTGCTGCTGAGAAGGCTGGTATTATAAAAAAAGGTGTACCAGTGGTCATCGGAGAAAATCACGACGAGACTCGTCCAGTGTTCGAAGCTAAAGCTCGCGAGATGAATGCTCCCATCGTCTTTGCCGAAGATCAGCCCGAAGTAGTCAAAGCACAGCCTTTGCCTGACGGAGGCATGCACTATACGACGCTGCACTTGGGTGAGCTTGACGGCGATCTGGGTGGAATCTATCAGCTGAAGAACTTCAATACTGCATTGTTTGCTTTAAAACAACTGGCTCTCCAAGGGTATCTGTATCGTGGGCAAAAAGACAACTTTGAACTGACCACCGGACTCAAGAATGTCGCCAATAATACTGGACTTATGGGACGCTGGCAGGTGATACAGAGTGCTCCCAAAGTAGTTTGCGACACAGGTCACAACGTGGGAGGATGGCAGTATATCAGCAAACAACTTAGCCTGCAGCATTGTCGTCAGATGCATATAGTCTTCGGAATGGTCAGCGATAAAGACGTCGAAACGGTGTTCGGCATGCTTCCCAAGGATGCTGTCTATTATTTTACCCAAGCCAATAACAAGCGGGCGATTAGCCATAAGGTTCTTGCCGCGAATGCCGTTGGATATGGGCTGTCTGGAAACAGTTATCCCTCTGTGCGAGAGGCGTATAACGCAGCACTCAATGTTGCTGAAGAGGACGATTTTATTTTTGTCGGAGGGTCGTCATACGTGGTAGGAGATTTCCTCAAAACTTGCATTTAGGTGTTTTTAACACTTCCGTAAACGTTTTTTTAAGCGTTTCCTTCGTCATTCTCGTTTTTTTTCGGTTACTTTGCAAATTAGATTTTGTAACTAAAAATATAACGAATATGGCTAACACATCAGAAAACGCGAATCTGTGTGGTCTGAATCGTAAGGATTTCCAGACCACGATTAATGGAAAAAAGACGGATCTTTACATTTTGAAGAACCGCAAAGGCTATGAAGTAGCAATTTCAAACTATGGAGGCGCTATCGTTTCCATCATGGTTCCAGACAAAGACGGCAACGTGGCAAACGTTATTCAAGGTCACGCCAACATCCAGCAGCTCATGAGCGGCGAGGAACCATATCTGTCAACACTCATCGGACGCTGGGGCAACCGAATCTGCAAAGGTCAGTTTACACTGAACGGCAAGGATTACCAGTTAGCCCTGAACGATGGTCCTAACCATCTGCATGGAGGCGCTAAGGGTTTCAACTGCAAGGTATGGGATGCCCGTCAGATGGGTCCCCGCTCGCTGGCGCTTCATCGTGTTTCTTCTTATGGTGAAGAAGGTTATACCGGCGAACTGGACGTCACGGTAGAGTTCACCTTTACGGATCAAAACGAACTGGTAATGGAATATCTGGCTACCACCAACAAGAAGACCATCGTCAATCTGACACACCATGCTTTCTTCAGCCTTGCAGGTGTTGCAGACCCCACTCCCACCATCGAAGACCAGATTTGCGAAATCAATGCAGACTTCTATCTGCCAACTGATGAGACAGCTATTCCTACAGGTGAAATCCTGAAGGTAGAAGGCACTCCCTTCGACTTCCGCACACCGAAGGCTTTGGGCAAGGATATCGATGCTGACAATCAGCAGATTAAGTTTGGCAAGGGCTTCGACCACAACTATGTGTTGAACAAAAAGGAAGAGGGCGAACTGAGTTTTGCAGCCCGCATCACCGAACCTAAGAGTGGTCGTACGCTGGAGTGCTACACTACTGAACCTGGTATGCAGCTCTATACGGCCAACTATGCTTGTGGCTACAAGGGTGTTGGCGGTGCCACATTCCCACGTCGTAGTGCAGTCTGCCTGGAAACCCAGCACTTCCCCGACAGCCCCAACCGTCCATACTTCCCATCAGTGGTGCTGAATCCCGGTGAGCAGTACAAGCAGAAGACGATCTATCGTTTCGGTGTGGTGGACTAGAATAACCAAACTAGCACAAAAATATGAGTAATCAGAATTCAACTCCGAACTATACGTTCGCATTGATTGTTGTTTTCATCGTCTGTTTCCTTATTGGATTCATCACCACGATGAACAACTCCATGATAGCTTTCTGCTCTGAGGCTTTCAACTTGACAGCCCAACAGGGACAATATGTCAACTCAGCCTTCTATGGGGCCTATCTTCTAGCCATCCCCTTCTCTCTGCTGATGAGTAAGATTGGTTACAAGGGAACCCTCATCCTTGGTTTGGCAGTTTCCGGTATCGGCTTTGTCATCAATTCTTTGGGAATCTCGTCAGCCATCTCGGCACAAGCTAATGTCTATGCAGTTTTTCTTGGATCTATGTGTCTGGTGGCTATGGGCGTAGTGATGCTGCAGAATGTTGCAAACCCCTACGTGATGGTTTTAGGAACCCCCGAGAAAGGCGCTTTCCGCATGACGCTGTCACAAGCGCTGAATTCGGTAGCCACTACCGTTGCGCCAATCTTTATCACCAGTGTTATTCTGGCAGGCAAGATGCCTGCACCAGAACTGGTGCCAGGCCCGTTCCTTGGCTTGGGTATCTTTACCCTCATCATCTGCCTTATCCTGGTATTCTTGAAACTCCCAAAGATTGACGAGGGCAAGCAGAGTCAAGAGTTCAACCAGCACCCTGCTGTAAAGAGCAGTGTGTTTGCCTATCCCCACGTATGGCTCGGAGCTTTGGGCATTTTCATGTATATGGGTGTTGAGATTGGTGTACCCTCTATGTTGCCTTACCGCTTCCAACAACTGGGCATCAATAACAGTGACATCGTAACCAGTTATCTCGCCTTCTATTGGGGTGGTATGATGGTAGGCCGTTTTGTAGGAGCCGGCATCTTGACCAAGTTCAAACCTCGTGTTCTCCTGTCAGCATGTGTCAGTCTTGGTGCTCTGTGCATCCTGACTTCTTTGCTGTTTGCAGACAGCATGTTCGGTATCTGGCTCATGTTGGCAGCTGGATTGTTCCACTCTGTCATGTGGCCTCTCATATTCAACCTAGGTCTGATGCACTTAGGACGCCATACAAAGGCAGCTTCTGGCATCATCAATACAGGTGTCATCGGTGCAGCAATCTTGATGCCAATCATGGGTGCTGTAGTAGACGTGACTGGTGTCATCATCGCAATGTGCATCATGTTTGTCTATTATGCATACATTTTCTGGTTCTGCAACTGGGGAAGCTACATTGGTTTGGGCGACAGAAAATTATTGGCACAATAAAATTCTGAACTAAAAAAATTAATATAGAACTAAAATTATGATGGACATTGAATTTGTAAGAAGCCGTTTCATCAAGCATTTTGATGGTAAGACCGGCAATGTATATGCCTCTCCGGGTCGTATTAACCTGATTGGTGAGCACACCGACTACAATGGTGGCTTTGTATTTCCCGGAGCTGTTGACAAAGGTGTGATGGCTGAAATGCGTGCCAATGGTACTGAGGACACTGTGATGGCTTATGCTATTGACCTCAAGGATCGTGTGGACTTCAAACTCTCTGATCCCAATGGTCCCAAAGCTTCCTGGGCTCGTTATATCTATGGTATCTCACTTGAAATGAAGAAGTTAGGCGTTCCTGTTAAAGGTTATAATATCGCCTTTGCAGGTGATGTGCCCCTCGGAGCAGGTATGTCTTCCAGCGCAGCTATGGAGAGTTGCTTTGCCTGTGGACTAAACGATATTTTCGGCGAGAACAAGGTTTCTCAGTGGGATATGGTACTGGCAGGACAGGCTACAGAGCACAATTACTGTGGTGTCAACTGTGGTATTATGGACCAGTTTGCCTCTGTCTTCGGCAAGGCAGGCTGTCTGATGCGTCTGGATTGTCGTTCTCGTGAGTTCGAGTACTTCCCCTTCAAGCCCGATGGCTATCGTCTGGTATTGCTCGACTCGGTGGTCAAGCACCAACTGGCCGGTTCTCCTTACAACGATCGTCGCAACTCGTGCGAGAATGTGGTAAAGCACATCCAGGCCAAGCATCCCGAAGGCAAGTTCGAGACTCTGCGTGACTGTACATGGGAGCAACTTGACGAGGTTCGCGCCGAAGTCGGTGAAGAGGACTACAAGCGTGCCAAGTTTGTCTTGGGCGAGAAGGACCGTGTATTGGCAGTCTGCGATGCCTTGAACGAAGGCGATTATGAAAAAGTCGGCGAATTGATGTACCAGACCCACGAAGGCCTGTCCAAAGACTATGAGGTCAGCTGCGAGGAACTGGACTTCCTCAACCAAGTTGCCAAGGACAATGGTGTGACTGGTTCACGCATCATGGGCGGTGGTTTTGGAGGTTGCACCATCAACCTCGTACGCAACGACTTGTACAAGCAGTTCATAGCTGATGCCAAGAAGCGCTTCAACGAGAAGTATGGTCACGAACCTAAGGTTTATGATGTAGTCATCGGCGACGGCTCTCGCAAGCTCTGCTAAGAGAAAAGGTACCCGATAACACCTTTCAATCGCTAAGAAAGGTTAAATAATATAGCGTGAAGTGTGAAAATAACACTTTACGCTATTTTTTTTGAAATAATTCATTGTTATTTCAAAAAATAATTGTAATTTTACACCCAAATTAGTAATATAACTAAAAACTAACAAAAATGAGAAACTTAAAAGCATCTTTTGCAGGCATGACAGCAGCTTTGTTGTTGTCAGCATGTGCCTCTGGTGAGCAGAAGGCACTCACGGTGTCGGGTCTTGACCCAGCCCAGTTTGACACACTCATCAACGAAAAGCCCGTAAAACTTTACACACTGAAGAACCAGAACGGCATGGAGGTGTGCATCACCAACTATGGTGGACGTGTTGTTTCGTTGGTAGTTCCCGACAAGGACGGCAAGCCGACTGACGTTGTATTGGGATTCGACAACATTCGTCAATATACTGACACGTTGAACTCTCCGACAGACTATGGTTCTTCAGTCGGTCGCTATGCCAATCGTATCAAGAACGCCCAGTTCAAGCTGAACGATTCTATCTATCAGCTAAAGGTCAACGACAACGAGAACTGCCTGCATGGTGGTGGTACTACAGGTTGGATGAACCAGGTTTACGATGCCGAGCAGATTGGTGATTCCATCTTGCGTCTGACCATCGTAGCCCAGGACGGTGAGAATGGCTTCCCCGGCAAAGTCACCGCTACTACTATATATAAGGTATGTTCTGACAATATGCTGGACATCACATGGGAGGCTGAGACAGACAAGCCTACCATTATCAACCAGACCAATCACAACTACTACAATCTCTCAGGAGACTTCACCCAACCAGGCTATGATCAGGTATTGTATGTGAATGCCGATTCGTTTACAGCTTCCGATGCCAAGTACATTCCTACTGGCGAGATTCGCAGCGTAGAGGGTACACCCTTTGATTTCCGTACACCTCATGCCATTGGTGACAGCATCCAGTCACAATATGACCAGATACAGAATGCCACCGGCTACGATCATAATTTCTGCCTGAACACCTTTAAGGACGGCAAGGGTGATGACACACAGGTGTGTGCCTCTCTCTATTCTCCCAAGACGGGCATCTTCATGGAGATGTTCACCAACGAGCCTGGCGTACAAGTCTATAGTGGCAATTTCCAGGGCGTAGGCAAGGATGCCGACATTGTCCGCAAGTTAGGTCTGAAGTATCCCAAGCATGTCTCTGTATGTTTGGAGAGCCAGAAGTATCCCGACTCACCCAACCATCCTGAATGGGTCAGCCCCGTGCTGAATCCCGGCGAGAAGTACTACAGCCGTGCTGCCTACAAGTTCTCAATCAAATAATTACATCAAGAGTAACAAAATTTAAAATTATCAAGTAATATGGCATTATTAGACTGGATTGTGATTGGCGTGTTCTGCCTCGCGCTGATTGGCATTGTGGTATGGGTTGTCTCACAGAAGAACAACGACTCGGCAGACTATTTCCTGGGTGGCAAGGATGCAACATGGATTGCCATTGGTGCCTCTATTTTCGCCTCCAACATCGGTTCTGAACACCTCATTGGTCTGGCTGGTGCAGGAGCATCTTCCGGTATGGCTATGGCTCATTGGGAGATTCAGGGATGGATGATTCTGATTCTCGGATGGGTTTTCGTTCCGTTCTATACACGTTCCATGGTTTATACCATGCCTGAGTTCCTGGAGCGCCGCTACAACAAGGAGTCGCGCACCATCCTTTCAGTGATTTCACTCATCTCGTATGTGCTGACCAAGGTAGCCGTAACGGTCTATGCTGGCGGACTCGTTTTCCAGCAGGTTTTCGGCATCAAGGAACTTTGGGGCATTGACTTCTTCTGGATTGCCGCTATCGGACTGGTGCTCATCACCGCTTTGTATACCATCTTTGGTGGTATGAAGTCCGTGCTTTACACCTCAGTGTTGCAGACCCCCATTTTGTTGCTGGGTTCACTCATCATCCTGGTGCTGGGACTGAAGGCCTTGGGTGGCTGGGACGAGATGATGGCTGTTTGTTCCATTCAGACTGTCAACGAATATGGTGACCACATGACCAACCTGATGCGTGACCTCCGCGACCCGCAGTATCCCTGGCTTGGTGCTTTGGTAGGCTCTGCTGTCATCGGTTTTTGGTACTGGTGTACTGACCAGTTCATCGTTCAGCGCGTGCTGTCAGGTAAGGACGAGAAAGAGAGCCGTCGTGGTACCATTTTCGGTGCCTACCTGAAGCTCTGCCCGGTGTTCCTGTTCCTCATCCCAGGCATGATTGCCTATGCTATGAGTACCAAGGGTGTCACCCTGCCCAATGGTGAAGTCTTCGTGCTGACTACACCTGACGCAGCCTTCCCCACCCTCGTGGCAAAAATTCTGCCTGCCGGTGTGAAGGGTCTGGTGGTTTGTGGTATTCTGGCAGCTCTGATGTCTTCACTGGCATCTCTGTTCAACTCGTCAGCCATGCTGTTCACCATCGACTTCTGGAAGCGCCTAAAGCCCGAGACACCAGAGAAGCAGCTCGTTCAGATTGGTCAGATAGCTACCGTAGTCATCGTTATCCTGGGTATCCTATGGATTCCCATCATGCGTTCTGTCGGTGATGTGCTCTATAACTACCTGCAGGACGTACAGTCCGTGCTGGCTCCTGGCATTGCCTCTGCCTTCCTGCTGGGTATCTGCTGGAAGCGTGCCTCTGCCAAGGGTGGCATGTGGGGCTTGCTCTCAGGCATCATCATCGGTCTGACCCGTCTGGGTGCCAAGGTCTATTACAGTAATGTGACCGATCCTGCAGACAACTGGTTCAAGGCCATCTTCTATGACTTCAACTGGCTGTACTTCTGTGGTGTCATGCTTGTGTTCTGCTGCCTGGTAGTCATCATTGTATCCCTGCTCACCGAGGCTCCCGAAGAGTCTAAGATCCGTGGTCTGGTCTTCGGCACCTCTACTCCCGAGCAGATTGCTGCCACACGTGCATCGTGGACCAAGTGGGATGTCATCCACAGCGTCATCATTCTGGGTATTACTGTTGCCTTCTACTATTATTTCTGGTAATCATTGGAGATGACAACGTTTTATTCTGAATTCCAGAAAGTCTTCCTGTCCGTAGACTGTATCATCTTCGGGTTCGAGGAGAACAAGCTGAAGATTCTGATCGGTAAGCGGAATATGGACCCTGGTCGTGGCGAATGGAGCCTCTACGGAGGCTTCGTCCGCGGCGACGAGAGCTTGGATGCAGCAGCCAACCGTACCCTGTTCGAGCTGACAGGACTGCGCAAGGTATATATGCGCCAGGTGGGTGCTTTCGGTAATATCGACCGAGACCCGGGTGAACGCGTTGTCTCTGTGGCCTACTACGCACTCATCAATGTCAAGGACTATCCTGTCAAGCTCATGCAGGAGCATGGTGTGGAATGGGTCGATATCGATAATATTCCCCAGCTCTACTCAGACCATAACGAGATGGTACGTCAGGCTCGCAAGCTGATGAAGCAGAAGATGAAGACCAATCCTGTCGGCTTCGAACTGCTTCCCGGCCTGTTCACGCTCACTCAGCTGCAACGGCTCTACGAGGCAGTGAACGGCGAGGAGATGGACAAGCGTAACTTCCGTAAGCGTGTCAAGGAGATGAACTATATCGAGAAGACTGACCTCATAGACAAGCAGAGCTCCCGTCGTGGTGCCAGTCTCTACCGTTTCAACAAAAAAGCCTTCAACGAAGACTCTAATTTCAAATTATAAACAAATCCTAATTCACTATATCATGTTAGAAGAACTGAAACAGAAAGTTTTCAAGGCCAATCTGGACCTTGTAAAACATAACCTTGTGATTTTCACCTGGGGCAACGTGTCGGCAATCGACCGCGAGAAAGGCCTCGTAGTCATCAAACCTTCAGGCGTTGAGTACGATGTCATGAAACCCGAAGACATGGTCGTTGTCGACCTCGAGAGCGGCAAGGTCGTCGAGGGCGATCTCAATCCCTCCAGCGACACACCGACCCACCTGGTCCTCTACAAGGCATTTCCCGAGCTGGGCGGCATCGTCCACACCCACTCTACCTATGCCACCGCATGGGCTCAGGCTGGTAAAGACATCCCCAACATCGGCACCACTCATGCCGACTATTTCCACGACTGCATCCCCTGTACCGAGGCTATGACCGAGGACCAGATGCCTGAATACGAGAAGAATACCGGTGTGGTCATCGTAGACCGCTTCAAGAAGGGAAACATCAACCCCGTCCATACTCCTGCCGTACTGGTCAAGAACCATGGTCCCTTTGCGTGGGGCAAGGATGCCGATCAGGCAGTCTATCATGCAGTCGTCACCGAGCAGGTAGCCAAGATGGCCTTTGTGTCGTTCTGTGTCAACCCTGAGACCACGATGAATCCGCTGCTCGTCGAGAAGCACTTCTCACGCAAGCACGGCCCCAATGCCTACTATGGACAAAAGAAGAAGTAACTCATTAGTAACTAAAAAAACATTATATCTTATGGCAAAAGCATTTGAAAATTTGGAGATTTGGTGGGTGACTGGTGCTCAGTTGCTCTACGGAGGTGAGACTGTAAAGATTGTCGACGGACACTCACAGGAAATGGTTGATGGACTCAATGCCTCTGGCATCATCCCCATCAAGGTTGTTTACAAGGGCACCGTCAACTCTTCCGACGAGGTCGAGGCCGTTATGAAGGCATCCAACAACGACGCTAAGTGCATCGGTATCATCACCTGGATGCACACCTTCTCGCCTGCCAAGATGTGGATCAAGGGTCTGCAGGCCCTGCAGAAGCCCCTGCTCCATTTCCACACCCAATATAATGCAGAGATCCCCTGGGATACCATGGACATGGACTTCATGAACCTGAACCAGTCGGCTCATGGCGACATTGAGTTCGGACACATCTGCACCCGCATGCGCGTAGCCCGCAAGGTGGTTTGCGGCTATTGGAAGACGGAGGCTGCCCAGCAGAAGATTGCCGTCTGGGCACGTGTGGCAGCCGGTGTTGCCGACGCTCACAACGTACGCTGTCTGATGTTCGGCATGAACATGAACAACGTTGCCGTTACCGATGGCGACCGCGTGGAGTTCGAGCAGCGTCTGGGCTATCATGTGGACTACTATCCCGTATCGTCCATGATGGACTACTGGAAGAAGGTCACCGACCAGGAAGTCGACGAACTGGTAGAAACCTACAAGCAGGAGTACACCATCAAGATTGACGAGTCCGGCGAGGAAGTCTACTGGCAGAAGGTACGCAATGCAGCCCGTGCTGAGATTACTCTCCGTCGCGTGCTGAAGGACGAGGGCGCAACTGCTTTCACCACCAATTTCGACGACCTGGGCGATGCCGACATCAACGATCCCAACTTTGCCGGCTTTGACCAGATTCCCGGTCTGGCCTCACAGCGCCTCATGGCTGAAGGTATCGGCTTCGGTGCCGAGGGCGACTGGAAGACAGCCTGCCTCTATCGTACCCTGTGGGTCATCCAGCAAGGCATGCCTACCGGCTGCTCGTTCCTCGAGGACTACACACTCAACTTCGCCGGCGACCGTTCGTCCTGCCTCCAGAGCCACATGCTCGAGGTATGTCCCCTCATAGCCGTCGACAAACCCAAGCTCGAGGTACACTTCCTCGGCATCGGCATCCGCAAGCAGCAGACTGCCCGTCTCGTCTTCACCTCTAAGGTCGGACGTGGCATCAAGGCTACTGTTGTCGACCTGGGCAACCGTTTCCGTCTCATCTCTCAGGAGGTTGAGTGCATCGAGCCCAAGCCCATGCCTAACCTGCCTGTTGCCAGTGCCCTCTGGGTACCCCAGCCCACCTTCGAGATTGGTGCCGGTGCATGGATTCTCGCCGGTGGCACTCACCACAGCGCCTTCTCTTACGACATCACCGAGGAGTATTGGGAAGACTTTGCCGAGATGCTGGGTCTGGAGCATGTCCGCATCAACAAGGACACCACCATCCCACAGCTCAAGCAGGATCTCCGCAACAATGAAGTATACTATATGTTGAACAAAGCCCTCCGTTAAACTATGAATCAGAACGCAAAACAAATCATCGAGTCGGGCCGTGCCATCCTCGGCATTGAGTTTGGTTCCACCCGCATCAAGGCCATCCTCATCGACGACAACAACAAGCCCATAGCCCAAGGTGACTATGAGTGGGAAAACCAGCTTGTTGACGGACTGTGGACTTACAGCATTGACGAGATTTGGCATGGTCTGCAGACCTGTTATGCCGAACTCCGCAAGGCCGTCAAGAGCCAGTACGACTGCGACATCGTCAGTCTGGCAGCCATTGGTTTCTCTGCCATGATGCATGGCTATATGGCTTTCAACGAGAAGCAGGAGATACTAGTGCCCTTCCGTACCTGGCGCAACACCAATACGGGCAAGGCTGCTGCCGAACTCTCCAAGCTCTTCAACTACAACATCCCCCTGCGCTGGAGCATCTCACACCTCTATCAGTGTGTGCTCGAAGACGCTGCCCACGTCAAGGACATCAAGTACCTGACCACCCTTGCCGGTTACATCCACTGGCAGCTCACAGGCCAGTTCGTGCTCGGTGTGGGCGATGCCTCAGGCATGATTCCCGTCGACCCTGCCACCAAGACCTACGACGCCACCATGGTACAGAAGTTCGACCAGCTGGTAGCCCCCAAGGGTTATCCCTGGCACCTGCTCGACATTCTGCCCCGCGTACTCGTGGCTGGTCAGGATGCAGGCACGCTGACTGCCGAAGGCGCTAAGTGTCTCGACCCCACAGGCACGCTGAAGCCCGGCTGTCCCCTCTGTCCTCCTGAGGGCGATGCCGGAACGGGCATGGTAGCTACCAATGCTGTCAAGCAGCGCACGGGAAATGTTTCTGCCGGCACCTCGTCGTTCTCAATGATAGTGCTCGAGAAACCCCTCTCCAAGCCTTACGAGATGATTGACATGGTCACCACCCCCGACGGCTCACTGGTTGCCATGGTACACTGCAACAACTGTACCTCCGACATCAATGCCTGGGTGGGACTCTTCAAGGAGTACCAGCAGCTGCTGGGTGTTCAGGTCGACATGAACCAGCTCTATGGCTCGCTGTTCAACAAGGCCCTGGAGGGCGATGCCGACTGTGGCGGTCTGATGGCGTACAACTACGTCAGTGGCGAGCCTGTCACCGGTCTTGCCGAGGGACGCCCCATGTTCATCCGCTCTGCCAACGATAAGTTCAATCTGGCCAACTTCATGCGTGCCCACCTCTATGGTGCCATCGGCGTGCTGAAGATTGGCAACGACATTCTGCTGAAGGAAGAGAAAATCAAGGTGGACCGTCTCACAGGCCATGGCGGCTACTTCAAGACACCAGGCGTAGGTCAGCGCATGCTCGCTGCAGCTCTCAACACCCCCATCTCCGTCATGGAGACTGCCGGTGAAGGCGGTGCCTGGGGTATTGCCCTGCTGGCTGGCTATCAGACCCGCAATCCGAAGGGACTGTCACTCGAGGACTATCTCGAGCAGGTGGTCTTCGCAGGCAACAGCGGCACCTCGGTGGCTCCTACAGCAGCTGACGTCGAAGGCTTCGAAAAGTACATTGAGAACTACAAGCGCTGTCTGCCCGTCGAGCAGGCTGCCGTAGACCATAAGTAGTATATCTGGTTTATAAGGAGGCTCCCCCAAAGTGGAAGCCTCCTTATATCATGACTTGGAAAATGGACAGACACCCCATCATCCTTGGACTGCGAGTCGGCATCCCCATAGCCCTAGGCTATTTTGCCGTAGCTTTCTCGCTGGGCATCATTGCCGCACGGGCAGGACTGACAGCCCCTATTGGATTCCTGAGCAGTTTCTTCACCCGCGCCTCTGCCGGTGAGTATGGCACCTACACACTTGTAGCCGTCCATGCCGCCTATGCCGAGGTCGTAGCCTTGTGCCTGGTTGCCAACCTGCGCTACATGCTGATGAGTGCTGCCCTGTCGCAGAAGATTGCCCCCGGCACCTCCTGGTTCCACCGCATGCTCATGGCCTGCTGCATTACCGACGAGGTGTTTGCCGTCTCTGTGGCCTATCGTGGCTATACACCCCCAGCCTACATGTATGCCGCCGCCCTCATATCCACCCTTTTCTGGGCTTCCGGCTGCGCCATAGGCATTGTGGCAGGCAGTCTGCTGGAACCCACCATGGTGACCGCCCTCAGCATGTCGCTCTATGGCATGTTCCTGGCCATCATTATCCCCCCCGCCCGTCACGACCGCAACGTGCTCTATGCACTCATAGCCAGTTGCCTGCTCAGCGGACTCTTTGCCGTGGCACCCGTTGTGGGCCAGTGGAGCAGCGGCATGCGTACCGTGGTGCTGACCATTGTCATTTCTGCCGTGGCAGCATGGCTCAAACCCATCAAGACCGACGCCGATGGAGCAGCATAGCCTTCTTGTCTACATTCTCCTGGCCATCGTTTTCACCAACCTCATCCGGGTGATTCCCATGGCTCTCATCAAGGGTCCCATCCGCCATCGTTTCGTGCGCAGCTTCCTTTACTATGTACCCTACGTCACGCTGGCCGTCATGACCTTTCCCGACATGGTGCTGACCACACCCACTCCCCTGCCGGGAGTCATCGCCCTGTTGGCAGGCATCGTTGCCAGCTGGTTCCGCCTGGGACTCTTCCCCGTCGCAGCCATCTGTTGCGTCATCGCCTACCTGCTCATCTGAAGCGCCGCGGGCACCCTGCGAAGGTTCTCTACTTGTGCCACCCCCGGCACGTTCTCTATTCTCACACTCGTCTTGCAAAGCTCTCCCAGCGTCATGTGCTGGGAGAGACGTTCATTCATAATCATAGCATTTTTTATTTAAATTTTCAATGAATAAAAACCCTAATGTCATAAGTGGGTAACTGGGTAAGTGGGTATCTTCAGGAACGCCCTACGGCATTTCTTGCAGAACTTTTCTATATACCCCATACTTCACCTTTTCAATCAACTGATCCTGCTGGAGCCTTGCGATAGCACGCTGGGCAGTAGACTGAGAAATTCCGAAAACGTCCATGAACTGCTGTGTCCTGAACTCGTCGGGCAACTTGCGGAAGCACTCTTCGTAACGACCTGTGCGCCGACGCTGTACGAACTCCTTGTTCTGGTCGGCAAAGTAGTTGAAAGCCATCTCGCCGAAGAAGAACTGCTGGCAG
>ONLU01000046.1 GCA_900318795.1 uncultured Prevotellaceae bacterium | reverse complement strand
AAAGTAAAACAAGTTGTTTTGGTATGGAAGAAACTACCTCTAAACACTGAAGAAATGCCACTTTACACAGTAAAACAAGTTGTTTTACTATCACAAAAGTGTAGTGACACTTCAAGAAAAAGTATCACTAAATCTAACATACTTATTATCTGTTAGTTAAGTTAAATAGTGATACTTTGCGCAAAAATTGAAACTTCCCTAGGAAACAATTATCAGCATCTATTCATCAAATTGACATGGAAAATGAGAGTTTTTGAAGAATGTTTACTCTTTGAGTCTAATAAACTAATATCCCGAGTCACCCAAGTCACCATGCAGAATTTCCTGTTTATAGGGATTTCAAGCGAGTCTACCTCACTGAAATGTTAAAACCGCCGAAGTCAGGATACGGTTTGTTGGCTTGGAGTGGACTTGTAGCAACCGTAGTCAGCGTTACTTCCGTTCGCTCACTATTCACGCTGGTAAACTCGTAGAAAGTACCCATTCCATCTGAGGGCGTGAAGCTGAATGGGAAGCAGACTGTTGAGCTGACACCCTCCTGGAACTCACGCTTAAAGACAGCAGGACACCCTTTTGCATCTTCGAGAGTGATGTAGTGCGCTTCGATGTCGGTATTCAAGTCAACCTTCAGATCGGCCACTATCTGAACGGCAGGCCCAACAATATCGTCCCAACCAGTAGCATCGAACACATGGCACTTAGTCCATACGTCTCTGGAGAAGTTGGAAGTGTGCGCTATGTCCCAACTTAGTTTCGTCGGGTCAGCATAACAATAAACATCCGTCACACCATAGCAATTCTTGATGGAGTCCGAGGCAATAGAAGTAACACCGCTGCCTATGATGACTGACTCCGCACTAGTAGTCTATTTCTTGATGTGATAACGCACAATATCGTCGCAGCCCAACCTCACCTCTTCAATGATTTCACGGCATCGCTGTTCGTTCATCTTAATCTTGCTGCCGACGGCTATAAAGTCTTTCTGTGTAGGGTGTCCAGTACCGTTGACAGATGTAGCATGTTCGCCGTTATAGCCTTCTGTACAAAGGGTGAGGTCGTAGGCAGGGGCAAGATGCCACTTCCAGCTACGATTACTTCGAGTGACCAGGAAACTGAAATTCTTACAGTGATCGTCTTTGTTGTCGGTCAGGTAATTGAACACCATGCGACGGTACATTTCCTCAACGTCATGGGGATTCTGCGTCAAGTAACCCGTCAACGCAAGTAGGTTGCTATAGTCGAGCACAGGATTAGAGAGCGATATGCAGAGTAAACCTCCAGCCGTTGCCGTATGGATTCTGTTACCTTCTGCGTCAATGTCAAACCGCTGAGAGGCAAAGTATCGACCATTGAACAACTTGAAGTCAGGCACGTTGATGCCGCACTGTCTTGCCACTTCATTGTAGTGATACTCCTGCTGTCCCATATCTTTCGGGTCGTAGGTATGTCGGAACTTGACCAACCAATGTCTTTCTTCATCCTCGAAGATGGCTTTTGGCCTTGCACCGCCGCTGTTGCCGCTGTTGTAAAGCAACAGCCCAGCATCGTCATCTTGTTTTTCCTTCAGGACCTCCAGGGCTTTCTCTTGCAACAAATCAAAGTCTGTTACATCCGTTCCCTGTTTGATCGAGGTTTCTGGTTCAAAGGTCAACGCTCCCATACCACCACAGCCTACTATGCTCAGACGGTCAAGCGCAGAGAGTTTAAAGTCGTCTATACCTTCCTTCTGCAACAGTTTGTGAAGCAGATAGCGACCATAGCCATCGGGCAAGCTGTCTTCAAAGATGCCGAAATTACCAAAGAAAGGGGAGGGCTTTGCCAAAAACAGACCTGGACGTAGCGGTAGTTCCAATGGGGAAATGCTAAAGCCGTCGGCCAGCCAAGAGGGTGCATACTCGAAAGCACACAACTTGTTGTCGGGGGTCAGTGATAGGGTTCCCACCAGTTGGTCGTGGTATTTCACGTTGAGCAGTTCAATCTTCATCATAGCCTATGTGCCTTTTTCTTGTTCTGGTTCTTGCGGATTTGTGTCAGTTCTTCCATTGTGGAATATTTTGGTTGGGCGAATAGGCTTTTTATCTCCGACGTGTAGCCCAGTGCAGTAGCAATACCTATGAGGTTTTTAAGAGAAATAAGCCCCTTCTGTTCAAACCTGACGATATTGCTTACAGCAACTCCTGACTGCTCGGCCACCTGCTCGCGTGTAAGATTCTTCTCTATGCGCCGTTTGCGGAAAGCATCAGCAATTTCTTTGGCTATATCATCAGAATTGTTGAGAGTATAGCTGTCAAGAACAGATAATATATTATTTGTTTCTGTCATATTCTACAGGATAAGAATAATATCTTATCAGTTGCAAAGATACAAAAGAATATTGAAACTACCAAGAGTAATACGGTTTTTATTGCCTGTAATGGGTTGCTTTTAACATGACCTATCCGATTTTGACCAGTTTTTTTATATAGGGTCTCATTGAAAATTTAATCTGAATCATTTGCGTATATCAATAATTATGCTTACCTTTGTAACCGAAAAAAAGAGGTTCCATAGAGGTTCCGCCGAAGGGATTGAAGAAGATATAACAGGATTCAAAGCTTCGAGGTAAAACCTCGGAGCTTTTCTTAGATTACATTATTGAGCTATGATGAATACAGATAAGAAGTGGGTGGCTTGCTGGGGCAATGCCACCTCCATCACCGACCGTCGTGAGGCTGTTTATGCCAAGGATATCACGCTGCGCTATCCCGTCCGAATGTGTTTCAGCGGTACCATGTTGCGGTTTCGTTTCTCCAACCTGACGGGTACTGAACCTGTCACCCTTGCCAAGGTCTTTGTCGGGCACACACCTATAACGTTTGGTGGTGAGGTAAGTGTAACCCTCCAGCCCGGCATGGAGACAGAGAGCGATGATATCGCTTATGCCGTACATCGCGGTGATACCATCGATGTGAGCTTCTATCTGGCAGGCTATACGCAGATGAACAGCGGTACACTGGTCACCGGACCGCTCTCAAAGGGCTACTATGCCTATGGCGACTATGCCGAGTCCGATGAATTGCCCCTCGACCTGACCCGTCATACCAACTGGTTCTATTTCTTGAACACCATCGATGTGCTGACATCTGCGGACAATCATGCCGTAGTGTGCTATGGTGACTCCATCACCGCACAGGCATGGCCTGACTATATGGCTCAGCTTGCCTTTGGCACCAATACCTCTATTATCCGTCGTGCAGTCAGTGGTACCCGCATCTTGCGGCAATACGATTGCATCACCTATCAGGCATACGGTCTGAAAGGAGCCACACGTTTCCCCATCGAAATGAATGTAGCCGGGGCTACGGACGTTATCATCCAGCATGGCATCAACGACATCATCCATCCTGTGGGAGTCGATGTCAACCCCTTCCGTCCGTGGAGCGACCTGCCTACGGTAGAGGAGATGGAGCGTGGGGTAGAGGATATCTATGTCAAGCCCGCCAAGGCTATGGGACTGAAGGTGTGGAGCGGCACCTTGCTGCCTATCTATGGCTGGCGCACCTATAACGAGCAGCGTGAGCAGATGCGTCAGACCTTCAACGAGTGGTTGCGCACGTCGCCCGTTTTTGACGGATGTATCGATTTTGATGCTGCCGTTCGTAGCAACACCAATCCCAGGGCGTTTGCCGACGGTTTCGACAGCGGTGATCATCTGCACCCCAGCGACCGTGCCTACGAAGCCATGGCTCAGGCTGCCATCCACAAGGTGGTACGCTCTATGCCGCGCTACGACCATGAGGAGTATATTAATATATAATAAGGTATAGTATGGTTAGAAAAGCAGAGAAGCGAGACATCGGTGCCATCATCAGGTTGCTGCATCAGGTGAATATGGTTCATTACGAGAAACGTCCGGACTTGTTCAAACCCTATACCACCAAATATGACGAGCAGGAGTTGGAAGTCCTGTTGGGTGACGACAGCAAACCCATCTTTGTCTACGATGATGGTGAAGTGCAGGGTCATGCTTTCTGCCAGATCAGCGAAGTAAAGGATCACCGCCTGCTGCAGGATGCCAAGACCCTGTATATTGACGACATCTGTGTCGAGGAAACTGCCCGTGGGCGGCACATCGGTCAGTCATTGTATGAGTATGTCCGTGATTATGCCCGTTCTATAGGTTGCTATAACATCACCCTCAATGTATGGGAGGGTAACGACTCTGCTCTGTCCTTCTACAGGAGTATGGGCATGCAGGTCCAGAAGACGGGAATGGAAACGATCTTGTAATTGTAGAAATTTTTTTATAAAAGTATTCTTTCGTTTTGTTTGTTTTTTGTACCTTTGTACGGTTTTTTACAAATGTACAACTAATAAACAATTAAGTTATGCTTTTAAAAACATTAAAGAAACTTCCCCTTGTAATAGGGGTTTTAGCGCTATTAGCGAGTTGCAACAACGAGTCTGACACCAACACCAAGAGTGTACAGATGGCTCCAGTACATGTTCAGATTAATGATTTTGACATCTCTGTGCAGTCAATGGCACCCACCAGGGCAGCAAAACCATTAGCAGAATATAACAAGGTGGATGCCATCACATTGGCGTTTTATGATGGCAACACGGAGGTCTATAAGACGACGCAGTACCGTGAATCCTTAGGTGGAGGAGAGACTTTTGGCGAGTTTGACTTGAGTCTCCCATTGGGCTCCTATACCATGGTGGCATTGGCATACGGCTTTCAGCTGGGTGACGTCTTAACACTTACCAGCCCAACGCTGGCTGCATATACTGGTGACCATAACCGTGAGACCTTTGCCGTTACTCAGGCCGTTAACATCACCAACACTACAGCTGTGAATATTAATGCTACGCTCAATCGCATAGTGGCTAAGCTCGATGTCCATTCTACTGATAACAGACCGGCCCAAGCTTCCAGTATTCGTGTCACATTCTCGGGCGGAAGCAAGAGTTTCAATCCTACCACAGGCCTGGCCGTAGTTGATGCAGGCTTCAGCAATGTAGTATCCATAAGTGCTGCGGTGGGAAATGTCACAAATTCAGGCTCTTACGTGTTCCTTGCTACTGACGAGCAGACGGTGGATGTCACCATCGAGGTTTTGAATAGTGAAAACACGGCCATCTTCACTAAGCAGATTAGCGATGTGCCTCTGAAGCGCAATGTGACTACCATTCTTACAGGTTCTATGTACACCAACAATGGTAATGCCTCATTCTTGATAAATTCCGGGTGGGGTACAGAAACGAACATCAATTTCTAAAGGAAACTCTTTTTTTGTCCGTCAGGCCTCCCTGCAAGTCTGCCCAGGCCTCCCTTGATATTCCCTTTAGGGGAACATACATGGAGGGTTTGGGTATATTTGTGCCCATGTCATAGATATTTTTCTCCCCAAACTTTTGTTTAATTTGTTTTTTATGCCTATCTTTGCAGAATACAAACCGAAAAGAATCAATTAACTATTTATTATAATTTTACAATTATGAGAAGAAATCTACTATTATCAGTGTGCTTTCTGATGGCATCGGTGCTCTTCGCAGGCCCCGTCACCAAGCAGCAGGCACAGGAGATGGCGGCTCAGTTCCTGGCAGGCAAGAGTATTACTCATCGTGCCGCCTCGGCCAGCCAGATGCATGTAAAGGTCGTGATGAATGCCGTCGACGAGGCAGGTCAGCCTTACCTCTATGCCGTACAGCCAGACAACCAGCGTGGTTTTGTCATTGTCAGCGGTGACGACCGTTTCCGTGATGTCTTAGGCTATAGTGAAAGCGGTACATTCGACAATGCAAACATGCCTGATAATATGCGTGCCTGGCTGCAGGGTTATGTTGACGAGATGAAACATCTGAAAGCTATCGGTTATCAGCCTTCTGCTTCTGCAGCACATCGGACATCAGGTGTTAAGAAAGCGATTAGTCCATTGATTCAGACTCGCTGGAATCAAGGGGCGCCATATAATCAAAAGTGCCCGGACTTCTTCACTTTTGGAAAATCTGTAACGGGATGTGTGGCTACTGCTATGGCACAAGTTATATATTATAGTTCAAAGAAGGCAGGGAAAATTCCAGCTAAAACACTTGCTGCTATAGATGCTTATGACTGCTCAACAAGCTGGGGAGGAGGTTTAGGTAAAGTTCATGTTGACGCAATACCAAAGACTACACTTGATTGGGATAATATGTTGGAAGATTATAGTGGCTCCTCTACAGAAGTGCAGGAAACAGCAGTTGCCACCTTGATGCAGATATGTGGTGCTGCAGTCCATATGGATTATGCTAATTCTGCTAATGGTGGTTCGAGTGCATCAACTTCTTTAGTCCCGAGTGCGTTGGTTACATATTTCGGTTATGACGGGACTGTAAGAAAGATGTCCAGAGATGCTTACACGTTGGCAACTTGGACGGAGATAATTTACGATGAATTGGCTGCTGAGCGTCCTGTTCTTTACGATGGACAGTCATCTGGTGGCGGTCATGCTTTTGTGGTGGATGGCTACGATGGCGATGAACTGTTCCATGTCAACTGGGGCTGGGGCGGTTCCCAAAACAACTATTTTGCCTTGTCGGTCATGAATCCTGACGACAAGAGCGGTATAGGCGCAGGTACCAGCAACGACGGCTATAGTTATAGTCAAGGCGCGGTCATTGGAATCCAGATAGGTTCTCATGAGACAGTAGAGCCTACTCCTGTGACAATAGGAATTCATAGTTTTACAATTAGCGGAAGTTCTGTCCTTTTGTCTGCATTCAACTGGACAGGAAGTTTCCAGACTTTTGATGTCGGCATTGGCGCTGTCGATGCAGAAGGAAATATTACAGTGATAAAGGTGCTGAAATCGTATTGGGAGTTGGATGCAAATGCTGGACTATCCAATATGCCGTGTGCTTTCGAGAAAGATGGCACAAAAGCTAATCAAGTATTGAAAGTTGTGCCCATCAGCAAACTATCTTCTGAGTCCGAGTGGGCTACCAACATGAATTATGATAAGTATTATATCGAGGTGGCTTATGATGCAGAAGGTACCCCGACATTGACATCCTATCCTCTTGATCCTGTTCTTTCGGTGACAAGCTTCAGTTTCACAGGTAGCAAGTATAAGGACGAAGAACAGCCCGTGGTGGTCACCCTTGGCAATACTGGTGGCGAGTTTTATGGAGTTCTTTATCTCTTTGCCAGCACGGATAATACGAACAAAGGCGAATATATAAATTATGGTGGAGTTACGGTTCTGAAAGACAAAACAGCTTCTATAAGGTTCGATTGGACTCCAGCGACTTCTGGAACATACCATATATGGGTGGCAACAGATAGTGAAGGCTCCAACGTTATCGGTACTTCTACGGTAGATATTACAGAGGCTCCATCGTCAGGTGAAACTTCTTCTAATGTAAATCTTACTTTTACTCAAGAAGTTTTAAATGCAGATAACACTAATGTCGTGGGCAAAATAGCGAAAGTAAAAGTCTCGGTAACTAATAGCACAGGTGTTAATTTCCAAGGTTTAATAGGTCTTTTTACTTGGAAGTGGAATGGTGGAAGCGGTTCTGCAAATAGTAGTGTCAAGACTATAGTTGTTCCTGCCCATTCAGCTGTTGACGTGGAATTCGAATCTAAGGAATTGACAGGGGCTGACAGATATAGTTTTACCGTTTATTACTACAAGGGAGATACTCGAACCGAAGATCAAACTAAAATATATGATTATTATATGCCAATAGATGGCTACACTACTTATGATGCTAATGGCAATGCAGTGCTCAAGAAAGCAGAAGCATCGATAGCTGTTGATGCTGATGTTGCTTATGTTGATTTGTGTGGACAAACTACGACGAATACTATTACATCTCAAGCCAACCCAAATACACTTTTCTTGGTTGATGAGGGATTCTCGTTGACAGGTGCAACTAACGTGATTGAAAAGACATCATCAGGATATCAGGCTTCTAACATCGTTTTGCAGGATAATGAGAAGGGATTCGTTTCTCCTGTAGACTTTACAGCAACAAAGATGACATATACTCGCACGTTTGACAAATTCTATGACAACGGCAAGAATTGGACGACCATAGTGCTGCCGTTTGCAGTTTCGAAGGTGACGGTGACCAATACCTCGGGTGTCCTGCCTTGGGATGAGGCTAACCGCAAGTTCTGGCTAATGGAATTCAGCGGAGAGAGTGGTTCGACGGTCAACTTCACTACTGCACCGACACCTCTTGAGGCTAATGTTCCATACATTATAGCATTGCCTGGGGAAGACCAGGGCTCGTTATCATTGGTGGACAAGAACTCTCTGACCTTCGAGGGAAACGACGTGAACGTGAAGGCCAATGCCAAGTCAGCGGTGACAGTTTCTAAATATAAGTTTGTGGGTGCTATGACTAATACGGGCTCGCTTCATAACATCTATGCGTTGAATGATGATGGCGACAAGTTCCAGAAGGGAACTGCCTCGGTCACCCCGTTCCGTGCCTATTTTGCAGGAACCAGTGCGGCTGCAACAGCAACTTCGCTCGGTATTGGCTTTGGTGGTAACACTACAGGCATTGCGGAATTGAAGACTTTGAGGAAAGTTGAAGACAATAACTTCTACAACCTGAACGGCCAGCGTGTCAGCCAGCCAAAGAAGGGCCTCTACATCGTGAATGGTAAAAAGGTAGTCATTAAGTAATATGAGGAGGATTTAGATATGAAAAAGAATTATATATGTCCAAATATGGAAGTTGTTGAGATTGGCTTTAATCATCCGCTGTTGGCGGGATCAACAACATTATCAGATCCAATTCCTCCAGGTGTTAGTGGTGCCCCAGAATTCGAACTTGAAAATGATGTTTTAGGAAACTTCTGATATTCCCAATCCCCGAGGCTCGTGCTTCGGGGATTTTTTTTAGCACCAACGGATTTGTTTTCTCCTGCCTGAAGATTTGTTTTTTCGTACCTATGGATTTTATGTTTCCAACTTAGAAACTTATGTACCCAAGTTGGAAACACCTGTCTCCAACTTGTAAACATATTCATTCCTTCGCTTTACCCAAACCCTACCCAAGTAGTTCTCAAGTACTACCCAAGTATATGCAAGCCTTTTGGACTTGGCTACACCTTGGGTAGACCTTGGGTAGACCTTGGGTAGACCTTGGCTACACCTTGGGTACACCTTGGGTAGGGTATGGGTAAGACTTGGGTGCCTGGAAGAAGTATAGAAGCAGGTAGAAAGCGTGGAACAGTTTGCTATTTAATGTTAATCTTGCAACTATTTCGGATTTTATGTTTACCTTTGTGCCCAAATTGCAAAGGTTATGAAGAAACTGACTATATTTTTGGTGCTGATGGGACTGCTTACGGTGGCCATGCCGGCAGGTGCCCAGCAGACGAATATCAAGGATTCTACGGAGGTCGTGTCTGCAGACTCGACTACGGTAGTGGCAGACTCGGCCATGGCTGCCATTGAGGCAGAACTGACAGGGGCTGATGCCGAGGCCGCTGAGGAAGGCGGAGGGCTGCACAAGCAGCTGAAACGCAAGTTCCTGGAGGGCTCGGCAGGCTTTATGTCGCTGGTGGCCTTGGCTCTGGTGCTGGGCCTGGCGTTCTGCATCGAGCGTCTGGTCTATCTGACGCTGTCGGAGATTAATGCCAAGAAACTGCTGGGCGATATCGATGCCAAGCTGGAGCAGGGCGATGTGGAAGGTGCCAAGGACTTGTGCCGTGACACGCGAGGTCCTGTGGCCAGCATCTGCTATCAGGGGCTGTTGCACATCAAGGAGCCGCTGGAGCAGATAGACCGTCAGTTGACCAACTACGGAACGGTGCAGATAGCGAACATGGAGAAAGGCTGTTCGTGGATACGCCTGTTCATTGCCGTTGCTCCGTCGTTAGGATTCTTAGGTACGGTGATTGGTATGGTGATGGCTTTCGACCGCATTCAGACGGCTGGTGACATCAGTCCGACCATCGTGGCGGAGGGTATGAAGGTGGCTCTGATTACCACCATCTTCGGTATCATTGTGGCCATTGTGCTGCAGTTCTTCTATAACTATATCCTTTCGAAGATTGAGCACCTGACGTCGCAGATGGAGGAGAGTGCCATCTCGCTGACGGACTCGATAGCGAAGTATAAAGGTCAATGACAAAGTTTAAAGTAATATGGCTGAGGCGGGTGATTTCCTATTGGCAGAGGTGATGCTGTGGCTGATGTATGTCACGGTGGCTGTGACGGTGGTTGTGACCATCGTTTCAGTGGTGCGCCCATTGCTGATAGCTCCAAAGAAGAATGCCAGCGGTCGCGGCTGGCTGGTGATGGGACTGACGGTGGTGCTGCTGGTGGTGACCTATCTGGCAGGCTCCGATCAGCCGTTGATGGTGAATGGCGCATTGTTCAAGGACAGCTTCTGGCTGAAGGTAACCGACATGCTTATCGTGTCGAGTGTCATCCTGATAGTCGTCGCTGCCGGCTTTGTCTGCTTCGGTACCTCTGGCATAAATAGAAAGATTAGCAACCGTGTTCATACGAAGAAAGCATAGGGACGTTCCCGAACTCAACACCACGTCGACCGCAGACATCTCGTTCATGCTGCTGGTCTTCTTTCTGGTCACCTCGTCAATGGACAGCGACAAGGGTATAGGTCGTATGCTGTCGCCCAAGGACGAGCCCCACCAGGAGATGCAGGACATACACCGCAGCGACGTGTTGCAAATCAGGATTGACGACCAGAATGCTTTGTTCTGCGATGAACAGCCTGTGACGCTGGCAGAACTGCAGCAGCAGGTGGAGTCGTTTCTGGCTTCGCGCCAGACGGAGAACTACGTGCTGGATGTGGTGACCGCCCGACAGTCGAGCTATGATGCTTATTTCAATATGCAGAATGCCATTGTGGCAGCCTACAAGAAGCTGAACAGGCATCCAATCAGAATCAGGGAGGGCGTGAAGGATGAGTAGATTTCGCAGACAGAAACACGAGGTGCCCGGGCTGAACCTGGCGGCTCTGCCAGACCTGATATTCACGGTGCTGTTCTTCTTTATGATTGTCACCCACATGCGCGTGGTGACTCCCCTGGTGCATGTGGAGACACCACAGGGTACGGAACTGGAGAAGGCCCGCAAGCAGGGTGTCATCTACCTGTTCATCGGTCAGCCCATGGACGCGAAGGGACAGGTGGAGGGAACATCCGACAGCAGGCGCATCCAACTGAACGATCGCTTTGTGGAACTGGAGCAGCTGGCGCAGGAGATTGCCGTCGAGAAGGCTCAGATGTCGGAGGATGCCCGTGAACACCTGACGGTATCCATCCGTGCAGACCGGAATACGGAGATGGGACTCATCAATGACGTCAAGCAACAGTTGCGCAAGGCCGGAGCCCTGAACATCAACTACTCGGCAAGCAGTAAAAGGTGAAATGTGAACTTTGAACCTTAAACTTTCATATAGTCTACGAAAGCATATTCGAAGTCGTGACGCTCATCCTTGGGATGGGTTTCTTTGTTTTCCACCTGCCAGTCGCTGTAGTCGGGGAAGAAGGCATCCGCCTGTGCCGGGATGTCGTTCACCTCGGTCAGACACAGACGGTCAGCCAAAGGCAGCGCCTGCTCATAGACCCGTGCACCACCTATGATGTAGATGTCCTCGTCGGGCCGGCAACTCGCCAGGGCAGCGTCCAGCGAGGGGTAGACATCACAGCCGGGCAGCTCCTTGACTGTTGTGGACAGCACCACATTGCGACGGTTGGGCAGGGCACCCTTGGGCAGCGACAGGTAGGTGTTGCGTCCCATGATGATGGTATGGCCTGTGGTCAGCGCCTTGAAGCGTTTCAGGTCGTTGGGCAGCCAGTAGATGAGTTTGTTCTCGAATCCGATGGCGCGATTCTTCGCCACCGCAGCTATTATACTAATCATACGCTTACTTCTGCTTTGATGTGAGGATGCGGATTGTAGCCCACCAGTTGGAAGTCCTCGTACTGGAAGTCGAAGATGTTCTTCACGTCGGGGTTGATAGTCATCGTTGGCAGCGGGCGCGGCTCGCGGGTAAGCTGAAGCCTGGCCTGCTCGATGTGGTTCAAATAGAGGTGGGTGTCACCCGTGGTATGGATGAAGTCGCCCGTGCGGAATCCCGTCACCTGTGCCATCATCTGCAGCAGCAGGGCATAGGAGGCAATGTTGAACGGCACACCCAGGAAGGTGTCTGCAGAGCGCTGATAGAGCTGCAACGACAGACGGCCCTGTGCATCCTGTCCGTCGGGATAGTCGACATAGAACTGGAAGATGGTGTGGCACGGAGGCAACGCCATTTTGTTGACCTCTGCCACGTTCCATGCCGAGACAATCATGCGGCGCGAGTTGGGGTTGGTCTTCAGCTGGTCTACCACATATTGTATCTGGTCAATGACACCTCCGTCGTAGTCGGGCCACGAGCGCCACTGGTGACCATAGACGGGCCCCAGCTCGCCGTTCTCGTCGGCCCATTCGTCCCAGATGTGGACATTGTTCTCCTGCAGGTACTTGATGTTGGTGCTACCCTTCAGAAACCATAACAGTTCGTAGATGATACCCTTCAGGTAGAGCTTCTTGGTGGTCAGCAGGGGGAATCCGTCGCTCAGGTTGTAGCGCGACTGGGTACCGAAGATGCTGATGGTGCCTGTGCCTGTGCGGTCACCCTTCTGGGTGCCTTCGGTCAGGATGCGGTTAAGTATGTCTAAGTATTGCTTCATATGTCTGATGGATGATGTCTGATGTTAGATGTCTGATGGATGGTTTGTCAGGATGGGGGTGTATGTGTCGGGAACGTGGGTGGTCTTGATGCGCCACTCTTTGGGATACAGGTTGTTGGCACGACTACCGATGTTCTTCATGGTGCCCAGCGGATGTCCGTCGAAGCAGACTGCCACGATGCCCCGAGGGGTGTCAGGCGGCAGAACCAAGGCTTCGCCCCGCAGGAACTTCAGCGCCTCCTGGTAGGTCAAGTCTATGCGGGGGGACTGCTCTTCCGAACGAGCCGTAATCTCGTTGGCAGTGAGCCGTAATGTCGTTGAGGACGAGCCGTAATCTCGTCGACTGTGAGCCGTAATGCCGCTTTTCCTCAACACACACATGAATAGCCCCTCGCCGCGCGAGATGCCGGGGATGAAACGATAGACAGGTTCGTCGAACCCTTGGAGCAGCGAACACGTAATGTTCCATTCGGGACGTGTCTCAATGGGCAGTACTTCTGCCTCATAGTTCTCCAGCATCCAGCGGATGTTCTCCTCGTTCTCCTTAGTATTAAAGGTGCACGTGCTATATATGAAAAGTCCGCCGTCGTTCAGACAGGCCCAAGCATCGCTCACAATCTCGCGTTGCAGTTGCCAGCACTTCTCCACGTTCTGGGGACTCCACTCGCGGATGGTGGCAGGGTCCTTGCGGAACATGCCTTCGCCCGAGCAAGGGACGTCGCACAGGATGAGGTCGAACGGCTGCTTCGCCCTACGATAGTCGCGCGGATAACAGTTGGTGACATGATGGTTCTCGTATCCCCACTTGGTGACGTTCTCCAGCAAGATGCTGGCACGGTTGCGTATGGGCTCGTTGGAGTAGAGCACACAGTCGCCGGGCAGGGCGGAGCGGAGCAGGGTAGACTTGCCACCAGGGGCAGCGCAAAGGTCGAGGGCTGTCTGCGGTCTGATGGCTGATGGTTGATGGTTGACGTATGCGTTATGCATTTGGTGCAACACTTCGTCGAGGAACATGGAGGCAGCCTCCTGCACGTAGTAACAGCCAGCGTGCAACAGCGGGTCCATGGTGAAGTTGGGACGCTGTGGCAAGTAGTAGCCGCCACGGCACCACGGCACCTGTTCACCATCTGCCACACTCAGCCCTTCCGCCTTCTTGGGGTTCAGACGGATGCTTACGGGCGGTTCCTCCTCGAACGCCCTTAGGTAGCGTTCGAAGCGCTCGTCGCCCATCAACTTGCGGGTTTGCTCGGTGAATATGAGTGGTAATTCTGCCATTTCGTTGCAAAGGTACGAAATATTTTTTGTATCTTTGCAACTAATTGGGCGTTTGTTGCGTCTATAAGACAAAAGAATTCAAAAATGTCAAGGAATGAAAAAGGTGTTATTATCTGTTATGGCTCTTGGAATGCTGACCGCTTGTAACGTGCATTTTACCAAAAGGGTAAAGGCACAGACAGAGGAACAGCGCCCCCTGAAGGGCTTTGAGCGCATAGAGCTGTTGGGCTCGCTGGATGTGAAATATGAGCAGGCTGACTCGTTCTCTGTGTTGGTCAAGGCCCCTCAGAAGGTGATTGATGATGTGCAGGCCCGTGTGGAGGACAATAAACTGGTGCTCAATATGAAGGGCAGCAACAAATTCCTGAATATGGGCGTCTCTGACAGCGACGGTGTGACGGTCTATGTGACATCTCCCGATTTCCTCGGCATCGAGCTGAAAGGCTCTGGTGATTTTGAATGCAAGAAGCTGTTGGATACCGACTGTCTCGATATTGTACTGAGAGGCTCTGGCGACATCGCGTTCGACGACATTATCTGCGACCAGGTCAATGTGACGCTGGTAGGCTCGGGCGATGTGGAGGTAAAGCATGTGAAGACCCTGCGCTCCACAGTGGACTTGGTAGGCTCCGGCGACGTTAAGATGCGCTTTGATGATAGTGGTGAAGTGGAGTCGCGACTGACAGGTTCTGGCGACATCACGCTATCTGGTGCTGTCAGGAACTATAATTCCTACGTTCGTGGTTCTGGCGATATGCACACAGAAAAGCTGGACATAGGTAAAGGCACCCGCATAGTCAACAAGTGAAAACAAAACAAACTAATATAAAATGATAAATAGAAGTATGAAGAAAGTATTATTGACATTGACATTGCTGGTGACGCTCAGCATGGGCTTGCAGGCGGCAGGACAGAAGCATCGTCATACGCCGCAGCATAGTCAAGAATTGGTCGATTCAACAGACCAGGGTGGTATCGAGGTGTACTCGGATACCACAAGTGCAGATACTGCCACGGTGAAGAGGCAGGTCACCGTTACCACCCGTACATCGCCTTGGAGCACGACATCTACGACATACGATGTTGACGGAGATGACTTGGAAAGCATCGTTGGCAGTCTCTTCAGTCAGATGGATGGTAAGGATCTCGCAGGCATGTTCTTCGTGCTGGCTGCGCTGTTCATCCTCTTTGTGCTGGCGCCCGTGTTCATCATCATTGCCCTGTTCTATTTCATCAACAAGAACCGCAAGGAGAAGATGCGACTGGCCCAGATGGCCATGCAGCAGGGGCAGCCTATACCAGGCCAGTTGCTGGAGGAGAAACCTGCAGATGCCGATGAGGAGTATCAGAAAGGTATGCGCCAGTGCTTTGTGGGTGTGGGACTGATGATATTCCTGGGCTATGCTGCCGGCAATGTGGGCTTTGGCATCGGTGCCTTGGTGTTCTGCATCGGACTGGGCAAGGTGTTTGCCTCCAAGACAGCTCAAAAGAAAAACAATCCAAATAACGACTTAATATAGTAAGATTATGACTAAGAGACTTTTTCGCAGCAACGACCGCGTGATAGGCGGCGTATGTGCAGGTTTTGCAGAGTATATGGACTTCGACCCCGTAGCCGTCCGGCTGGGCTATGCCGCTCTGACGTTGTTTACAGCCTTCGCGGGCATCCCCTTCTACATTGTGGCGTGGATCATCATACCCGAGAAGAATGCACTCAGCAATATGTAAATGGTAAAATAGTAAATGACAACTGATATCTCTCTCGTAACACAGGTGGCTGTATTGGGCGACCGACGGGCTTTCGACGAACTCGTGCGCCGATACCAGTCGCCTGTGCGAAGGTTCTTTCTGAACCAGACGCTGGGAGACGGTCAGTTGAGTGACGACTTGGCACAGGACACCTTCATCAAGGCCTACACCAACATCAAGAGCTTCCGCGGGCTGGCTTCGTTCCAGACCTGGCTCATGCGCATTGCCTACAATGTGTTCTATGACTACACGCGTAAACGGCAGTTAGCGCTGAGTGACTGGCAGTTGGCAGAAAGCCAACAGCCCACAACCGATAGCCAGCATCCCGTGGACATGGACATCCACACGGCACTGGCGCTGTTGAAACCCGATGAGCGGACGTGCATCACGCTGCAGCTCATCGACGGCTATGACATCAAGACGGTGGCAGAGATTACGGGCATGAAGGAAGGTACCGTCAAGTCGCACCTCTCGAGAGGTAAAGAGAAATTGGCAAATTATTTAAGGCAGAATGGATATGGCAGAAGATAACAACGACCTTTTATTGCAGCAGTTCTTCAGTGAGGCTGCCCAGCAGCAGATAGCCGACGACGGATTCACCGAGCGTGTCATGCAGGCACTTCCTCAGCAGAGCACGTTCAACATCAAGCTCTTCAACCGGTTGTGGACGCTGTTCTGCGTGGCTGTGTTTGTGGTGCTGTTTGTGGTGTTCCGTGGCTGGGAGTTGCTGGCTGTCCACTTCATGGTGATGCTGCGTACGGTGGCTGCCGAGTCATTCAGCATCAATCTGCTGATGCTGACCACCGTGTTTTTTGGACTGTTGTTCGTCGGGGTGGGAGAGGTTATTTCTTCGGAAACATCCCGTAGGTAGTGCGCAGCACGCGGAACTCTGTGCGACGGTTCAGCTGGTTGCACAGTTCCTGCTCTTCTTCGCCCATTGTCTTGATGTACTCTTCCGTCAAGACATCGTTTTCTTTCAGGAAGGGATACTTCTCCGTCAACTTCCGACGGATGATTTTGGGAGTCTCCTTGCCATAGCCAACAGGAGTCAGACGGTCTGCAGCGATGCCATGTTCTATCAAGTAGCGGATGACGGACTCAGCACGACGTTGTGACAGTCGCTTGTTGTACTCTGACGAGCCACGGTAGTCGGTATGGGCACTCAGCTCGATGGTGACGTTGGGGTTCTCTTCCAGCAGCTTCACCAACTGCTCCAGCGCCTCCTTGGACTCGGGACGCAGGGTGGCCTTGTCGAAGTCATAGAAGATGTTGTCGATGAGCACAGGTGCCATGATGTTGGCCAACGGGAACTGCAGCACATATTCCTCCGACTTCTTCACGGGTTCGACGCGCAACTGTTCCTGATGGTTCAGGAATCCCTTGCAAGTGCCCAGGAAGACATAGTCCACACCAGCCTTGATCTCCTGGGTGAACGAGCCGTCGCCCTTGACGCTCAGCTTCAGGTTAGTGCCGTCGTTGCCTATCATGTAGACCTGTGCAGCAGGCAGCTCGTAGCCGTCTTTCTCGTACACCCAGCCCTTGACCGTCTGGATAATCTCCGGATTGTAGAACGAGTAGATGTGGTCCCAGCCTTTGCCATCGCCGCGGTTCGATGAGAAAAAGCCCTGGTTCTTCAGTCCTTCAAAGGTCATGCCGAAATCGTCGCCTTGTGAGTTGAGCGGATAGCCAGGATGGACGATGGTATATCCCGAGGTGTGGTAGGAGAGGGTGTCCTCACTGCTGATGTTGTCTTTGACGCGGGCAATGTAGATGTCGAGACCGCCCATGCCCTCATGGCCGTTGCTCGAGAAGTAGAGGTCGCCGTTGGGTCGGAAGGTGGGAAACATCTCGTCGCCAGGGGTGTTGACTGGAGCCCCGAGGTTCTCTACGCCACCCACGCCACTGGTGGTCAGTCGTACGCGCCAGATGTCATAGCCGCCCATGCCTCCGGGCATGTCGCTGGTGAAGTAGAGCCACTGGCCGTCCGGGCTGACGGCAGGATGGGCGAAGGCAGACAGCGTGTCGCGGCTGATCTGCAGGTCCGTGGCTTTGCTCCAGGCGGCATCCGAACGGTTGGAGGTGACGATGGTGGCATAGCGCGGATAGCTGGGGTCGGTCTTACACTGGGTCAGATACATAGTGCGTCCGTCAGGCGAGAACGCGCAGGCACCCTCGTCGTAGTCGGTGTTCAGCTCAGTGTCGATGACCTCCGGACGCTGCCACTTGCCCTTGTCGTCCTTCGTCGAGACAAAGATGTCGGCATTCTTCGTGCCGGTGATGCCACTATATTCGTCGCCCTTGGCCTGGTTGCGCGTCGAGGTGAAGAACAACTGGTTGTTATCCTCGCCGTTCAGCATGGGCGAGTAGTCTGCCCGTCGCGAGTTGAACAGGTTTTCGCGCTTCACGGTATAGTCCGACCCGGCTTTCTTCCACGTCGGAGCCTGCTGGGCTGAGCGCAGACCGACGAGTGCCAGCGGATGGCCGGGCAGGCTGTCAAGCACAGTCTGGAACTGCTTGGCGGCTTCTTTGTAACTGCCGTTCTTCATCAGCTGTTGGGCCAGATGCAGGTGCGTCAGCGAGTCTGTCTGCTTATAGCGGATGGCATTGTTGTAGGCGGAGATGGCTTTCTGTGTGTAGTTGATGCGCCGGTAGCACTCTGCCATCTTCAGGGCCCGCTGTCCGCGCAGGGTACGCTCCTTGGCTGGCGTCTGTGAATAGGCTTTGCGATACTGAGTGGCAGCATCGTAGTATTCGCCCAGGGCGTAGAACTTGTCGCCCTTCTTCATGGCCTGTTCCGCTCCGCATCCGCTGAGCAGTATCAGGGCTGTCAGCGTATATATAATAAGGTGTAGTTTCTGTCGCATACTATCCTTATAAACGCACTCGGAGCCGTTTTATTGTCTTCGAGCCGTAAGATGCCCGTGCGGAAAGAATATATACCGTTTTCTATAAGAACGCTATCCGAACGCTATCCGAACGCTATCCGAGCTCTATCCGAACACTATCCGAACACTATCCGAACACTATCTGACCCCTATCTTTTAAGGAAGGAACTCCAAAAGACCTCCGAAAGGTCTCCGATATAGATTCTTTCGTCTTTTTTCGACCAATATCGAAAATTCTTCCTCAAAAGTTTGGTGGTTTCAAGAATTTTAACGTACCTTTGCAGTCTAAACATATTCTACAAAGTGTTTTAATATGAAAAAAAGAAATTTATTCTATCTATGTGCCATGGCCTTACTGGCGATGGTGGCAACAGGTTGTAGCAGTGAAGACTCCGATGAGAACGTTGTGCAAGAAGCT
>ONLU01000041.1 GCA_900318795.1 uncultured Prevotellaceae bacterium | reverse complement strand
CGGCATCTCGCAAGGTCAGATACAAGTTAAGGCGGACGACGGCCGCCAGGACTTCTGCCTGTTGCGCGTTGACCCCTCGCTGGCCGGCAAAACCGTGCGGTTTACCTATGGAAACCTCAATACATCCTTATTCCAAAAAGTCTTGTCCTCCAGCTTGAACGTCTATAACAACTATTGCCGTCAGACCAAGCAGAATGTCTATGTCGTAGAAGGCAACCGCTTTGTGCTGAAGCAGAGCATTGAACTCAAGCCATTCACGCAATATCTGCAACTGGCCGAGGGCGTAGAGAATCCACCCGCCTACCTCACCATCGTCGATGTCAACAATCCTTCGGGTATTGACGAGCTCAGGAGCCAAAAGGCTAACGACCCGGAAATCTACTACGACCTGCAGGGCCGGCGTCTGAACGGCAAACCGCAGAGAGGGCTCTATATTAAGAATGGCAAAAAGACAATAGTTCAATAAAGTATAGTGTTACATATTCTAAAACGTGTGGCAATGACTCATCAGTTAGGCAAAATCTTTGTCTGCTCTTTTGTCAATATTAAATAAATGTTAAATGTTCTGCTGATTTGGCATGATGTCCGAAATTATGATGTACTTTTGTAAAATAATAATGTTGGATTTTGAACTATAAAATAATACTATGATGAGAACAAAACGACTACTGATAGCCTTGTTGGCTGGCATCTTTGTGCTGTGTGGGTGTGAGAAAGCGATTAATTTGGAAGAAATAGACAATGCTGCTACAGGAAATGTAACAGTAAATGTGTACAAGATAGAAAACGAGGCGTTTGGCGTGTCTTCACGCGGAGTAGTTTCGGATGTGTGTACAAGACTGAATTTCGCCATGTATGATGCCGGAGGCGTGCGTGTGAAGCAGATAAACCAGAAATCTGGTGACAAGGGCTTCGGAGCGGTTTCTTTTGAACTGGAAGAGGGTAGCTATCAGTTGGTGGTGCTGGCGCATAGCAGCGATGGAAATCCAACCATGACGAATCTGGCGAAAATACAGTTTACTAACGCCACTAAGTATTCCGATACTTTTTTGTATTATGCCAATGTCGAGGTAGGCGATGAGCCTCAGACGTTGGACATTACCTTGAACCGCATTGTTTCTCTTTGTCGCTTTGTCGTCAACGACCCCATACCTGAAGGGGTGGCTAAGTTGCAGTTCTACTATACTGGTGGCAGTGGCGCTTTCTCTGCAATGACGGGACTGGGCGTGGTGGACAGCAAACAAACTATGACTTTTGACGTTGTGCCGGGAACCACCGGGACGGTTTACGATCTCTATACCTTCCTTCATCATACTGATGACCAGGTAGATCTGGTGGTAACGGCGCTTGGTGCTGATGGAAATAAGATGTACGAACGGAGTTTCGAGGTGCCTATGGAGCAAAGGAAGATAACCAGAATGACAGGCAACTTCTTTACCGACGAGGCATCGGTTGAATCGCATGGCGCGCAGGTGGAAATATCAATCAACAGCGAATGGGAAGGTGAGGTGAATATCTCCTACTGATATGCGGATTTCGTCTGGAATGAGTCAATAAATATAGGATTAAACCAAAAATAATGGTCTTTTTATTTGGTTTTGTATCAACTTATTTATATCTTTGCAGGCGAGTCAAAAAAAGGGGAAGTATATGCAAAACTATTTGCTAAAAATATTAAGGTGGTATTTCAGTAAGCAGGCACTGCCGTACTGGTGTCTGATGCTGACCGATTTTGCGATTATTTTTATCTCAACGATAGCCACTTTCTGGCTGTTCGAGAAAACGCAGCATTTGTTTGACCAGCGTATTGATGTGTTCTTTACAGCTTTGGTGTATGCGTTGTTGAGCTTCATCGGGGCAAGGGCGTTCCGTACCTATCAGGGGGTGGTGCGCTATTCGTCGTTTGTGGACTTGATGAAGGTGGCATATGCCAATGGGCTGACACTGGCGATCTGTCTGATTCTTTCGGAAGTGTTGCAGATGAATGGTGTTACAGTCATAGCAGCACTGACGCAGACTGAGACGCTGGTGGCTTTCTTCCTGGCGACCCTGCTGATGTGGGGTGTCCGTGTGATGGTGAAAACCATCTACGACATTGCGTTCAGCGACAAGAGGGCGCAACGTGTGCTGATCTATGGTGCCATGTCTGGTGGAGTGGCACTGGCCAAGAGCATCCGTGTACAACGTCCCGTCAAATTCCAGTTGTGTGGCTTTATATCGCACGACAGGCGTGTCAAGCACATGACGCTGTTAGGCAAGGATGTCTATAATCCTGACGAGAACCTGTCTGAAATCATCAAGAAACTGCATGTCGAGGCGATATTGGTGAGTCCGCTCCGTATAGAAGAGTTCCGTAACAACCAGGCCATACAGGACGTGCTGATAGGTGCTGGCTGTAAGATTTATTTTGTTGAGCAGGCCCAGGAGGTTAAGATAGAGGATGGGCAGTTGGCTGATTCGGACTCTGCCGAGATGCATTTGCAGGAGGTGCAGGTGGAAGACTTGCTGCCTCGTCAGGAAATCAAGGTCGACCTGAAGTCTGTGGGTGAACTGCTGACAGGCAAGAGTGTGCTGATAACAGGCTCGGCAGGCTCTATAGGTGCCGAGATAGTGCGTCAGGTGGCAGCTTTCAAACCGTCTACGATGATACTGATTGATCAGGCAGAAACGCCTCAGCACGATATTCGCCTGATGATGGCCAAGGAATTTCCCGACATTCAGTGTGAGACCATAGTGACGAGTATCAGCCGTAAGACCCGTATGGATGTGCTTTTCAACAAGTATCGCCCGGATTATGTGTTCCACGCTGCAGCCTACAAGCATGTGCCCATGATGGAAGACAATCCCAGCGAGGCTGTGTTGAACAATATCTATGGTACCAAGGTCATTGCCGACTTGAGCGTGAAGTACGGTGTGAAGAAGTTTGTGATGGTTTCTACGGATAAGGCAGTGAACCCGACCAATGTCATGGGTTGCTCAAAGCGTATCTGTGAAATCTATGTCCAGTCACTCAACAGGAAAGTGAGCCAGAAGGCAAAGGAGCAGTTGGCAGGCAAGCCGGGAGTGGTGACCTGCACCCAGTTTGTGACCACTCGCTTCGGTAATGTTCTGGGCTCTAACGGCTCTGTGATACCCCTGTTCCGCAAGCAGATACGCGAGGGAGGTCCCGTGACGGTGACCGACGAGCGCATTGTCAGGTTCTTCATGCTCATTCCGGAGGCTTGTAAGCTGGTGCTCGAGGCTGGCACCAAGGGCTATGGCGGCGAGATATTTGTCTTCGACATGGGACAGCCTGTCAAGATTGCCGACTTGGCAAAGCGCATGATAGCCCTGTCTGGAGCCAAGAACGTGGAAATCAAGTACACGGGATTGCGCGAAGGCGAGAAACTGTATGAGGAAGTGCTGAACGAACTGGAGGGTACCAAGCCCACATTCCATGAGAAAATCAGAATTGCACAGGTGCGAGAGTATGACTACGATGAGGTCAGCAAGGATATTGATGAACTCGTAGAACTCTCCAAGCAATATGACAATATGGCCACTGTCAAGAAGATGAAGGAGATAGTGCCCGAATACAAGAGCAACAATTCCGTATACGAAGCGTTGGATAAGAACTAACAAAGATACATGACAACACTAAAAGAGAGTAAAGGAACGGGAAACGTTCCTTTACTCTCTTTTAGATGCCAAGTCCACCGTCGAAGGAACTCTCGACAGCTTTTGATTGTTGGATGCGCGAGTAGGGGGCAACATTGTTGGTGACCCAGATATTGCCTCCAATGACGCTGTGGTGCCCAATGGTGATGCGCCCCAGGATGGAGGCGTTGGAGTAGACGGTGACGTAGTCCTCGATGATGGGGTGACGTGGAACGTTGAGCATGTTGCCGTTCTCGTCGTACTTGAACGACTTGGCACCCAGGGTGACGCCCTGATAGAGGGTGACGTGGTTGCCGATGATACAAGTCTCTCCGATGACAACACCCGTTCCGTGGTCGATGGCAAAATACTCGCCAATCTGGGCACCGGGATGGATGTCAATACCAGTCTGAGAGTGGGCCTGCTCGGTGATGATGCGTGGAATGACAGGTACGTTCAGCTGGTGCAACCGATGGGCAATGCGATAGTGTATCATCGTCTTGACGATGGGGTAGCAGAAGATGACCTCGCCGTAGTTGGGAGCTGCGGGGTCGTTGTCGAACATGGCCTGCACGTCGGTATAGAGCAGTCGCTTGATTTCTGGCAAGGTGTCAATGAACTCAAGCGACAGGCGCTCGGCTTCCCGGTAGACGGCTTCCTTGGTCAGAATGCATTCACAATTCTCGCAGAACTGTAGTCCGTGGGCTATCTGCTTGGTGAGGCGGCGTTGCAGCTCCACCATGTGCTCGCCGATGTTGAACGAACGGATTGACTCGTCACTCTGACGCTTGCCGGTATAGTCGGGGAAGATGATGCTCTTTACCAATTCCACAATACGTTCCACCTGTTCCACTGAGGGCAGGGGAGCCTCCGTCTGGGGCATCATGCCTACCTCCTGTTCCGTCAGTTTGGACAGCAGGCTGACGTTCTTCAAAAGTATATCATTTACACGCTTTTCCATGTCTTTATCGACTTTATGGCTGCAAAGTTACGAAATAAAGTGAAAAATAAAGTGCTGAATGAAGAAATTTTTCGCTCACGACAGCGTATGCTGTTCGAAAAACTGCTGTACGTCCTCTTTGTAGGAGTCGGAGATGGGGATGTACTCGTCGCCGAAGACGATGCGGAAACGGTCGACACTCTGGGCCTTGGTCATGTGGACGATATAGGAGCGGTGAGTGCGCAGAAACTCGGGACAGGGCAGATAGTCTTCAAGCTTTTTCATGTTCATAAGACTCATGATCTTCTGCCCGTCAGCGAGATAGATGCGTACATAGTCCTTGAGTCCCTCAATGTACAAGATGTCGTCAAGGGATACGCGTACCAGCTTGTAGTCGCTTTTGACGAACATGAAGCGGTCTTCGGCATATATCTGCTGCTTCTGCGAGACGGTGAACCAGTCGAGGGCCTTGTTGGCAGCCTTCATGAAGTCTTCGTACGAGATGGGTTTCAGCAGATAGTCCAGGGCGTTGACCTTGTAGCCTTCGATGGCATACTGCTGGAAGGCAGTGGTGAAGACAATCTTGGTTTCGGGAGGTAAGACCTTGGCGAACTCGATACCTGAAAGCTCGGGCATCTGTATGTCGAGGAACAGCAGCTGAACGGGGTGCTCGCGCAGTTCCTTCATGGCTTCAAGTGCAGACCCGTAGGTTCCTACAAGGTGGAGAAAGGGTGTTTTTTCTGCGTAGCTCTTCAGCAGTCCTGCTGCCAAAGGCTCGTCGTCGATGATGGCGCAATGTATGGTCATACTTTATAGTTAAATGATAAATGGGAGATGTGATTACTTCTTAGACTTGAATAGTAATGCTCGACGAGTATGTCTTGCCGTCGCTGCTGACTCCTTGCTGCCAGGTGTAATGTTTGGGGTAGGCGAGCTCCAGACGACGCTGAACCTGCTTGAGTCCGATGCCGTGACCGCTACGGTCGCTGGCAGTCTTGGGATGGTTGGAATTCCGAATGTCGCAGGTAATCTGCTGCTGGTCGGCTTCAATATGGATGCTGATAAACGACGGCTCCGTAGGGCTGACACCATGCTTGAAGGCGTTCTCGACCAGCGAGATGAAAATCATGGGAGCCACGGGCAGCTGGCTATTGGCGATGGTCAGTTGGTAGTCGACCTTGACGGACTCGGGCAGACGAATCTTCATCAGATTGATATAGTTCTGCAGAAACTCCACCTCGTCCTTCAGGGGCACAGTAGGCTGCTCGTAGTCGTAGAGCAGGTGGCGCAGCATCTTGGAGAGTTCCTGGATGGCCTCTTGTGCCTTTGGGGCGTCGAAGGCCGTCAAGGCATAGATGTTGTTCAGTGTGTTGAGCAGGAAGTGAGGGTTGATTTGGTTGCGCAGCGTCTTCAGTTCAGCGTCCGTCCGTGCTGCCTCGGCCTCACGACGTGCCTTGTCGTGGTGCTCCCAGCGCTGTGCCAGTATGATGGCTGTGGCCACGGCAGCGAAGATGCCCAGTGTGACAATGTCGCGCAGGATGAAGAGCACCTGGTCGATGGGCATGGGCGTGTGGTTTCTGTGGTGTGCTACAGGGCCGAACATCTGGTGCGCGAAGATGGTCCAGTAGTGCAGTCCGACACCCAGCAGCACGATGAGCACAAGGTTGATGAGCAGGAAGTATCGGTGCTTGCCTGCAGCGAAGAAACGGGGTGTCAGCCACAGAAAGTTGATGTAGAAGATGACCATCATGAGCAGAGGCGTCATACAGCTCGTCAGATACTGCACCAGTGTCAGTCCCTGACCGCGCATGAAACTGAGCGGCGACAGGAACATGAAGGCCCAGAAAGCCACATGCAGAAACAGGCTCAGACGCTTATTCATGACGGATGGCTTCTATGGGGTCCATATTGGCAGCCTTCTGAGCAGGGATGTATCCGAACAGCACACCGATGAAGACACATACCATAAACGATACGTAGATGCTCCAGGCGGGTACGCTGCTGGGCATGCCGAAGGAGCCCAGAAGGGCGCTGGCAGAACAGCCTACGAGGATGCCTAACAAACCACCTGTGACGCTGATGAGCACCGACTCGATGAGGAACTGTAGCGAGATGACGGGTCCTGTGGCACCTACGGCCATGCGCAGACCAATCTCCTTGGTACGCTCTGTCACCGAGACCAACATGATATTCATGATGCCGATGCCTGCCACCAGCAGCGAGAAGGCAGCGGCAACGACGAGGATGAGTGTCACGGTGTCCATGGTCGACGACATGGTTTCCATCATCTCCGCCTGTGAGCGGATGGTGAAGTCGTCGGCAGCGTCACCCTTCAGCTTGTGGTTGTCGCGCAGTATCTGGGTCAGTTCCTCTATGGCAGCATCACTTAGCTCTTCGGTGATGGCAGAGCACACGATGCTCGAGTACCACGTCTGGGCTGCGATACGCTTCATGACGGTGGTGTAGGGGGCTATCATGACGTTGTCCTGGTCCATGCCCCATGAGTTGTAGCCTTTCGACTTCAGCACGCCGATGATGCGCATGGGAATGCTCTTGAAGCGAATGGTCTTGCCAATGGGGTCTGTGCCTTCGCCAAACAGTTCGGTGACGATGGTCTTGCCTACTACCACGACCTTGGCAGCCTTCTTGATGTCCTCATCGGTAAAGCACTCACCGTCCTCGATGACCCACTGCTTGATGTCCAGATATTCTGTAGATTCACCGTACATGGACGTGTTGGTATTGTTGTTGCCGTAGATGACCTGTCCGGAGGCGGTGACTTCAGGGGAAACCTTCGTCACGAATTTCTTCTCGCGGACGATGCGCTCATAGTCGGCAGCTTTCAGTGTCTGCATGGCCGATGGGTCCTGGCGTACGCCGCCTCGCATGTCGGCTCCGGGACGGATGGTCAGCAGGTTGGTGCCCATGGTCGACAACTCGGCTCGGATGCTCTCTTTTGAGCCTTGTCCGATGGCCATCATGATGATGACGGCAGCCACGCCGATGATGATGCCCAGCATGGACAGGAACGAGCGCATCTTGTTGTTGGCTACAGCCTTGAAACTGACTTTAAATAAATTGAGAATATTCATTTTTTCGTGATGACGTTATATCGTGATGACGTATTACGTGATGTCGTGACGGCCTTAGTCGTCTTGCGGCTTGGGCAGGGCGGCCAGAGCCTCCGCTGCCGACTTGATGTTCTGGTTGATGGTGTCCTCGCGAATCTTTCCGTCGCGCAGGTTGATGTTGCGCGAGGAGTATTCGGCAATCTCAGGGTTGTGGGTCACAAAGATGATGGTGTGCCCCTGCTTGTAGAGTTCCTGAAACAGCACCAGCATCTCGAACGAGGTGCGTGTGTCCAGGTTACCTGTGGCCTCGTCGGCCAACAGCACGGCAGGGTCGTTGACCAAGGCGCGGGCAATAGCTACACGCTGCATCTGACCACCCGACATCTGGTTGCTCTTATGCTCCAGACGGTCACCCAGACCGACGGCCTGCAGGGCACGGACGGCAGCCTCGCGGCGCTGGCGGGCATCGTACTTGTTGTTATACATCAGCGGCAGTTCCACATTCTCGACGGCCGTGGTCTTGGCCAGCAAGTTATAGTTCTGGAACACGAAGCCTATCTTCTGGTTGCGCAGATGGGCACGCTGGGTCTTCGACATGGTGCGTACGGAGATGCCGTCCAGGAAGTATTCGCCCGACGTTGGTGTGTCCAGACAGCCCAGTTGGTTGAGCAGTGTCGACTTGCCCGAGCCCGAGGTACCCTGAATGGTGACGAACTCGCCCTCGTAGATCTTGAACGAGACGCCCCTGAGGGCCTTCACCGTCTCGGAGCCTACCTGGAAGTAGCGCTTGACGTTCTGCAGCTCGATGACGACTTTGCGGTTGTCTGTTTGCGCTTGACTATTAACTGTTGGCTCCATATCCTATTTCTTTTGTTGCTGGTTCCTGTTTTTGGGACGTGGCATGAAGGGGTTGGAGCCCTTTTGCTCTTGAGCCTCGTTACCACCGTTGATGCTGAAGTCTACCAGTACCTCGGTACCCTCGCCGATGCCGCTCACAATCTCTGTCAGCATACCGTTGGTGGTACCTGTCTCCACGGCGTGAGCCTTGAAGGTGTTGCCCTCCATAGTCCACACCTTATGGGGAGCTTCTGTGTCTGCAATCTGCTGACCCTCCTGAAGCAGGGCCTCATTTGGTGTAAAGCGCAGGGCCTTAGTGGGAACAGCTAGCACGTTGTTCAGTTCCAGCGTAAAGATGGTGACGTTGGCTGTCAGACCGGGCATGAGCTTCAGGTCTTTGTTGGGGGCGCTGATGACCACTTGGTAGGTGACCACATTGCTGCTGGTGGTAGCCTGCTGGCGCACTTGTGTCACATAGCCTTCGAACTTGTCGTCGGGGAAGGCGTCGACGGTGAACGATACATGCTGGCCCTCTTTCACGCCACCGATGTCGGCCTCGTCAATGTCAGCGATGACGCGCATGTCGGTCAAGTCCTGAGCAATGGTGAACAGCTCAGGAGTGTTGAACGAGGCAGCCACCGTCTGGCCTTCCTCGACGCTCTTCGACAGCACGACACCGTCAATGGGACTGGTGATGGTGGCATAGCCCAGGTTGGTCTGAGCCTTCTGCACACTCTCCCGACTGGAGGCTACCGTCTGGCGGGCCTTGTCGTAGGTCAGCCGGGCGTTCTCGTAGTCGTTGGCCGAAACGAGTCCCTTGTCAAAGAGGGTCTGGTAACGTTTGAAATTGGCTGTCTCGTAGTTCAGTGTGCTTTGTGCGCTCGACAGGTCGGCCTTGGCACGGTTCAGTTCGCTGATGAGGTTGGTCTTGTCCAGTTCGGCAATGACCTGCCCCTTCTTGACAACAGAGTTGTAGTCTACGTAAAGCTTGGCCACGATGCCGCTGACCTGCGTACCTACCGTCACCGAGGTGACAGGCTCGATGGTGCCGGTGGCTGTGATGGAGGTGTGTATGTCTTGTTTCTCAATCTTGGCAGTCTCGAACGACACTTTCTCTTCTTTCTTGCCGCCCGACAGCAACCACACGGCGAGGGCAATGAGTACTACGGCTCCTACAGCCCACCAAATCTTCTTCTTTTTCATATATCTCTCTCGTTTTACTCTTTTTACCTTTTTATATCTTCATCATCTCACCCTGATAGAACTTCAGCAACTGCTGGTTCAGAATGGTGGTGTACTTCGACTGCAGCTTGTTCTGTTGAGCCTTCAGCAGCTTGTCCTTACCTGTCATCAGCTCTACGATGTTCTTCAGTCCCAGCTGGAACTGCTCTGACAGCAGGTCGTAGGAAGTCTGTTCGCTCTCTACGCTGATGAGTGACGAGCGGAACTTCTGCTGGTTGGTCTGGGCGTCGAGCCAGAAGCCTTCGATGCTCTTCCACAGTGCTTTCTGCTTGTCCTGCAAGTCCAGGTCGGCAGTCAGTTGTTGTATCTTGGCCTTGTTGACGGCTGTACGTGCCTTGCGCTGGTCAAAGATGGGAATGCTCAGTCCCAGACCGCCTGAGGCAGAAAACTTGTTGCGCATCTGGTCGCCCCACTTCGTATCGTTCAGCGAGGTGGTGCTCGTGCTGACACCTGCTGTCAGCGACAGGGTAGGCAGCCAGCCAGCCTTGGCAATCTTCAGCTGCAAGTCGCCTGAACGCTTGCTCAGTTCGGCATTCTTGATCTCAGGGCGTTGCAGCAAGGCGGCCTCATAGACGGAGACCAGTGACGGAATAGCCTGCAGGGCCTGCTCGTCGCTGGTGGCAGGAACGGCTACGTCGAAGTCCTCGGTGGTCAGCTCCAGTTGCTGTTTCAGCTGCATCTTGAAGTTGGCCAACTGGCTTTCGGCATTCACCAGATTGTATTCGTCGGTAGCACGCTGGGCGGTCAGCTGGGCAACGTCAGCCTTCGACATCTTGCCCACTTCCATCATGGCCTGTCCGCGCTCCTCGTTCTTCTTGCTGGTTTCCAGACTCTGACGGTTCACCTCGATGGCCTCCGTCTGATACAGTATCTGGACGTACAGCTTGGCAATGCTTTCCTGAATGGTGTTGGCAGTTTCCTCGACAGCCAGGGCTGCTTTCTCCTCGCTGACGCGGTTCAGTTTCACCTGGTTGTAGTTCTGGTTGCCGTTCCACACGGTCCACTGGGCATTCACACCATAGGAACCATTGTAATAGGTCTTCTCCGTCTTGGTGTCTACCTGTCCGTCAGTAACGGTGATTGACGCTTCGTCCGTCCAGGGACGATAGCCCAGCGTCTGGTTGGTCTGAGCTGTCAGCGAGGGGAAGAGGGCAGCCTTCGACTGCTTGAGGGTTTCTGTGGCTGTCTGCTTCGACAACTGTGACTTTTTCAGCGTAATGTTGTTCTCGATGGCATAGCGGATGCAGTCCTCCAGTGTCCACTTCTCTGACCGTTGGTCAGAGTGTGGCGTTGCATTCTGTTGGGCGGAGACCGAGAGGCTCATCATCGCAGCCAGTAATAAAATAGTCTTTTTCATATACCTTAATTTATAATGTTTAATCGTTCGTTAGACGTATTTGCTTGACGAATAGTTGCAAGGACGGTGCAAACCGAATGCAGGATGGTGCAATGCAATTTGTCGATGCAAAGGTATGAAATGTCGATGAAATGGCAAAATGAAATAGATTAATCCTATCCCATTAGTAGAAATAATTCCCTTTAACTTCGATGAGATTTTCTGATTTAACGATGTTTTAACATATATGGCAATTGAGGAGGCCGAAAAGAATTGAAACAGAAAACTTGTGTAATTGGAGAGAAATGTGTACCTTTGGGGCGCAATTTCCAAAAACATGGAGACGTTCGATGAAGAAAATCCTTGCCAGCGGGGCCTGCGCAAATTGCTATGGGACATCAGGCTCATAGCCGTTATTGTTATCGGAGGAATATGCTACGCGAGTTTTGAAATCTGGAATCGCGTATTTGACGCCCGGCTTCGGGATATGACGGCAAGAGAGCAGAGTGCCATGAACCGCGATGTGGCTAATTTCTTGTCAGACAGTACTGCCGCGGGCGGACGGACAGAGACTGTCCGGTGGGTCAACCTCACCATAGAGGACATCATTATTACCTCCAAGCATCCCCAACAGCTTCGTGTGGAAGAAAGCCTTGTTTCGACGGACGAGGCTTCTATCTCGCCCGATGATATTCAGAACCAAACCAGTGAGACGACGGCAGGCGAGGGGCTTATACCGCCTCATCTTCGGACCCAGAGGCATCGTCTGCCTCACGATTCTGATGTTGATGCAGACGACGAGGCTGATATTCGTCATTGGTCATTCCGTGCCGGTCTGCAAGGCACCAAGCGCGTGTCGCTGTTGGCACATTATCAGTTGAACAATCGTTGGGCATTGGAAAGCGGTTTGTCCTATGGTCATCTGAAGACTGGCGAGCATCACAATTCCTGTCTGGCCATTCCTGTGACGGGGTTCTATAAGTTACCTTCGTTAGGCCCATTTAATCTTAACGCCTTGGGTGGAGTCATGTTCGAGAAGGTGTGTAAGGGCGATACTCCCTTGCAGTTCATGCTGCGAGGCGGTGTCGATGCGGAATTAAAACTGAGCAAGAAGTTCAGCGTGTTTGTTGAACCCACGTTGCGCTACCATATCGGCAATGACAAGAACATCCCCGAACTGTATGGCAATCGATTGGGATTGAATATCAATCTCGGCGTAACATTCAGACCTTAGGTCGTCAACGGCTACTGCGCTTGGTGTAGTGCTTGATGAGGAAGTAGACGATAGCCAGGACGACGAGGGCGAGAATCACAATCTTGATATACTCGGCATACTCACTGATTTTGTCGTTCAGCTGCTCTTCGGGGACAATGGCGTGCAGATACCAGCCCAAGGCGGCCAGAATGCTGTGCCAGGCTCCTGCGCCAATGGTGGTGTAGAGCAGGAACTTCCAGTAGTTCATGCGTGCCAGTCCGGCAGGGATGCTGATGAGGTGGCGGATGCCGGGTATGAGTCTTCCCGTCAGCGTGGCCACAATGCCGTGTTCGTCAAAATAGCGTTCGCTCTTCTCTACCTTTTCCTGGTTCAGCAGGCACATCTTGCCCCAGTGGCTGTTGGCAAAGCGGTAGATGACGGGGCGTCCTACGTAGAGTGCCACGAAATAGTTGATGCTGGCTCCCAGATCGGCTCCGATGGTGGCAGCCAGGATGACGAGCCAAATGTCCAGCTGTCCGCTGGCAGCGTGGTAGGCTGCGGGAGTGACCACAAACTCGGAGGGTACGGGTACCACGGTGCTCTCGAGCATCATCAGGAAAAAGATGGTGCCGTAGTTGAGGTTGGAGAGTAGGGATGTGATGAGGTTCATTGTTTATTGCTTCGTTTTGTCTAATTGTTCCTTGATATATGCTTCATACTGCTCGACGGGCATTTCTTCGGGGAACAGTCGTCCCAGCACCTGCCTGACCTCGTTGGCGTTGCGCTCGACGGCCTCGTGCAGATAGACCAGGAACTCGTCCCACTGCCCCAGGTCCCAGCAGCACAGCGCCAGATAGGAGTAGCCGTAGGTATAGTCCTTGGCTATGGTGCCCAGCAGTTTCTTGAGCATTCGGTAGCTGGCCTTGACATAGCGGTTGTCGTAGAGCGAGGTGATGATTCTGAGGTAGACGTCGGGATTGCCGTCAGAGCGTGAGATGGCCTGTGCGAAGAAGACCTGTGCCTCTTCCACCCGCTGTGCCTCCAGTAGGATGTGTCCCTTGACGACCAGCATGTCGTTGTGGTCGCAAGGCAGCTCGGCGGTCTGGTCTATCATCTCCAGGGCTTTGTCCGTCTTGTTCAGGGCACTGTAGCAGAAAGCCAGCTCCTGATAGATGTAGGCTTTGAGTTTCTGATCTTCTTCGTTGTCGGCGCTTAGGCAGTCCAGAGCCCTTAGCATGACCTTCAGGGCCTCTTCGTTGCGTCCCAGGTTGACCAGACAGGTTCCTTGGTGCAACAGGTTCATAGGTTCATCGGGCACCAGGTCGGCATAGCGTTGATAGAAGCGCAGGGATTCCTGGTAGTTGCCCAGCTTGAAGAGGGCATTGGCCTTCGAATCAATGCCGTCCGGGTCCTCAGGGTCTATGGCGATGGCAAATTCGCTGCTGGTGACGGAGGCGTGGTAGTCTTCAGACATGAACTGGGCCGATGCCAGCGCCGTCCAGTAGGACTTGGAGTAGGGGTGGTTGTCTAGCAGTTCATTGAACAGTCGTCCAGCCTCCTTGTATTTGCCCACTCCGAACAGCGCACGGGCCATCAGTTCCTTGAAGTCATCGCTGTTGTCGTCCGTCATACGCAACATCCACTCGTAGGCTTTCTGGCCTATGTTGTAGTCCTCATAGAGGTTGCCCACGTCCTTGATGAAGTCGTTCACCTCGTCGGAGTCCAATTGGGCGTAGAGCTTGCGCAGGTATTCGTCGGCCTCGTCTATGCTTCCCCGCGCAATCAGTATCTCGGCCACCAGATAGTGGTAGTCGGGAGCCTCCTTGTCGCCGATGCGGTCGGCATACTCGCTGGCCGTGTCATAGTCGGCATCGAGTAATGCCTGACGGGCCATGAAGACGTTCAGCAGCACATCGTCAGGATATAGTTCCAGAGCCTGCTCCACCACTTCGATGGCTTTGTCCGTGGCATCATTGTAGTTATAGTAGTCTGCTATGTCTACAAAGTCGTCAGCATCGAGGAACAAGGTGTCCCCCGATGCTACTGACGCTTCGTAACTGTGCAGCAGTTCCTGAAAGTCGTTGCTATTGAAATAATCTTCGTCGAATGGCACGTCTATGATTTCAGTCCTACGGTCTTGTTGAATATCAGCTTGTCTGGTGTCGAGTCAAGGTCCAGCGTGAAATATCCGATGCGCTGGAACTGCAGGAAGTCGCCGGCCTTCTTCTCCTTCAGGTACTCCTCTACAAAGCAGTTGGTGAGCACTTTCAGAGAGTCGGGGTTCAGCAGCTCGCGGAAGTCGCGCTCGTCGGCACCGGGATTCTCTATGCTGAACAGCCGGTCGTACAGTCGTACCTCGGCAGGCACGGCATGCTGGCAGCAGAGCCAGTGCAGCGTCTTGCCCTTGATCTTACGGTCGGCACCGGGCTGTCCGCTACGTGTCTCAGGATCGTAGGTGGCATAGATGGTTGTCACGTTGCCTTCGGCGTCCTTGTCGCAGGGATGCTCCTCGTCGCACTTGATGATGTAGGCATTCTTCAGTCTTACCTCCTTGCCCGGGGCCAGTCGTTGGAACTTCTTCTCTGCCACCTCCTGGAAGTCGGTGCGCTCTATCCACAGCTCGCGGCCGAAGGTGATGGTGTGGGTTCCGTCAGCCTCGTTCTCGGGATTGTTGACGGCCTGCATCTCTTCGTACTGTCCTTCCGGATAGTTGGTGATGACCAGCTTGACGGGGTCGAGCACGGCGCTGACGCGGCAGGCTTTCTTGTTCAGGTCGTCGCGGACGCTGGCCTCCAGCAGGGCATAGTCGTTCAGCGCGTCAAACTTGGTGTAGCCTATCGAGTCGATGAAGTTACGGATGCTCTGTGACGAATAGCCACGACGGCGCATGCCACAGACTGTCGGCATGCGGGGGTCGTCCCATCCGTTGACCAGCTTCTCGTCCACCAGTGCCTTCAGCTTGCGCTTCGACATCACGCTGTAGGTCAGGTTCAGACGGTTGAACTCTATCTGTCGTGTGCCGTCGTAGCTGGGGGCAATGATGTCGGGGTTATATCCGCTCAAGTCCTCGCCGTTGGCCTTCTTCTCGTCGATGTACTCGCGCAGCAGTTCTACGAACTTGTCGTACAGCGGACGGTGAGGCACGAACTCCAGCGTACAGATAGAGTGGGTGACACCCTCAAAGTAGTCCGACTGGCCGTGGGCGAAGTCGTACATCGGGTAGCAGTGCCACTTGGTACCGGTGCGGTGGTGAGGTATCTGGATGATGCGATAGATGATGGGGTCGCGGAAGTGCATGTTGGGGTTGGCCATGTCCAGCTTGGCACGCAGCACCATCGAGCCCTCTACGGCCTCGGGAGTGTTCATCTGGTTGAACAGGCGCAGGTTCTCCTCCACGGGACGGTCCCGATAGGGGCTGGGGCGTCCGGGCTGTGTGGGCGTACCCTTCTGCTCGGCAATCTGCTCCGAGGTCTGCTCGTCCACGTAGGCCAGTCCTTTCTTGATGAGCCATACGGCAAAGTCCCACAACTTCTCAAAGTAGTCGCTGGCGTAGTAGACGTTCTCCCAGTGGAATCCCAGCCACTTGATGTCGCTCATGATGTTCTCCACATACTCGGTATTCTCCTTGGTGGGATTGGTGTCGTCGAAACGCAGGTTGCACACGCCGTCGAACTTCTCGGCAGCCCCGAAGTCCATGCAGATGGCCTTGGCGTGACCGATGTGTATATAGCCGTTGGGCTCTGGTGGGAAGCGCGTCTGTAGGCGTCCACCGTTCTTACCTGCTTCCAGGTCTTCCTTCACAAACTGTTCTACGAAGCTGAGGCTCTTCTTCTCCTCGCCCGTGGTGATGTTCTTTTCTTCCATATCGTATTATATAATTCTTATTTCTTTCTTAACCTTTAATCACTTTTCGCCTTTCACCCTTACTTGATTCCCCGCTCGTTCAGGGCCTTGGTGTACTTGGCAGCATTCAGCAAGTGTTCCTTGTAGTTGCTTGCAAAGTTGTGCGTGCCCGAGAAGTCCTCCTTGGCACACATGTACAGATAGTCATGCTCCGTGGCGTTCAGCACGGCGTCAATGCCCTTGATGCTGGCTATCTTGATGGGACCTGGGGGCAGACCTTCATATATATAGGTATTGTAGGGAGAGTCCGTCTGCAACTGCTTCTGCCAGATGCGCTTCAGTTCAAACTGCTTCAGGGCGAACTTGACGGTAGGGTCGGCCTGCAGGGGCATGTTCAGCCTCAGACGGTTCAGGTACATGCCTGCTATCATGGGCTTCTCGGCATTGTTTGCCGTCTCCTCGTCTACGATGCTGGCCAGCGTGCACACTTCCTCCGGTGTCAGCTGCTTCCGGGCTGCCTTCTCTTGACGCTCGCCGCTCCAGAAGTGGTCGTGCTCCTTCTGCATGCGCTCCATGAAGTTCTCGACGCTGGTGTTCCAGTACACCTCGTAGGTGTTGGGCACAAACAGCGACGCTATTGTTGCCGTGTCGTAGCCGTAGTGTTGGCAGCCCTCCTCGCTGAGCAGAACGTCTGCCACTGCGGCAGAGTCTATCATCAGCTTATGACCCAGAAAGGCTGCCAGCCGGTCCATGGTGCGCACCTCGGGAATGGTCAGCCGCATGCTGCTTTGCTGTCCGCTCCTCAGCTTGCGGAAAACGGTAATGACGCTTTCGCCAGGATTGATGGCGTAGCGGCCCGTGTGGATGCTCTCACCGTAGTCTGTATGGCGAGCCATGGTCTTCAGTGCGCTCATGCCGGCATTGTTGGCTATGGGGTCTATCTTGGCAAACACAGAGTCCTGTGTGTCGTCCTCGTCTATATAGACATATTGTGTCTCGCCCCCCTTCAGCAGAGAGCAGAACAGGAAGTAGGCCGTCAGCAACAAAATGACGCCCACACCTCCAAGGGCAATATACAAATAATTGCGTGAATTGAATCTTTTCATCACTATTAAGCCATAAATCGCCTGCAAAGTTACGATTTAGCGAGAACAAAACAAAGAAAATCTTTCTTTTTTTGTCGAGCGTGAGTATCTTCGCCGTCTTTTTGACGGTCAAAGTTACGATTTAGCGAGAACAAAACAAAGAAAACTTTGTTAAATAGAGTTTTTTTTGCTACCTTTGCCCGTCAAATACTCACTCACCGACAAATATATAAAACAAATAAACTCATCTTAAGATTATGAAAAAGTACGTTATTAACATTTTGTGTGTGCTGGTACTGGCACTGACACTGGCTGATCTGGTCACCTCATTCTTAGCACCTGCAGAGGAAGTGAACAAAACTATTACACTCGACCTGCAAACCGCTTTGTTTCTGCTGGCTGTTCTGCTGGTGGCACTGGTATCTACTGTTATTACCTTTGTCGCCTTCGTCAAGTTCGTCTTGAACGTCAATCGCAGAGAGGTATTCACGCTGAAGAATGTCAAGTTGCTCCGCAAGTATGGCTTCTGCACCCTGCTGGTTGGCGTATGCTTAATCATCCTCGCATTCTTCTTAGACCTCAATGCCGCCGAGACTAGCGAAATGACAAGTGATTGTATTGAGATCTTTGGCGAGGGCTTCTTCGCCTTGCTGATGGGCGAGGTGTTCAACATCGGACTGAAGCAGCACGAAGGTCTGGAGGCTTAAGCCCGCCCGGCTCTGAAAGTGCCGGAAGCCTTCGGCTATAGAACCCCCAAAAACAGCAGGCCCCGCACTGGAGAGCCTGCTGACTTTTTTTGTCTGCTGTGAAACAGGACTGACCCTGGTGTCTTTCATGGTGCAAATTTTGCACTTTTGATGGTGCAGTTCAATTCTTCCGTGGAAAATGAGTGGGTATAAAAATAGATACAGTAAAATAGTTTCTGTTTATGACAGGTACCTGATACGTGTCATGACGATAAATATTCGTCCATCGTAATGACGGTACTGTATCCGCCCACTTTTTCATCCTTTGCGTGGCGGTTTACTCCCGCATACGCCAAACTGCTATCCTCGTATCGTTTGAATTTATAGACAGCGTCATTCATCAAGACCTCATTGAACACATTAAGACTTACCAACAACGCAAAGTCCTGTTTGGTGAGCCCCGTGACACGCTCGAACAATTTAGGTTCCAACTGCAAGATGACATCCTTCAGCGAATACTCGCGGAAGTCCGTCAGATACATGAAGATAGGGATGCGTGTGGCAAACTTCATTAGCTTCTCCTGTATCTGGCGCCGCTTGCTCTTGATTTCCTTTTCAGCATCGCTCAGTTCTTTCTTTTCCCTTGGCGTCAATCCTTCTTCGTGTTCCTTGCGTTTCTTCTTGATGTTGTCGGTCTTGTTAATGATGGTTTCAATATCCTGATTCAACGAACGGAATCCCTCTATTTTCATCAATGCAGCCATCGCCTCCTTGTTATTCATCAGCCGCTGCAACGTGAAGTTATCGACGTTCACCAACAAGGCACTCTCCCAGCGACGGGCCAACAACGTGGCTGACGTGTTGTTCATGGCCATATCCAAGACGTCACTTGCCGAGAGCACTTTCATCACTCCGTTCTCGTAACAGAGTACGGGCAGAAACTTGATAAAGTCGTCCACGCACTTCTCCGGATTACCCTCTTCAATATTCAACTGGCACGAATAGTCGGCGACCTTACGCAATGCTCTGTTAGGTGCAAAGTCGAATACGTAGCAAACCTTCTTCAATATCTCCACTTGGTTGGGATGCAGTCCGTCGCTATTGGTGATAGTCCAGGGCGACTGCACACGGAATGCCGACTGGAAATAAGTCTCTGGCGACGATGTGTCACGCAGCATGAAGATTCCCGTCCACGGACGCACGGTAACACCCGTTGTCAGTTTTCCGCAGGTCAGCGTGATGGTCTTGCAATGCAGCGGGTCTGGATGCGACATGGCCTTCTCTACGGGGGGTAATGCCTGCTGTCCAATGCCAGCCTTTGTTCCAGCGCACACGATGACACGGTAGTCATGATAAAAGGTGTTTTGTAATTCCGTCAGCAGATTGCGCATGGCAAAGCAGGAAGCCACGTTAGGCAAGAACCACAACGTATGGTTCATGTTGGAATAGAGGTCGCCATTCAGGAATGGCAATGGCGGTTTCCGGTTACCGGTTTTCAGGTCGTTGATGGATGTCGGCAGATATTGTCCGCGCAGCATGTCAAGCCATTTCTGCACCTCATCATGGTGTTTGAACACAGCATCCTCGCCCTTGCCCTCTGCCTCAAAGAATGAGTTCAGATCGAACTCGTCAAACTCACCCTCTTCTGCCACCCTCGAAATTTCCGCTGGCAACTGGTACGTCAGCAGCACCATCCTGGGCAGCGAAGCGTAAGGATTGTCAGGCTTGTCGCCCCATTCCTCTTTGGCACGCTGCTCGTCGCTATACGTCCAGTTGTATATCTGCTCCTCGATAAACTCGCCGGAGGCAATGGCACGGAAGGGCGTTCCTGACAGGTAAAGATAGTGATTCGACGTGATGGGAATCAGGTCTTCGTCGAAGTAGTCGGGATTCTCTATCTCGCTGCCAAGATCCTCGCTGACGCCTATCAGTTCCTTGGCATTCTCACGCCATGCACCATAGTGGTATTCATCCAACACGATGCAGTCCCAGTTGAATCCACGTGCCCACTCATGCTTCAGCTTCATGCCACCACTGGCTGTATTCTTCCCGAGGAAGTCCTGGAACGAGCCAAACACCACCATCGGCTTCTTCGGGTCGGCATGCTCAAACTGATAGTCGATGGTAGCCTCTTGGCTACGGGCTATGAACTGCCACCCGACAAAATCCACATGCGTCATCAAGTCCTCTTCCCACGCATGAGCCACGGCAGGCTTGAATGTCAGCACCAGCACGCGCTTCCATCCCATACGCCGTGCCAGTTGGTAAGTGGTGAAGGTCTTGCCAAAACGCATCTTGCAATTCCAAAGGAAGTGAGGTACACGCCCGGCTTCCGACTTGTAGCTGTCAAAATAGTCTGCCGTCTTGTCAACAGCCCGTTTTTGCTCCGGGCGCATGCCGAAGGTCTTGTCGCGGTTCCATGCCACGTCTATCCTTTCCCTGACGGCTACGATGGCCGCCCTGACCTGCTGGGGCGTACAACGATACCACTCGCCTTCAATGTTCCGGCACCCCATCTTGACCAGCATCCGGTGAACATCATGATCCATAAACACCGTACCGTCCTGACGCATGGCACTCTCTTCCACCAATATGCGGTAAGGAGGTTCGCCAGGCCGCACGATGTTATACTGCTGGCGCACACGTTCCTGCACGCCAATAGTAGTGTAGCCCACCTTCAGGATGCCCTTCAGTTGTGGGTCATACTTATCCTCATACGCATAAATCATCGGAGCCGACTCCGACTTCCGTGGAAAATAATTCTGTGTTGTTGCCATAACCTTATCGTTTTGTTATGGCGCTCAGTGTTCAAGTCTGACTGGAGCCTATCATTCGATAAGCACATGCATCAAAGTATTTGTTGTGTGCCTTGATGCGTTCGAAGAAAGAAGTAAGATTATCGTCTGAATAACGAAAATCATTAAGTTTAATGAT
>ONLU01000018.1 GCA_900318795.1 uncultured Prevotellaceae bacterium | reverse complement strand
GAAGAGAAGGCCCGGCAGCTGATCGGCAAGATGCTCGACGGCGCGATGGCACCCTACCGCCCCATCACCGTGCGAATCACGCACAGCGAGCAGTCGCTCCTCACGGCCCTCGACTTCATGGTGGAGAAAATGACTGCCACGCCGCTGAACGATGCCCATCGCAGCGAACTCTCCGGGCAGTGCCGCCAGGTGATAGAGGAAGAGACCAAGCGCGGCTTCCGTGTGAAACTGATCATATAATCACTAACAAAAACTAAAACGAAAATGAACAAGAACGAGAAATTTGTCATCACGATCAATCGTGAGTTAGGTAGCGGCGGTCGCACCGTGGGCCGCCTTTTGGCAGAGAAACTGGGCGTACCCTTCTACGACAAGGCCGTCATCAAGGCCCTGCAGGAGAAGTATCGCATCAGTCCCGAGGAGATAGAGCGGCTGAAAGGCCGCAAGCACGGATGGTGGGCCGACGTGGAGCGCATCCTGAAGATCGACTCAGGCATGAGCATTGACTACTACATGCCGAAAAAGGGCGACGCCCCCGACCTGGTGACCACCGACGAGATGTTCAAGACCGAGACGCTCATCCTGCAGGACCTCGCCGCCGAGGAGTCGTGCGTGGTGGCCGGTCGCAGCGGCTTCCACGTGTTCCGCCAGCATCCCAACCACCTGAGCGTCCTCATCCAGGCCTCGATGGAGCACCGCATGGAGCGCGTGGCCCGCAAGCAGAACATAACCGAAGAGGAGGCCCGCAAGACCATCGAGCGCGTGGACAAGATGCGCGAGAACTACGTGAAGAAGTACACCGGCACCTCGCGCTACGACACCCGCAACTACCAACTCGTCATCGCCGCCGACGGCAAGACGGAGGAGCAGATGGCCGACCTCATCATGCAGTACATTGAAGATTGACCATTCTGGAACGGGCGGTGGGGCTTTTCATCAGCATCACCGAAGGAGCACAAGGAGGCAAGCGTGTCTGACGCGAGCGTCATCCGTGAGTGATGGAGACGGGTTCCACACGTGACGCGAACGGTCTGCATAGGGGTACGGGAGACGTTCGCACGATGCAAAGAGACTATCCGGATAGCTGACGGGACCTATCTCCACGACCCACGCCAAGCCTATTAAATCATTGAATCAGGGGACTCTGATACCACTTTGACCACGACACGGGCGCATTGTCCGTGCGACTCTCGAGAAACAAAAGAAGGGTTGCGCTCTTGTGAGTGCAACCCTTCTTCATATATCGTGAGGGCTTTGGTTAGCCGTTCATGGAGAGCAGGAACTCCTCGTTGGAGTGGGTATGTACCAGTCGGTCGCGGACGGTGTTCATGGCCTCGATGGGGTTCATCTCGGCAATGAACTTGCGGATGATCCACATGCGGTTGAGCGTGGTCTGGTCCTGCAGCAGGTCGTCGCGGCGTGTCGAGCTCTGTACGAGGTTGACGGCCGGGTAGACGCGCTTGTTGGCCAGCATGCGGTCGAGCTGGAGCTCGGAGTTGCCGGTACCCTTGAACTCTTCGAAGATGACCTCGTCCATCTTGCTGCCGGTGTCGGTCAGTGCGGTGGCGATGATGGTCAGCGAGCCGCCGTTCTCGATGTTACGTGCAGCACCGAAGAAGCGCTTGGGCTTCTGCAGGGCGTTGGCGTCGACACCACCGGTGAGCACCTTGCCGCTGGCGGGTGCTACGGTGTTGTAGGCGCGTGCCAGACGGGTGATGGAGTCGAGGAAGATGACGACGTCGTGTCCGCACTCGACCATGCGCTTGGCTTTCTCGAGCACGATGCCTGCAATCTTGACGTGACGGTCGGCGGGCTCGTCGAAGGTCGAGGCGATGACCTCGGCATTGACGGTGCGGGCCATGTCGGTGACCTCCTCGGGGCGCTCGTCGATGAGCAGCATCATGATGTATGCCTCGGGGTGGTTGGCGGCTATGGCGTTGGCAATGTCCTTCATGAGGATGGTCTTACCGGTCTTGGGCTGTGCCACGATGAGTGCGCGCTGGCCTTTTCCGATGGGCGAGAAGAGGTCGACGATGCGCACCGAGGGATTGGTGGTGGCAGGGTTGCCGCAGAGGGTGAACTTCTCTTCGGGGAAGAGTGGGGTGAGGTGCTCGAAGGCTATGCGGTCGCGCACTTCCTGCGGGTTGCGTCCGTTGATGTTCTTGACGGTGCTGAGCGCAAAGTACTTCTCGTTGTCGTGTGGCGGACGCACGGTGCACTCCACCACGTCGCCGGTCTTCAACCCGTAGCGCTTGATCTGCTGGGTGTTGACATAGATATCGTCGGGCGAGGAGAGATAGTTGTAGTCCGATGAGCGCAGGAATCCGTATCCGTCCTGCAGGATTTCGAGCACGCCGTTGGCAGTGATGAGGTCTGCGAAGTCGAATTCGTTGCGGTTGCGTCCGAAGTCGTTGCGCATGGGAGACACCTTGGGTTCCTGTACCTGCTGCTGTGCCATGGGGCGATCGAAGATGTCGAGCGAGGGGATGGCAGCCTGGTCCTCTACGGGCAGGTCGACTGTTGTGATGAAGTCTGTGCCGTCGCCGGGATCGCCTTCCCAGACACCGCCTTCGGCGTTCATCTTCTCCTGCAGCTGGCTGAGCTGTTCGGGATTGATTTCCTCAGAAGACACCATCTCGGCAGCCTCGGGAACATCCTCGGCGGCGGGGGTGACGGTGTCGGGGGTGTCGACGGGAGAACCATTGTCCACAGCGGCTTCCGTCTGCTGCCCGTCGGCTTCGGCCTGCTGCCCGGCAGCTTCGGCGGCAGCCAGTGCCTCCAGTTCCTTCTTCGACTTGCGGCCACGCTTCTTGGGAGCGGGCTTCTCGGCCTCGGCAGCCGGCTGCTGGGCTGCGGTCTCTTCGGCACTGCTCTCTGCTGCGGCAGCCTCAGAGGCTTCCTGCTCAGCAAAGAGGTCGTCGAGCGACGGCTTCTTGGCAGCCTTGCCCTTCTTGGGCTTGGTGTCGAGGTTCTCGCCCTCGCTGCCGCTGACGGTGTACACCTTGCTGTTGTCTTTGGCAATGCGAGTGCGCTTACGCTTGGGCGTGGGCACCCCTGCAGCCGAGTTCTCGGCAGCCTTGTCCAAGATGGCGTAGATGACTGTCTCCAGATCGTCGTTCTGTGACACTTTGACATCCATTTCGCCTGCTATCTCCATGAGTTCGGGGATAGGAAGCTTTTCAAGTTCTTCTTTCGTGTACATAGCTATATACAGTAATTCGTTAGTGATTCAATGTTGTGGATTAGCTGAAAACCATGGAAAGAATGCTTCAGGAAAGAAGCACGTTTTCTGTAATTCGGTTGCAAAGGTAATGATTTTCTGCGATATAGCCAAATTTTAGGCTACTTATTTAGTTTTTTTATGGGTCAGCATGTCGAGTCGTTCGTCCAGTGAGAGGCGGGCATAGGCCTTCCACCCGGTGCACCCGTCGGGTTTGTCGCTGAGATAGTCGAGGTCGTGCATGTGGGCGTAGGCTTCCATCTCGAAGGGGTTGAGCAGGTAGCCGGCGTTCTTGAGATGCTTGCGATAGCGGCAGGCCCGTAGCCAGAAGACGAAGTAGCGGGCATAGAAGCACAGCCACGAGTCGTGGGTGGAGCGTGCCTGGTAGAGGTGTATCATCTCGTGGTTCTTGAAGGCGTCGAAACGGGTGTTCATGGCCTCTGCGTCCTCCTGGCTATGGGTGATGATGTGGCCAAAGAACGTCAGCCCGTCGTAGCCCTTGCGAATCCAGAATGGCAGGGCCACGGCCGGCATGTCGTTGGTGCGGCTGGGACGGACGGCCCGTACCAGCAGAGAGACGATGGTGAGAGGGTGGGGCTTCATTCCGAGGGTTCAGTATAGCGCGCCACGAAGTCGTCCTCCGAGAGGATGGGGATGCCCAGCTGCTGGGCCTTCTTGTTCTTCCCGGAGGTGGAATGGACGTCATTGTTGATCAGGAACGAGGTGCTGCCGCTGACGGCAGAGGCCACCTTGCCGCCCTGCGACTCGATGTAGGCCTTGAGCTCGTTGCGGTTCTTGTAGTGATGGACGTCGCCCGTAATGACGAACGTCAGACCCTGGCAGCGGTCGCCCGACGGAGCCATGCTGGCAGCGACAATCTCCAGGTGGGACACCAGCCTGTTGTAGCGTTCCAGGTTTTTGCGGTCGCGGAACCAGCGTACGAACTGTGCAGACTTCTCCGGTCCGATGCCCGCCACATGGGCGAAGACGTCCTGAGGCTCCTGCGGTGTGGCGAAGAGGTCGAGTGGGGCAGTGCTGTCTCCTGCAGCCTCGCTGACCAGCTGCTCCAGCGGATAAGCCGCGAGCAGCCGTTTGCAGACATCCAGTCCGCAAAGGGGAATGTTGAGGGCATAGAGCAGCCTGTGAGCCTCGACCTTGCGCGAGCGGTCGATGCTGTTCATGATGTTGGAAGCCGAACGCTCGCCAAAACCCTCCATTCTCGCCAGGTCGCGGATGTGGGTGCGCAACTGGTAGAGGTCGGCATACTCGCTGACCCATCCGAGGTTGATGAACTTGGAGAGTGTCTGTTCGGAGATGCCGTCCATGTTCATGCCTTCCTTGGAGACGAAGCGTGCAAACTTCCTGAGCTGTTTGGCGGGGCAGTCGGCATTGGTGCAGTGGAGGGTCCTGGTGCCGCTGGCCTCGCTCTCGGTGATGACGGCAGGGGCGTGACAGACCGGACAGGTGTCGGGAACGGAGAATGTCCCCACGCCGGCCACGACCTGGATGACCTTGGGAATGATCTTGTTGGCCTTGATGACGCTGAGCCGGGTGCCAGGCCCGCCTATGCCCAAGCGCTCGCACTCGCTGATGTTGCACAGCGAGGCCCGCTTGACGGTGGTGCCTTCCAGCTCTACGGGTTCAAAGACGGCCACGGGCGAGATGGTGCTGGCGGCACACGACCACTCTATCTCCTTCAGGACCGTCTGTGCCGACTCGTCCTGCCACTTGAAGGCCAGTCCGGCACGGGTGGCGTGATGGCCCGTGACGCTGCCTGTCTGGGCATAGGCCGTATCGTCGTAGCACACTACCAGTCCGTCGACGGGGAAGGGGTTCTGCTTGGAGGTGACTCGCTGGGTGAAGGCATTGATGCCGCTGTTGACGGCATTGGCGTCCGGGTGGTCAATATACTGGCGCTCGACGGTGGTGAACCCTTGCTGGTCGAGCCACTGCATGCGCTCGCCCCAGGAGTTGATGGGCTGGTCGGTATGCACCAGTGTGAAAGGTATCCAGCGTATGTGGCGGTCCATGATGTCCTGCGGGTCCTTGACGCTGAGCGAGCCCGACGCCAGGTTGCGCGGGTTGGCATAGTCCTCGCCGCTCTCCATGAGGTAGCGCTCGAAATCGTCGTACGAGATGACTGCCTCGCCGCGAATGACCACATGGCCCGAATGGCTGATGGTTGCCGGAATGCCGCTGATGGCCTTGTGCAGATGGGTGATGTTGGTGCCGATGTGCCCGTTGCCACGGGTGACAATCTTCGTCAGTTTTCCGTCGTCGTAGGTGACGACCAGCGTCAGTCCGTCGAGTTTCCAGGATATCCAGACGGGGCGCCCTTCAGCCCACTTCACCAATTCTTCGGGCAGCTTGGTCTTGGCCAGCGAGAGAGCAGCGTACTCGTGCTCTTCCTTCTGGCCCTGGGTGGTGTCTTCGCTCACCTTCTGGGTGGGAGAGTCGGGGAGGGTGGTGCCCGTCTCGGTCTCTAACTGCTTGAGCTCGTCGAAACGCTGGTCCCACTCGTAGTCTGTCATGCGCTCCGGACGTCCGTTGTAGTAGGCGTCAGAGGCTTCGTTCAACTCGTAAACGAGTTGCTGCATGCGTAGTATCTTATCTTCAGGCATAGTCACATTGATTTTGATGATGCAAAAGTACGAAGAAAAGGGCGATAAACCAAATTTAGTGCCGAATTATTTGGTCGATGAAAAAATAATCAGTATATTTGCAGTCAATTGGAAACTAAAACTGATTTTGACATGCAGAAAATGTTTTTTGAACTCATACAGGTTTCACTCGGACAACTGGACTGTCTGGACCGCGGACCGTCAAACGAAGAGTGGGAAACGTTGCACGAATGGTCAAAGAAGCACGGTCTGACCGCCTTGTGCTATCAGGGTGTCGTCAAACTGTTCGAGTTCGGGTTGCGGGCTCCCCAAGACCTAAGCATTGACTGGATGGCAGAAGCCGAAGAGGCAGACATGGGCGGGAAGGAGCCCCAGCAGATTCCAGCCATCAGCCATCCGCTGCGCCGTCAGCTGGTGGAACGCTGGCTGGCGCGCAATGGAGGTTCGCTGACGGAGCAGGCAGGCGACCAGCGTCAGTATGTTCCTTCAGCGAGTATCGTCCTGCTGATGTTGCAGGCCTTTGAGGATTTCCATGCCGGAAGGCTGACCTTGAAACCGGTGGTAGACTGCTTTACCCTGTTGCAAGAGCACGGAAAGTCGCTGGGCAAGTTCCGCGACGGCTCGTCCGTGCCCCAGATGCTCCGGACGTTTGGCATCTGGCGCTTCTCGCAGGCCATGATGTGGGCAGCCCAACAGGTATGCCTGCTGCCCACAGACAAGATGCCAGTAGCCCCCAGGATGTCGGCAGGGCATTTCCTGCTGGACGAGCTGACGGGCGGCAAAAAACCTTGGAAAATCCGCCTCAAGAACCGCATCCGGAAATTCCTGATGTTCTAAGTAGCGTAATATTTATGAATAAATTTTGCAGTTTGCAGGTTTCTTCGTACCTTTGTGCCCTCATATAAATTAGGTATAGATGATATCTGTAGAATCACTGCATGTGGAATTTGGCGTGAAGCCTTTGTTCACCGACGCGAGTTTCGTGGTGAACGACAGGGACCGTATAGCCCTGGTGGGCAAGAACGGCGCAGGAAAATCCACCTTGCTGAAAATACTCTGTGGGAAGCAGCAACCCACAAGCGGCACCGTCAGCGTGCCCCATGACACCACCATAGGCTATCTGCCACAGGTGATGGTGCTGCAGGATGACACCACCGTACGAGAGGAAGCACAGAAGGCTTTTGCCGACGTGACGAAGATGAAGGAGCGTATAGACGCGCTGAACCGTCAGCTGAGTGAGCGTACTGACTACGAGAGTGAGGACTACATGGCTCTTGTGGAGCGCTTTACCCAGGAGCATGAGCGCTACCAGATGATGGGTGCCGAAGGTTGTGAGGCAGAGTTGGAGCGCACGCTGGTCGGCCTGGGCTTCAGCCGTTCGGACTTTGACCGTCCGACCAGTGAGTTCTCGGGGGGCTGGCGCATGCGTATAGAGCTGGCCAAGATCCTGTTGCAGAAGCCCGACGTCCTGTTGCTGGACGAGCCTACCAACCATCTGGACATCGAGTCCATACAGTGGCTGGAGCAGTTTCTCGCCCAGTCGTCGAGTGCTGTGGTGCTGGTCAGTCACGACCGGGCATTCATCAATAACGTGTCGAACCGTACCCTGGAAATCTCGTGCGGCCGAATCGTAGACTACAAGGTCAAGTACAACGAGTATGTGGTGCTGCGGCAGGAACGCCGTGAACAACAGCAGCGGGCCTACGAAAACCAGCAGAAAGAGATGGCCGACATGCGCCAGTTTATAGAGCGCTTCCGCTATCAGGCCACCAAGGCTGTGCAAGTGCAGCAGAAGATCAAGCAGCTGGAGAAAATGGTGCCCATAGAAGTGGACGAGGTGGACAACTCGGCCATGCACCTGAAGTTTCCCCCCTGTCTCCGTTCAGGTGACTATCCCGTCATCTGCGAGGACGTCAGGAAAGACTATGGTGCCCACAGGGTGTTTGACCAGGTGACACTGACCATCAAGCGCGGCGAGAAAGTGGCCTTTGTGGGAAAGAACGGCGAAGGAAAGTCTACGCTGGTGAAATGTATCATGGGCGAGATACCCTTTGACGGTCACCTGAAGATCGGCCACAATGTGCAGATAGGCTATTTTGCCCAGAATCAGGCACAGCTGCTGGACGAGAGCCTGACGGTGTTCCAGACCATAGACCATGTGGCCAAGGGCGAGATTCGCCTGCGCATCAACGATATCCTGGGGGCCTTTATGTTCGGAGGAGAAGCCTCAGACAAAAAGGTGAAGGTGCTGAGTGGCGGCGAGCGGAGCCGACTGGCCATGATACGACTGCTGCTGGAGCCCGTCAACCTGCTGATTCTCGACGAGCCTACAAACCATCTGGACATGGCATCAAAGGATGTGCTGAAGGAGGCTATACGTGCCTTCGACGGAACAGCCATCATCGTCTCGCACGACCGTGAGTTCTTGGACGGACTGGTCAGCAAGGTGTATGAGTTCGGAGGGGGCAGAGTCCGCGAACATCTTGGCGGCATCTACGACTTCCTGCAGTCCAGGAATCTGACCGACCTCTCCCAGTTGCAAAGCGCCCAGAATAATCAGAATAGTCAGAATAATCAGAATGCTCAGAGTGCTCCGAAGGCTCAGAGTGCCCCGAAGGCTCAGAACTATGCCGAGCACAAGGAGAAACAAAAACAGTTGCGCAAGGCAGAAAAGGCCGTTGAGGAGTCGGAGCGTAAGATTAATGACATGGAACGGCGGCTGAAAGAACTCGACGACCTGTTGATGAAGCCTGAGAACGCTTCGAACATGGAGTTTGTGACCGAGTATACGACCACCAAGAAATCGCTGGATGAAGAGGTGGAACGGTGGGAGCGGTTCTCGGAAGAATTGGAACAATTATCGACACTTTAAAACAATAAGAACATGAAAAAACTTTTAACGATGATGGTATCAGCTACAATGGCTATTACAGCATCAGCACAGTTGCGCTCGGGTATCAGTCTTAATGACCTTGATACCAGTGTGCGGCCTGCCGACGACTTCTATCAGTATGCCTGCGGTGGCTGGATGAAGAACAATCCGCTGCCTGCAGCCTATTCGCGTTATGGCAGTTTCGACCGTCTGGCCGAAGACAACAACAAGCGTATCAACGGTATCTTGAAGGAATTGCAGGAGAACAGCTACCCGAAAGGTTCCGTAGAGCAGAAACTGAGTGACCTCTACAAGCTGGCTATGGACTCCACCCGCAGGGAGAAGGACGGGCTGAACCCCGTAATGCCCCTGTTGAAGAAACTGGAGGCTGCCAAAACCAAGGAACAGCTGTTTAAGATACAGTTGGAAATGGCTCCTTACGGTGATGAGGAGTTCTACAACTCCTACATTGGTGCCGACGAGAAGAACGCTACGCAGAATATCCTGAACATCAGCCAGGGCGGACTTACGCTGGGCCAGAAAGACTACTACGTGGAAAACGACGAGGCGACCGTCAAGATCCGTAAGGCATACCAGCAGTATATCGTCAACATGTTCCAGCTTTTCGGCTACAAGAAAAGTGCAGCAGAGAAGAAGATGAAGAACATCATGAAGATAGAGACGGCACTGGCCAAGGTGTCCAAGTCGAGAACCGAACTGCGCGACCCCATAGCCAATTACAACAAGATGACGCTGCAGGAATTCAATAGCCGCTATCCACACTTCCAGCTGGAAAAGCAGGTCAATGCCTCAGGCATCAAAAGCGAGTACATCCAGGAAATGGTGGTCGGCCAGCCGGCATTCATGGAGGCGGCAGACAAGATTTTTGCAGCCATGACCGCAGCAGAATACCGTGACGTGATGGAGTGGGGCGTCATAGACGGTGCTGCCGGCACGCTGAATGACGCTGTACGTGCCACGGCTTTTGAGTTCTACGGCAAGGTGCTCTCAGGCCGCAAGGAAGACCACCCGCTGTGGCGTCGTGCCACCAATCAGGTGCAGGGCGTCATGGGTGAGGCGCTTGGCAGAATCTATGTCCAGAAGTACTTCCCCGCTTCTTCCAAGGAGCGCATGAAGACGCTGGTGGATAATCTGAAAGTAGCCTTGGGTGAGCGCATAGCTGCCCAGGACTGGATGGACGACTCGACCAAGGTCAATGCCCTGCTAAAGCTGAATACGTTCTATGTCAAAATAGGATATCCTGACCGCTGGAAGGACATGTCACGCTTGGCCATTGATGCGAAAAAAACTTACTATGAGAATATGCGGGAATGCCACCGCTGGCAACTGGAGTGGCACATAGACCACACGGCAGGAAAACCAGTGGATCGTGACGACTGGTACATGACTCCACAGACGGTCAATGCCTACTATAACCCAACCACTAACGAAATTTGCTTTCCTGCTGGTATATTGCAAGTTCCGTTCTTTGACCCAACGGCTGACGACGCCTTCAACTATGGTGCTATCGGTGTCGTAATCGGTCATGAGATGACGCACGGCTTTGATGACCAGGGCCGTCGCTACGACAAGGATGGAAACATGCACGACTGGTGGAAGGAAAGCGATGGAAAAAACTTTATAGCACGCACAGACAAGTATGCCGATTTCTTCTCGCGCATCAAGGTGCTGCCTGACCTGAATGCCAACGGTCGTCTGACGCTGGGTGAAAACCTGGCAGACCACGGCGGCCTGCAGGTGGCATGGTATGCCTATAAGAATGCCACCAAGCGCCATCCGCTGCCCGTCATTGACGGACTGACCGGTGACCAGCGCTTCTTCCTGGCCTATGCCGGTGTGTGGGCGGGAAATGTCACAGAGGCCGAGATACGCAACCGCACCAAGAGCGATCCTCACTCGCTGGGTCGCTGGCGCGTGAATGGGGCCCTGCCACACATAGACATGTGGTACGATGCTTTCGGGGTCAAGGATGGTGACAAAATGTTTATCCCCAAGTCTGAAAGATTGCCCTTGTGGTAAAAAATGAGGGAAAATGCGAAAAAATGCCGTCGTAAATTTAAATTTACGGCGGTTTTTTATTGCGATTAAAATAATTTTGTTAACTTTGCAGAAATTATTACTGCAGCAATATGAACAACGACAATAATCCTAACTACGAAAAGACGCAGCGTACCGTCCGTCCGCAGATGATGCAGCGGGAATCGTCGCTTCAGCGTGACGACCAGCCCATGCAGCAACAGCAGTTGCAGCAACAGGCATCCGGTAAGGTCTGCCCGTTTTGCGGAACCATTAACGACCCAGAAGCAATGTTTTGTTACCAGTGTGGACAACCCATCGACAAAGCCGTGTGCCCGTATTGTGGCGCAGAAATGGATCCTGATGCCGACTACTGTGAAGTTTGCCATCGTTACATTAAGAAAGATGTTTGCTCCTTCTGCGGAGCTCATTTGTCGGGCCACGAGGCTTATTGCCCTGAGTGCGGTAGCCCGCAAGGAGGCTTGATATGTCCTACCTGCCACTCGCTGAACGAGTTTGCTTTCTGCAAAAAGTGTGGTACGGCGCTGACGGAAGAAGCCCGTATGCTGGTAAAAGAATTGCAGTTGAATCCAGACTATCAGGAACTGATGGAAATAGTTCAGGACTATTCAAAACTCGAAAATGCCTTACCCTATAATTCTGAACGTGACATTATCCGTGAACAAGCGAACATCAAACTTCGTGAAAGAGTCCTGACTCTGTTGGCCAAGGACGAGGGCGTTGAGAATCCCGTCGTTCCCAAGGTGGAGTCGAAACGTATGACCAAGGAAGAGTTGGAAGAGCAAAAAGCAGCGAAGATCAGGATGCTTTCGACTATTTTGGATAAGTTGTCCGTACCGGTGTCTGCCTCGCCAGCCAAGGCTCGCAACTATGCGATGGCCAGCAAGCCTGTGGGTGTGCGTCTGGCATGGGTGTGTAACTACAAACACGCCATGCACAGCAGTCCCTGTGGCTGTGCCAAACCTCAGATGGGGGGTAAATGGGTAGTGTTAGGCAAAAATAGTACAGACGAAATAAAAGACGATAAATAGAATCATGGACCAAACCGTTAGAACACCTCAACAGGACATGTCGGCAACCATGCGCGTGTCAGCTGGTCAGCCTGCTGGCGATGCAACCATACGGCCAAGCGATTCTTCGAAGAATGTATCAGGGGGCGATGTGGAATTCATGCTGAAAGGCAGGATATACCAAAGCATCAAATGCTTGAGTGATAATTCTGGTGAAGCCCAAGTTTTTTTGGTCAAAGGTGAAGAGGGTGAGCGAGTATTGAAAATATACTACCCCAACTTCACCATCAAGAAAACCTTGATGCGCATCATTCAGAATATCGGCATGGAGATGATAGTCAAGATTGACGATTATGGAAAAACCTATGTCGATGGAAAAAACCGTGACTATGAGCTGATGGAATATCTGCGTGGCGGCACACTGAACCACTATGACTTGGACGGTGATTTCAATCAGTTCCGCCGTATAGCCCTGCAGGCTGCCGCAGCACTGGCATACTGCCATAACAACAATGTCATCCACAAAGACATCAAACCAAGCAATTTCTTCTTCCGTAATACGGATCACAAAGAACTCGTGCTGGGCGACTTTGGTATTTCCAGTGTCCTCGAAAGCGATGAAAAAGTGCATCGCACCACTCAGGCACGAACTCCGGTGTATGCAGCGCCTGAAATGTACAATGATGTGATTGACGGAGAGGTAGAGATTACACCTGCCGTGGACTTCTACTCATTGGGTATCACCTTGATGACCCTTTGGCTGGGCGAGAATCCTTTGAACTTGAACGAGCGTGTGATGATGCGCAAGAAGAACGAAGGACGTCTGCCGCGCATCAACGAGTTGCCTGACCGTGTCAAGATGATAGTCCAGGGCCTGACTTCAGTCAATCCGCAGACACGCTGGGGATATGAACAAGTGGAGCGCTGGTTCCTGGGCGAGAACGTAAAGATTGACTTGTCGTCGCCCATCCTGAAGTATCGCAGCTTTATAGTTGACCCAGAGCGCAACCTGGTAGCAGACAATATACACGAATTGATACCACTGCTTGTGGACAACGAACGGCTGGCTATCAACTATCTCTACAACGGACGTATAGCCGGCTGGCTGGAGCAGTGCGGCAACGTAAAGCTGAGCTCGGTTGTGAAGGATATTGTGGTAAACCGCTATCCCGCCGACCAGAAGGCAGGCTTAATGGCTTCTGTATATGTGATGGAACCCACTTATCCGTATAAGGATGTCCGCGGAAATCTGTGTGACGACATTCATAGTGTTGCCATCTCTGTGCTGAGTTATCAGGAGGAGTATTCTTTGCTCCTTTCCAATCCGAATGACGCTTTGTTCCTGTATATGGAGTCGCATTCGAAGGCAGATGTCAACCGGCTGCGGTCCTACTTCTCTCCTGAGAGCAAGATGGACAAGCGTATAGCTATTCTGCGACTTGCCTTTGAAGTAGACCCGGAGATTCCTTTCCTGGGAAAATGTCCGTCTTCAAACCTGTCGGAAATAGTACATTCGTTCGGCTATGAAGACTGCACGGACGATGAGTGGATCAGTCTCAGCGACGGACGCTTGCTGTCGTGGATGTACAGCCATGAGGACCACATGGCTTGCGAAGCACTTCGCATCATGACGAATGGCAAGAAACCAACCCGCTCGCTGGGTTATAAAGTGCTCTATAACATCGACCGCGATGCGGCTTTTGATCTGCGTGACGCCAATACTCCCTACAAGGTGGGAGAGGTGTTGCGCGAGGACTTGAAGAAGTGGCAGAATCTGCCGGACAAGGAAGTTGCAACGCTGCTGGAAGACTATATGGACCCCAATGGCCGCTTTTTCTACTTTGCACAGTTGCACGGCTGGTTTGAGCAGATTAGCCAGGCTCGTGCTTGCTTTGACATGAAGAGTGAGGAGAACAAGGAACGGCTGGGCGCCTATGACCTCCGTACGGCAGCTTATCGTTTCTGTCGCATCTTGGGAGTTACACCGTCCTACCTGTTGGAGGATGGAAGTGAACTGAAGTCGGGATCTAATATTGATACACACATCTATCGCCCCCTGTTGCTTTCTGCTATGAAGCAGGGATCTCTGAGCCAGTGGATGGCTGTGTTCTATCATGAGGATCCTTCTCGCGACTTCAGCGAACCCTATAGCTATGAGCGAAAACTGGAGGAGTGGATTATCAACTTGGGACAGATTGATTCGAATCAGAAGTATTTCAAACGCTTCGGAACGGCCAAGGAAGAGACTGCCCAAAAATACAAGGAGGTCCGTATGGGATATCATCGCGCCAAGGCCAAGGAGTCTCGTTGGCGTTATACGTTCTATGGCTTGTGTGCATTGTGGATCATCTTGCTCCTCATCTGCGGAGTCTCCGGACGTGACTATTTGTTCCATCACTCGATGATGGCCATTGGAATCCCCGTGGGAGGAGTTACGGCCGTAATCGTAGGGTTGAGAGCATATTTCAGAGGGTATGGTTTTGTGATGTCCTGCCTGTGGGGATTGCTCGGTATGCTTTCTTCATGGATTCCCATCACCATACTGAAAACTATAGACCAGGCCAGTCCCAGTCTGTTTATACCTGCAGCCATTGTGATTACGCTGGTCTATATGGTCATCTGTCATGTGACTGACTTCCGTAGTGACACAAAGGGAGACAACCAGTTGATCAGCGAGGTAATGGAGGACGACATCAAGTCAACTCTGCTAGAGCCATTGTACTATACATTCAAACAGAAGTCGTTCAAGTTCAAGGGCTCGAAGTTCGGTATGCTTGATGATGTGACCAACCAAGTGCGTTCTATCAGTGGAGAATCTGTATTACATTATATATTATGGAGTGTCATGGTGGGTATTCTTCTGCTGGAGATGATAGTCTTCAGTCCGAAACTGCTGAACTACCCGAATCCCAATACTGAGAATGTACGTGTAAGTCCAACACAAGTTGTCGAACAAATACAAGAGGACGTAGAATAATTATGATATGTGAGCATTGCCATAAAGAAAACCGCTCAATAGCCAAGTTTTGTAAGTGGTGCGGACAGCCGCTCGTTTCGCAGAACGTGCTGGACCGTATGATAGGGCTTGACGATGTGAAGAAGCAGCTGAAAACAGTTGTGGACACCTATACGTATCTGCATTCGAGGAAGGATGTGATGAATGTCCGGCTGAGTGTAAATGCCATTATCATTGGTGAAACAGGTACGGGCAAGACAGCATTGGCAGAAGTGATACGCGACTATTTCTATCAGCACAAAATCATAGACAAGCCCAAACTGACGATGGTGGATGCTGTTGACTACCAGCGGTTTGTTGACAAATGGGATGATAATGTAAAGAAAGCCAGAGGAGGCATACTCTTCTTTGACAATGTACAAAAACTGTTGCCCGACCGCTACTCTAACCAGGTCAACCCGCTGGATAAGCTTTTTGTCGAGATGGACAAATGGGACGAGAATCCCATTGTGATGATAGCGGGTCTTCCTAAAGGCTTGGACGATTTCCTGTCAGCCAATCCTGCTGCACAGAATCGTTTCAAATACACCTTCCGCCTGCCGACTCCGGGGTATCAGGAACTTTGTGGTATTTGCAAACAGGAACTTCGAACGAAATATGGAATCTCGGCCTATACACCTGAAGCAGATCATAAACTGCTGCGATTATTTCAGTATCAGTTAAAAACGAAAGACGAAACTTTCGGCTATGCGCATGTAGCCGTTAAAACGGCTGAGGATATCTTTACCTCGTTCATCAGTCGCGGTGCGGAGGCAGTGATGGTGGAAGAACAGGATATTCGCGGTTATGTACCAGAAGAACGCTCTCTGGACGACATCCTCGGTGACCTTGACCGTTATATCGGTATGGACGAGGTGAAGAAAGCTGTCCGTGAGATAGCCTTTACAGTCTATAATAGTGTCCAGCGTGCCCAGCGCGGCTTGGGAGAGCAAGAGAAGTCAGGAATCCATATTGTGCTGACAGGTAATCCTGGTACAGGAAAGACAACCATTGCGCGGAAACTGGGGGAAATCCTGGAAGCCATAGGCTATCTGGACAGTGGTCACGTCGTAGAGGTGGACCGTTCGAAGATGGTCAGCCCCTATCAGGGAGAAACCCCCAAGGTGGTAGACCGCTTGTGCGATAAAGCGATGGGTGGCATTCTGTTTGTGGACGAGGCTTACACGCTTGCTCCCGTGAGTCAGGGTGGTGAGCGAGACCAGCAAGGTGCACAGGCACTGGAACAATTAATGAAGCGCATGGAGGACGACCGTGGGAAATTTGTGGTGATAGCCGCGGGTTATCGTCAGGAGATGGATAACCTCTTCCGCATCAACCCCGGTGTAAGAAGTCGTTTCAGCTACTTCCTGAACATCGATGACTATACTCCCGACCAGTTGTTTGCTATCATGCAGGTATTTGCGAAGGAGAAGAAGTATGTGTTTACCCCGGAGGCTGAGCAGTTGGCGCTCAAGATGATTACTGAGATTTACAACTCGCGTGACAAGGATTTTGCCAATGGACGAACCATGCGTCAGCTGTTTGACAAGATATGTTCCAAGCAGGCTGAACGTCTACAGAAGGGTGATATGGCTTCGTTGACGAACGAACAGATGATGTCAATAGACGTTGCCGACATACCTTATGAAGCTCCTAAGTCGGTGAACTATACCGACTGTCTTTCCAAACTCAACGGAATGGTGGGACTTGCCGGAGTAAAGAAGGAAATCTCCAATTTGGCAGCATTCCTCAACCTGCAGATACGCCGGGGCGAAACCAATACATTCCAAGGCAAGCACTATATCTTTACAGGTAATCCGGGAACTGGTAAGACGACGGTGGCCCGTATCATGGCCGATGTCTTCCGCACCTTGGGAATACTTTCGCGAGGGCAGCTTGTTGAGGCTGACCGCAGCAAACTCGTTGCAGGCTTCTCGGGGCAGACTGCCATCAAGACGAATCAGTTGATAGACTCTGCGATGGGTGGTGTCCTGTTTATTGACGAGGCCTATACGCTGAAGTCTAATGACGGTGATAGTTTTGGTGCAGAGGCTATTGACACGCTGTTGAAACGATTGGAGGATGACCGTGGAAAGTTCATCTGTATTGTGGCTGGCTATACTGACCAGATGCACGACTTCATTGACACAAACCCGGGTCTGAAGAGCCGCTTTACACAGACGATACATTTCGATGACTATACTCCTGACGAACTGACCGAAATCTTCATCAACCTGGCTAAGGGTAAGAACTTCACCGTTGATGAGGAAACGAAAGGTGCCATTCACCGTCAATTCGAGCAATTATATCTGCGTAGGGACAAGAACTTCGGCAATGCCCGTGAGGCTCGCCGTATTTTCGACCAGGCCGTTGAGAAGCAAAGCCAGCGTCTGGTTGAAGCCATCAATCATCCTGACTTCAAGGAGGAAGACATGTATCGTATCACCACGGCTGACCTGCCGATGGCACAGAGCGAACAGGCTCGTCCGTTGGATGAGGTACTCAACGAGCTGGATGACTTCATCGGTATGCGTTCCGTGAAGAATATGATTCGCCGCCTGGCTGTACAGAGCATGTTTATGAAGCAGCGTGCCGCCATGGGTGCCGGTAAGGTTCAGCAGATGGCTATGAACTTTGTCCTGACGGGTAATCCGGGAACAGGCAAGACCTCTATTGCGCGCAAGATGGGTGAGGTGTTGCAGGCGATGGAGATTCTCCCCACCAGCCGCGTTATGGAAGTCAGCCGTGCAACGCTGGTAGGAAAGTATATGGGTGAGACTCCGAAGATCGTGAATAATGTCTGCGACAAGGCTATGGGCGGCATCTTGTTCATTGACGAGGCTTATACGTTATCATCCGAGCACGACCAGTATGGCAAGGAAGCCATTGACACGCTGATGAAGCGCATGGAGGACGACCGTGGTAAGTTTGTGGTAATAGCTGCGGGCTATAAGGATGAGATGGAAACCTTCCTGGCAGTTAATCCGGGACTGGCCAGCAGGTTTACCCATAAGATGCACATTGACGACTACAATGAGGATGAGTTGGTGGCCATCTTCAAGCAGATGGCCGGCAAGGACAACTACAAGCTGTCGCCAGAGGCTGAGTTCAAGTTGATGGATATTGTCAGCCGTAAGGTCATCAACAAGAGCAATTCGTTCGGCAATGCCCGTGAAATGCGCAACATGTTGGATGCCACCATCCAGCAACTCTCCATGCGTGTCAGCCAGCTTCCGCCGTCTGAGGTGACTCAAGAAACTTATCAATTGATTATGCCAGAAGATATTAAAGAAACGTTATGATAATTTGTCCAAGTTGTAAAGAAGAGATAGAAGACGATTCACACTTTTGTGACCAGTGTGGACAGGAATTGGTCTATTGCAGCAGTTGCGGACGTGTCGGCATGGGCCGTCGTTGTACCTATTGCGGTGGACTTATGATTAGTGCCGACGATATGAAAAAGAAGCAGCAAGAGCAGAAAAAATCTGCTCTTGGCAGTACAAGTTTCAGCATGTCCTTTTTACAGATGTCACAACAAGGGCATGTAGACCAGTCGGTACGTAATCCCAACGGTGTTCCTACGCTGACGCTCTATAACCCCAGTCTGGATATTCGTCTGGTGGGTATGAATGGAGCCATCATCGGTCGCCGGCAGGGGCCATATGCCCAGCAACTTGGGAACTGCATGTATATTTCCGGTGTTCATGCCCAACTGATATACAAACCAGATTCCGGCTGGTGTATCATCGACAAGCATTCGTCGAATGGTACTAAACTTAATCAGCGTGACTTGCAACCAGACATTCCGATGTCTATCAAGAGTGGCGACATTATAACATTGGCTAATGTGAACCTGCAGGTCATGGTGAATTAGAATGTATTTAGGAAAGACTATTTAAATGAGTAGAATCATATTATCGGCTGCTAGCCGTGTGGGAAACGTAAGAAGTAATAACGAAGACATGGTTCTTGCCTTTGACAGGTTTGTGCGTAGCGACGTGTATGCCACAGAGTTCATGACAGGAAACAGCGACCGCTTTGTAATAGCATTGGCTGACGGCATGGGCGGTCATAATGCCGGTGAAGTAGCCAGTTCGGACGTACTGACCAATCTCCACTTCTTTTTGGGAGACTTGCCGCCCCGTCTTTCGACGGGCGATTTTTATGAGATGATGGAGGAGTGGCTTCAATCCGTCAATCACATGATAGACTCCAAGGGCCATGTAAATCCCGAAATGTCAGAGATGGGCACCACGCTAGTGGGGGTGATTTTCTATAATGACAAGTATTACTGGATGAATTGCGGTGACAGTCGCTTGTATCGTTATCGTGACAACAAACTGGCGCAGTTGACTACGGACCATTCGCTGATTAACAAAAACAGCGTGAAGAAACATTCGAACATCATTACCAACTGTATTGGTGGCGGATGCAAGAACTCCTATATGGATATGTTTGAGTTTACAAACGATGTTCTGTCCGGTGACCAGTACATTTTGTGCTCAGACGGTCTGAACGACATGATTTCCGACGAGGAGATAGCCCGTTTGGCTGCTCAGGGTGCAAGTGCCAACCAGATGTGTGAGGCGGCCATTGAAGCTGGTGGCTACGACAACGTTTCGGTTTGTATAATTAAAGTAAAGTAGAAGTATATGCCTTTAAGATTGCCAGATAAACTTCCTGCCATAGAACTTCTGAAGCAGGAGAACATATTTGTAATGGACGATTCGCGTGCTCACATGCAGGACATCCGTCCCCTGCGCATTGCGATACTCAACCTGATGCCGTTGAAGATTACGACGGAGACAGACCTTATCCGTCTGTTGTCCAATACGCCGTTGCAGTTGGAAATCAACTTCATGAAGCTGAAGAGTCATACGCCCAAGAACACGCCTATAGAGCACATGATGATGTTCTATCGCGACTTCGAGGAGATGAAGCGCGAGAAGTATGACGGCATGATTATCACGGGTGCTCCTGTCGAGACGCTGGAGTTTGAGGATGTGACCTATTGGGCTGAGATGACTGAGATTTTCGACTGGGCACGCACCCACGTCACGAGTACCTTATATATATGTTGGGCGGCGCAGGCTGGGTTGTACTATTATTATGGAGTGCCCAAGTATCCCTTGCCCAAGAAGATGTTCGGCGTCTTTGCCCAGCATCCGCTACAGCCTCAGTTGCCCATCTTCCGCGGTTTCGACGATGTGTTCCAGATGCCTCACAGCCGTCATACGGAGGTGCACAGGGAGGATATCTTCGCCGTACCTGAGCTTTCGCTGATAGCTGAGTCGCCCGATTGCGGTGTCTCGATGGTGATGGCCCGCGGGGGTAGGGAGTTCTTCATTACCGGCCATTTGGAGTATGCTCCGAATACGCTTGCCAACGAGTATTTCCGCGACAAGGATGTCCGTGACGATGTGGAGCTGCCCCGCAACTACTTCCGGGATGACAATCCTGACAATGCTCCCATGGTGACGTGGCGGGCTCATGCTAATCTGCTGTACTCCAACTGGATTAACTATTACGTCTATCAGGAGACACCGTACGATATCAACCAGATCAGGTAGAAGTGAAACATCAGCAAACTCTTACTCAGCTGGAACTGTTGGCACCCGCCAAGAACCTGGAGTGCGGCATGGCTGCCGTCGACCATGGTGCTGATGCGGTATATATCGGGGCGCCGCGCTTCGGTGCCCGGGCTTCGGCGGGCAATAGCCTTGACGACATCCGCCGGCTCTGTGAGTATGCCCACCAGTTTGCGGTGAAGGTTTTCGTAACCGTCAACACCATTATCTATGATGACGAGTTGCAGGCTACCGGGCAACTGATACACCAGCTCGACGAGGCGGGTGTGGATGCCATTTTGGTTCAGGATATGGGTATCCTGCAGCTGGACCTGCCGCCGATAGCCCTTCATGCTTCGACGCAGACCGACAACCGGACAGCCGACAAGGTGCGGTGGCTTCGCGACCAGGGTTTTCGCCGTGCGGTGCTGGCGCGTGAACTGTCCGTCGACGAGATTGCACACATTCATGCCGAGGTGCCCGACATGCCGTTGGAGGTTTTTGTCCATGGTGCCTTGTGTGTCAGCTATAGCGGCTTGTGCTATGCCTCGCAGCACTGCTTTGGCCGTTCTGCCAACCGTGGTGCGTGTGCCCAGTTCTGCCGCATGAAGTTCGACCTGCTTGATGCCGACGGTCGCGAGCTGGAGCATCAGCGCTACCTGTTGTCGCTGAAAGACCTGAACCAGAGCGCTCACCTCGGCGAACTGATAGAGGCTGGTGCCACGTCGTTCAAGATTGAGGGCCGGCTGAAGGATGTGTCGTATGTCAAGAACGTCGTTGCCGCCTACAGTCAGCAGCTCGATGCGTTTATCGCCGCCCATGCAGACCGCTACTGCCGTGCTTCGCGAGGCCGCGTCAGCTATACGTTTACGCCCCGGTTGGACAAGACTTTCAACCGCGGCTTCACCACCTACTTCCTGCACGGCCGGCAGCCGGACATCTTTTCGCCCGACACGCCGAAGGCCATGGGCGAGTATGTGGGCAAGGTCAAGGAGTTACGCCGCGACTCGTTCAATGTGGCGGGCACGGCGTCGTTTGCCAATGGCGACGGGCTGTGCTTCATCAATGACGAGCGCCAGCTGGAGGGTTTCCGCGTCAATCGTGCCGTGGGCAACCGGCTCTTTCCGCAGCAGATGCCTGCCCGTCTCAGGCCGGGTATGGCTCTCTACCGCAACAACGACCAGGAGTTCGAGCGTCTGCTGTCGCGTCCCTGTGCCGAGCGCAAGATTGCGCTGCGACTGAGTTTTCAGCCGACGGCTGACGGCTTCGGGCTGACGGGTGAGGTTGTCGGGGCGGAAGGCAATGGTCTGGGTGAGGGCGTGACGGTGAGTCTACCGTTCGAGCATCAGCCTGCGCAGAAGCCGCAGCGTGACAACATAGTCCGCCAGCTGTCCAAGTTGGGCGGTACTATCTATGAGTGCAGCGGTGTCGACGTGGCCGACGGCTTCTGCTATTTTGTCCCCAGCAGCCTGCTGGCCGAACTGCGTCGCATGTTGGTGGCGGCGCTGGCCGAACGGACGGTTCAGTCCGCCGTTGCTTCGTCCGCCGGGCGTGCTGCGACGCGGGCTGTGTCTGCTGCTCCGGCCTATGACCACGACTACCTATATAATATAGCCAACCGTCTGGCTTGCGACTTCTATGGCTCCGACCGTCCGACGGCCTTCGAGTTGCGGGGTGGGAAGGGGCCGCTGATGCAGTGCCGCCATTGTCTGCGCTATGCGCTGGGCTACTGTGTCAAGCATGGCGGTCGCAAGCCCGAGTGGCGTGACCCTTTGCGCCTGCGGCTGGGCGACGGGCGGCTGTTCCGTCTTGAGTTTGATTGTAAGAACTGTCAGATGAATGTCTATGGCGAGGATTAACCATCTGCTGATGTTGCTGGCGGCGGTGCTGCTGATGTCGTGCTACAACCATCGGCAGCGGACGCCTGATGCGTGGGACCTGACCAAGCAGCAGATAGACTCCATCTCGTTTTCTACCACTCATCACTATTCGCAGAACTACAATTTCGTGGTGACGACGGGCAGTCTGCCGCTGTCCGACGCGCTGCCCGACATGGTGTTCGACACCATCTACGTCACCCGTGGCGAGCGTGTGGTGGTGGCCGAGATAGCCACCGTGCCTGCCGACAGCGTCGACTCCATCTGGGTGAAGGTGGCGCGCGACCAGATTACGCAGGGCTGGATTCGCGAGAGCGAGCTGTTGAAGGGTGTGTCGCCCGACGACCCGATATCCGAGTTCATCGATGTTTTCTCCGACAACCACCTGCTCATCTTCCTGGCCCTTTGTGCCGTTGTGGGCGGGGCCTATGCCATGCGCCGGCTGTTGCGGCGCAATGCTTACATTGTCCACTTCAACGACATCGACTCGTTCTATCCCACGCTGCTCTGTCTGCTTGTGGCATCGTCGGCCACGCTCTATGCCAGCATCCAGATGTTCGGTCCCGAGTCGTGGCGCCACTACTATTTCCATCCCTCGCTCAATCCCTTCGGGCTGCCTCTGCACCTGGGGCTCTTCGTGGCCTCGGTGTGGGCCATCATCATTGTGGGCGTGGCAACGCTCGACGACGTGCGTCGCCGGCTGGCGGGCTCTGACGCCATGCTCTATCTGGCCGGGCTGTCTGCGGTGTGCGCCGTCGACTATGTGGTGTTCAGCCTCTTTACCTTATATTATATAGGCTACGTGCTGCTGGCGGCTTATGTGGGCTATGCCTTGTGGCGCTACTACCGTGTGGCGCACTACCGCTATGCGTGCGGCCACTGCGGCACGCCCATGCGGCGCAAGGGCCGCTGTCCCCGCTGCGGCAGTGTGAACGTGTGACCGCCTATATATTAATAAGGTGTAAAACCCATCCGCTGGGATTCTCCGCTTCAAGCGAGAGAGTCCCGGCGGGATGTTTTTTGTGGCAGCGGGGTGGGGGCTCTTGGACTAAATGGCGGGGTGGGCTGTTAAAAGTTAGGCTTTCTCAAGCGCATTAACGTTTTTTTCTTTTATTTTTGACGCGCGTTCCCCTGCCCCCCATTGAAGGCCTTGTAGAGTAAAAGAAAAAAAATGAGCGTGAATAGTCTCAGTCTCAAATCTCAGTTCGAAAAAAGGATACCCCTCACATCGGACAATGCCCCTTCATGTCGTTGTAACTTATTGATTATTAAATATATATATAATATATATAATATAAAAAGTAAAGATGGGGGTACCTTAAAAAACAACTGAGACTCTGAGACTGAGACTGCAAGCAACAACAAGTATTAACTTAACTCCTTAAAAAGCAATGACTTACAATATTTTCAGCAACACCGCACCAGCGATGCCAAAGCCTGCAAAAGGCACAGAAATCGTGAAATTACTACTCTCACAGGTATCAAAAGAGATGCGCGAACCGCTTCTTCCGATGACCATCCCCGCACTTGCTGCGCATGTGGCCAACGTGGAATTGATGTATTCTGACAACAAATACTACGAACTTTGTGGCCAAATGGGGCACTTATTGTGCAATAACATGCCCTTATTGTGAAATAACATGCCCTTATCGCGCAATAACATGCCCTTAGTCCTTTTTTGTTCCCTCTAGTTCCTGGCCGTTACTTTCTCGACTCCCTCGAGGTAGAAGCGGCGGGTGCGGAGAAAGTAGAGCAGCACGCCCGCGGCGTTGACCACGGCGACGAACCAGAAGGCCGTGGCATAGCTCATGAGCTCGGCTATGATGCCGCCCAGCAGCACGCCCAGACCCATGCCCACGTCCCACGAGACGAGGATGGTCGAGTTGGCCGTGCCGCGCTCGTTGTGGCGCGCCATCGAAATCATCATGTTCTGGAACGCGGGCCACAGATGGCCGTTGCCCAGGCCGATGAGCAGCGCCGAACTGTAGTAGCCGGCGAGACCGAGCATGGCGTAGTTGAGCACGAAGACGTTGTCGGACTTGAACGACTGCATCTGGCTCATGAACGCTTCGGCCACGGTGGGCAGGAGGATGAACAGCGTGTATCCGACCAGCGAGATGACCATGCCCTCGGAGGCGTTGTGCGTCAGCCGGCCCTCGCGCAGCGCCTTGCCGCCCTGCAGCCGCGACAGAATGAGCCCCACTGAGCACAGCATGAACCACGTGCCCGTGCCGCCGGTGATGCCCAGCACCTGCTTGCCGTAGATGGCCAGGTAGTTGCTCATGACGCCGAAGCAGAAGCCGAAGAACACCATGTTGGCGCCCACCAGCCATCCGCGCTTCAGGAAGAAACGGTCCAGGCTGACAGTCCGTGCCGCCGGCGCCGACTTGGCATCGGCGCTCTCGCCCCGGCGTACCTTGACCGTCGAGTCGACGATGAGCCCGAACAGCGCGACAGCGAAGGCCAGCCAGAAGAGCAGCTGGAAATTTTGGGTCTGCGTATAGACGAAGATGGCGAACGTCGGCGAGATGGCCATCGCCAGATTGTTGGACAGCCCGTAGTAGCCTATGCCCTCGTTGCGCCGCGAGGACGGCAGCACGTCGATGGCAACGGTCGAGTTAGCCACGGTGACGGCGCCGAAGGGACCGCCGTGCAGCGTGCGGACAACGGTGAACAGCAGCAGCGACGACGCTGCCAGATAGCCGGCGAAGAAGATGGCGAAGGCGGCATAGACCGTGAGCAGCACCGTCTTGCGCGGAAACGAGTCCACCAGATAGCCGCTGAAGGGCCGGAACAGCAGGGCCGTCAGCGTGTAGCCCGACAGCACCAGCCCGATGACGTCCTTGGTGGCGCCGAAGGTCTCGTGCAGATAGAGCGGCAGCAGCGGAGTCAACAAATAAAAGGCGAAGAACAGCGCAAAGTTGGCTGTCATCACCTTACAGTAGTTGCTGTTCCAGAGGCGGTCCATGGTGCGGTGTTCAGAATTGGCGGAGTGCCGCGAGCAGTTCGGCATTCTCCGAGCGCGTGCCGATGGTGATGCGCAGACAGTTTTGGCACAGCGTCACACGGTTGCGGTTGCGGACAATGATGCCGCGGTCCACCAGATAGTCGTAGATGCGCTGGGCGTCAGTCACGCGGGCCAGAAAGAAGTTGGCGTCGGTGCGGAACACCTGCTCGCACAGAGGCAGATCCTGGAACGCCTGCATCAGCCGCTGGCGCTCGTCCAGCAGTATCTTCACCCACTTGTCCACCTCGAACGGGTCCTTCAGCATCTCCATCGCCTGCTGCTGCGTCAGCAGATTGACGTTGTAGGGATACTTCACCTTATTATATATATTGATAATCTCCCTGGAGGCAAAGGCCATGCCCAGACGGATGGCTGCCGAGGCCCACGCCTTCGACATGGTCTGCAGGATGATGAGGTTCTCGTGGCTGACCAGCTCGGTGCGCAGCGACTGCTGCTGCGCGAAGTCGATGTACGCCTCGTCGACGATGACGATGCCCTGGAACGACTCGATGACCTTCATTATCTCGTCGCGGCAGAGCGAATTGCCAGTAGGGTTGTTGGGCGAGCAGATCCACACTATCTTCGTGCGCTCGTCGCACGCTGCCAGCAGCTCGTCGGCATGCATCTCAAACTTGTCGTCCAGCAGGACGCGACGGTACTCCACGTCGTTGATGTCGGCACACACCTTATACATGCCGTACGTCGGCTCGATGGCCACCACGTTGTCACGCCCAGGCTCGCAGAAGATGCGGTAAGCCAGGTCGATGGGCTCGTCGCTGCCGTTGCCCAGGAATATCATGTCCTCGGGCACGCCCTTCACCTTCTTCAGCAGCTGCTTCAACTCGCGCTGCAGCGGGTCGGGGTAGCGGTCGTAGGGGGAGTTGTAAGGATTCTCGTTGGCATCGAGGAAGACGTGAGCCTCCTTGCCAGAATATTCATCACGGGCACTGCTGTAAGGAGCCAGGCTCCAGATGTTCTTGCGGACCAGTTGTTCTAAACTAAGCATAAAGTTCAAAGTTCAAGGTTCAATGTTCAAAGTCTTCATTCGCACCGTCATCGCGTTCTTGTGCGCATCCAGCTGCTCGGCCTCGGCCATCAGCTCCACGGCGCGGCCAATGTGGCGGATGCCTTCCTCCGTCAGGTGCTGGAACGTAATCTTGCGGCAGTACGAGTCCAGGTTGACACCGTTGTATGCCGTGGCATAGCCGTGCGTAGGCAACGTGTGGTTGGTGCCGCTGGCATAGTCGCCGGCACTCTCGCAGGCGTAGGGACCCAGGAACACGCTGCCCGCATTGACCACGCGCTCAGCCAGCTGCTCGTAGTCCTTCGTCTGAATCACCAGGTGCTCGGGAGCATACAGGTTCGTCAGGTCCATCATCTCCTTGGTCGAGTTCACCAGCACGTAGCAGCTGTTCTCCAGTGCACGGGCGGCAATCTCCTGGCGCGGCAGCAGCGCCAGCTGGCGGTCCAGCTCGGCATGCACCTCGTCCAGTTTCGACTCGCTGGTGGTGATGAACAGTACCTGCGAGTCGATGCCGTGCTCGGCCTGTGACAGCAGGTCGGCAGCCACAAACTCCGCGCGTGCCGTCTCGTCAGCCAGCACACACACCTCGGACGGACCGGCTGGCATGTCGATGGCCACCTCGTCCAGCGAGACGTGCTGCTTGGCAGCCATCACGTACTGATTGCCCGGACCGAATATCTTGAATACCTTGGGGACGCTCTCCGTACCATAAGCCATGGCACCGATGGCCTGTACGCCGCCAATCTTGTATATCTTGCTCACGCCGGCAATGCGGGCGGCAACGAGAATGGCCGGATTGACCTTGCCCTCCTTGTCTGGCGGCGTGCACAGCACTATCTCCTTGCAGCCGGCTATCCTGGCCGGAGTCGCCAGCATCAGAACGGTAGAGAAGAGTGGGGCAGTGCCGCCGGGAATGTAGAGACCTACACGCTCGATGGCCACGCTCTTCTGCCAGCAGGTGACACCCTCCTGGGTCTTCACCTTCTGACCGACAAAGCGCTGTGAGATGTGGAACACCTTAATATTGTGATGGGCCAGAATGATGGCGTCGCGCAGCTCGTTGCTCACCAGCAGTTCTGCCTCGTCCATCTCCTGTTCCGTAACAGCCAGTGTCGACAGGCGTACCTTGTCGAACTTCAGCTCATACTCACGCACGGCTTCGTCACCACGCTGACGGATGTCGGCCAGCACCGTGCTCACCGTCTCGTTCAGCTTGGTCAGGTCCAGTCGCGGGCGCTCAACTATCTCGGCCCACTGTTCCTTCTTGGGATACTTGTATATCTTCATCTCTCTTACCTCTTACTTCTTACCTCTTACTTCTAACCTCTTACCTCTTACTTCTTACCTCTTACAGTATCATCTTCTCAATCGGAGTCACGAGGATGCCCTGCGCACCCATCTCCTTCAGCTTGCCGATGATTTCCCAGAAACGCTTCTGGTCCAGCACCGTGTGTACGGAGCACCACTCGTCGTCAGCCAGCGGGATGATGGTAGGACTCTTCAGACCCGGCAGCACGTTGATAATCTCCTGCAGGCGAGCCTTCGGGGCATTCATGCGGACGTACTTCTTGTCCTCGGCATCCTTCACGGCCTTGAAGCGGAACAGCATCTCCTCCAGTGTGGCGCGCTTGTCGGCACTCAGGTTCTTGTTGCCAATGAGCAATGCCTCGCTCTTCATCACGACTTCCACTTCGCGCAGATTGTTGCTGACCAGCGTCGAACCGCTGGACACAATGTCGAAGATGCCGTCAGCCAGTCCGATGCCCGGGCTGATTTCCACGGAGCCTGTGATGACGTGAATCTCGCACTCAACACCCTTTTCCTGCATATAGTTGCGCAGAATGTTGGGGTAGGAGGTGGCAATCTTCTTGCCGTTGAACCAGTTGACCCCACGATACTCAATCTCCTTGGGAATGGCCAGCGACAGGCGGCACTGCGAGAAGCCAAGACGCGAAATGATGTCAGCATCCTCGCCACGCTCTACAAATTCGTTTTCGCCCACTACGCCGATGTCGGCAACTCCTGAAGCTACCGACTGAGGAATATCATCGTCGCGAAGATAAAGCACTTCGAGTGGAAAGTTGGAAGACTGAACCAGCAAGGTGCGCTTCGAAGCACTAACCTTGATGTCTGCTTCGCTGAGCAGGTTCATTGTGTCGTCGAAAAGACGGCCTTTTGATTGTACGGCTATTCTTAACATATATCTAATAATTATCTAATTTAGCCTGCAAAATTACGCATTTTCAACGATATTTGCAAGAAAATGATTACTTTTGCACCCAAATTCGATAGAAATTGAAGATTAACGGTATATATATCCAGCTTTTTGCCCTTCTCCTACTGGCTGCCTGCGGACAGAAGAAGCAGGAACCTGTGGTTACTCCATGGGGGCAGATTACCGATACCATTCCCGTAACGGACGAGTTCGATTTGCAGGATATCCAGCGGAACGGCGAACTGATAGCCCTGACGCTGACTGGCCCGGAAACCTACTACGATTATCATGGCCGTCATCTGGGTACGCAGTACATGCTGGCGCAGCGCTTTGCCGACAAGATTGGCGTCAGCCTGCGCATGGAGGTCTGCCGCGACTCGGCAGAGATGGTGCAGCGACTCACTGACGGGGAGGCTGACCTCATCTGCTATCCGATGAACAAAGAGGGAGTAGGCTGGCTGATTGGTGAAGACAAGGACGAGCTGCAACGCGAACTGACGGCGTGGTATGACCCTAAACTGGTGGACGAGGTCAAGAAGGAAGAAGAGTATCTGCTCTCCTCGAAAAGCGTCCGTCGGCGCATTTTCTCACCCATGCTGAACCGGGCAGGTGGTGTCATCTCGCACTATGACGGCTATTTCCAGCGCTATGCTACTATCATACGTTGGGACTGGCGCTTGTTGGCAGCCCAGTGCTATCAGGAGTCTACCTTTGACCCACAGGCATGTTCGTGGGCAGGAGCCTGCGGACTGATGCAGATTATGCCGTCTACGGCTGACCATCTGGGACTGTCCAGGGCGAATATTTTCAATCCGGAACAGAATATTTCTGCTGCTGTCAAGTATTTGGGCGAGCTGGAACAAAACTTCTCTGACATTCGTGAACGCTCGGAGCGAACCAAGTTCGTTCTCGCAGCCTACAATGGCGGACACTTCCATATACGTGACGCAATGGCACTGGCCAAGAAAAACGGCAAGAATCCCCATCGCTGGGGCGATGTCGAGGCTTATGTCTTGGGGTTGGCTCGCCCGGAATACTACAATGACCCAGTGGTGAAGTATGGTTACATGCGAGGCTCGGAGACTGCCGACTATGTGCGTAAGATTCATGAACGCTGGAATGGTTATCGTGGCGTGCGTACACCGCGTACTAGCTTTGCTCCTTCCGCCGTTCCACAAAAGGCAACTCACGAGCGTAAGAAGAAATACCAGATTCACGAGAACTAATGCTCGCTCTCTTCAGCCTGTTTAGCCTTCTGATTCTCTTTGTTCTCTTCTGGCTCCTTGGCTTCCTGATTCTCTTTGCTCTCTTCTGGCTGTTTAGCCTTCTGATTCTCTTTACTCTCCTCTGGTTCCTTGGCTTTCTTCTTCTTCTTGATGTTGAAGAGGTCGCGCAAGCCATTGAAGTCTTTCTTCATGATGAGTCCAATGCCCTGCGTGTTGAGTGACGAACGAGTGAAATAGCGGTCGTTGGTCTGATTGTACACCTTCACGGCCAGATTGCCGTTGGGGAAGAGCAGGTAGCGGATATCAAAGTCGCCGATGAACGATGGCGTAGCGGTAGTCTTGCTGTCGCGATAGCCGAACTGTCCGTTGATGAGCAGGCGGTTGTTGAGCAGACGGCCGCTGATGAGTCCTTCGTATTCGGCATTGTTCCAACCCTCGTCGCCAGTCGAGATATTGGCACCGAAGTTCCAGTTGTTGCTCTTGATGACCTGCGACAACATCGTGTTCAGTTGTCCGCTGAGAGTGCCTGAGAGCAGGCTCTGCATGGCCAGCGAGGTGTTATTGCGCTGTGTCTCGCTCTCGTTGGCATTGTTGGCTCCTTGCGGATAGAAGCGTCCTACAGCCAACAGATAGATGACCTGCTGGCGCATCTCCTCCTGACCGTTGATGATGCTGCGTACCATTTGTTTCTCGTCGCTGTTGACATTCAGAATGTCGAGGTCGAAGTCCAAGATAGGAGCCCGTGGCTGTCCTGTGATATTCATCAGGCAGTTTATCCTGACGGTGTTCGAGAACGAACGTCCGATGTTCAGATCGCTGAGCGATACGCCGTTCACGATGTGTTGCGCCTGCATGTCAATCTGGGCATCGTAGGGATCGCCGCTGAAGACAATGGTTCCTCCCTCCTGGAAGATGAAGTTCTTCTTGATGATATTCTGAATGGTGATGTTGTAAGTTCCGTTGCTGACTTCGTAGGTTCCGAACATGTTGAAGCCGCCTTTGTTGTAGTAGGTGGCATGTATGTCGCCACTTCCGCGCAGGGTGATGTAGTCGCCGGTGTGCATGTCCATAAGCAGGCGGATGGTGGCGTCGGGCGTCGCATTGATCCTCAGGCGCATGGTAAGGTCTGAGCGGAATTCGTTGCTTCTGCTCATTGGCACGACGCTTTGAATGGTGTCGTACAGTTCGCCTTTCGTTCCCCATTGAATGAATTCCTGATCTGTGATGACGTCTGGGGTAGAGGCATTGTATACGAACACAGAATTCTTCAGGGGCGTGACGTCAGCTTCTATCCGTACCTCGCTGTCGCCCCCATGAATTGTTGCCTGCCCGTTGGCATAGACAGTGCCGTAGAAGGTGTCGTCGCCAAAGTCGGGAAAGTCGTAGACCAGCATTTTCTGGGTGTTCACATTGATGTCATAGGTCAGATGGGTCAGCTCCTTGTGATGTATGCCGCCAGTCAGCTTGCCTTCGTTGCCATAGATGTCGTAGATAGAGCAGTTGACGAACTCAATCTCGTTAGGTACCATGCGCAGCGTGTCGTTTCGCAATTCGTAGGTACAACCTAAGGTCTTGACATGAGCAGTACCGTTCAGAACCAGTTCGCCCGTCAGATTGATGGCATCAAGAGGACCGATGAGGCGTACGGCTCCAAAACCGTGGCCGTCTATCTTGCTGATGAAGCTTTTAGTAAACGACTGTGCAAAATCAAGATAGGTTCCGTCAGCACGGATGCCCAAGTCTATATAGTTGCGTTCGGGCGACACATAGCCGTCAACGTACGTCTTGGCTTTTTCTCCATCGTCCGCTATGGCGTGAATGTCTATCTGCTTCTCCTTTTTGTTCCACTTTGCCTCGGCATAGAGCATACCCATTCGTCCGTGCTGGAACTCAAACTCTCTGACACCCAGGCGCGCGTCGGCCTGAATGTCGCCGAAAACAGCGCGGAGCGAGACAGGTCCTGAGGCATAGCCATTGAAGTCTACCGCATCGAAATTCACCAGTTGCAGAATGTAGGCTATGTCAACGTCTACGAGGTCGGCATTTAAAGAGTCTAATGGGCTCTCTGAGGCTACTCCGTTGACCATGATGTGCTGTTGGCCGTGGCGGACGGTGAAGTTCTTGACATGAACGTATTTCTTGGAATAGGTAATATAAGCGGGGTCAACAATCCAGTCCGAGTTGTGCACATTGATGACCGAGGGCAGAATGTGGATGTTGGCTATTTGCTTGTTGTCCAGCGATGTGGTAAAGTTAGTGACGATGTTCAGTTGTCCTTTCATGACCTCTTCTTGCTGGTGGTTGTCCCAAGCCAGCGAGGTGTGCAGGTTGTTGTTGGCTGCTTTCCCAAAGAGGTGCAAGTCAATAGGCATGTTGTCTTCGTTAAGCTTGGCAATGCGCAAGTCGTAGCGTATCGAGTCGCTGGGGGCTGAGATGCTGAGATGTCCTTTCTGATATCTGCTCTCGTTGTAAGTGAAGTGTGGAATTTGTATTTCCAGCGCCACGTTGCGTGTGGGGTCGTCAATCATGCCCTCCAGTATCAGCGTGTCCTGCAGCGTGACGGGAACCATCAGAAGTTTCTGCAGCCAGTCGCTCTTGTTGATGTGTGCATTGATGACAAAACTGTTTCTGCTGTTGGGGTTCACTTTGGGCAGTCCAGGCAGGGTGGGGAGGTTGGCTGCAATGAAGTTGGTGAAGCTCTGCGTCAGCGTTTCGTAGTCAAAGTCACCGGTGATGTCAACATCCCCAAAGTCGCTGTTCAGGCGTACGAAGTGGATTTCTTCCTCGTAGCCCGACTCTATGTGCAGGGTATCCAGCTGGTAGTCGTCATTGGGCGCTGTCATGGTCAGTCCCGTCATGTCAATGGTACCAACGGCATCGTTCAGCGACTTGGCTTTGAAGTTTGCCACGATGTTTGCGTCAAAGCGGGCTTCACCCCATTGGTCAGACAGGTGGATGGCCTGTGGAGAGAAGTGGTCGAGGCCAGCCTTGAGGTTGACTATGTTGGTATTGTTTTCCCTGTCTATGCTACCTTCTATCTGCAGCCCCAGGTTGGGGTCGTCAATGGTCAGCAGGCCTGTTATCAAGGATGCACTGTAGGAACCGTTAATGTCGATGTTGTTGAACAGATACTTGTTGTACTCAAATCGTTGCACCTGTCCTTTGGCATTCACTACGGGGCTGCCGTCGGCAGGCAGTCTGCCTTCTATGTTGATGTCGGTGGCCAGCAAGCCGAATTTGTCATCGGCAAGCAGTTTCTGCAGATTGATGCCTTGGGTGTTGATGTATCCTTTGAAGGCCCGTTGCTTGTTCATCTCGAAATTGAGCCCGACCTTACCGATGTCGGCATTAAGTTGACTGTGTATGTCAAAGTATCCCGTTCCTTCACCCTTGGCGATGCCCATCAGGTGCATATTGCCTATACGGCTGACCACCTCGGGCAATTCTGCCCGTTCGCCTTTCAGGTTTTGGGAGATGAAATCCAAGGTCTTCGCCGATAAGTTCAGGTTGTTGATGTTTGCCTGCCATTTGGGCTCGCGTGCAGTCAACTCATCCACCCATCCGTCAATGTTGACATCAATGTCACCCGTGGTGGAACTGATGGAAAGGTTGGGAACCGCTAACTTTTCTCCTTTCCCTTCAATGGATGACGAGATGGTCAGCGTGCTGTTGAACGACTTGAGTGACGGAAGGAAACACGCTAGGTCTGAGAGCGTTATGTGTGATGGTTCGATGCTTCCACTGTAGTAGAGCGATGGCGTTACCAACTTTCCGTCGCGCATGATGTATGTGGCTTGGCAGTCGCCTAACTGGAAGTCGGTTCCTGGCATTTGCAGCTTGAAGCCCGACAGCTTGCTGCTATGCTGCCCTCCTATGAACTTGAACGACAGCCTGTTCATCTTCAAGCCTGATTGCTCCATGAAGGTCAGTCGTTTGACATTAACATTCAGTGAGTCGTCTGTCAACGCTTTCAGTATGACATGGGCACTGATGTCCGACACTTTCAAGTGGTTGGGGTTCAGCGTTCCGATGGTCTGTGGAAGATCGTGGCGGTCAAACGAGACACTGGTCTGACGGACTATCAGCGAGTTGATGCGCAAGTTAAGTGGAGTGGTGCTGGTGGTGTCTTTGGACGCCAGTGAATCCAGGACAAACTGGAAGTTAGGCTTGCTGATGGAGTCTTGCTGGTAGAGTCGTGCATGTGCGCTAAACAGTTGGGCGCTGGCGATTGATATCCTGCCTTCCAGCAGCGGTATGAGCTCAACTTTTGCAGCAATGTGGCGCACTTTCAGCATGTCCTTGCCTTGCTGGTCCTTGATCAGCACGTCGTTCAGGCTTAGGTAGCTGGGGATGCGGTATTCAGCTTTCTTGATTTTCACATCGGTGCCCAGTTTCTCGGCTAGTAGGCTTGCTATTTGCCGCCCGGCAAACTCTTGGGTGGCTGGTAGCTGAAAGGTGAGAATGAACAAAAGGTACAGCCCCAGGAGGGTCCATACAATGATGTTCAATATGTATTTCAATAGCTTCAAAACTGACAGCTTGGGTTGGCAAAATGTGGTGCCCGCCCACAATTCAGCCACAAAATTACATCAAAAAGTTGTGATTCGGGCTATTTTTATCCATTTTTTCTTTATCATCTATCTATTTTTTAGTAATTTTGCACTCATTCAAGCAAAACTATTCAAATTCATTATCAATAATGGCGAATGTAATCAAGTTACGCAAAGGCTTGGACATTAACCTTCAAGGTAAGGCAGAAGAGAAACTGATTCAGTTGAAGTCAAAGGGGCAGTATGCGCTGGTTCCTGATGATTTCGAGGGAGTCACTCCGAAAGTCCTTGTGAAGGAAGGTGATCATGTCAAGGCCGGGGATGCCTTGTTTGTCAACAAGCAATATCCCGAAGTGAAGTTTGCCTCCCCCGTCAGCGGTACAGTCAGTGCCGTGGTGCGTGGCGAACGAAGGAAAGTGCTCTGCGTGAAGGTGGATGCCGATGCCCAGCAGGAGCAAGTAGATTTCGGCAAAAAGGACGTTGCAAAGTTGGATGGCCAGGCAGTCATCAACGCATTGCTGGAGGCCGGAATCTTCGGCTATATCAACCAGCTGCCGTATGCTGTGTCAACCAATCCTTCAGTGCTTCCCAAGGCTATTTTTGTGTCTGCTCTGCGCGACAAGCCCCTTGCAGCCGACTTCCAGTTTGAGGCAAAAGACCAGGAGCTGGATTTCGTGACAGGTATCATGGCATTGTCGAAGATTGCCAAGACGCATGTGGGTCTGGGTATCCAACCCGACTTCCAGGCGGAGATTCGCAAGCTGGGCATTGACCAGTATGCAGAGTTGAACATCTTTGACGGCCCCTGTCCTGCAGGCAATGTCGGTGTTCAGGTCAATCATGTCGCTCCCGTCAATAAGGGCGAGGTGGTTTGGACTATTGGCGACCCCACAGTAGTGCTGTTCATCGGTCGTCTGTTCAATACCGGCAAGGTAGACCTGCGCCGTCGCGTGGCTCTCTGTGGCAGCGAGGTGAAGTCACCTGCCTATGTTGACATGCTGGTGGGTGAGGAGTTGTCGACGCTGCTTTCTAACAGCTACGATGCCAGCCATGGCGTGCGCATCATCAACGGCAACGTGCTGACAGGCCGTCCTACGACGAAGGAGGGCTTCCTGGGTGCACATGCCTCTGAGATTACCGTAATTCCCGAGGGCGACCATGCTGACGAAGTGCTGGGCTGGATACTGCCTCGCTTCTCGCAGTTCTCGGTCAGCCGCAGCTACTTCTCGTGGCTGCAGGGCAGTAAGAAGTACGCGCTGGATGCCCGTATCAAGGGTGGTGAGCGCCACATGATCATGAGTGGCGAGTATGACAAGGTGCTGCCAATGGACATCTATGGCGAATACCTCATCAAGGCAATCATCGCTGGTGATATCGATCGTCAGGAAGCTTTGGGCATCTACGAGGTTTCTCCAGAGGACTTTGCCCTGGCAGAGTTTGTTGACAGCTCGAAGCTGGAATTGCAGCGCATTGTCCGTGAGGGCTTGAACATACTTCGTAAGGAAAATGCTTAAATAGTAGAAGGTAAAATTGTAAATTACGATTATGAGCGCAATAAGAAAGATTTTTGATAAAATGAGGCCAAGTTTCGAAGAAGGTGGCAAGTTACATGCCTTCCGTTCGGTTTTTGACGGCTTTGAAACCTTCGCGCTTGTGCCCAATGATACTTCGAAGAGCGGTGTCAACATCCATGACGCCATAGACTCGAAGCGCATTATGAGTATGGTGGTCATCGCTTTGGTGCCTGCCATGCTGTTTGGTATGTACAATATCGGCTATCAGAACTATCTGGCTGCAGGCACGTTGGCTACGGCATCGTTCTTCGAGGTGTTCTTCTTCGGATTCCTCGCCGTGCTGCCCAAGATTCTGGTGAGCTACATCGTCGGTCTGGGCATCGAGTTTGCATGGGCACAGTGGAAGGGTGAGGAGATTCAGGAGGGCTATCTTGTCTCTGGTTTCATCATCCCGCTGATTATTCCCATTGGCTGTCCGCTGTGGATGCTGGCTTTGGCATGTGCATTCAGCGTGATTTTCGTGAAGGAGATTTTCGGTGGTACGGGTATGAACCTCTTCAATCCCGCCATCGCAGCCCGTATGTTCCTCTTCTTTGCCTATCCGTCCAAGATGACGGGCGACCAGGTATGGGTGGCTCAGGACAGCATTTTCGGATTGGGCAACTCGCTGCCCGACGGCTTTACCGCCGCTACACCGCTGGGTCAGGTGGCACAGGGCATTACCCCGGACACTTGCATCTGCGACATGATATTCGGCTTCATTCCCGGTTCTATTGGTGAGACCTCGGTCATCGCCATTGCTATCGGTGCCTTCATCCTGTTGTGGATGGGCATTGCCTCATGGCGCACTATGCTGAGCGTCTTCGTGGGTGGTGGCTTGATGGCTATCCTGTTTGAGCAGATGGGTGCTACCAACATCGTTTGGTGGCATCACTTCGTGCTGGGTGGCTTTGCCTTCGGTGCCGTGTTCATGGCTACAGACCCTGTAACCTCCTGCCGCACCGCTACGGGCCAGTTCATCTATGGTTTCATTATCGGTGCCATGGCTGTGATTATCCGTGTCAAGAATGCCGGTTACCCAGAGGGTATGATGCTGGCCATCTTCTTTGGAAACATGATTGCTCCTATGATTGACCACTTTATCGTGGAGCGTAACATTTCGAAACGCTTAAAGAGAGGAGGTACAAAATGAAACTGAATACAAACTCCAACACGTACATTATAATATATAGTACGATACTGGTTGTCGTTGTGGCCTTCCTGCTGGCCTTTGTCTATCAGGCTCTGAAACCTATGCAGGACGCCAACGTTGCTCTTGATATCAAGAAGCAGATTCTCTATTCGCTGAACATTCGCGACCTTGATGGTGCCGAGGCTGAAGCCAAGTATGCCGAGGTGGTGAAGGATACGATGGAAATGGCTGGTCAGAAAATCCTGATGGCTGAGATTAACGACGAGCCTATCATGATTTTCGAAATGAAAGGCATGGGACTCTGGGGCGGCATCAGCGGCTATATGTCTGCTCATTTTGACCCGGAGACGATGAACTTAAAGGTCTATGGTGCCTACTTCAACCACGAGAGCGAGACTGCCGGACTGGGTGCCGAGATTAAGGACTCAAGGGAGTGGCAGGAGAAGTTCATCGGTAAGCGCATTATCAAGCAAGGTGCCGACGGTAAGGACAAGGTGGCACTCTCCGTCGTGAAGAAAGTGGAGGATCCTGAAACGCAGGTTGACTGTGTGACGGGTGCTACGCTGACCTCTAATGGTGTTGATGAAATGATCAAGCGTACTTTCGGCATTTGGACAGGAGAGTACGATCTCGACGTTGACGAATCGGAGCTGACGAAGAAGCTGCTCAAGGCTTGTCTGTCAGGTAACGATTCAATTAGTGATGCTGAACTTGAGAAGATGTTGAAAGTAAGAAAAGTAAAGGAGGAGGAGTAAGTTATGGCATTATTCAGTAAACAAAATAAGGAGGTTTTTACCAACCCGTTGAACCTCGACCATCCTATACTTGGACAAGTATTGGGTATCTGCTCGGCTCTGGCTGTGACCTCACAACTCAAGCCTGCCATCGTGATGGGACTCGCTGTGACGGTTATCACCGCTTTTGCGAATGTGATTATTTCGATTATCCGCAACACGATACCTAACCGTATCCGCATCGTGGTGCAGCTGGTGGTGGTGGCTGCTCTGGTAACCATTGTCAGCCAGATTCTGAAGGCGTTCGCCTATGATGTCAGCGTCGAGCTGAGTGTGTATGTCGGTCTGATTATCACCAACTGTATCCTGATGGGACGTTTGGAGGCCTTCGCCATGCAGAACAAGCCCTGGCCTTCGTTCCTTGACGGTGTGGGCAACGGACTGGGCTACGCCATGATCCTGGTTATCGTGGGTGCCTTCCGTGAGTTCTTCGGACGTGGCTCGTTGCTGGGTTTCCAGATTATTCCCGATGCCTGCTACGACTTTGGCTATGTTAATAACGGTATGATGACCATGCCCGCCATGGCGCTGATTCTCGTGGGATGTGTCATCTGGATTCATCGTGCATATTTTTATAAGGAGAAGTAATCTATGGAACACGCAATATCATTACTGTTTAGGTCCATCTTTGTGGACAATATGATTTTCGCTTTCTTCCTCGGCATGTGTTCCTACCTTGCCGTGTCGAAGACCGTGAAGACCTCGCTGGGACTCGGACTTGCCGTGACCTTCGTGCTCACCGTGACCGTTCCCGTCAACTATCTGTTGCAGACTAAGGTGCTGGGTCCCGACTGCCTCGTTGCAGGTGTTGACCTCAGTTACCTGTCGTTCATCCTCTTCATCGCAGTCATTGCTGGTATGGTGCAGCTGGTTGAGATGACCGTCGAGAAGTACTCACCGTCGCTCTATGCTGCCCTGGGCATCTTCCTCCCGCTGATTGCCGTCAACTGCGCTATCATGGGTGCCTCGCTGTTCATGCAGCAGCGCATTCTGATGGACCCCTCCAACTCGCAGGCTGTCACCTCCGTATGGGATGCCATAGTCTACGGTTTCGGTTCCGGCCTTGGCTGGACACTGGCTATCGTGGCCTTGGGTGCCATTCGCGAGAAGATGCAGTACTCGGACGTACCCCGTCCGCTGCAGGGACTCGGCATAGTTTTCATCACCGTGGGTCTGATGGCCATGGCCATGATGTGTTTCTCAGGACTTAACATTTAATAGAAGGTATGGGACAGTTTATAGCATATAGTATCGGAGTATTCCTCATCGTAATACTCTTGCTCGTGATCATCCTGCTGGTGGCCAAGAAGTATCTCAGCCCCTCAGGCAACGTGAATATCGAAATCAATGGCGACCGTACCATCTCTGTTGCACAGGGTAACAGCCTCATGTCCACCCTTAACGAGAACGGTGTCTTCCTGCCCAGTGCTTGTGGCGGTAAGGCCTCTTGCGGACAGTGCAAGGTGCAGGTGCTTGAGGGTGGGGGCGAGATTCTCGACTCTGAGAAGCCTCACTTCACGCGTAAGGAAATCAAGCAGGGCTGGCGCCTGGGTTGTCAGTGCAAGGTCAAGGGCGACCTCAAGATTCATGTCGACGAAAGCATCCTTGGCGTCAAGGAGTACGAGTGTACCGTCATTTCCAACAAGAATGTGGCTACGTTCATCAAGGAGTTCAAGGTGCAGTTGCCTGCCGGAGCCCACATGGACTTCCTGCCTGGCTCTTACGCTCAGATTAAGATTCCTGCCTTCGACTGCATCGACTACAACTCGTACGACCGCGACCTCATCACGCCCGAGTATGTACCCTCTTGGGAGAAGTTCAAGATGTTCGACCTGAAGTGTAAGAACCCCGAGCCCACCATCCGTGCCTACTCCATGGCCAACTATCCTGCCGAGGGCGATGTGTTCATGCTGACGGTGCGTATTGCCACGCCACCGTTCAAGCCTGACCGCTCGGGCTTCATGGAGGTGAATCCTGGTATTGCCTCGTCGTACATCTTCTCGCTGAAGCCGGGCGACAAGGTTATCATGTCAGGCCCCTATGGTGACTTCCACCCACACTTCGACTCTAAGAAGGAGATGATCTGGGTCGGTGGTGGTGCCGGCATGGCTCCGCTGCGTGCACAGATTATGCACATGACTAAGACGCTGCACACCAAGGACCGCGAGATGCACTACTTCTATGGTGCCCGCGCGCTGAACGAGGTGTTCTATCTCGACGACTTCCTGGGGCTGGAAAAGGAGTATCCCAACTTCCACTTCCATCTGGCCTTGGACCGTCCCGACCCTGCAGCCGATGCTGCCGGCGTGAAGTACACCCCGGGCTTCGTCCATCAGGTCATGCTCAATACTTATCTGAAGGACCACGAGGCTCCCGAGGACATCGAGTACTACATGTGCGGCCCCGGTCCCATGTCAAAGGCTGTTGTCCAGATGCTCGACTCGCTGGGTGTAGAGCCCGAGAGCATTATGTATGATAACTTCGGAGGATAATAAAACGAAGGGGGGCGATATGTGTGAAGCCCCCCTTTTTCTTTCAGCTATGCAACGATTAAGGAACATCATGTTTGTCGGCACCGGCAGCGACGTAGGCAAGAGCGTCATTGCCGCTGCCTTCTGTCGTATTTTCCGCCAGGACGGCTATCGGCCCGCACCCTTCAAGGCACAGAATATGTCACTCAACTCTTATGCCACCCCCGATGGTCTGGAGATAGGCCGTGCACAGGCTGTTCAGGCTGAGGCGGCAGGCATTGCTTGCCACACCGACATGAACCCCGTATTGCTGAAGCCCCAGTCGGACCATACGTCGCAGGTGGTGCTGAACGGGCGCCCTTCCGGCAACCAGTCGGCAGGCAGCTATTTCCGTCGCGAGGGTAGGGAGGAGTTGCGCCGGCTGGTATGCGAAGCCTACGACAGGCTGGCGGCACGCTACAACCCCATCGTCATGGAGGGTGCAGGGAGCATTTCCGAACTGAACCTGCGCGATGTTGACATTGTCAATATGCCCATGGCGCTCCATGCCGATGCCGCTGTCATCCTGGTGGCCGACATCGATCGCGGAGGCGTCTTTGCCTCTGTCTATGGCAGCATCATGCTGTTGCCCGAAGAGGAGCGCCGCCACGTCAGGGGCATCATCATCAACAAGTTCCGTGGCGACCTGAAACTGTTTGACCGGGGACGCTCCATACTCGAAGAACTCTGCCACGTGCCCGTGCTTGGCGTTGTGCCGTACTTCACCGATATACACATCGAGGAGGAAGACAGCATGTCCCTGAGCACGAAGGAGATGCAGGCACAGCAGGGACGGGTCAATGTGGCCGTGGTGCTGTTGCGCCACATGAGCAACTTCACCGACTTTGACGTTCTGGAGCGCGATCCGCGCATCCACCTCTTCTATACCAGCAACCCCTCGGACATCGACCTGGCAGACATCGTTATCCTGCCCGGCTCCAAGTCTACCATCGACGACCTCTATCACCTGCGACGCAACGGTGTGGCTGAGGCCGTCATCAAGGCACGGCGCCGCGGAGCTGTCGTGCTGGGCATCTGTGGAGGCTATCAGATGATGGGACGTGAAGTGTGTGACCCGGACCATGTAGAGGGCGACGTGGAGCGCATGCCCGGACTGGGACTGCTGCCCGTCACCACCACCATGAGTGGCGAGAAGCAGACACGCCAGGTCAGCGCCCTCTGTGCAAAGCTGGGCGCACAAGAGCTGAAGGGCTACGAAATCCACATGGGGGCCACCACGCCATTGGAGACTCCGTCACCCCTGCTGCAGCTCAGCGACGGACGCCATGACGGCTTCTGGGTAGACCGGCGCTGCATGGGTACCTATGTACATGGCATACTGGACAACCAGCCCTTCATTGACTACCTGTTGCAACCCTATGCCGGCAAGCTGCAGCAACAGCAGGCCTTTGACTACGCTGCCTACAAGCAGCAGCAGTACGACCTGCTGGCAGACCATGTGCGACGCTATGTTGACATCCCTGCCGTCTATCGTATTCTGGCTGAATAAAGTTTTTCCAAAAAACATTTGGCGGATTCGGAAAATAATCGTACCTTTGCATCCGCAAAACAGGAAAGTTCATTTTCATCAAAATGACTTCCTTGGTGCTCGGCCATTCAAGTTCGCTTGATGGCACTTGCTTAAACAGGAAGGTTGGCAGAGTGAACGATCGCGCTGGACTCGAAATCCGGTATACCCCTTTCGGGTATCGGGGGTTTGAATCCCTCACCTTCCGCCCAATTTATTAGCCCCGACTTGCTATGCAGGTCGGGGTTTCTCAAAACATATTGCTTTATGAAGAAGACATTGGTCATAGTTGCATGGATGCTGGTGGCATCGGCAGCTGCCTTCGCACAGTCGAAGGTGTATCTGACAAGGGAAATCAGTCCTGAGTCGCTCGTGAGAATCTATAAGGCCCTGGGGGTTACCGCCAAGGGGCGCGTGGCTGTGAAGATGAGCACCGGAGAGGGCAGCAATCCAAACTACCTGAAGCCGGAACTCGTCAGGAATCTGGTGCTCGAGGTGGACGGCACCGTCGTGGAGTGTAACACCGCCTACGGCAACAGACCTGCCGACAAGAAGGACGATCGCAACACGTCGGAGAACCACTGGAAGGTCATTGAGCGTCACGGCTTCACCAAGTTTTTTCCCGTTGACATCATGGACGAATACGACGAGATACGCATCCCTGTCAAGGACCAGACGCACATCAAGTACGACATCGTGGGAGGCCACTTGGCCAACTACGACTTCATGATAGCCCTCAACCACTTCAAGGGCCATCCCATGGGCGGCTACGGCGGTGCGCTGAAGAATCTCTCCATCGGCTGTGCCAGTCAGAACGGCAAGGCTTACATCCACTCGGCTGGCAAGATGGAGAAACTCGACATGAGCAGGCTCTGGACGCCAGAGTTCATTGGCGACCAGGACGGATTCCTTGAGAGCATGGCTGCTGCTGCGCAGGCCGTCGTCAACTACTTCCAAAGGCACGAGGGCATCATCTACATCAGCGTCATGAACAACATGTCCATAGACTGCGACTGCGTGGATCATCCTGCACCCGTGAAACTCGAAGACTACGGCATCCTCGCCTCTACTGACCCTGTGGCTCTCGATCAAGCTTGCATCGACATCATCAATCAGCAGAAGGTCACGGCAAAAAACGATCCCACAGACCTTCTCAACCGCATTGACAGACAGCACGGCATTCACACCATTGAACACGCAGCCAAGCTCGGGCTCGGCAGCCGCCAGTACACGTTAATAGACATTGACAAATGAAGTTTTTTGCTTTTACACTCGTATTTGCAGCGTTGATTTTATGCTCATGCCAGCATGGCAAGACTAATCAGACCGGCGACTCCGCCTCGCAAACGGAAATGCAAGACTCGGCGAGCGCAAGCCCCTCAGCGAGCAAGATAACTGCTGACATGGCTTTCGAGGGAGTGAACAACTATTGCCATAAGGAGTATGACTGGAGTGCAGCAAAGGACAACCCTGACATCATGTCTCTGACCATGGGCGAAGAGACGGACTCTGCCTATCAGGTCGTATTCCGCAGCTACACAGGTGCCTTTGTACATTTCTATGTCAATAAGACAAGTGGCAAAACAAGAATGGTAGAGAAAGTTCCGTCCCTCAATGTCGAAGAGGAGGCAGGAACCATCAACCTGTTTGATTACTTGGAGAACCATTGACTTTTTGCACAATAGGGATATTTCCTTTTGTGAAATTTTGTGTAATTTCACCTTGGGGAATATCCTTAATGTGGCAAAGTGGCAAAGTGGCGAACGTGAGCAGTTTGTGACGGACTTCGTCAGTTCGGATTGGAGTTTACTGATCCCGAAGGAGCCTATTATGTGATGCTTGACGTCTCGAATGTTCCTGGCAGTTGCTTCTTCAAAGAGGATGTACATCATCTTGTCCGTTTCCATTTCGCTAAGCGCGATGAGACATTGCAAGCTGCACTTGACCGCCTATCAGCCCTCGATAGCAAGGCAAAAACATATCAGTGCACTGAGGTGAATAAAATATAATGATTAAGCGTATGACAGAGAAAGAGAAGATGCTGGCGGGTGAGGTCTATTCTGCCGTTGACCCAGAACTGATAGAAGAGCTGATGGCGACAAGAGAGGTTCTTTATGAATATAATTTTCTGCGTCCGTCTGAGACCCAGCGGATGAAGGAAATTCTGAAGGGCTTGCTTGGTCATGTGGCAGATGATGACTTTCTTATCAACCAGCCGTTTCGCTGCGACTATGGCAAACAGATAAGTATCGGCAAGCGGTTCTTTGCGAATTTCAACTTCACCGTCCTCGATGAAGCCCGTGTCACCATTGGCGATGACTGTTTTATCGGCCCTAATGTCAGCATCTATACGGCCTGTCATAGTACAGACCCGATGGAGCGCAACTCCCGCCAGGAATGGGCAAAACCTGTTTCTATCGGTCATAATGTATGGATTGGAGGTAGCGTGACCATCCTTCCAGGAGTAACTATCGGCGATAATGTCACTATCGGAGCCGGCTCTGTCGTGGTTGGTGATATTCCGTCAAATACCGTTGCCGTAGGAAACCCTTGTAAGGTCATAAAGAATCTATGAAAGACTTTGATTCCATCTGGCGCACTCAGGATGAAGACGGTAGCTGGCCGGAGTTATTTGATGAACTATACGTAGAATACTCGTCTGGCAGGATGTTCGGTACGTTGAACTTTACTGAGTATTGTGAATTTTCTGTCAGGGCTGATGAAAAATACCATGCCGTACTTGAAGAAGCCCAAAGGATTCACTCTGTGGCATGGTATATCTCGATGATTACTGACGATTATATCAGTCTTGACGAAGAACTTCAGGAACTGGAAAAACAAAGGGAATTTGAAGCCGACCTATACTCATTCAGCAGTTAACTTATGGAAGACTGAAATAATAGTCAGCAGACATTTGGATTATATGGCGAAAAGTTGTAAATTTGCATCCGAAAAGGTGGCAAAAAGTTGTCAAAAGGTATTATTAGACGCACATACGCATACGGTGGCATCGGGTCATGCCTATAGCAGTCTGCAGGAAATGGCAAAGGCGGCTGCCGACATGGGACTGGAGGTGTTGGGAATTACTGAACATGGGCCGAGTGTGCCTGGTACTTGTCCTACGCTTTATTTCAAGAATATGTTCGTGGTGCCTCGGCGGATGTACGGCATACGGTTGCTGATGGGCTGCGAGATCAACATCCTCGACACGAAAGGAAGCCTTGACCTAACTGATGAACAGATAGACTGGCTCGACATTGCCATAGCTGGCGTTCATGCAGCGTGGTATCAGGCAGGCACGAAAGAGGAGAATACACAAGGCATGGTGAATGTCATCAAGAATCCGAGGATTCACATCATCAGCCATCCGGGCGACGGCTCTTGCGAACTCGATTTCGAGCCATTGGTGTTGGCAGCCAAGGAGGCGCATACGCTGTTGGAGGTCTCATTCCAGATTGCCGACTACGAGCGTCTTTATCCGCTTCTTGCAGAAACTGACTTCCCAGACGAACTGATTATGAACTATTGGCCTGACAAATTCTTTGACTATCTGGGGATTCTCTGACCAAGGTCAGAGTGTGGCGATGCAATCAGAATCATTCATTATTCTGACGCCCTCTTACCAACTCTATTGCTTCTTTACCTGTCAGATGCTCGATGTCAAAGCGGATGGCCAGCATGCGAGATAGACCGCTTTCTATCTCTTTCTGCAGGGCTTCATCATGATTCGGATTGTAGCGGTTGCCAAGCATTCGGGCCACTTCCAACTTTTCGTGCTTGTCCTCGATGATGTGGATTCTGCCGAAAGCAATCACGCTACGGAAGAAAGTTGTGTACTTCTCCGGCTGAACATCATCCTGCTCAATGACACAGAAAGA
>ONLU01000032.1 GCA_900318795.1 uncultured Prevotellaceae bacterium | reverse complement strand
CTCCATCGAGTAGAAATTGTTGAGCAAGGGGTCGTCATCATAAAAAGCACGGAAGGGCATGACACCCAACAGATTGGTGGGCTTATGTCGTCGTTTCTTTTCCTTGACTACATCGGGCAGTTCTATCTCGCGATCTATGCTACCATACATCACCTGCTCTTGAGCCTGCTTTGCGAAGTTGTCTGGGACGGAAAGAGTTGATGTGGCAGAGGAGAAAGGCGAATGTAAGGTAGGGAATGTCTGTGGGTCGATATTCAGTTGTACGAGACTGGTACTGCCTGTACGTCGCATACCTTCCAGTACGTAGGTCGTACCGTCGGCGAAGTCGAGGCCGTTGATGGTAAAGCGGCAACTGTCGCCAAGTTCGAAGGTCTGACGGAATCCTATATCTGGCCGTACCAACATCAGCTTGGGATTCTTGATTTTTTTGAAGATAGTACCACGAATCTGCCCAGTAATGGTCTGCGAGGTCTGGAAACCATAGTCAATACGGGGATATGTTCTGCTGAGTATATCAGCCAGTGGGTAGGCATCCGACTGTTGGTTCAGATACTTGTCAATTGTTGGTTGCAAGGTGTCGGGCTTCACCACGTCGTAGTCAGTGACGGATAGTGAGAAGCTGCCATTGAGCGGTGTACCGTCAGCTTCTGTAAGGTCTATTGACAACTCCATCGGTTCGTTCTGGGTACGAGCTTTGCCACTGATGGCTATTTGGGGCTGGCTTCCCTCGATGATGGTCTGCTTTTCAGTAATGACGTCTCCCGTCTCGCGGTTGACGATAGCTATGCAGAGGTTTCCTGGACGTAGTGTATGGCTGTCAATACGTAATACCTTCCCTGATGTATAGTCAGTGACTATGAGGTTCCCACTACCATAAAGCACACATGAGAGGGGTTCGCTCGTGGGCTTGTTCATTTGGATAAGCAGCTGTCCTTTTCTCTGTCCTAACTCCAACTCTGAGTCCGACGGCTTCGGACTGGGAGTCCGATGGCTTCGGACTGGGAGTCCGATGGCTTCGGACTGAAAGCCCGACAGGGAAGTATTGCCTACCACCAGCAATTGCTTATAGAAGAATCGTTCTACAGGGAAGTTTCGCATCCATTGGGTATAGGCTGCTAAAGTGTAACTGCCACTACGTAATTGGCGGGGCAGTGTGATAGCATTGGCAAATACTCCGTTAGATGGCGACGCCACACTCTGACCATCGGTCAGAGAATCGCACTTCACCATGATACGCTGTACCAAGGTATCTGTGGCATTATCCAATAGCTCAACATAGATATAGCGCGAACGACTTATGGGTGTGTGGGTGACAGCATCCACCAAATGAGCTCGGAACCAGACGGTATCACCAGGTACATAATAGGGCTTATCCGTATGAATATAGATTTGTTCCTTTGGAACTCGCCTGTAATAGTCTAAAATGCGTTGCTGTATGTCGAGTGTGTCAGTCTTCTCTTGCAATATATTGATGGATTCATCCAATATTGTTTGCCAAGTATGCTTGCTGATTTGCTTGCGCATTCCCTCTATGGTCTTTCTCAATTCCTCAAATTGAGGATTCGAAAGACGACCTTGATAATTGTGGGCCAATTCGCGTACTATGACAGCAATGGCTTGGTCATTCATCGTGTTTTGCCCAGTAAACTTCTGCTCTACATGGAGCACTTTGGCGCGTAGGTCTCCATAATTATTGCTGACGGTTTGGGCACTTGCGCTGAGTGTCGCAAACGCGACACAAACGGTTAATATGATACGTCTCATGGCTGTTCCTCCATCGTTTTGTTCGTATTCAATGCCTCTGCAGGTACATTGTCTTTTGTCAGTTCACCTATCATGATGCGCTGGACAAGTTTTTGCAGACGGGCATCAGCGCGAAGCACCTCTTCAGCTTTTGTGTGATAAGTGCTTTCGTTGACGTTCTCCAATTCTTTCTCCAGTCGTGCAATATAATAATTCAAACTGTCTGTTGCGGATATTTGACGGTGCTTAACGGCCTTCCCTTTGGCTTTTTGGGGAACAGGCTGTTGGATATCTGTTGGGGGCAACAAAGGCTGTTGCTTGGTATCGTTGGGCTGATTGTTAAGGATGACGTTCGATGTTGTTGCCACCTGGGGGTCAGAAGCCTGTTGTGGCCAAAGAAGTGTAGCGCCACTTATCAGAAGGGCTACTATTACAGCAGCTATCGCCCAGCGCAGAAAGCGTCGCCTGGCTTGTCGCTTGGCTACAATATGATCGTACACTGCCGTCTCGTCCTCTATGAGCCAAGACTCCATATCCTCCTCTTGCTGAAGCATTTTGGCAATCAGATGTTCTTCTTCTGGAGTGGTCTGCTCGTTTAGCAGTTTTTCTATCAGGTCTTTTTTCATTGTATGCCTCCTTTCTGGGTAAGTATTTCTATTAGTTTACGTTTCGCAGTACTAAGCATGGCACTGATGGAGCGAACGCCAATACCTGTCGCTATGCTTATTTGCTGAATGTCCATTTCTGCTTCATGCCGCATTCGGAAAAGACGCTGTTCTGCGGGATTCAAATGCTCAATGGCCTCATATAGCCTTTTTACATCTTCCTTGAGCACCATATTGCGTAGCGTGTCTTCGCTTGCAGGAAAATCTACTTGCAGGGCTTTTCCCTGTCTTACTTTTTGTTTACGCCAAATACTGACACATAAATTCTTTGCCATTCGGACAGCTAAGGGCTCGATATTCGTTTGCAGGTCAATGCGATTACGCAATAGCCAAAGTCGCATCAGAGTTTCCTGGGCTATGTCCTCAGCCGTTTCTTCGTCGCCAAAGAATTTCAGTCCGATATCTTTCAGATGCGGGCGAAGTGTCGGGACTATATGTTCAAACTCTTGCTGTGTCATACTATGCTATATACGCATCAGTATTGCAAATGTTAAGTAGAAAAGAGGCTCAACTTTCGTTTGAGCCTCTTGGAATTACTTATACAGCGATTTCAGTGTTTCTTCTGGTTCTATCTCTATCTTACTCTCGTCGAGCATCGAGCGGTCCAGTCCAAAGACGTCGATGAAGAAGTCATAGACGGCCTTGCGCTTGTTCTCGCGGAAGTCGTGGCGCTCGTTGGGCAGGTGGACATTACGCACCTTGTCCTGGGCTCCATAGAAACTGTAGATGCGTTGCAAGTAGGGGAATTCCAGCGTGGGCACGCTAGATGTCCAGTCGCCTCCGTCGCTCACGACGAGCATGGGCTTGGGAGCAATCACGGCAGCCAGTTCGGGTTCGCAGGTGCCTCCCGCTGACAGTTGGACGGGCATTCCGCTCTCGCAAGGACAGCCACCATCGAAGTGTGAGGCCAGATGGACCACAGGGGCTGAAGCTGTGACGCGCTCGTCCAATAGCGAGAGCAGCACAGTATGTGTACCACCACCAGAGCCGCCCATCACGCCCACACGTTCTGTGTCGATATCCTTACGGTTCTTCAGCATCCAGTCCAGGAGGATGTAGCCACAGGCAGCCTGATAGACATGAGCCCGACTGCTATGATGGTCGCCCACCTCTTTCTGACTCTCTCCCCATCCATAGAGGTCGAAGTCTACACAGACGGCACCCATGCGGGCGAGTGTACCTAAGCGTTGCTGCTCGTCCTTACGATAGCGGTAGGGCCAGTGTCCGTCGGGGCAGACAATCAGGGCGTGCTTTGCTTTGAACTTTGTCATCGACCCTTGGGTCGCTCTGACCTTGGTCAGAGAACCTTGAACCTTAAACTTTGAACTCTTCCGTGGCGCATAGATAGTTCCGAAGAGGTGTTGTCCGGGGGTCAGCTCGATGCAGATGTTCTGCGTGGTATAGCCGTCGTGCTTGCGAATCTTCGAGAGGATGACGGGACGCACCAGGTTGCCCTTCTTGTCCTTTTTCACCACGCACGAGTCGAGGAACTTGTCCAGTTCCAGTCGCTGACGCACCTCCTTGCGCAGGGTGTCACGACGAGCCTCCCACTGCTCCTTATTATTATATAGGGACGAGAGCCAGTCGAGCATCATCCTGCCCTCTGCCTCATGACGACGCGGATATTCGTACAACTTGATTTTATAGACGTTGCCACTTTGCTTCCACCAGTTCCAGTCATAGTGCTTGCAGATGTTGTCGAGCGTCATCTCCAAGGAATAGGGGCGCACGCGGAAGTCAGCATAGGGCATTTTCTTGCCTATGGTGTCTACGTTCTTGTCGAACTTAAACTTCACGCCAAAGCGGCGCGCCACGTCCTGCATCAAATCGTGGACAGGGCGTTCATACCGTGTCTCAAACGTCTGCGCCATACCCACAGACGACACTGCCAACAAGGCAGCAACCAAGAGTTTTCTCATCGCAAGTTCTTTTAATAGCTATTATCATGAAAAAAGACGGACAACACGTCCGTCTGTCATCAAGAGAAGCGACATAAGTCGGGCCTACAATATCAGCAATTGGAGCCGGTCAGGTGCAAACAACTCCTGTGCCACATCCTGTATCTGTGTGGCAGTGATACTATCAATACGAGCCAGAAGGTCGGTCATATGACGCTCTTGGTTGTTATGCAAGAAATGACGTGCAAAATCGAGGGCAAACTGTTCACGATTGTCACAGGCTATCGTCAACTGGCCTTTCAATTGGCGTTTGGCTGCAGTAAGCTGCCTATCGCTCAACGGATGTTGCATGAACCGGTCCAACTCGTGCCGAACCAAACGGAGACAGCGTTTTACATCGTGATGGTCGCAGCCAAAATACACGCTCCAACAGCCCGTGTCACGATAGCTGACCATGGAGCTCTCAACAGTATACACAAGTCCATGACGTTCACGCAATGAAAGATTCAGACGCGCATTCATTCCGGGACCGCCCAGCATGTTGTTGAGCAGACAGAGTGGCATGCGACGGGGGTCGCTCCAGGCATAGGCCTTGCTGCCCAGCATGACATGTGCCTGATGATGAGCGGGAGGAGGGGGAGGAGCGGACGAACAGGAGGGAGGAGCGGCAGGAGGGGCGAGGGCTGCACGATCGTCGCTGGGCACGGACACGCTGGCGCACCTTGACTCCAGGGCCCTTGCAAGTCGGGGGAAGTCGACATGGCCATATACAAAGAAGATAGCATTGTCGGGGCGATAGTAACGACGTGTAAAGCGTTGGGCATCCACAGATGTGAATCCCTGAACTCGCTCTCTTGTTCCTAATATGTTATGCCCCAAAGGGTGACCTGTAAAGAGCAAGTTCTCAAACTCGTCATATATCAATTCGGCAGGCGAGTCATTATAACTCTCTATCTCGTCACAGATGACATCTATCTCATGGTCTATCTCATGCTGTGGATACTGGCTATGGAAAACGATATCCGTCAGCAGGTCGACGGCACGCATGAAATGCTCACGCTGGATGGCTGCATAGAAGACCGTGTCTTCCTTGTTGGTGAAAGCATTCAAATCGCCCCCGAAGCGCTCAAGACTGTTGAGTATCTGCATGGATGAACGCCTGGCAGTGCCCTTGAAGGTGGTATGCTCGCAGAAGTGAGCCAAGCCCTCTTCACCTGGCGACTCTTGTCTGGACCCGGCAGCAATTCCTATGCCGCAATAGACCACTGGCGACGAGGAAGGCAGATGGATGATGCGCAGCCCGCTGGAAAGCCTTGTTGTATTATATTTCGTCATAATCGGATGCAAAGATACAAATTTTTTCACTTTTCACTTTTCACTTTTCACTTTATTTCGTATCTTTGCAGGAAAAATTGAAAATGCTATGCGAAAAGTAATCGGAATCGGAGAGACTGTGCTTGACATTATCTTCAAGAATGACCAGCCCATACAGGCTGTTCCTGGTGGCTCAACATTCAATGCCCTGATCTCACTGGCCCGCTCGGGTGTGCCAACCAGCTTCATCAGCGAGACAGGTAACGACCGTATTGGCCAGATGATCATTCAGTTCTTAAAGGACAACGGATGCAATGCCGACTGCGTCAATGTCTATCCAGACTCAAAGTCACCATTGTCGCTGGCCTTTCTCAATGAGCAAAACAATGCTGACTACATTTTCTATAAAGACCATCCCCACGACAGGCTGGACTTTACCTACCCGGAAGTAAATCCTGACGACGTCGTGCTCTTTGGTTCGTACTATGCACTGAACCCTGTCATCCGTCCTCAGGTGAAAGGCTTTCTGGACTATGCGCACGAACGGGGAGCCATCCTATACTACGACGTCAACTTCCGTGCCTCGCATCAGCACGAGGTCATGAAGCTGACGCCCAACCTGCTGGAGAACTTTGAACTGGCGGACATTGTACGTGGCTCTTCTGAGGACTTTGACATCCTGTTCAAGAAGAGCGACCCAGATGTCATCTACCGTTCACAAATCATGTTCTACACGAAGAAGTTTGTGTACACCCAGGCCGACAAGCCTGTTGAACTGAGAGCAGAGGCCGGACTGAAGAAGCAATACCCCATTGAGTCCTTCAACCCAGTGAGTACTATTGGAGCCGGCGACAACTTCAATGCGGGTTTTATCTTCGGACTCTTACACCATAACATCACTCAAAAGGAAATGGCCAACGGACTTACCGGGGAGCAGTGGGACCGGGTCATCGAAAGCGCATTGCAGTTCTCTGCTGAGAGCTGCCGGAGTCTATACAACTATGTATCTCCTGAATTCGGCAGGCAGATGAAAGACAAACAATAACATCCAAAGAAAATATAAGAGACTATGCAGAAAATTACTGAAAACATTTACTATGTAGGCGTTAACGACCGCAACAAGTCACTCTTTGAGGGACTATGGCCTCTGCCCAATGGTGTCAGCTATAACTCCTACCTCATTGACGACGAGAAGGTATGCTTGATAGATACCGTCGAGGTTGACTTCTTCACCCAGTTCCTGGAACATATCCATGAAGTCATCGGAGAACGTCCTATCGACTATATGGTCATCAACCACATGGAGCCTGACCACAGCGGCAGTATCGCACTGATCAAGAAATACTATCCCGAGATTCAGATTGTAGGCAACAAGAAAACCTTCCAGATGATGGAGGGCTTCTATGGCATCAGCGAAGGAACGCTGGAAGTCAAGAATGGTGACACGCTGGCCTTGGGTAAACAGACATTGAAGTTTGTACTCACCCCCATGGTGCACTGGCCTGAAACCATGGTGACGCTCTGTGGGACAACGCTGTTCAGCGGCGATGCCTTTGGCTGTTTTGGTGCCTTGAACGGTGGTGTCATTGACGAGCAGATCAACTGTGATACCTTCTGGCTTGAGATGGTTCGCTACTACTCGAATATCGTGGGCAAATATGGTACACCAGTACAGAATGCCCTCAAGAAACTGGCTGATGTGAAGCTTGACTACATTTGCGCCACCCACGGACCTGTATGGCACCAGTATATAAACAAAGTGGTGGCAGAATACGACCGGATGTCAAAATATGAAACGGAACAGGGTCTGGTGATTTGCTATGGCACCATGTATGGCAATACCGAGCGTGCCGCTGAGGTGATAGCGCGTGCTGCTTCGGAAGCAGGAGTCAAGAATATTGTCATGTACAATGTCTCCAAGACCCACCATTCATACATCATCCGTGATGTATTCCGTTATAAAGGCCTCATTGTGGGTGCTCCCACTTACAACACTGCCTTATATCATGAGATGGATGTGCTTCTCTCCGAATTGTCTGGCAAGGACATCAAGAACCACCTCTTAGGTTGGTTCGGCTCTTACGGATGGGCCTCGAAGGCTGTTTCTGAAATACAGCGTTGGAACGATGAGCGCTTACACTTCGAAGCAGTAGGAGAACCTGTGGAGATCAAGCAGAGCCTGACTCCTGAGAGCAAGGCCCAGTGTGAAGCGCTTGGTCGTGCCATGGCGCAAAAGCTGTTGGCGGAGTAACTGGATAAACTGATGACTTACATTGGCGAGTTCATCTCTATTGCTGTAGCATTTTCATGGACTGCGACGGCTCTGCTTAGTGAGGCTGGCAGTAAACGGTTAGGTAATCTGACGCTCAATGTGTTGCGAATGGCCTTAGCCTTGGTTTTCTCCATGATGCTGTTTTGGATAGTGATGGGCTCGCCATGGCCGTCCGGAGGCTCTATGGAAGCCTATGGATGGATGATTCTGTCAGGAGTCGTGGGCTATCTCATTGGAGACTTCTGCTTGTTTCAATGCTATATCATCATTGGTTCACGCTACGGCCAATTGTTCATGACACTGGCTCCATTGGCAGCTGCTTGCATGGCTTGGCTGACGCTGGGACAGGAGATGTCGACCATGAGCATCGTGGCCATGCTCATTACGTTGGTAGGTATCAGCATCTCCATTCTCGGAAGGGGCAAGCACCATAAGGTTTCGTTGAAACTGCCGTTTAATGGAGTGCTTTTTGCTGTTGGAGCTGCTGTATGCCAGGGAGTAGGATTGGTATTGAGCAAAATAGGCATGGATCATTACCAGAGCGGCTCGATTCCTGATTGGCTGGTTCCGTTTAGTGCCAATTTCTTCCGCTGTGTGGCTGGTATTGTCGGCTTTACCATATTACTATATATACGAGACGGGCTCTCACCTCTTCGTGAGGCATTACACGACGGGAAAGGCATGAGCATGGCAGTAGCCACGACGATATTCGGACCTTTTGTGGGTGTGGGATTCTCACTCATGGCTGTTCAATATACCAATGCCGGCATTGCCTCCACGCTGATGGCGCTCACACCCATCATCATTATTCTGCCTTCTTACTGGCTATTCCACCAACCCATTACGTGGCGAGCTGTCGTTGGTGCTGCCATTTCCGTCCTAGGCGTTAGCTTGTTCTTCCTTCATTGATGTCGGCAACCATTAGCATGTGCAACCAACGCCGCATCATACATGTAGACATGGACCAGTTCTTTGCTGCTGTCGAGCAGCGAGATCAACCTGCACTGCGTGGACTACCTGTGGCAGTGGGGCACGACGGTCCCAGAGGGGTGGTGTCGACTGCCAGCTACGAAGCACGCAAATATGGTGTTCACTCAGCTCAAAGTATTCAGGTTGCCAAGCGCCTGTGCCCGCAACTCATTATTGTAGAGCCTCATTTTCAGAAATACAAAGAGGTATCCTTGCAGATACGCAGCATCTTCCAGGATTACACTGACCTGATTGAACCCTTGTCACTTGATGAAGCTTTTCTGGACGTAACGGAAAATAAGAAAGGAATGCCACTGGCAGTAGATATAGCCCGTGAGATTAAACAACGTATTCTTGAAACTACAGGACTAACGGCCTCTGCCGGAGTCAGCTATTGTAAGTTCCTGGCCAAGATTGCCAGCGATTGGAGCAAACCCAACGGTCTGACAGTTGTGCATCCAGACAGAGCGCTGAGCTTTATTGACCAATTACAGGTGAATCGCATCTGGGGGGTGGGAAACAAGACGGCAGAACACATGCACCAGATGGGCATTTTCACAGGTGAAGACTTGCGCAAGGTATCGCTGCAACACTTAGTTCAGGAATTTGGCAAGATGGGACGCGTCTTTTACGATTTTGCCAGAGGTGTTGACGAACGTCCTGTAGTAGCCGAGTGGGAACGGAAATCGGTCAGCTGTGAACAGACTTTTGAGAATGACATCTTTAACAAGTCTGCCATTATCATTGCACTTTACCACACTGTAGAAGAGTTATTAAGACGGCTCGAGAAAAACGGATTTGAGGGGCGTACACTGACTGTGAAAATAAAGTATGCCGACTTCCGGCAAATAACACGCAGCATGACTACGGACAAAGTGCTTTTAACCAAAGAGCAGATACTGCCATTGGCTAAGCAACTAATCCATGAAGCGCATATCAGTCGTGAGAACCCTATACGGCTTTTAGGCCTGGGCATATCACATGCAGCAGCAGACCTCTCTAACGAGAAATCATTACACGATCCGTTGTGGAAAGAGCTGGAACTTCAGTTCGAGCCCTGGCCTGACGAATAAGGTGAACTTCAGCTTTAATATTCTGTCTTATCTGGTTTCGCAGCCCACATACGGAAGACGGGAAGAGCCTCTTCCCGCAATAGGGGTATGATAGGTGTGGAGCGTTGGTCCATAGGTTTCTCCAGCTCTTGGTAGATGAAGTCATCGTCGAAGTCAATATCGGCAGCATCCTTACGATGGTTGGCATAATAGATACAGTCCAGATGAGCCCAATAGATAGCGCCCAGACACATGGGACAGGGTTCACAGGAGGTATATATTTTATAGCCTGTGAGGTCGAAGGTATGCAGCTTCCTGCAGGCTTCGCGTATACAGGTCACCTCTGCATGGGCAGTGGGATCGTTAAGCAGGGTTACACTATTGGACGTTCCTGCCACTATTTCGCCATCCTTGGCGATAACTGCTCCGAAGGGACCTCCTCCGTTTTTCACACTTTCTGCAGAGAGGCGGATGGCCTCGCGCATCATTTGCTTGTCTTGTTCTGTGATGATCATCGGCTTTACTAAATAATTGAATAATTGATATACTATGAGATATAGAAGACTGATTCTGGCCCCATGCAAAACAATAAGTCCAGAATACTGAGATTAGACTGAAAGCCATGCTTATGCTGGAAAACCTGCCAATAGGGACGGGCCTGGAATTCCGGGTCTGGCTGAGGATGCTTGGCGTGGATGACGTCTCGGTAATCGGAGATTCCTTGAACTTGATACGCTGAAGTGTACTCGACGGTGGGGTGGATGTCGATAAGTTCACACACCTTCTGACGGATGGCTTCATTGAAATCAATCAAGAAGTCGTACTTCTGCTCAAAGAAAGGACGGATATCATCGGCATAATAGTCGAAGAAGGGACTCTCGCTATAGGCACTCTGCAGGGCATTCCAGTGTACACGTCGCCACTGGTTATGGTCGCTGATGCGGAGATCCTTGACCAGCGGCTTATCGTCCGTATGCTCCACGGGAACTGTCAATGCCTGGATACCGTTTGCCGTACTGATGAGACAGCGGTTGCGATAGGTCTGCTTCTGATAGGAGTCGTATTGTTCTATCAGACAGAGGTCATAGCGGGAGAGCTTCTGATACCACTGGACGGGTCCGAAGTAGGTGGTTTGTAATAGTGCGGTAGTCATTGCAGCCAAAAGTTTTTGCGATTGTAGAGTACAGTGACCACCCGACCGACGATACTGCTTTCGGGTATAAATCCCAGATGACGCGAGTCGACGGGATTGTGCGGGTTCAGGGCTTCGAACCAATAGTAGTCTGTCTTGGCACAGGTTTTCAGCCCAGGAACGATCATGAGCCCACTGGTGGTTCGGATGGTATCACCAGGAACAGCCGCGCAACGGGCTATGAGCAGGCCTGAGAGTGTGCTGTCAGGGGCTTCAAAGGCTATGATGTCTCCCTTGTGAACAGCACGTCGCATCAGCCGGCTATAGGGTAGCAGTCGGTTACCCTCGATACGCAGGCCGTAGCTACATCGATTGATGAGTAGCTGGTCGCCATGGTGATAGAACGGGGCCAACCCCTCTCCTGTCACACCATGTATAGAGAATGCCAGCGCACGGACAGCCAGCATCAGCGCAAATGCCGATACAAATGCCATCAACAGTTTCAACCAGCTTCTCGTCATCACATCCCCTACCCTTACTTGATATTGTCGACAAAGCGGAACAGACGGCTCCAGCGGATGCCTGAGAAGCCGTGACGGTCAGGATCGGAGCTCCACCAGATGAAGATGGGCTTGCCCACGATATGGTCTTCGGGCACAAAGCCCCAATAGCGGGAGTCGAGCGAGTTGTGACGGTTGTCACCCTGCATCCAGTAATAGTCCATCTTGAAGGTGTACTTGGTAGCTACCTGGTCGTTGATGTATATCTTGCCGTCCTTCACCTCCAGCTTGTTGCCTTCATAGGTACGAATAGGCCGCTCGTAGATGGGCAGATTCTTCAGTGTCAGACTGATGCTCTCACCCTTCTTGGGAATCCAGATGGGGCCATAGTTGTCGCGCGTCCAGTGCAAGTTTCCGTTCAGCGGATAGATGTCCAGCTCGTTGGCATCGGTATTCAGCGAGATGCTCTCAACCAAGTCGGTGCGCTTCTTCAGTTCCTGAACAGCATAGTTGGTCAGGGGCATATAACCTTGTGTGTTGAGACTCATCAGGTCTTCCATCGTGATGCCCAAGTCCTTCATCGTATCATCATCAAGGGCTTGCTTCAGTTTCACATGATAGGTGTACTGTACGTTGTCTGGCTCCTTGTTCGCCTTGCCATTGATGTAGATTATGCGGTCCTTGATTTGCAGTGTCTGACCAGGCAGCCCTACACAGCGCTTCACATAGTTCTCGCGGCGATCGGCAGGACGCGTATCGATGACACCATACTCGGCCTGATTCTGCACAATAGCCTCACGGCCAGCCTGATAGATGGCATTAAAGTATCGGGGCAGGTCTGCCTGCGACAGCGAATCGGGGTCAGGACGCTGGGGGTACATCTGATAGCCTATCTGGTAGCACATCTGGTAGAAGTCATAGGCCTGATACTGGGGTGCTGAGCAGATGGTGTCACCAGCAGGATAGTTGAAGACTACGATATCGTTCAGCTGTATCTGACCCAGGCCTTTTACACGACGATAGTCCCAATGGGGCCACTCCATGTACGACTTGCACTCAAAGAGGGGCAAGGTGTGTTGTGTCAGCGGCATAGTGAGCGGTGTCTCAGGGATGCGGGGCCCGTACGACACCTTGCTGACAAACAGGTAGTCACCCGTTAACAACGACTTCTCCAGCGAACTCGAGGGAATGACGTAGTTCTGGAAAAAGAACAGGTTGATGAAGTAGACGGCAACGAGGGCAAACACCAATGCGTCTACCCATGACATGATAAACCTGGTAGGTCCTTCGGCCTCCTTCCACCACTGCCACTTGATTTTCTTGGTGATATAGACATCGTAGATGAACGGGATAACCAACAGTCCCCACCATGATTTTACCCACCAGAGAAAGAGTAGGTATAGAATTAGAACGCAGATAAACTTTGCCCACTGCTCTGATTTAGATATGGTATTACTTTTTAAAGCAGGTCCATAATCGTTTTCTTTATGTTCTCCTTCTATTATCATCATCACTGCTGGAGCAAAAGGTATCAGTTGCCACCATCCGCTATAGCCCAAGTCATGCATACGTTTTGCGCCTTGAGAGAGTAAAAACCATGATAGTATAATATAAATAATAAATGCTACTATTGGTATAATTGGTGTTTCTGACTCCCAGGAAGAAAGGTAATTAAAGGGGATTAATGGTAACCCCACTATTATAGCCGATAGAAAATACTCTAACCTTCCTATTCTGCCTTCAAAAGAAAAGAATCTTCTAAACATATTCTGTTATTAAAATTTAAACATGTCTGAGATGGTGAGCAGTCCCTGATGCTCTTTGGTGTACTCAGCGGCAAGAACGGCACCGAGGGCAAAGCCTTGACGCGAGTGGGCATCGTGGGTGATGGTGATGATGTCGGCCTCTGAGTCATAGCGAACCGTATGGATACCAGCAACCTCACCACGGCGGATATGGTCAATACGCAACAGCTTGGGGTCTGTCGTGTCCTCTGCCCAAGCCTCCTTGCGGTCCAGGTTCTCCAAGATTCCTTCTGCCAGCGTGATGGCTGTACCTGAGGGATGGTCCAGCTTGTGGACATGGTGGGTCTCTTCCATCTCTACATCGTACTGGGGGAACTGGTTCATAATCTTAGCCAAATATTTGTTGACTGCCGAGAAGATGGCTACACCTATTGAGAAGTTCGAGGCCCAGAACAGGGTCTTGCCTTCTGCTGTGCAGGCTTTCTTCACGTCATCGCCATGTTCCTTCATCCAGCCTGTCGAACCACTCACCACCTTGACACCGGCCTTCCAGGCTTTCAGATAATTGCCATAAGCGGCCTGAGGTGCTGTAAACTCTATTGCAACATCAGCTGAACGGAAAGCCTCGCTTTCGAAGTCCTGTTGGTTGTCTACGTCAATGATACTCACAATTTCATGACCACGGCTGAGGGCTATCTGCTCTATCATCTTGCCCATCTTGCCGTAGCCGATTAAAGCTATTTTCATAATCTGTCATGTATTAATACGCTGCAAAGATACAAAAAATAGTTCATAGTTCATAGTTCATAGTTCATAATTTAAATATATTTTGTATCTTTGCAACATGTTTATGAACGAAAAGACATGGGATTTTGTTCGCCAACATGCTTCCGACGATGTACGGAAGCTGGCGTTGCAAGGGGGGAAGGACACTGAGGTCGACCTGACTGCAGCCCTGCAGCAGATAGCCGGATGGCAGACGGCCAGACGGAAAATACCCACATGGGCTGCAACGGAGGGCATCGTCTACCCACCCCACCTGAACATGGAGCAATGTTCCTCTGAGCAGACGGCCCGTTACAAAGCACTGCTGGCTGGTGAGGGTGAAGCCTTCATAGACCTGACAGGCGGCTTCGGGGTTGACTTCTACTGGATGTCGCAAGGCTTCCACCAGCGCACCTATGTAGAACAAAACGAGGAACTCTGTGCCATTGCTAAGGAGAACTTCCGCACACTGAAGCACGACTGCACTGTATGTTGCTGTGATACAGCAACATACCTAACACGCACCTCCCCTGTCTCTGTCATCTTTCTAGACCCTGCCCGGCGCAATGAGCACGGAGGACGAACATACGGCATAGAGGACTGTACACCCAATGTGTTGGAACTGCTGCCCTTGCTGATGGAGAAGGCCGACAAAGTCATCCTGAAACTTTCGCCCATGCTTGACTGGCGCAAAGCTGTCAGCGACCTCAACAGCACGTCAACAGCCGTTCCACATCATGTGTCGGAAGTCCACATAGTCAGTGTTGACAACGAGTGCAAGGAGCTGCTCTTGGTGTTGCTCCATAGGGAGAAGGCTGATAACATACACCTGTATTGTGTCAACAACGGCAAAACCTTCGATTTTATTCCCTGCCTGGAAAAAAAATATTCCCTGCCTGGGAACAATACATTCCCTGCCTGGGAATCTTTGACGGGCCTGGAGGAGGCTACCTACCTCTACGAACCTAATGCCTCGCTGATGAAGGCGGGATGTTTTGATGCGCTGGAGGAAAGATTTCCCGTTCAGCAAGTAGCACAGAACTCTCACCTGTATCTCGCCTCTGAGGACATCAGCGATTTCCCCGGACGAGGTTTCCGGATTGACTGTGTTTCGTCGATGAACAAACAAGAGCTGAAGACTGCTTTGGCTGACATAGGGCAGGCCAACATCGCCGTGCGCAACTTTCCGCTCTCTGCCGACCAGCTTCGCAAGAAATTAAAACTCAAGGATGGTGGCAGTGTTTACATTTTCGCCACTACTACATCGAAAGGGGAACACAAACTCTTTATTTGCCGTAAAATTAGTTAAAGATTTGGGCATCTCGGGCTTTTTCCCTATCTTTGCACAATTAATGAAACAAAGAGATATGCCATCAGTAGAGATTCGCAAGGTTAACAACAAGAAGGAACTTGACACCTTCATACAATTTCACTATGACTTATATCGGGGCAATGAATACGATGCTCCCAACCTGTACAGAGATGAACTCCATACGCTGAGCAAGAACAAAAACTCGGCTTTCGAGTTCTGCGAAGCCGAGTATTTCCTGGCCTACAAGGACGGAAAAGTGGTAGGGCGCATTGCCGGCATCATCAACCACAGGGCCAACGAGGCTTGGAAAACCAGCAGCGTACGCTTTGGATGGATTGACTTTATCAATGACTTGGAGGTCAGCCGTGCCTTGTTCGACGCTGTAGAACAATGGGGCCGCTCTAAAGGAATGACAAAGATAGTCGGGCCTTTAGGATTCACAGATATGGATCCCGAGGGCATGCTCATCGAAGGTTTCGACCAATTGGGCACAATGGCTACCATCTACAACTACCCTTACTACCCACAGCACATGGAGCAGCTAGGGGGCTGGGAAAAGGATAACGACTACGTAGAGTACAAACTCATCGTGCCTAAGGACGGTATGCCTGAGAAATACAAGAAAGTGGCTGAAATGGTGAAGAAGCGCTACAACCTGCACACCCTTCACCCCAAGCGCAGTCAGGTGTTGGGCAAGGAGCAGTACGGACGCAAGGTGCTCGATGTCGTCAACAAGTCGTACCAGAACATATACGGCTTCTCGCAGATGACGGAGGCCCAGATTGACGAGTACCTGAAGATGTACTTCCCCATGCTCGACATGGATATGATCTGCCTCATAGAGGACTGGAACACCCCCGACCACAAACTCATTGGCGTGGGCATCAGCATCACCAACATGACCCGTGCCCTGCAGAAGTGTAAGAACGGGCGCCTGTGGCCCTTTGGCTGGTGGCACTGCCTGCGAGCCCTGAAGTTCCACAAGGCTGAGTGTCTGGACCTGATGCTCATCGGCATTCTGCCAGAATACCAGCAGAAGGGCGCCAATGCACTGCTCTTCTACGACCTCATACCTCACTACCAAAAATACGGCTTCAAGTGGGGCGAGACCAACGTGGAGATGGAGACCAACGAGAAAGTACAGAGCCAATGGCAATATCTTGAACATGAACAACATAAGCGCCGCAGGTGCTATCAGAAGAACTTATGAACGAAGACAATAACATCAACGAACAAAACCTGGAACAAGTAGCCTATACGGATGACAACATCCGGCATCTCAGCGACATGGAGCACGTCCGTACGCGTCCTGGCATGTACATCGGACGACTGGGTGACGGCTCACTGCCCGAAGACGGTATCTACGTACTGCTCAAGGAAGTGATAGACAACTCCATCGACGAATTCAAGATGAATGCGGGCGACCGCATCGAAATCAATATCGAGGACAACCTGCGCGTCTCTGTCCGCGACTATGGACGAGGCATCCCACAGGGCAAGCTTATCGAAGCGGTCAGCGTACTCAACACGGGAGGTAAGTATGACTCAAAGGCCTTCAAGAAGTCTGTGGGACTGAATGGTGTCGGTGTCAAGGCTGTCAACGCCCTCAGCACCCACTTCGAGGTGGCCAGCTATCGCGAGGGCAAAGTCCGTCGTGCTGTCTTTGAGAAAGGCATCCTGCAGAGTGACGTGACAGAAGCCTCGCAGGACGAAAACGGAACCTACATCTATTTCGAGCCTGACAACACGCTCTTCAAGGAATATTCCTTCCACGACGACATCGTGGAGAACATGTTGCGCAACTATACCTACCTGAACACGGGACTGGCCATCATGTACAACAACCGTCGCATCCTGTCACGTCATGGATTGGAAGACTTGTTGAAGGACCGTATGACCAACGATGCCCTCTACCCTATCATCCACCTGAAAGGCGACGACATTGAGATAGCCTTCACCCATGCCAACCAGTATGGCGAAGAATACTACTCGTTCGTCAACGGACAACATACCACCCAAGGCGGAACCCACCAGAGTGCCTTCAAGGAGCACATTGCCAAGACCATCAAGGAGTTCTTTGGCAAGTATGAATACGGAGACATCCGCACAGGTATCGTAGCAGCCATTGCCATCAATGTCGAGGAACCTGTTTTCGAAAGCCAGACCAAAATCAAGTTAGGCTCTACCCAGATGGCTCCCGATGGCGATACCATCAACAAATATGTGGGCGACTTCATCAAGCAACAGGTAGACAACTACCTGCATATCCACCAGGATGTTACCGAGGTCATCGAAGGCAAAATCAAGGAGAGCGAGCGCGAGCGCAAGGCGATGGCTGGCGTCACAAAACTGGCTCGTGAGCGAGCCAAAAAAGCCAACCTGCACAATCGCAAGTTGCGCGACTGCCGTATCCACTTTTCCGATGCGAAGAACGAACGCAAGGAGGAGTCGTGCATCTTCATTACCGAGGGCGACTCAGCCAGCGGAAGCATCACCAAGAGCCGCGATGTCAACACACAGGCTGTCTTCTCACTGCGAGGCAAGCCACTCAACTCGTTCGGACTGACCAAGAAGGTGGTCTACGAGAACGAGGAATTCAACCTGCTACAAGCTGCCCTCGACATCGAGGAAGGACTGGATACCCTGCGCTATAACAAGGTCATCGTGGCTACTGATGCCGATGTCGACGGCATGCACATCCGACTGCTGATCATCACCTTCTTCCTGCAGTTCTTCCCGGAACTCATCAAGAAAGGTCATGTCTATGTGCTACAGACCCCGCTGTTCCGCGTCCGCAACAAGCGTACCAAAATCCGTAACAAGGTCATGAGGGACGATGGCAAGAAAGGCGACTTTGTCACTCGTTACTGCTACAGCGAAGAAGAGCGCGTGACAGCCATCCAGGACTTGGGACCCGACCCGGAAATCACCCGATTCAAGGGACTGGGTGAAATTTCGCCAGAGGAGTTTGCAGGATTCATTGGTCCGGACATCCGACTGGAACAGGTCACCCTGCACAAGAACGACCAGGTGCAGAAACTGCTTGAATACTATATGGGCAAGAACACCATGGAGCGCCAGAACTTCATCATCGACAACCTCGTCATCGAAGAAGACAAGCCTGAAGACTATGACTATGAATAGAAACATATTGTTTACAGCAATTCTATCGCTGTTTACCACGATAGCCAGCGCACAGATGCGCATCAACCTGGGAGCCGACGCTCCTTTGCGCAAGCTACAGATTGCCGAAATGGCCATCAACAACCTCTATGTCGACAGCGTTGACGAACAGAAACTGGTAGAAGACGGCATTCGGGGTATGCTGGAAAAACTGGACCCACACAGCAGCTACCTTACACCCAAGGAGGTAAAAGCAGCCAACGAACCCCTGCAGGGTAACTTCGAGGGCATTGGTGTACAATTCAACATGGTAGAGGACACCCTGCTGGTCATCCAGCCTGTCACCAACGGTCCTTCTGAGAAGGTAGGCATCCTGGCTGGCGACCGCATAGTCAAGGTTAACGACACTATTATTGCAGGTGTCAAGATGTCTAAAGAGGAAATCATGCGTCGTCTGCGTGGTCCCAAGGGAACTAAGGTCCGCCTGGGCATCGTCCGGCGGGAGATAGCAGACACCTTGCTGTTCACTGTAGTGCGCGACAAGATTCCTGTCCACTCCATCGATGCTTCCTACATGCTCCGTCCCCAAATAGGCTATATCCGCATTGGCAGCTTCGGTGCTACCACCTACGACGAGTTCTGCGAGAGCCTCAAGAAGCTGAAGAAGCAAGGCATGCAGTCACTGGTGCTCGACCTGCAGGAGAACGGAGGCGGATTCCTGCACGCTGCTGTCCAGATAGCCAACGAGTTCCTGAAGAGCAATGACCTGATAGTCTATACGGAGGGACGTCAGGCACAGCGCACCGAATACAAGGCTAAGGGGGGAGGACTGTTTACAGAAGGCAAAGTCATCGTGCTCGTAGACAGCTACACCGCCTCGGCAGCAGAGATTGTCTCTGGAGCCATCCAGGACCAGGATCGGGGCATCGTAGTGGGGCGCCGCACCTTTGGCAAGGGACTCGTCCAGCGACCCATAGACCTGCCTGACGGTTCGATGATCCGACTGACCATTGCCCATTACTATACTCCTTCCGGACGCTGCATTCAGAAACCTTACGAGAAGGGCAAGGGACGCGACTATGCCATGGATGTCTATAACCGCCTGAAGAGTGGCGAACTGATGTCTGCAGACAGTGTACACTTTGCCGACTCGCTCAAATACTATACGCTGAGGAACCATCGCGTGGTATATGGAGGTGGAGGCATCATGCCTGACGAGTTCGTACCCTTGGACACCACCAAGTACACTCGCTACCATCGGGAACTGTCTGCCAAAGGAATGGTCATCAACGGCAATCTCCGATATGTGGACCAGCATCGCAAGATTCTGCAGGGACAGTACAAGGATTTTGCCGACTTCCGCAGTCGCTTTGACATTCCCCAACAGGTCATTGACAACATCTTTGCTGAAGGCGAGAAACAGAAGGTACGCCCCAAGGACGAGGCGGAACGCCAGCAGACACTGCCCTACCTGCGTCTGCAACTCAAAGCCCTCGTAGCTCGCGACCTCTGGGGCATGGATGAATACTTTGCTATCATCAACGAGATGAACGATGCCGTCAAACGCGCTTTGGAACTGTTGTGAAAAAGAAAAGAAGATGAAGAGAATACTTTCACTCACGTGGCTGCTTATGGCCTTTATCGTGCCTGCCCTGGCACAGGTGGCAACACCCAAAGACACACCCCAGCTGGAATTCGCCATGCAGCTACGCGTGACACTGGGCCAGACCTACACCCTTGGCGAGACACCTCATGGCCGTCGCATTGTCATCCCTATCACGGGAGGTACCTTTGAAGGTCCTTTGTTGCACGGAACCATTCTCAATGGCGGAGCAGACTATCAGCTGGCCAACGTGGATGGCAGTCGCACAGAACTGGAGGCTATCTATAGTATTCAGACCCACGATGGTACCTACATCCACGTACGCAATCGCGGCATCATCCACAACGGCAAGGATGCCCAAGGGCAGCCCACCTTCTATTTCAAGGCAGCACCTCAGTTCGAGGCTCCCAAGGACAGTCCCTACGACTGGCTGAACAATGCGCTTTTTGTCTGCCAGCCAGACTGGTCGCAAGACTTCAAGGGGATTATACTGAACGTATGGAAAGTCAAGTGATTGCCTGAAAAGTCAAGTGATGATTTAATCCCAACACTCCAATTCTTCAGCCAACTCTGGTAGTTGACTACGATGAAACGTAGGCTCCTTGATGCCCTGTCGCTTCTGCTGGCGGTAGTCGTCAAGCAGGCGGAAGGCATAGCGTCCCAGCAACACAATGGCTATGAGGTTGCAGGCCGTCAGCATCGCCATACACAAGTCACCAAGACTCCACACCAGGTCAAGGGTAGCCAGAGCACCGAACATGACTACCACACCACCTGAAAAGATTCTGAAGATAGTTAGCACCCAACGATTGTCAGTCATGAAACGGATGTTAGCTTCACCATAATAATAGTTGCCTATGATGCTGCTGAACGCAAAGAGCAAGATGGCAACAGCCACGAAGACTGGTCCTATGGCTCCAACCTCTGACTGCAGTGCCGACTGCGTCAGCACAATGCCATTCATTTCTGGCGACTGGTAGAGTCCGCTAATCAGAATGATGAAAGCCGTACACGAACACACAAACAGCGTATCAGTCATAACGCCCAACGCCTGAATCAGACCTTGTTTCACCGGATGAGAGACAGCAGCTGTTGCCGCTACGTTAGGGGCACTGCCCTCACCTGCCTCGTTGGAGAAGAGGCCACGCTTGATACCGTTCATCATCGTCGCTCCCAAACCACCTCCGACAGCTTGTTCCAGACCGAATGCACTTTCTACTATTAAGCGCAGGATATGGGGCATCTGCCCGATATTCATGACAATGATGACTACAGCCAGCAGGAAATAGCCGACAGCCATCAGCGGTACCAGTATGGAACTGACCCTGGCAATGCGATGAATGCCACCAAAAACGATGAGCAGGGCCAATGTTGCCAACGCCAGTCCTACCCACAGCGGCGACCAGCCAAAAGCCTGCTGCATAGCATTACAGATGGTGTTTGCCTGGATGGAATTATAGGACAGTCCGAAGGTCAGCGTGATGAGTATGGCAAAAAGGACAGCCATCCAATTCTTGTGCAGACCTTTCTTGATATAATAGGCCGGACCACCAATGAACGAATCACTATGATGCCGCTTGAACAACTGAGCCAGCGTAGATTCCACAAAGGCAGTAGCTGAGCCTATCAGCGCTATCATCCACATCCAGAAGACAGCACCAGGACCTCCGACGGCAATGGCTGTAGCCACACCTGCCAGATTGCCCGTCCCTACGCGAGTGGCTACTGAGACGGCAAAGGCTTGGAATGAGGACACGTGACGATGGCCTTGTTGATGCGACGTAACAACCTGGTCGCCCAACAGCCTCAGCATCTCACCCACCATACGGAACTGCACAAAGCGTGTACGCCACGTAAACCACAAACCACAGGCAATGAGCACACCTACCAGCAAATAGCCCCAAAGCACATCATTCAGTTCAGTAATCAGTTCGTTCATCGTTAGCTTCTTGTTTATGATCAGGTAAAAATCATCCATTCAACATCAGTGCCTGTCAGCCAGATACATGCCTACAAGTATCAGGAGAGTGCCAAGAATAAAGAAAACCGTAATCTGCTCATGCAGTATAAACCAGGCGAAGATGATGGTGGTGACAGGATTGAAATAGACGTAGTTGGTAGCCACGACAGCGCCCAGCTTCTTGAGCACCCAGTTCCATGCCAGGAAACACAGCATGGAGGCCACACAGCCAAGGAACAGCAGATTCCAGACAAGCTCTGGTTGGCGGACAAGCAGATGTATGCCCAGTTCCGGTCGCCATATAAAGTAAGGTATCATCGTCAACAACCCGTAAAAGAATACTTTGCGCGTAATGAACACAGTATCATACTTGCCGTTGGCAGGAATGATCAACAGGCTGTACACAGCCCAGCAGAGCGCAGCACCAAAGGCCAAGGCATCGCCTCGTGGCGACAGATGGAGCACAAAGTGACCATTCATCACCACCAATGCTACACCCACAGCAGCCATCAGCGAGCCCATCGTCTGTCGACGATTCAGACGTTGCGATTTGTAGAAGAGACATATCAGTGCTGTGGTTATCAGGGGACACATGCTGACGATGAGCGATGTGTTGGTGGTTGTAGTGTAGTTCATGGAGCTGTTCTCCGTCAGGAAATACATAGAGCCACCAGTGAGTCCTAAGAACACCATCAGCAGCTCGTCCTTCCATGAATCTGACACCCAGCGGATGCCTCGCCACAGACAGAACGCCAACAGCATCAGGTAGGCAATGACAAAGCGCAGGACAAATATCTGAGCTGGTGTCAGACCACCCAGCAGCAACAGCTTGGTGAACACAAACGTAGAACCCCAGATGGTAACCACCAGGAAGGCTACAACGTGATAGAGTATGCTGAGATGGCTGGACATATTGCAAGAGGTGCCGCTACAGGTTATTAAACACTTTTTGATAGAACGCTGCCTTCTTCTCAATAGCCATCGGATAGGCCCGCGAAGAACTGGGCATACGATAAAACTGCAAGAGGCGTCCTTCGAAGTCCACTGCCACGAAATCTCCAACCTTTGGCTCCTCCACCTGCAGTTGCCGGGCACACAGTGTTGTTGCCAGCTGGCCTGCTGTGACTATGGTCTTGCATTGTGGCAAACGCTGCAGCATCGCCTGGATGTCTGTCTGTTCTACCACCTGCAGGTCCTTGTCACTGGCTGTATTCTTCGTACGAATGATTCGAGTGCAGGTGTCATAGAGAGCAATGCCACGAGACGTCAGGAAGTCCTTCAGCTCCTCAAGACGGTAGTGCTTCCCGTCAGCAGCCACAAAGTGCTGCTTGTCGCCAAAGAAGCACAGTCCCACGATACGCCACATGTCGTTCGTGAAATTGGGATAATAGAACGGCATGGACCATCGTCGCTCTGCTGGTGGAAACGTGCCCAGCATCAACAACTGAGCACCTTCAGGCAGAAATGGTTCGAAGGGATGGCTTTCTGTCATCATCACATCACTTTTCATACTAGAAAAACGTGAATTATTGCTCTTTATTGCTCACAATTTCGTAACTTTGCAGAAATAAAAGATTTATGATGAAAAGATACGCACTATTTTTTGATATTGACGGTACGCTGGTCAGCTTCAAGACGCACGAAATACCACCCTCGACCATCTTGGCCTTAACTCAGGCTAAGGCTAACGGACATCGGGTCTACATAGCTACAGGCCGTCCACCGATTATCATTACCAACCTGGGGGCCATCGAGCATCTCATAGACGGGTACATCACCACCAACGGAGCCTTGTGTTTCGTGGGCGACAAAAATGTCACCTGCCAGCCTATTCCCCAAAGTGACGTGCTCACCATAGTCAACGATGCAAAGGAAAAGGGCTATAGCCTCATCGTTGTAGGCCAGCGTGACGTGGCTGTGCTTGACCCTACAGGCGATGTGCAACGCATCTTCCAACAGATGCTGGCAGTCAAGAACCTGGACAAGGCCTCACCTTTGGAACAGGTGCTCGAGCAGGATATCCTACAGATGACACCTTTCTTCCCTGCTGACTATGAACGTCAGCTGATGGCACAGTTGCCTCACTGCATCTCCGGGCGTTGGCATCCGGAGTTTACTGATATTACAGCCAACGGAGCCGATAAAGGGAAAGGCATCCTGGCCATAGCACAACACGAGGGGCTGGATGCTGCCAACACCATTGCTTTTGGCGACGGAGGCAACGATACATCTATGATTCGTCAGGCTGGCATAGGCATAGCAATGGGTAATGCCATAGACGAACTGAAGCAACAAGCTGACTACGTCACCACGCCAGTCGATGAGGATGGCATCCTCAATGCCCTCCGCCACTTCTGCATCGTCTAAGTGGCTGCTATTGGAAAACAACCTCTGTGCCTTCTTCACTGATGGTGAGACGGATATGACAACCTTCCACCATCGGGTAGTTGTAGCCACTATGATGACCCACTGGGAAGTCATAGCAGACGGGAATGGAATAATGTTGCAGATACTCGTGTAACATGTCATACATATCTGCAAAGCCGTTCTCTGGACTCTTGTACTTGGAGAAGTGTCCCACGATGACACCCTTCAGTCGAGGCAAGATACCTCGTATCTCCAGAAGATGCAACATGCGATCAACCTTGCTGATAGACTCCTGAGTGTCTTCCATGAACAGGATGAGTCCTTCGTCAGCACGTTGCAAGAAGTCATAGTCGGAACCTGCCAACCCACAGAACACGGACATATTGCCTCCCACCAGCATGCCTGTGGCTGTGCCCTGTTGGTTGAGCGGATGGGGAGGTACCCTGTAGGCAGGCAAATGGCCTTGCAACAACTGCTGCATCATGGCATTCACGGAGTCACGCTGTGCCCCGGTAGCAGCAATGCCATCGCACATCGAACCATGAATACTCATCACTCCTGCACAGACAGCAGCACTATGCAAGGCTGTCACATCACTGAAGCCAATCATCCACTTGGGATGCTGGGCAAACTCGCTCAAGGGTACACGTTGCAACACCTGTACAGCTCCGTCACCACCACGACTGCACATCACGGCTCGGACAGTTGAATCGCGCAAAGCCCACAGCAGGTCAGAGGTCCGCTCGTCAGCCGTACCGGCAAATCCATGATACTCGCTAAGCGCATGAGCTCCTACGACTGGCACATAGCCCCACTGGCGAAGAGTAGCACAACCCTTCGCTATGGTTGTCTCGTCTGGTGCACTCGAGGGCGATATGATGGCTATTGTGTCACCGGCCTTCAACGCCATCGGCATCACCATTGGCTGCTGAGCCATCACTCCAAGGCTCACCATCGCCAGCAAACAGAGTACAAAAGCAGAAAACATGGTTCTTATAAGATGTTCGTGAACTGCAAAGATAAACAAAAATATCCATATTTGTTGAACTATATCGAGAAAAAATCGTATCTTTGCGGCGAAAACAAACAAGTAAAGATTAACAACATCAAAACATGAAGCAAAACATGATGAAAAGAATGATTTTAAGCTTTGCCCTGGCTATGATTGCTTGGGTGGGCTATGCACAGGACATCAAGGGAAAGTGGCTCACTGAGGCTGGTGACGCACAGGTGGAAATCTATGAGTCGAACGGCAAGATGAACGGCAAGATTGTGTGGCTGGAGAAAGGCCCCGACACCAAAGACATACATAATAAAGACGAGAAGCTGCGTTCTCGCAAGCTGATGGGTGTCAACATTCTCTCTGGTCTGACCAAGAAGGAAGACAAATGGGAGGGAGGCCGCATCTACAACCCCAAGAACGGTAAGAACTACAAGTGCGCTATCTGGCTGGATGGCGACAAGCTGAAGGTTCGTGGGTACATCGGATTCTTGTACGAGACACAAACCTGGAAGAGGAAGTAAGTCAGCGATGGCTCCGCTAACTCAAGGCGGGAGCATGCTTCCGTATCTTGTCAACTACCAAAGCGATGGCACCATCGCCTGTAACATTGCAGGCGGTGCCAAATGAGTCCATCGCAATATAGATGGTGATCATCATTGCCTGCTGTGGTCCACTAAAGCCCAGAACATTGGCTAACGGAGCCAGAGCAGCCATGATAGCACCACCTGGAACACCCGGGGCAGCTATCATCACCACTGAAAGCATCAGAATAAAGTGAAGGAAAAGCCCAAAGTCAGTTGGCATACCATCAAGCATGCTGATAACCAAAGCACATGCCGTAATCTTCATCATAGAACCAGACATGTGGATAGTGGCACAAAGAGGAATAACAAAACCTGCTGTCTCCTCTGAAATGCCATTTTTTTGTGCCTGTTTCAATGTGACAGGAATCGTGGCTGCAGAGCTGCTGGTGCCTAAGGCCGTAGCGTACGCAGGCAACATCGTCCACAGCAAGCGCAACGGATTGCGATGTACTATCAGACCTGCTGCCACAAACTCATAAAGCAGGATGAAAATGTGGAGCACCAAAATCATCAGAATGATATTGACAAAGACAGACATCGCCTGCCATACATGTCCGGAATAGGTTATGTTCAAGAAGAGACCAAAGATATAAAGCGGCAACAGGGGAACCAGCAGGCCGCTGATAATCCTATGAATCACCTCTTTGAACTCTGAGGCCAACGAGCGCAGGGTGGGCAACTTGCCATAGGCAATACAGATGCCCAGATTAAACGAGAAAACCAGTGCAGTCATGACATCCAGAATAGGAGGTATCTGAATCTTGAAGTAAGGCTGCAACTCCTGAACCTGTTCTGGAACACTACTTGCTACCGCGTTCCCTATCAACGAAGGGAAGCACAGCATACCCGTAGTGTAAGTCAGTAAGCCACTTAACACCGTGTCTCCAAAGGCTATCAACACTGTCAACAGCAATAGCTTGCCAGCCTGACTACCTATGTCACCGATGGCAGAAGTAATCAGTCCGACAATAATCAAAGGCACGAGAAAGCCTAAAAACTGGCTAAACAGAATGTTAAAAGTCAAGAATGCCCGCACTATCGGCTCGTTGACCACCAGTCCTATCAGAATTCCCAGCACAATAGCTATCACCACGCGAGGCAGAAGCCCCCACTGCCATATCTTCTTTATATTCATGCCTATCACAATAAATCCGATTAGTAACCTAAATTCTCGCCTACAAGCACCACCGTATGACGACCTTTGGGCGAATTGCGCAGGAAATGGATGTGGTTGCAAATGCTCTCAGGTGAATTGCAGTTATGACAAACACCATCCACCTGGCAAGGTGTCTTGATGTCAAAGCGGGCAGCATTCGTGGTGGAAGCTGTACTGCGTGCTCTTGCCAAAGCAGCCTCAACAGTCTGTGCCACCTTATTCATACCAATAACGAAGATGACATGCTTCGGTCCCCACGTAATGGCAGCCACACGATTGCCGTTGCCATCGATGTTCACAATCACACCATCCTCAGAAATGGCATTCGCACTCGACAGATAGACATCAGCGGTGAATGCCCTTTCGTAGATATGTACCACCTCCTCACGACTTTCCACCTCGTCGCGATCCAGCACCTCCAACGTTCCTCTGCCCTTCAGAGCCTGAGGGATTCCGATGTCACGGATAGTCATCGATCCGCCCCAAGTCACACTACTGCCGTCAGCTATCAGTTCAGACACTTTCTTAACCGCCTCTGCTGCTGTCGCACAGTAGAAGGCTTCCATATTACGGCGCTTCAACTGTTTGATCATCCGCTCCGCAAGTCTCTCGTTACGCAATTCCGTTGGTGTCATATTCACAAAGATGTTATAGGTTTCATCGTGCAAAGATACAATTTAGTTACGAAAAATACAAAAAATAAGAATCATTTTTTGAACAGACTTATTCCCTCGCTCTATCCATAGCCTACCCATACCCTATCCAAGTAGTACCCAAGTACTACCCAAGTACTACCCAAGTATATGCAAGCCTTTTGGACTTGGGTAAGACTTGGGTAGACCTTGGGTACACCTTGGATACACCTTGGGTAGAACTTGGGTAAGACTTGGGTAGAACTTGACTATATCTTGGGTACAAAGACGCTGTCTCTTCCTTGCCAGATGTTGACAGCCAGTGACAAAAAAACAGCCATACGCTTCACATGAAGTATATGGCTGCCTTTATTTATTGTTTTCCAAGTCTACTAAAAAATCTACACAAGGCTGTTGAAAAAGAAATTGGATAGTTAGGAAAGTTGTATCTCCAAGTTGGGTACTTATGTTTCCAACTTGGAGACAGGTGTCTCTAACTTGGGTACAGGTGTTTCCAACTTGGAAACATAAAATGCATAGGGATGAAAAAACAAATCCGCAGGGGTACGGACAATAAATAAGGGTTAAAAAATAATGAAATGGCTTAGTCGTTTTTAATCTTAATCTGACTATCGGTCAGCGACTCGATGATAGCCAGCGACTCGATACGCGAAATGCCCTCCAACTGCAACAGATGGCGACCACCCTGAAACTCCTTCTCTATCAGGAAGCCCATACCCTCAACAGTGGCACCAGCCTGGCGGCAGAGATCAAGGATGCCTATGGATGCATTGCCAAAGGCCAGAAAGTCGTCAATGAAGAGTACATGGTCATCAGCTGTCAGGTACTCCTTGTAGATGGCTACATTGTAGGAGCGTTGCTTAGTGAACGAGCGCACCTCTGTCTGATAATAGTCATCCATTGTCACGGGAATCTTCTTCTTTGCAAAGACTACAGGCAGTTCCATCATATAGCCTAACATGACAGCAGGGGCAATGCCCGAGGCCTCAATGGTCAGAATCTTGTTAATCTTCAGATCGGCAAAGCGACGGATGAACTCGATGGCTGTCTGCTTCATCAAATAGGGATCCATCTGATGGTTCAAAAAGAGGTCAACCTTCAGGATGCCGCCCTCCATACACCGTCCTTCTTTCAGGATGTGATCACATAATACTTTCAGTGCCATAACTTCCGCTTCTAATTAATATATATACATTGCTGCCGCAAAGATACGAAATAATTGTGAAAGAAAAAGGAAAAGTCGAAAAAATGTAGTACTTTTGCAGCAATAACAATTAAAACTAACAGGCTATGAAAGAAATCTATTTGGCAGGAGGATGCTTCTGGGGGACAGAGCATTACTTCAAACAGATTGAGGGAGTGACGAACACGGAGGTTGGATTCGCCAACGGCAACACGGAGAACCCGACGTACAAGGAGGTGTATACCGACCAGACGGGCTATGCTGAAACAGTACACATCGTATATGATGAGCAAGTGGTGAGCCTTGAGTTCCTGCTGAACATGTTCTTCAAAGCCATTGACCCCACGAGCCTCAACAAGCAAGGGCACGACGAGGGCACCCGCTATCGCACGGGTGTCTACTACGTCACGGAAGACCAGCTGCCCATTATCAACAAGGTGTTTGCTGAGCAGCAGGCCCTGCTCCAGGAACCTATCGCCGTGGAGCGCCTGCCACTGAAGAACTTCTATACTGCAGAAGAGTACCATCAGGACTATCTGGACAAGAATCCCGACGGCTACTGTCATCTGCCCACTGCCCTGTTTGAGTTTGCCCGACAGGCAAAGGAGAAACTGACCGTCTGCCTCCTGCTGGTCCTGATGACATTGAGCTCGTGGGCACAACAAGCTATTTTTGACGTCAACAACCTGACATCACCCCAGGTGAACGACGACGGCTCTGTGACCTTCCAGCTCCATGCTCCCAAGGCTGTCACAGCCAGTGTGGAGGGCGACTTTGGCACCATAGCCATGAAAGAGGGAAAGGACGGCATCTGGAGTTGCACGACACCTGCATTGGAACCTGAGATGTATTCCTACCGCTTCAAGGTGGACGGCATGGACCTGCTGGACCCCTCGAATGTCTATCGCTGCCGCGACATTGCCTCCTACACCAATATCTTCATCGTCACGAAGGCAGAGGGCGACAATGGATGGCTGTATGGCGTCAACAAGGTGCGTCATGGCAATGTCAGCAAGGTGTGGTATCCGTCGCCAACGCTGAAAACCACGCGCCGCATGACGGTCTACACACCAGCAGGATACGAGAACGGCAGACGCTATCCGGTGCTTTATCTGCTTCATGGTGCAGGTGGCGACGAGGAGGCTTGGACCACCTTGGGACGAGCTGCCCAGATACTAGACAACCTCATTGCCGAGGGTAAGGTGAAACCCATGATAGTAGTCATGCCCAACGGCAATGCCAATAGCGATGCTGCACCTGGCGAGTGGGACAAGGGCATGTACAAGCCTTCGTTCATGGGACACACAGCCTCCGAGCCTGTAGCATCCACGGAAGAGGCATTCAAGGACATTGTGAGCTATGTGGACAAGCACTATCGCACCCTTGCCAACAAGAAGAACCGTGCCATCTGCGGACTCTCGATGGGTGGAGGACACAGCTTCGCCATCTCGCGCCTCTATCCTGACTGGTTCAACTATGTCGGACTCTTCTCTGCCTACGTCCATCTGGATGTGAAGGACCGGGCAGACCTCGAAGCCAAAGGCTGTTGCTTCACACCTGAGTCTGAGCGTATGCTGCAGACCCAGTTCAAGAAGAAACCAGCCCTCTACTGGATAGCCATCGGCAAGGACGACTTCCTCTACGACAACAACAAGATGTATCGCGAATACCTTGACCAGAAGGGCTATCCCTACGAATATGTCGAGACCGACGGAGGCCACATCTGGCGCAACTGGCGCATCTACCTGACCCAGTTCTTTCAGCGATTGTTCAAATAAGCCATCATACCCCTTCCGGTTCCCAAAGGTGCCGCTGCATGTCCACATGTCCGTTAGACTTGAAAGCCACACCTTCTTCTTCCAGCAATGTCCGCTGGCGACTCCATCCAGGTGCCGTACGTCCCTCCTTGTTCACCACCCGATGACAAGGCAGAGACGCTGCCCCAGGCGTATATCTCAAAGTCCGACCCACCATCCTCGCATGACTCGGCCATCCCGCCAAAATTGCTATATATCCGTAGGTTGTCACCATGCCACGAGGAATCTGCGCGACAATGTTCAGCACATCCTTGCCAAACCTCCTCGCCTGCTCTGCCGTCATCCTGTCGGGATAGTCCTTCATACCTTGGGTTTATTTATTAGTCTTGCCTTATCCAAATGGGTTTGCGTTGCAAAACTACAATATTTCTTTGAACAAAACAAATAATCTCACCATAATTGATCATCTTTGCAGGCATATTTGATAGTGAACTATGTATTTATGGCCATGAAAATGTGTTTAACGCACAAATGATATTCTAAAGCGAGAAGAAAGGAGCTATCTTTTTTCTAGTATAAAAAAGCGTCGCAGATATTTTCTACGACGCTTTTAAATAAAAATAATGTATCGATAAGTCGGCGAGTTTGCCTTCAGCGAGCTTAGCTACGTTCGGCATAGCTCAAGCAAGCTTGGCTCTGCCCTCACTAATCGCTAAGCTTTGCCTTGATCATCTCGCGGTTGAGGCGGGCGATGTTGGCGATGGTCTCGTTCTTCGGGCAAACAGCCTCGCAAGCGCGAGTGTTGGTGCAGTTACCGAAGCCAAGCTCATCCATCTTGGCAATCATGTTCTTCACACGACGGGCAGCCTCTACGCGACCCTGGGGAAGCAGGGCGAGCTGAGATACCTTTGACGATACAAAGAGCATAGCAGAACCGTTCTTACAAGCTGCTACGCAAGCGCCACAACCGATGCAAGAAGCGCAGTCCATAGCCTCGTCGGCATCCTCCTTAGGAATGAGGATGGCGTTGGCATCCTGAGCCTGACCAGTACGGATAGTGGTGTAACCACCGGCCTGGATAATCTTATCGAAGGCACCACGGTCAACCATACAGTCCTTAATTACAGGGAAGGCAGCTGAGCGCCAAGGCTCTACGGTAATCACATCACCATCGTTGAAACGGCGCATGTAGAGCTGACAGGTTGTTGCTCCGCGCTCGGTCTTTCCATGAGGCGTACCGTTGATATAGAGCGAGCACATACCGCAGATACCCTCGCGGCAGTCGTGATCGAACACGAAGGGCTCCTTGCCTTCGTTGATGAGCTCCTCGTTCAGGATGTCAAGCATCTC
>ONLU01000070.1 GCA_900318795.1 uncultured Prevotellaceae bacterium | reverse complement strand
GCCACCACCGCCATCCAGATTACCTGCATCGACCGCTACGGCAAGGAGGTGAAGCGTGTGACGTCGGCTGACGACGGCGAGGTGGAGGACACCGAGCAGACTCCCGGCTCTGACACCGGCTCTGACACTGGTAGCAACACCCGGGTCGGTGACAACACTGGCTCGAACACCCAGGGCGGCGACAACACTGGCGGTGGCAGCACGGGCGGTGACGGCGACCGCGACCCGGACGGTGGAACGAACTCGGACGAGTAACATTAGGTTCAAAGTTCAAGGTTCAAAGTTCAAAGTTAAGGGGCTGAGGGGCTTATGCCCCGACGCCCTGAGAGATAGTTCAAGGTTCTCTGACCTAAAGGTGCAGAGCGACCCAAGGGTCGATGACAAGGTTCAAGGTAATTAACGACTACGAATTATAGGGATCAAAATTAAAGTTTAAAGTTATGAAGAAAGAGACATGGAAGACGCTGATTCAGATTCTGGTTTCGATTCTGACAGCAATAGGTACCACGCTGGGCGTGACGAGTTGTATGGGCTACGGACCAATAGCCATGCTTTAGGTCCCCGACGGATTACACAAAAAAAAGAACCGTTCCTTTTGTGCACAAAGGCGGTTCTTTTTGTATAATCCGTCACATGGGTAGCCTGCCACTTATCACCCTTTTAACTCCATTGTGGATATAGATGGCCTTTACCTCCTCCCATTCGCCTGGGAACCATACGCGGTCCGGGAAGTTCAGCGGTGCGCCGCTGGCATCGTGTGCCCTGCGCATATCACATCTTTTTCTTCTGAGCTTGCTCAACGCTCACCAAGCAGACTGCGGCATCTTTTGTGGCACTTGCTAGAAAAGTGCGTATTAGGCTACGTCCTTCTATCGAAATAATATACTGATTTTTCTTATGTATCGAATTATTTTACTACCTTTGCACACATAATTCAAAACAGATGGATTACAAAACAAAACATGGCATGCAATGAGCCGACATCAGGGTTTGTCAGATCGGATGACATCCTAAGAACAGACCGATTCACGGACTTTTCCACCGTGCCCAGCAGAGGATATAATCTGCTGGTACGAGCAAAGCGTCATGGACGGTGGTGGATGCTGAAGGGACTGAAGGAATCCCAAAAGGAGTATGAGATAACCAGCCAGTTGCAGCACCCGATGATAGTCTCCGTCTTTTCCCTTGAAGAGGTTGAGGGATTAGGACTTTGCATAGTAATGGAGTGGATAGAGGGCCTGACGCTGAAGGAATGGCTGGTACAGGGGAATCACTCGCGAAAACAGCGTCGTCATGTGGCAGACATGCTGATGGAAGCCTTGGCCTATGTGCAAAGCCGACAGACACAGCATCGTGACCTGAAGCCCTCGAATATCATGCTCACCCACGATGGCCAGCATCTGAAACTCATAGACTTCGGACTGTCAGACACCGACAGCCATACCATCTTGAAAGTCTGACATTTATTCGCTGGGGCGCATCCTCCGTGAGCTACGCTTGGGATGGTTGTCGCTTATGGTTATCCGTAAATGTTGTGCGCCAAGTAATCGACGTTATACTGATGTTGAGACCATCAAGAGAGATTTGTACCGTTGCTGGCTGTGGCCCAAATGGATTCTTCTCATCATCTGCCTTGTAGCTTTGGCAACTGGTCTCTATCAGACCCGTACGCATACACAACAAGGACAGCAAACGGTCAGCGACTCGTTGAAAGTTCTCAAGGAAGAGAGCCATGCGAAGATGGCTGTTGAGCAGGCAGCAACAGACTCATTACAGCTTCAGACAGACAAAATCCGCGAACAGCAAGAGTCAGAACGGGCAACCATCCAGAAACACCATGATGGCATTGCTGCTGCAAAGAGAAAGATAGACCGACAGATGGCTGCGTATGGCATCCAGCAGATGTTTGACACAGTAACTTGCCAGCGTAACATCACCATTCCATTCTTGAGAATCACCGATGAACTTATCAATGCTACCAAAGAGCCGGAATTAAAGGAATACATCCAGGAGCGCTACCGCAAACCCTGGATAAAGCAGATGAAAGAACTACCCTTCGACTAACTTAATCGCACACCTCTATCACCACACCGTCTTTCTGTCCTGCCACATAGACCATGGGAGGCATACCCTGATGCCTCACCTCGTCCAAATAGAGCGGCTCGTGCTGTATCATCAAGTGACAGCGGAATGTGTCACCTACACTTAGTTTCGTATTCTTAGCTTCTACTATCTCAAAACGTCCTTCTCCTTGGTGCCTGACCACAATCTTGCGGTCTGGACGCCATGTGATAATGAGTCGTTGTCCGCGCCTCAGCCCTTCCGTCGTAATCTTTTCTTCAGTCTTGATACCACTTTGCACCTCATCTAATCGCTCTGTCTGTGCACAAAAGTCCTCATAGCCCTTATAGCCTACAAACCGAGCCAGCACATCGAGCGTATGCGGCCTGGTCTGTACTTCCTCGTTCTTCAGGTATCCCCAGAAGCGTTTCAATGTAGTGGGCGACAGCCTCTCGCGCGTATGCGATAACAATAGGTGGCTCAGTTGCTCAAAGTCCCTCGTCTCTGTCAATTGACGACCAAATGTCCGTTCCACCTCCTGCTTCAGTATTGCTTTTTTCATAGCGCGAATTATACCTTTTATACAAATAAGTCATCACATGTAACAACCTTCTGAACCTTGCCACTGTGCTTGCCTTGTACCAGCCCATAAGTGGTTATTAAGGTCAGATGGACTTTTTGTTTGGCTGCAAGTGATTCTTTGAGCAGTTCGACGCGATAAAGCATCTTTGCCTCTTCCTCTTTATCAATAGAATAAGGTGAACCGCTGAACTTCATCTCACAGAGGTTAACAATGTTGTCGTCCCTGATGATAAGCATATCTATTTGAGCACCAACCTTTGTTTCATCACCCTTTATATTCCATGCAGAGATTGAAGACTTAACACCTCCAATTTCCAATGCATGCCTAATCTGTTGGATATGTTGCCAACACACCTGTTCGAACGCCACTCCGCGCCATCCCTTCATGACATCAGACGAAAAATTATCATTGATGAAAGTGGCATCTTCCTGATTCGGCTCAACATACTTTAACCAAAAGAGACAAAAGTTGTCAATAAGTTTGTAGTATTCTC
>ONLU01000031.1 GCA_900318795.1 uncultured Prevotellaceae bacterium | reverse complement strand
TGGATAAGACTCCTATCAAGGAACTCTTTACCAAGGAACCTGAGTATGTTGCAGATGATGGTCAATTGACTCTTAATTTTATTTAGTGGACACTAGTGAATAATTATTATTATATATATAATATTTATAGTATATTTATACAATTATTAATAAGATAGACAACCATACCCACCCACTATCGCCCATTTTCAAAACTGTCATCTGTCATTTGTCATTTTCTCATGTTAAGTATTTCTTAACTACTTTTCCCTGAATCAGGGGACTTTTGTTATATGTTCCCTATCTTAGTCATGGGGGCGGGCACATGGGGTGAGATCTGGAGTCTTTGACCTGTTCCCCAAAGCTAAAAATAGAGAAACGGAAGTCAGTCGCGGCTTCCGTTTCTTCGTGTCTTGGCTTTTGAAATAAGTCGCCAAATCTTTGACCCGTTAGGCGAATTTTAACTGTGTTGACCTCTGTCGCGACGCGGCCAAACATGCAAGCATAATGGCTCTTGCTGCTCCATCGGTTCTCACGACTCAGCAATAATAATGCAAGGCATTTATTGCGTTCGCTGCTCGAAAATTTGACCCGTTGGGCGAATTTTCTCACGACTCAGCAATAATAATGCAAGCATCTATTGCGTTCGCTGCTCGAAAATTTGGAAGATAAGAAAATAATCCCTATCTTTGCAGCGTGAAACAAAAGTCTTAAGATTATGACAGCATTACAACTGAATGCGGAACTATACCGCGCCATGGGTGAGATTGCCGACAACGAGACGCTGCTTGCCAAGGTCTTGGCGTATGTGAAGGGATTGGTAACTACCCAGCAGAAGGATGCCAATACAACTGCCCGCATCGGATGGGCTGCAGCCGCTAAACAAGCACATGCCGACGGGGAGGACAAGTTGATGGCAGCCGATGTGTTCGAAGATGAAGCGATGGAGGACTGGAAATGGTAAACCAGTTTGAAGTTTACTGGGTAGACCTAAACCCTACTGTCGGTGCTGAGATGCAGAAGATTCGTCCGTGTGTTATTGTCAGCCCCAAAGAGCTTAACGACCATCTTGACACTGTAATTATCGTTCCTATTACCTCGGCTATCCTTATCGTGTTGCTTGTCGCGTCATGAATCGTAACGGTGAGATGGCAACTGATCAGATTCGCACCATAGACAAACGGCGATTGAAGAGCTGTATATCCTCACTCACTTCTGATGAGATTACCGTTCTACAAGATGTTCTGCGCCAAATGTTTTGTGAATAGTACATAGGCCTAACAGAATGCGGTTCTTTTGTTATACCAAAGCAGTCATGGGGACAGGCACCAAATAGTCATGGGGTCAGGCACCAGGGGTGAGATCTGGAGTCTTTGACCTGTTCCCCAAAGCTAAAAATAGAGAAACGGAAGTCAGTCGCGGCTTCCGTTTTCTTCGTATCTGGGCGGTACTTTTGTGAGGAAATAATTGGGGAAATGCTTGGTTTTCTCGATTATTTTTTCGTATCTTTGCCGTAGCAACAGAGATGCTACGGCGACCTCGGCGTCGGCTCAGCATAGCTCGAGCAAGCTTGGCTCTGCGTTCACCTAGCACGACGTTGTACTTGATAATTAACCCTATTTATTCACATAAAAAAAACACACGATTATGAACAAGACATGGAAAACAATTCTGAAAGTCATCAGTTACGTCATTGCCGCCATCCTCGGCGCAGCAGGTGAGGCGACTATGATGTAGGACCTGCATCATGACACGTACCAGGTGCCTGTCACTTCTGGCGACGTAGATTTTCAAAAAAGCAACTGACTAACATGCGCGAGAGGGCTCCCACTGTGATGTGAGAGCCCTCTCTTTTTTCTTTATACTTGTTGGTGTCTTTTGTCTTAGAAGAACAAGTAGCGGTTGTCCTTGACTCCTGCCTTCAAGTAGAGTTCGTTCATGAAACGGCTTGCAGCCTGCATGGCCATCTGCTTGAGCTGTGTCTGCTGCTGCTTGGCATCCATCTTGGCTCCCTCGCGTTCCTTCTTCTGAAGAACCTGGAACACATAGGCGGCACCATTACCCTTGACGGCATTTGAGACGAACTGTCCAGCCTTGGCAGCTGCTACGGCTCCACTCAGTGCGGGCTCAGAGGCTCCGGCAGACTGAACGAAGACGGGTGCTGAGAAGGTGATCTGGCGAACGCTGTCAACGGTAGCACCCTTGGCCTTGGCGTCAGCAACAGACTTGACACCTGCCAGCTGCTCGGCTGCCTTCTGGAACTTCTTGTCGCGGATAACCTCCTGCTTGACCATCTCTTCAACGTCAGCGAGGTCACGATAGCCCTCGGCATGAACCTTGGTGAGCGCGATGACCAGCAGGTGGTCGTTGTTGCCACACTCGTAGAGGGGAGAAACCTCGCCAGCCTTAGAGTCGAAAATCCACTTCATGGCATCGCGTGTTGAACGCAGGCCAGCCACATTGTGCTCTGAGCTATAGAGGTCCTTACGCTCCTGGACGTTGAAGCCGAACTTCTTGGCGTTGGCTTCCAGCTGCTCCAGGGTCTTGTTCTCGCTGACATACTGAGAGAACTTGTTGTATGCCTGTGAGTAGGTGTCCTTGGAGAAGTCGATGGTGTGCTTGACGATGGCGACATCGTACTTGTCGACCATGGCGCGACGGGCTGTCACCTGAATGATGATGTTGCCCTGGCTCATCTCCAGATTCTTAGACTCACCGGCACCCAGGGTGGTCAGCACATTGAGGTAGTTCTTGGTATCGGCATCGAGGTTCTGGGCACGCTCGTACATGGCAGAGGTGAGCCACTGCTTGTCACCGGTCTGTCCGTACTTCTTAGCCAGTGCTTCGAACTCTGCCCCACCCTGCAGGGCGGTATAGATGCTATCAGCACGCTTCTTGGCGGCCTCGGCAGTCTCGGCGCCAACCTGAATCTGACGATACTCTACTGAGTCAGGCAACTGCACCTTGTTGACGAACTTCACCACGTTCAGTGTGTTGTCGAACTTGGTCTCGAAGGGAGCAGAGACGCTGCCTACGGTCATGGAGTCAATCTTGGCGGCGATGTCGGTAGGCAATGCATTGCGGCTGACGGGGATGCCCACGTAAGCCTGCTGTGACTGAGCCTTGCGTACCACCTCGGCAACAGCCTGGCCAGCCTGAAAGTTCTGCTGAGCCTCCTTCATGGTCTTCATGAGCGCTGCGCGGTCAGCAGCAGAGGCTACGACCTGATAGTCGACATACTTGATGTCGCGGCTCTCGACGTACTGCTTGAACATCTCCTTCTTCTCGTCGTACTTAGCCTTGAGGTCAGCGTCACTGACGGTGACATCAGCGTCCTTGATAGCGCTGTAAGGCAGTGCTGCGAGCTGGATGTCACTCTCCTGATTCTGTCCCTCAAAAGCCATCTTGGCTGATATGGGGTTAGAGAGGAGGCACTGTCCGAGCAGAGCCTGGTATTTCTGAGCCAGCATCTGCTGACGGAGATTCTTCTCGATGAACTTCCAGTAGTTGTAGATGCGCTGGTACTGCTCAACCATCTCGTTTTCGCCTGTAGTCTGCTGTGCCTTCTTGTAGTCGGCCAGGAACTTGGTGAGCTGTGTAGCATCGAAACGACCTGTCTGCTGATTGACAAACGGCGTCTGAGCCAACATGGGGTGCGTACCAGCCTTCAGGACGTTCTGCATCTCGGCGTCTGTAACGGTGAGACCCAGCTTCTCGGCTTCCTTCTCCAGGATGGTGTTGTTGACAAACTGCTGCCAAACCTGATCCTTCACCTGGTTGAGTTCCTCCTCAGAGAGGTTGTCGCGACCCTGAGTCATCTTGATGACGTCCTGGTACTCGTCAACGAGTGACTGGAACTCCTGAACCGAGATTTTCTTACCTAACACTTCGCCTACTTGCTGACGTCGCTCGTTGCCAGTTGCCTCGCATGAACGGAACATCTCTTCGGCAATGAATGCAAAGAGGGCCAGACCAATCACCGTAGCGAGTACTGGTCCCCAGCTTCTGATTTTTCCAATTGCTGCCATTGTTTTTATTTATTATTTTGTTGTTATTTTCTATTTCAGCCTGCAAAATTACTAAATTTCGCGCAAACATCGGCATGTTTTTGCAAAAAAATACCTTATTCTATGACTTTTAGCCTTACCAGTTCGATTTTTGTCATTGTATTTTTTACGATTTTAAATTCAAAACGCCCGATGCGAATGACCTCGTTGAGTTTGGGGAACGACTGATATTCGTGAAGTATCAGCCCTCCGACGGTCATATAGTCGTCACTCTCAGGCAGATCCAGGTCAAAGAGTTCGTTCACCTTCTCTATCTCCAGACGGGCCGACAGGATGTAGTCGCCGTCGGCAAGTTGCTTGGCCACATATTTCTGGCTGTCGTGTTCGTCCTCTATGTCGCCGGTAATCTCCTCGACGATGTCTTCCAGCGAGACGATGCCGCTGGTGCCTCCGAACTCATCGACCACCACGCCCAGCGACTTCTTCTGCTGCAGGAAGATGTGCATCAGTTTGCGTGCAGCCATCGTTTCCGGCACGTAGGGCATTTCGCGGACATGCTTCGAGATGTCGGCAATGTGCTTGAACAGTTCTGACGAGTGGATGTAGCCGATAATGTGGTCTATATCATCACGATAGACCACTATCTTGCTATGGCCGCTGTCTATGAACTTGTTCTTGAGCTGCTCCACCGTGCAGTCCTCAATGTCGATGGCGTCAATCTCGGTTCTGGGTATCATACAGTCACGCACCTTGGTATCGGCAAAGTCGAGGGCATTGTGAAACAACTCCACCTCGTCCTCTATCTCCGTGTCGTCCTTGGCATTGTCTATGCTCGACTGCACCAGATAGTCGAGGTCGACCTTGGTAAACTCCTTGCCCTCCGTCTCCTTGGGCAGTCTGACGCCGAACAGGCGTAGCAATCCCCGGGACAAGGCCGTCGAGAAGCGCGAAACAGGGTAAAGCAGGACATAGCACACAAACGCCGGCAGGGCGAAAAACGTCAGCATCCCATTAGGATTGGACTTGAAAATAGTCTTCGGCAAAAACTCTCCGGTAAAGAGCACGACGACCGTCGACAACAGTGTATCGCAGGTCACGCGGGCCCCGTCGCTCAGGGGTGCAAAGAGCGTCGCATCGAAAATCTGGGCAAACAGGATACCGTAGACAACGAGTGCGATATTGTTGCCCACCAGCATGGTAGAGATGAAATTGCTGGGGTGGGCGTAAAACACCGCCAGGGCCCGCTGTGAGAGACCGTTCTTCTCGCGATCCATCTCGGCACGCAGGCGGTTGCTCGACACAAAGGCTATCTCCATGCCTGAGAAAAAAGCGGAGAAAACCATCGAGATGATCAGTCCTATCATGAGTTCTGTCATGGTGTCGTATAGCTTGATTTCTGGGTTGCCTTGTGGCGGGTGGCAGCCTGACGGGCAGGAGGCGGCGGAGCCTGCGTGGTGTCTTTCTTCTCCTGTTCGTTGTCTGCCGACTGCTGACTGCCGTCAAAGTCTTCCGACATGAAGGAACCCACACTGTTGGTCACCTCATAGTGCGTCATGTGCTCATCGCTGCGGAAATAAGTTCCCTGCATAGTTCTCTCCGGAGTAACGACCTTGGAAAACTTATGGGAATAGAACTCATGGCGTATGCCGTCCCAGAACAGTTCTTCGCTGTCGAAGATGAGCCCGTTGACATTGCGTATATGCACACGTCCACGCAGTTCCCAAAGCTTCAGCTGGTCATAGTACCAGGCTGTGTCTGCGGTGATGTAGCCCTCTACGTGGAACTTCTCGTCGAACTGTTCCAGGAAGATACCTTTCTCGAAGGTCCAGCGCGTAGGCTGTTTCACCGTGTTGACGTCCCACCGCTCAGTCACTATCTTATACTTGATGACACCCGAATCGGAAATCAGTGTATTCACCCCGTAACTGACCATCATCGAGGCGGAATCACGATCGCGGACGGCAGGTGCAGTATGTTCCTTGTGCTCTTCACACGAGCCCAGGAACACCAAAGACAACACGACAAGAATAACTGTTAGTCGACCTTCCATTTAGCAAACCAACGCTCGTTGAATGTCAATCCGATATTGATACGGAAGCAGTTCTCTGTGATCAGGTCCTTGGCTGAGGTGTGTACCCACTGTGCGCTGATATTCAGCGAGGTACGGTTATTCCAAGTGTTCACGATGGGAATACCGAAACCTGCGCTGACGCACAGTTCTTTGGGTCCGTTATGCACCACGCCGTCACCTCTATTTATATTATAATAAGGTGTAGCATAGGAAACACCCATACGGTAGTGTACGCGCTTGAAGAACGAACGGGCCGACTGATTGGGTATCCAGTCTGCACCGACTACCACCTTGTGGCGGTCTTTCAGAAGGCCGCTCTTAGGCAAATATTCCGATTTGTCACCGTTTTGCTCCACCACAGGATAATCCAGCGAGCCCCACTTCTGCATCATGTAGTCAGCGCCAATGGTCAGGCTGTTCTTATGAACCAGCGTCAGGCCTGCTCCGAAACTCATAGGCAACTCGAAGGCATTATCCACGCTCATTCGTTTTGTAGAAGACACCGCTGTCTGCGGATTAGTTCCTATAATTTCAAGATTTGCATTTGCTCCCAGTTTATGTCCAAGGCCAAAGGTGGCACCTACGGTCAACAAGTTGTCCTTGTTCAACTCTCTGGAATACTGTGCGCCGAAGTCGAGCTTCCAACTGTTGATATTGGTTGAATAGGTTCTCATCAGCGTATTCTGGTATGTGTCTGTGGGGACATAGGTTCCCGACCTCTCATACTTACCCCAGAAATAGGAGACGTTGGCACCTACGGACAGCCCTTTGGCAATCTCCCATCCCAAACCAATAAAAGCCTGGCTGAAGCCACCACTTCCATCATACACCAGTCCATAGTAGTTGTTCGAAATGCTGGCATAGTACTCACTGCCAGCCTCGCCAATCCATCCCTCCGACGTGTAGTTATAGCCAATGTTCGAATAAGGAATCACGCCAAAGCTGGCACCCATCTTGGGCAACACGCGGAAAGCTGCGACGGCATAGTCGAAGTCGGCAGTCTTGGCATTGAGCCGCCTACCGCCCTCCTTGAAATTAGTAATCTGGCCAGATACGCCCAAATCCAAAATCATCGTCAACGAATCAATAGAAGAGTAGGATGCGGGGTTCTGCACATTGACATACTTGCCGTTTCTTACACCCATGGAAAGTCCAGCCATTCCGCGTCCGAAACTCTGAGACTGGTCAGCCAGTGTACCTAATCCGAACTGGCTGTAAGGGGATAGCGTCTTGCTTACCTGTCCCATGGCGGATACGGTCAGAAAGCCCATCAGCAGGCTTCCAAATATACGTTTTTTCATCTGTCTGTGTTTAATCAAATGCATTTCAGGTTGCAAAATTATTGAAAAAAAACGAAATAAACGCACGATAAGTGGAAAATATAGGTTAATTTTGCATCGTGAAACATTTAAAAACCGTTTTTAATACGCTTTTCGGGCTTCTGCTGATGCTTTTCTCAGGAGCTTATACGCCTGTCTACGCACAAGAGTCTACCGTCGAGGACATTCTCCCAGACCCGATGGACTCTGTCGAGATTTCTCTGCTCACCTGCCAGCCACACGACGAGATATACAGTCTCTACGGACACACGGCCATCCGCTACCACGACATGCGGAAGGACAAGGAGGTGGATGTAGCGTTCAACTACGGCGTGTTCGATTTCAAGAAGCCTTACTTCGTTCTACGCTTTGTTTTCGGCTTGACCGACTATGAGCTGGGAGTCTACCCCTTTAACATTTTTCTGAAAGAGTACCGCCATTTTGGCAGTATGGTTACCGAACAGGTGCTCAACCTGACCAGCGAAGAGAAGCTGCTACTGCACGAAGCACTCCGCCAAAACCTGCAGCCTGGGAACAGCGTCTATCGCTACAACTATTTCTACAACAACTGTACGACCAAAGCCCGGGACATCATCGAGAAATGTATCACCGGAAAGACTGAATATGCTGAACGTGAAGATTTCACGCCCACATATCGGGAGATGGTCCATGAGATGACGCGCAACCATCCCTGGGCTCGTTTCGGCAATGACTTGCTGCTGGGCATCAAGGCTGACCAGCCCACGACGTTGCGCCAGCAGGAGTTCCTGCCATACAACCTGATGTACGACTTCGACCATGCACAGATATACGAAAACGGCCAGTATCGTCCTTTAGTGAAGGAACGTCGTACAGCCTTGCCTGGTGGTGTGCAAATCGTCAAACAAGGATTCCCGCTGAGCCCTATAGCCTGTGCCATTCTGCTGACTGTCACCGGACTGATTCTCTTGATTCTACAATGGAGGGCAAAACGGAGTTTCCTCTTTTGGGACATCCTGCTCATGCTTACCATTGGCACCATCGGCGTGATGCTGACGCTGATGCTGTTCTCGCAACATCCCACTGTCAGTCTGAACCTGCAGATACTGCTGTTCAACCCCCTGCCCTGGTTCTTCCTATGGCCTGTCATCAGAGGACGTCAAAACCGCTATTGGCTCATCAGCTGTGCACTGATTGCACTATTCTTTATCGGCTCTTTGTTCCAGCAATACGCAGAGGGCCTTTGGAGTTTGGCACTATGTTTGCTCATGCAATGTTATATTCACATAAAAAAAGTCTCCAGATGAGAAACCGCTACCTGTACATCACCCTCCTGTCGTTTCTCGGCTTCAGTGCCGAAGCAGCAGCACAGGCTCTTGCGCAAGCTCCCCAGCTGGTGGTGAGCATCGCCATCGACCAGCTGCGTACCGACTATCTGGAAACATACGCCCCACTCTATTCGCAAGGCGGCTTCAGGCAATTGCTCTCCAAAGGCATGGTCTACCCCAATGCCAGCTACAGCTTCAGTCCTGTCGACCAGGCATCAGCCAGCGCCTCGCTGCTGACAGGCAGCACACCATACTATAATGGAGTCACAGGCAAGGAATGGCTTGACCGCAAGACACTACGCCCCCAGAACATTGTCGACGACAAGGAGAAAGGCCTGTCACCCGCACAACTGCTGACATCGACTCTGGGCGACGAGATGAAAATAGCCTTCAACGGATACAGCAAGGTTTTTTCGTTTGCCACCACTGCCGAGAGTGCCATTTTGTCTGCCGGCCATGTGGCAGACGGAGTCGTCTGGTGCTCACAAGGCGCATGGAGAACCACGCCCTACTATCCCTCTGGCGACCAATGGCTTAGCCAATACACGCGCACATACAGCCCGGCGGAGGATGCCAACAGGAACATCACTTCCTTAGCGTTAAGATGCATTGAGCAGTCAGGCATCGGCACGGACGACTATACCGACCTGCTCTGCGTGGGCTATACACTCCAGCCTGACATCGTAGGCTACCAACTGCTGGACCACGACATTGCCGACCTCATCAAGGGCATACAGCGCAAGTTGCCTAACGAACGGGTCCTGTTTGTGCTGACAGGCACTGGCACGTCATCCGAAGAGCGCGAGGAAGAGAACGAGCGCTTCCGCATTCCCACGGGCAAGTTCCACATCAATCGGGCTGCCAGCCTCCTCAACATGTATCTGGGAGCCGTCTACGGCTCTGCACAATACATCGAGGCCTGCCATAAGAACCAACTCTACCTGAATCGGAAATTCATTGAGAAGAAAAACCTCAACCTGGGCAATGTGCTCCGTCAAGCCCAGGAGTTCGTCCTGCAGATGGCTGGTGTCCGAAACGTCTACACCAGCACCCAGCTGCTGACCAGCGACAGCCAACTGTTGGAGCGGGTGCGCAACGGGTTTAACATCGACAAGTGCGGCGACCTGCTCATCGATATCGCACCCGGCTGGCAACTGGTCAACGAAGAGACACACACAAGCAGCACATCGCGCGCCAGCTACATTCCCTTTCCTATCATATTCTTCGGGGCTAACATTGAAGCCCAGCGCATTGCCACCCCTGTCACGGTAGACCGTATTGCGCCTACCGTAGCACGTGCCATCCGCATCCGGGCACCCAATGCCTGCTCGGCAGAACCGCTTTTTTAAAGGTTAACAGCAAAAAGGTAAAAAAGTAAAGGGTATTCTTCACTTTTTTTCGTACCTTTGCACCCCGAACTATATCAATAAGGTAAACAATAAAAATTTAGATATGAATTTCAACAAGATTTTACGTTCATTGTTCGGCGACAAATCGTCGCGCGACATGAAACTCATCCAGCCGCTCGTCGAGAAGGTGAAAGCCGCCTATCCGGCCATCCAACAACTGGATAACGACCAACTGCGCCAACGCACCAAGGACATTCAGCGCCACATTCAAGACTCGGCCAACCAGCAGAAAGAGGAAATCGAAAAGCTCAAGGCCACCATCGAGGATACGCCTATTGACGAGCGTGCCGACATCTTCGCCCAGATAGACAAGTTGGAGAAGGAAGTGCTCGACATCTACGAAAAAGCACTCGACGAGGCTATGCCCGAGGTTTTCGCCATTGTCAAAGAGACCGCCCGTCGCTTTGCCGAGAACGAGGAGACCATCGTGACTGCCACCGACTTTGACCGCGAACTGGCTGCTGACCCCCGTAAGGACTTCATCACCATCGATGGTGACAAAGCCATCTATCACAACCACTGGACGGCAGGTGGCAATGACCTGAAATGGGAAATGGTACACTACGACGTCCAGTTGTTCGGCGGTACGGTGCTCCACCAAGGTAAAATTGCCGAGATGGCCACTGGTGAGGGTAAGACGCTTGTCGCTACCCTTCCCGTATTCCTCAACGCCCTGACGGGCAATGGCGTCCACGTGGTAACCGTCAACGACTATCTGGCCAAGCGTGACTCCGAGTGGATGGGACCGCTCTATATGTTCCACGGACTCTCCGTAGACTGCATCGACAAGCACCAGCCCAACTCACCCGAGCGCCGACGTGCCTATCAGGCCGACATCACATTCGGTACCAACAACGAGTTCGGTTTCGACTACTTGCGTGACAACATGGCCATCTCGCCTGCAGACCTTGTGCAGCGTGCCCACAACTATGCCATCGTCGACGAGGTTGACTCGGTGCTGATTGACGATGCCCGTACGCCACTCATCATCTCTGGTCCTGTGCCCAAGGGCGACGACCAGATGTTCGAGGAATACCAGCCTCTGGTTGAGAAACTGGTTGGTGTACAGCGCCAGCTGGCTACCCAGTATCTGGCTGAAGCCAAGCAGAAGATTGCCGAGGGACAGGCCAAGAACGACAAGAAGTTGCTGGACGAAGGCTTCCTGGCACTCTATCGCTCGCACAAGTCCATGCCCAAGAACAAGCCCCTCATCAAGTTCCTCTCTGAGGAAGGTATCAAGAGCGGCATGCTCAAGACGGAGGAGATCTATATGGAGAACAACAACCGCCGTATGCCCGAAGTAGTAGAACCCCTCTACTTTGTGGTTGAAGAGAAACTCAACTCCTGCGACCTGACCGACAAGGGTACCGCATGGTTGGCTAACCAGGTCAACGACAAAGACCTGTTTGTGCTGCCCGACATCACAAGCCAGCTGTCTGCCCTCGAAGGTGACACCACGCTCACCGACGAAGAGCGCATCAACAAGAAAGACGAGATGCTACAGCACTATGCTGTACAGTCTGAGCGTGTCCATACCCTGCAGCAACTGCTCAAGGCTTACTGTATGTTCAACAAGGACGACGAGTATGTGGTCATCGACGGTGAGGTCAAGATTGTCGACGAGCAGACTGGCCGTATCATGGAGGGCCGTCGCTGGTCTGACGGACTGCATCAGGCTGTCGAGGCTAAAGAGCATGTAAAAGTCGAGGCTGCAACCCAGACCTTTGCTACCATTACCCTGCAGAACTACTTCCGTATGTACCACAAGCTGGCCGGTATGACCGGTACTGCTTCTACGGAGGCTGGTGAATTCTGGGACATCTATAAGCTTGACGTGGTGGAGATTCCCACCAACAAACCTGTCATCCGCGACGATATGGACGACCGCATCTACAAGACTGCCCGCGAGAAATACAAGGCTGTCATTGAAGAAGTTGTCCGCCTGCGCAATGCCGGACGTCCTACCCTGATTGGTACAACATCTGTGGAAATCTCTGAGTTGCTGAGCCGTATGCTTGACATGTATGTCAATCCAGAGACTGGCAAGCGTGAAGGCATCCCCCATCAGGTGTTGAATGCCAAGCTGCACCAGAAAGAGGCTGACATTGTGGCTCTGGCTGGTCAGTCGACCAACGGCAAGGGTGCCGTCACCATCGCCACCAACATGGCAGGTCGTGGTACAGATATCAAGCTGTCGCCTGAGGTCAAGGCTGCCGGTGGTCTGGCCATCATCGGCACAGAGCGTCATGAGTCACGTCGTGTCGACCGCCAGTTACGTGGTCGTGCCGGACGTCAGGGTGACCCAGGTTCGTCACTGTTCTTCATCTCACTTGAGGACAAACTCATGCGCCTGTTCGGCTCTGAGCGCATTGCTACCGTAATGGACAAGTTGGGCTTCAAGGAAGGCGAAATGCTGGAGAGCCCCATGATTAGCAAACAAGTAGAGCGTGCCCAAAAGAAGGTCGAGGAGAACAACTTCGGCATCCGTAAGCGACTGCTGGAGTACGATGATGTCATGAACAAGCAGCGTACTGTGGTCTACTCGAAGCGTCGTCACGCCTTGATGGGCGAGCGCATTGGCATGGACATCTCGAATACAATCTGGGACCGTGTGGTCAATATCATTGAGCAGAATGACTACGAGGGTTGCAAGGAACAGTTCATCAAGGTATTCGCAATGGAATGTCCCTTCTCGAACGACGAGTTTATCAACAAGAGTCGCGAAGAACTGTGCGAGGAGGTGTTCCAAGTTGCCATGGGCAGTTTCAAGCGCCATATGGAGCACGTTCAGGAAGTCGCCATGCCTGTCATCAAGCAAGTTTACGAGACTCAGGGACAAATGTACGAGCGCATCGTTGTGCCCTTGACTGACGGCCGCAAGATGTATAACATCCCCTGTAACCTCAAGGAAGCCTACGACACCGAATGTAAGTCGGTGGTCAAGGAGTTCGAGAAACAGATACTGCTTCACATCATTGACGAGGCTTGGAAGGAGAACCTGCGCGAGCTCGACGAGTTGAAGCACTCAGTACAGAATGCATCGTACGAGCAGAAGGACCCGTTGCTCATCTTCAAGCTGGAGTCCGTCAAGCTGTTCGACAACATGGTCAACACCATGAACAACCGCTCTGTCAGCATTCTCATGCGTGCCCAGATTCCTGTGATGCAGGAGGTACAGGAGGCTGCTCCCGAGGAGCATACCCAGCGCCAGCAGTACACCGAGTCGAAGCAGTCTCTGACGCAAGAGCAGATGACTGACCCCAACCAAGCTGCTGCTGCCGCCCAGGACACCCGTGCCCAACAGCCCCGCACACCCATCATCAAGGACAAGATGCCCGGGCGTAACGATCCCTGCCCCTGCGGCTCTGGCAAGAAGTTCAAGCAGTGCCACGGCAAGGGACTGGTGTAAACCAGTGCCACTAGTCCATCTGGTTTAATTAGCAAAAAGAACGATTCCTATGATTCAGATAGATCATCTCCAAAAGCATTTCGGCGAGACTTGCGCCTGCGACATTCCAGCGTTCACGGTTAACGATGGTGACATCCTGGGACTCGTGGGCAACAACGGAGCCGGCAAGACAACCCTCTTCCGACTCCTTCTCGACCTGCTCAAGCCCGACCAGGGCTCCGTCGTCTATCATTTCCCCACTACCGGTGAGGAAACGGCAGGGGCTATCAATCCTGCTGAATCTGAAATCTGGAAACAGCACGTCGGCGCCTATGTCGACGAAGGCTTCCTGATTGACTTCCTCACCCCCGAGGAGTATTTCTCCTTTCTTGGCAAGATTTCAGGCATCAAGCAGGCAGAGGTTGATCAACGGCTGGTCTTGTTTGAGCGATTTGCCAACGGCGAAGTCTTCGGACAGAAGAAGCTTATCCGAAACCTCTCGGCTGGTAACAAGATGAAGGTAGGCATCATCTCTGCCCTATTCCGCCAGCCCGACATGGTCATTCTCGACGAGCCCTTCAATTTCCTCGACCCCACCAGTCAGGTATTGCTCAAACATCTGCTTACCGACTATGCCCAGCAGACAGGCTCCACCATTCTGATTTCGAGCCATAACCTGCAGCATACCATTGACATCTCTACACGCATAGCGCTTTTGGAGCACGGACAGATTATCCGCGACCTGCCCAATGCCGGGGGAAGCGCCGCCCAAGAGTTACAGGAATACTTCAATGCCGAGTAGTAAAAAAAGAGAGGTTCAAGCCTCTCTTTTTTTTGCTCGCACTCCAAATATTCTTCCACTGCACTCAAAAAAGTTTTTGAGTGTATCCTCTGACAAATGAGTTATCGTACGGTCATGTGGAAGCATCCTTGCTTGACTTCGTACTTGATATAACAACGACCCTCCTCGCGTTTGTCACGCAACACCTCTGAAAGTACCCACTTCAGGGTATCATCGCGCACGGGGCGTTCAATGGGATGATAGCGGTTGTAGCAGATATCAAAAGTGGTTCCAAAGAGGTGGCACGAACGCTCGGTAGCATTCTGGTTATGGCGCTGCAGACGGGCAACATCGTCCTTGGAGCGCAGCACACTGGTGACGATGAGTTGCTGAAGGGGGACACCCTTGACATATAGGCTATCATAGAATGCCTGACCGATGTCCTGCAGCAACAGAGCAGCACGTGGCACCAGATAGGGAATGCTGCTACTGAGACGATCGACATGCCAATAGGGACTCTCACCAATGTAGACAAGTTCCTTTTTGCGTTTCTCGGCATCCTCCCGATTCTGGACAGGACGGACACCCCAGCGCTCTGCTGCTACAATCTGTACACTCTGGCTGTCAGGGAATGCCTTCTTGTAATTGGGCACAGAGAGTATGCGATGCGGAACTGCGGGATCAACGACAGACACCTGATAGACTGACGCAGACTCATGTTGCGGCAGGTGCCGTACAACAGCCAACAGAACCACTATGGCCAGGAAGAGTAACAAGAATTGACGCTTCGTGAGACTTTTCTTTTTCTTCATATCCGATAATATGTTTATAGCTGTTCTGATCGTTTATCTCTTGGTCTTTTGATACCACTCCTGCAACATGCCACGCGGGATACCCCTCCGGACGGCTGCATCGAGCACACGACGCGCCTCCTCACGGCGCTCAAGCACTAACAGCAGGTCAACATGGGAGACGACATAGATGGGATCGCGTGGAGAGAGCTCTTCTGCCCGCTGCCAGTCGTAGAGCGCAGATTCGTCCTGCTTCATCACACGTTCCAGATTAGCCCGTGCAGCATATGCCACAGCAGAATCGGCATGCTGTTCAATAGCTTGGTTCAGTTGGTCAAGCGCATCTTGATGGTGGCCCTGTTGCTGCAGCACAACAGCCAGCGACAAACGGCCCTCGAAGTGACTGGGAAACATGATCAGCAAATCATTCAGATCATTGCGTGCCAAGTCGAAACGGCGCAAGTGGGTGTTGGCATATGCACGATAGAACAATGCTGCAGGATTGCGTGGCTCATGCTGTAACACCAGGGCATACTCGTCAATGGCATACTCCCACTGCTTGAGTTCAAGATTGGCTGTCGCCTTGCGCAAGTGCAAATCTGTCGACCACTGCGACTCGGCAATCTGCCTGTTAAGTACGGTCAGGGAGTCGCGCCAGCGCTGACTGTCAGACACTTGCTGAGCTTGAATCGTTGATGCACCCAATATGGTCACCAACAGGACTAAGCCCGTACGATATAGTCTACTATCCATTGGCCAACTTCTTTAGTTCCGTATTTTGCACCACCCTCTACTTGAATTTCCGGAGTACGCACGTTTGCATCGAGCGAGGCGGTGACAGCCTGACGTATGAGGGCTCCCTCCTTGTCCATCCCAAAGTGTTCAAGCAGCATGGCGGCAGAGAGTATCTGTGCCAACGGATTGGCCAGATTCTGACCGGCAGCCTGAGGCCACGAACCATGTACAGGTTCAAACAACGGGGTATGTTCGCCCAGCGAACTGGAGGGCTGCAGACCCATGGATCCTGTAATGCACGACGTCTCGTCGGTAAGGATGTCGCCAAAGGTGTTTTCCGTAACGATGACATCGAAGAAACGAGGCTCCGTCAACACACGCATTGAGGCATTGTCGATGAACATGTAGTCGGTAGTCACCTCTGGATACTGCGACTCCATCTCTTTGGCTATTTGGCGCCACAGGCGACTAGATGCCAGCACGTTAGCCTTGTCGACCACCGTAAGGTGCTTACGACGCGTCATCGCCATCTCGAAAGCAACCTTCAGAATGCGCTCCACCTCGGGACGGGTATAGACATTCGTGTCGTAGGCCTTGTCGTTATCCTGATATTTCTCACCAAAGTACATTCCTCCCGTCAGTTCGCGGATGACCACGAAATCGGCTCCACGCAACAGTTCTTCTTTAAGCGGAGACTTGTGGAGCAGACAGTCAAAAGTGGCTACTGGGCGTACATTAGCGAAGAGTCCCAATTGCTTGCGCATAGCCAACAAGCCTGTTTCAGGACGCATCTTCAGCGTGGGATCGTTATCGTACTTGAGGTCACCCACAGCAGCAAACAACACGGCATCGGCACGCATGCAGACATCGTGTGTGGCAGCAGGATAAGCGTCACCACAAGCCTCAATGGCACAGGCTCCCACCAGTGCTTCCTCATACTGGAATTCGTGTCCACACTTGGCTGCAATAGCATTGAGCACAGCCACACCTTGTTTCATGATTTCCGGACCTATACCGTCGCCCGGAAGAACGGCAATCTTGAGTTTCATATTATTTTGTTTTCTTTTTTTCGTTATTACACTATTTCGTATGTTCGTTCTCTACGATATTCAGCATCTTGAAGGTGGCTTTAATAGCTGCTTCAGTCTGGTCAGCATCCAGTCCTCGGGTACGCAGCAAGCCATCCTTATAATGCCAGGAGATGACCGTCTGTACCAAGGCATCAGTGCGGCCGCCAGGCGGGATAGTGACCTGATAGTTTGCCAGAATGGGGAACGTACGATTCAGATACTTCTTATAGATATAGCGCAGGGCCTTGACAAAGGCATCGTACTGACCGTCTCCCACAGCACTGCCATCATACTGGTGACCATTGATTTCGACCTTGATATTGGCACCAGGCTTCAGTCCATAGGCGGTAGAAACCACATAGCTGATGAGCTTAACGCGGTCTTCCGAGCCGTCATGCTTCAGGACGTCACTCACAATGTAGGGCAGGTCTTCCTGTGTGACTATTTCCTTCTTGTCACCCAACTCTGTGATACGCTCGGTTACACGGCGTGTCTGCTCAGGCGTCAGTTCCAATCCAAGTTCCTCCAGATTCTTGGCAATGTTGGCACGTCCGGAATTCTTTCCCAAGGCGTACTCACGTTTGCGCCCGAAACGCTCAGGCACCAACTCGTTATAGTAGAGCTTATTTTTAGAGTCTCCATCAGCATGGACACCTGCCACCTGGGTAAAGACATGCTCCCCCACGATAGGTTGGTTGGGAGCCACCGTGATACCGCTAAAACTCTCAACCATGCGGGAGAGGTCGTTGAGCTGATTCTCCACGATGCTGGTCTTGGCGTGAAACTGGTCTTTCAGGATGGCCTGCACAGAAGCCATCGGTGCATTACCACAACGTTCTCCCAGCCCATTGACGGTGACATGCAAGCCACGAGCTCCGCTTAGCACTGCAGCCAGCGAGTTAGAGACAGCCAGGTCGTAGTCATTATGAGCGTGGAAGTCGAAATGTACATCCGGATAATGCTTCAGCATCTTACGGAAATACTCTATGACCTGCAGAGGATTCATCACACCCAGCGTATCAGGCAGCATAAAACGTTGAATTTTAAGCTTAGCCACCGTTCCTTTGGGCGCTCCGGCTTTAGCCTGAGTACTTTGAGCGCTGTCCTCAGGCACAGCCTCGTTCAACGTAAGGGCATCCATCAGCTGATAGACATACTCTGGCGAGTCCTTCATACCATTAGACCAATCCTCCAGATAAAGATTGACACTGAGTCCCTGCTGAACAGCATACTCCACCTCACGACGGATGTCACTGATGTGCTCGTCAGGAGTCTTGTTCAGTTGCTGGGTACAGTGTTTCAAAGAACCCTTGGCCAGCAAGTTGATGACCTGCCCGCCACATTCCTTAATCCAGTCGACCGACTTTCCGCCATCCACAAATCCCAGCACTTCGACACGCTCCAACAGTCCCACCTTCTTGGCAAAAGCACATATTCTGGTAACGGCCTCCCGCTCGCCTTCTGAGACACGGGCTGACGCCACCTCTATGCGATCAACATTGACATCATAGAGTAGTTTGCGAGCCATCACCAGTTTCTCGTGTGGCAGGAAGGATACGCCATTCGTCTGCTCACCATCGCGCAATGTGGAGTCCATGATTTCCACGAAAGGAGCCATACGCTGGTAGCTGTTCACTTGTTGAGCTGTTCCCATTGTTCTATCTTGTCTTTGTTCGCCACCAAGAAGTCAATGTCGTCCAACCCGTTCATCAGACAGTGTTTCTTGTATCCATTGATTTCAAACTGCTCCGAACGTCCTGTTGCCTTGTTGGTTACCATCTGGCGGGGCAGGTCTACCTCGACCAGCGTCTTCGGATTGCGCTGAATGCTCTGGAACAACTCGGCAAGGAAGTCCTCGCTGACAACTACGGGGAGCACGAAATTGTTCAGTTCGTTATTTTTGTGAATATCGGCAAAGAACGAACTGATAACCACACGGAAGCCATAGCCGGCAATGGCCCATGCTGCGTGCTCGCGACTACTGCCCGAGCCGAAGTTCTTGCCTGCCACGAGGATGCATCCCGAGTAAGCAGGATCATTAAGCACGAAGTCCTTGTTGGGTGTTCCGTCTGCATTGTAACGCCAGTCACGAAACAGATTGTCACCGAAGAAACTCTCCTCGCGTGTCGTAGCCTTGAGGAATCGGGCAGGTATGATTTGGTCTGTATCTACGTTCTCCAACGGCAGGGGGACGCAAGTCGATGTAATGATATTGAATTTCTGTTTCATAATAGTGTTCTTGGATCGGTTATTACTCCTGTTACAGCGGCAGCAGCAGCCACAAGTGGCGATGCCAATATGGTGCGCGAACCCGGGCCCTGACGCCCCTCAAAGTTACGATTGCTCGTTGAGACGGCATATTTGCCAGCAGGCACCTTGTCGTCATTCATGGCCAGGCAGGCTGAGCACCCGGGCTGGCGAATCTGGAAACCAGCCTCAATAAGCACTTTGTCCAATCCTTCCTCGCGAATCTGACGGTCAACAGCCCACGAACCAGGTACCAGCCATGCCACCACGTCCGCTGCTTTCCGGCGCCCCTTGACAATAGACGCAAAGGCGCGGAAGTCCTCAATACGCCCATTGGTACAGGCACCCAGGAACACGTAGTCAATCTTCTTGCCCAACAAGTGCTCTCCGGCTTTGAAACCCATATAGTCAAGAGCTTTCTGGAAACCAACCCCACCTTCGGCTGGAATGGTTTCGCTGATGCCAATACCCATACCAGGATTGGTGCCATAGGTAACACGCGGTTCTATGTCCTTGGCATCGAAAACCAGTTCTTTGTCAAACACGGCATCGGGGCCGCTCTGTAGCGTACGCCAGTAGGCTACGGCCTTGTCCCAGTCGGCACCCTTCGGGGCGTACTCCCTGCCCTTCAGATATTCAAAGGTAGTTTCATCAGGAGCGATGAATCCACCACGAGCACCCATCTCTATCGAGAGATTGCACAGCGTCAGACGACCTTCCATCGAAAGAGCTCGTACCACGTCTCCGCTATACTCCACAAAGTAGCCTGTAGCCCCGCTGGTAGTCAGTTGGCTCATCAGGTAGAGTGCCACGTCCTTGGCTGTCACACCCTTCTGCAACTGACCGTTTATGCTGATGCGCATCGACTTGGGTTTTTGTTGCAGAATGCACTGCGAGGCCATCACCATCTCCACTTCCGAAGTCCCGATGCCGAAAGCCACAGCCCCCATCGCTCCGTGAGTCGAAGTGTGTGAGTCACCACAGACAATGGTCATACCAGGCAGGGAAAGTCCCTTTTCAGGCCCCACGACGTGGATGATTCCATTATCCTTGGACATCATGCCGTAATGGGTCAAACCAAATTCATGGGCATTCTGCTCTAACGTTGCCACCTGTGTGGCAGATACCGGGTCCTCTATGGGTTTGTCCTGATCGTGCGTAGGTGTATTATGGTCGGGCATACAATAAATGTGGTCAGGGCGGAAACATTTCAGCCCGCGCTGGCGCATTCCCTCAAAAGCCTGAGGCGAAGTTACCTCATGACAATACAAGCGGTCTATATACAATTGTGTAGGTCCGTCATCCACCACCTGAACGACATGTTTGTCCCAGATTTTGTCAAATAGCGTATTCATGCCTTATTTCTTGAATTTGTTAATACAATCGATATATGCTTCAACGGAAGCTGTGACGATGTCGGTATTGGCACCGAAGCCATAATAGAGTGAGCCGTTGTACTCCACCTGCATGTGTACTTTACCCACATCGTCCGAACCCTTGGAAATGGCCTGAATAGTAAATTCCTTCAGCGTCATTTGTTTCGAGATAATCTTCTTCAGTGCCTTGATGGCAGCGTCCACAGGACCATTACCCGAGGCAGCAGCCTCGAATTTCTGGTTCGAGATGTCCAACCCGATAGAGGCTACACTCTTAACCCCCTTACCGGTTGTCACCTGCAGGAAGTCCAGTTTCACGGCGTGAGCCTCGGCAGTATCGGCACCAGCCAGCATCAGCACGTCGGCATCGTTCACCTCCTTCTTCTGGTCAGCCAACTGCAGGAACTTCTCATACACCTTGTCCAGTTTCTCCTCTGACAGTTCCACACCATTGACATTGAGCCTGTACTTCAGGGCTGCACGACCTGAGCGTGCCGTCAGTACAATGGAGCTATCGTCTATGCCTACATCCTTGGGGTCCATAATCTCGTACGTATGCACATTCTTGAGCACGCCGTCCTGATGAATGCCTGACGAGTGGGCAAAGGCGTTGCGACCAACCACAGCCTTGTTGGGCTGCACGGGCATGTTCATCAAACTGGACACCATGCGGCTGGTGGGATAAATCTTCGTCGTATTGATGTTGGTATCTATTCCGAGTCCTTTGTGGCACTTCAAAATCATGGCAATTTCCTCCAGTGACGTGTTGCCCGCCCGCTCGCCAATGCCGTTGATAGTAACCTCCACCTGACGTGCGCCAGCCATCACACCATTGAAGGTGTTGGCAGTCGCCATACCTAAGTCGTTGTGGCAGTGGGTCGAAATGACAGCTTTTTCTATTCCGTCTACGTGTTCCTTCAGATACTTGATTTTCTCGAAGTACTCCTGAGGCAGGCAGTAGCCTGTCGTATCAGGGATGTTGACCACCGTAGCCCCGGCCTTGATGACAGCTTCCACCACACGGGCCAGATACTCATTGTCTGTACGTCCGGCATCCTCGCAATAGAACTCTACGTCCTCAACATACTTTTTGGCATACTTCGTAGCCCGTACAGCACGCTCGATAATCTCTTCGCGATTGGAGTTGAACTTGTACTGAATGTGCTCGTCAGACGTACCAATGCCCGTGTGAATACGCTTACGCTTAGCATACTGCAGCGCTTCGGCAGCCACATCGATGTCGTGCTCCACTGCACGCGTCAATGCACAAACAGTTGGCCATGTGACAGCCTTCGAAATCTCAATGACCGAATGGAAATCACCCGGACTTGACACGGGGAAGCCAGCCTCAATAACATCCACGCCGAGCTGCTCCAGGGCTTTTGCTACCTGAATTTTCTCAATGGTGTTCAACTGGCAGCCCGGCACCTGTTCACCATCGCGCAGGGTTGTGTCAAAAATAAACAATTTGTCGCTCATCTGTTATATGTTAATGTGTTAATATATCCATTTCTATATCTCTATTACGAAAAAAGCCTTTCACACTCGGAAGTGAGAAAGGCTCGTATCATTGTTTTTGTTCGTCTTATACCTTAATTAATACATACCTCATCACTTCCGGCTACACTGCGCAGTCGAATAATAATCAGGTTGCTAATCAGATTGAAATTCTTCATTTCGTTGCTCAAATTAATTTTTCGGCTGCAAAATTACACATTATTCGTGAAACGACCAAACAATTTGCAAGTTTTTTCTTTCTTAAAGCAGCAAAAAGCCAGTTCTAATACATAAAGAAGGAGCCTCCGTCGCTGTTGCAATACTTCTGCAGAAGTGTCTGTATGAAGCGGGCATTGTCGCTGACACGCTGGCGATTTCCATCGTAGCCATTGATGAGAACGACAAGATGGGTGGTCTTCAGTTCTATCTTTGTACGCTCATTGTCGCTGGTAGGGGTTCCCACTCCACCCTGCTGGTCACGGTAGACAGGCAGCCCATGAATATTAATCATGCCTCGGCCAATGCCCTCGTAAGGTTCGCCTTCCCGGCCAATACCCAACGTCAATGTGTCGCCAACAAACTTGGACGCATCGAAGCCCCCGATGCTATAGCCATAGCGGATGGAAGCCAGATTAATCAGGTCTACCAGCGTGTCTATCTGGTACAACTCTTTGCCTTGCAACATCCTTCGGATAAGGGCTTCTGATGCCGGACGATAGCGTGAGGGGTCCTTGCCACAAGCTTTATAGACACGGCGCGTGGCAGCGATGGACGATATCTCTTTAAGACTCTCCGTTGTCAGCGTGTCACGAAAGTGATTCTCCAACTGGTGTATCTCTTCCCACAAGGCTTCAGAATAAGGACTGTTCTGCACCTGCGCATCAAGACAAGCCCCGACGAAATCAGGGCAGACAGAGGCTATTTCAGGAGAGACTATCACGTTCATCATCGTGCTGCGATAAAGGATACTTTTGAACGACAGCACTCTGTACCGTCTGTGCGGACAATACGGACATTATAGACGAGATCTTCGCCCTCCTGTTCCATGTAGAATGACAGTTGCTCACCTGCATGTGCTTCGGCAACGTATGCAATTTCAAAGCGCTTGATGGCATGCTCGCGATACCAGTCCATAGGCCACAGGTCGAGGATGTGCTCGATATACTTGACCGAATTGACATGCCCATTGATATCCACGTCATTATAATAGGTATCTATAGTACGCACCAGTTCCGCCTTGTCACTCATCTTGACGCGACCTCCTTTGTCTATAGGACACTCTTTGTCCTTGACTATCCACTGTTCGATGGCTCCGTTGTCTATGGCATAGATGTCAGTAGGCTGACGGCTCTCGGTGTCTATCATGGCCCAAATGGAGCGTCCGTATCCATAGACTTTGCCTTCACCGTCGACAACACGGAAATTTCGTGAAGTGAAATAGCGCATGGCAGACTCCACCCAGGTTTCAACATTGAACCTGGTATACTGTCTGGGCATCTCCTCCATCTCTATAGCCAAACGCGACAACACCCATGAGCGCTGAATCGTCATGAGATACTTCATGCCGAAGCCACGGGCTGAAGAATGGAAGTCTGCAGCGTTCAACATGTGGTTGCCAAGATGGCCCATGAAAAGCCGACCGCTGAAGTCGCAGTGGAACGGCTCGGCCATAAACTCGTAGCATCCTGTCTTATCCATGCTGTTGTTCCCTTTCTTGTAAGAATTGGCTGACCTTCTCTTGTGTTCCGCGTGTGACGGCAATGCGCCCGGAGCGGGTGTACTGCAACACACAACCGAACTCGTCCAAGGCGCGATAGAGCGAGATGATATCCTCCGTACGACCATTCTTCATCACGATGATGTAGGTGGGATTCACCTCGGTAATGATAGCATCGTGGCGGCGGATAATACGAGAGATGTCCGGATTCTGCATCACCAGGTCGGTCTGCAGTTTATACAGTCCTGACTCTCGGATAAACAACTGGTCGTCGGTGAAGTAGTTGGCCTTGATCACATCCACTTTCTTCTCTATCTGCTTGGTAATCTTCACTATCTGGTCTTCATCGCTCCAAGCGGTGATGGTGTACTTATGCACGCCCTCTATACTCGAAGCTGACACGTTCAGACTCTCGATGTTCACCTGACGGCGGGTGAAAACGGCCGTCACCTGATTCAGGATACCCGCGATATTCTCGGAGTAAACCAGCAATGTATACAGTTTCTTATTCTCTTCCATATCTTACACCTCCAGCATCATATCGTTAACATTCATTCCCGGTGGCGTCATCGGCAGCACATTGTCTTCCTCCATAATAGCGCACTCCAGGATGTACGGACCTTCGGTAGTCAGCATCTTGTCGATGGCAGCAGCAAGACACCGTCGGTCGGTCACGGCCTCATAGCCTATGCCATAACCTTGGGCTATCAGCTCGTAGCAGGGGTTCAGCATCTTGGTAAACGACTTACGACGTCTCCAGAACATGTCTTGCCACTGGCGCACATTGCCCAGGTAGTTGTTGTTGAGCAGTATCATCTTGACAGGCGACTTCTGCTCCATGATGGTGCCCAGTTCCTGGATGTTCATCTGGAAGCCACCGTCACCCATAAAGCATACCACCGTCCGGTCGGTAGCAAAGGTGGCACCAATGGCTGCAGGCATACCGTAGCCCATCGTGCCCAGTCCGCCGCTGGTACAGATGCTGCGCTTCTGCGGATATTTGAAATAGCGGGTGGCAAACAGCTGGTTCTGACCTACATCCGTCACGAGTACAGTGCCTTTGGGGGCCTGTTCGGCAACGGCATTCACCACCTCGCCCATCAGCAGCGGACCTGCCTGGGGATGGATGGCGGGTTCGATGACTTTCTCGCGTTCCTTCTCATCCAATGCCTTGAACGACGCACGCCACTCTGCATGGCTGTTCTTGTCCAGCAGAGCCGTGATGGCTGGAAGCGACGTCTTACAGTCGGCAACTACGGCGACATCGGTCTTCACATTCTTGTCTATCTCGCTATGGTCTATATCCAGATGGATAATCTTGGCCTGCTTGGCATAGGTCTTGGTATTGCCCGTCACACGGTCGCTGAAACGCATGCCGATGGCAATGAGCACATCGCACTCCTGTTCCTTCAGATTGACGGCATAGTTGCCGTGCATGCCCAGCATACCCACATTCAGCGGATGGTCAGAGGGGAGCGCCGAAAGCCCGAGCATGGTACGTCCTGCAGGAATATCGGCTTTCTCAAGAAATGCCTTCAGTTCCTCCTGAGCATTGCCCAGTTCTACACCCTGCCCCACCAAGGCGAGCGGGCGCTTGGCACGATTGATCAGTTCTGCGGCCTTGCGGACATCCTCTTCCTCCAGCTCGGGGTCTGCCACGTAGGAACGTACAAAGTCGACCTTCCTGGGCTCCCAGTCTATCTCCTCCACCTGTGCATTGCGGGGGAAGTCGAGCACTACAGGTCCCGGGCGGCCACTGCGCGCAATATAGAAAGCACGACTCACTGCCCATGCTATGTCTTCAGCATGGCGAATCTGGTATGACCACTTGGAAATAGGCTGTGCCAAACCTACAAGGTCTACCTCCTGGAAGGCATCGGTACCAAGGGCGCCAATAGCCACCTGACCGGCAATGACCACGATGGGGGTTGAGTCCAGCATGGCGTCTGCCACACCTGTCAGCGTGTTTGTTGCACCCGGTCCGCTTGTCACCAGGGCCACACCCACATCGCCACTGACGCGGGCATAACCCTCGGCAGCATGGACTGCTGCCTGCTCGTGGCGCACCAAGATATGGTCAAAACACTTCTTCTCGCCTCGTGTATAGTCGAACAGCGCATCATAAGTCGGCATGATGCTGCCACCGGGATAACCGAAGATGGTCTTCACCCCTTCAGCCTGCAATGCCCGCATCAACGCCTTGGCACCTGTAATTTTATCTTTCATAATCTCCTCTTGATTCTGCTCTTTTTTTTTCTAGTCTATGATTCTCACGCCTCCTTTATCAGCCGAACTGACACTTTGGGCGTAAGCTCTCAGCGCCTTGCTCACCTGGCGGTTGCGCTTCAGTGGTTGCTGCGGACGCGCTGCCAACTCCTCGTCGGAGAGTTTCACATTGATCTGACGGTTGGGTATGTCAATGACGATGATGTCACCGTCCTTGATTTTTCCGATGTTACCGCCTGCAGCTGCCTCAGGCGAGATGTGTCCGATGCTCAGTCCTGAAGTGCCGCCAGAGAAACGGCCGTCGGTAATCAAAGCACACTCCTTACCCATGTGCATACTCTTAATATATGATGTAGGATAGAGCATCTCCTGCATGCCAGGGCCACCCTTCGGTCCCTCGTGGGTAATCACCACGCAGTCGCCCTTCTTGACCTGTCCGCCCAGTATTCCTTCGCAGGCATCCTCCTGGGAGTCGAAGCATACGGCAGGGCCCTCGAAGTGCCACAGTTCCTCGTCCACGCCAGCGGTCTTCACCACACAACCATCCTGGGCAATGTTGCCAAAGAGAACAGCCAGTCCGCCGTCCTTGGTGTATGCATGTTCCAAGTCACGGATACAGCCATTGGCACGGTCTGTATCCAGTGTCCCCCACTCTGCCGACTGGCTTCCCATCTTCGTCGAGAATCGGTTGCCGGGAGCCGACTGATAGATGCGGTTGGCTTCTGCATCGACGGGACCGTCCACAATACTGTACTTTTTCATAGCCTCGCCCAGTGTCATACCATCCACACGGGGTGCCGAACTGTCAATGAGTCCACCCTTGGCCAGCTCGTTCATGATGCCCAGAATGCCGCCAGCGCGATTGCACTCCTGTACACTGTATTTCTGCGTATTGGGGGCCAGTTTGCAAAGACAGGGCGTCTTGCGGCTCAGTTCGTCAATATCCTTGATGGTAAAGTCTGCACCGGCTTCCTGGGCTACTGCCAGCAAATGCAGGACGGTATTGGTCGAGCCACCCATGGCTATATCCAAAGTCATCGCATTGAGGAATGCCTGACGCGTGGCAATATTACGAGGCAGAACGCTCTCGTCGCCATCCTCATAATAAGCCAGGGCATTCTTCACAATCTGACGGGCTGCCTGGCGGAACAGCTCTACACGATTGGTATGAGTAGCCAGGATGGTGCCATTGCCTGGGAGAGAGAGTCCGATAGCCTCTGTCAGCGAGTTCATGCTGTTGGCTGTAAACATGCCCGAGCAAGAACCACAGCCAGGACACGAACAACGCTCGATTTCCTTCATCTCCTCATCCGTGACAGAAGGGTCGGCACCCTTTACCATGGCCGTAATCAGGTCTGCATTCTCCCCACGCCAGCGACCTGCCTCCATGGGGCCTCCGGAGCAGAAGACTGTAGGGATGTTCAGACGCATCGAGGCCATCAGCATACCAGGAGTCACCTTATCACAATTAGAGATGCAAATCATGGCATCGGCCTTATGGGCATTGACCATATACTCTACCGAGTCGGCAATGATGTCACGCGAAGGCAGTGAGTAGAGCATGCCGTCGTGACCCATGGCAATACCATCGTCAATAGCTATGGTATTGAACTCGGCAGCATAGCAGCCCATCTTCTCGATTTCCTCACGTACAATCTGCCCAATCTCATGCAAGTGGGTATGACCAGGAACGAACTGGGTAAACGAGTTGACAATGGCAATAATAGGTTTGCCAAACTGCTCATGTTTCATACCTGTAGCCACCCACAAGGCACGGGCTCCGGCCATTCTTCTACCTTCTGTGCATACTGCACTACGCAATGGATGTTTCATATAGTTACATTTTTGTATTTGTCTGATTTAGCGTGCAAAGATACACCTTTTTATTAAAAACACCAACGAAAAAGCGGATTTTCGGTTAAAATATTGCAATTATTCACCATCATAGCCTCTTTTCCTATCGCCAAGTACGCGGACAAAAAAAGAGAGGACCGGCAGCCCTCATTGTCTGCCAGCCCCCTCTTGCTTCTACTCGTCCGAGTTGGTACCGCCGTCCGAATCGTGGTCGCCGTCACCACCCTGGGTGCCACCGCCCGTGTTGTCACCCGTCGAGCCACCGCCGGTGTTAGAGCCCGTGCCTCCGGTGTTAGAGCCCGTGCCGCCGGTGTTGGAGCCCGTGTTGCTGGTGCCTCCTGCGTTGGCGGAGGTCTCGCCCTTGGCGGCTGCTATCTCCGCCTTGGTCTTGTCCGTCCAGCTCAGCTTGACGTCCTTCTTCAGCTCGTCGCGGGTGAAGTCGCCAGTCGACTGAGCCAGCAGCTTGATGGCCTTCACGGCAGCGCCGGTCTTGTCGCCCTCCTTCAGAGTGCCCATCGTGGCCGAAGCCACCTTGTCGCTCTGAGCATCGTAGAGCACCTCCAGACCGTTCGACTCCACGGTGGCCTTGAAGATAGCCAGGTTGCCCACCTTCACCGTGTTGCCGTTGAGCACCATCTCGCGCGTACACTTCACGAAGTCGGTCAGCACACCCACTATCAAGCCCTCAGAGAAGGCCGTGTTGTGTTCCGCCATGTGGTGGGCCATGTCGTGCAGGTCCATCGTCTGTTTGTAACTCACTCGGGCGTACATCTTGCCCGCAGTCTCGGTTTCCGAACTCTCGGTCACCTTGCTCAAATAAAGTTCAATCATACCTTTTGTTGTGTTTTTTATGGTATTAGAAACTAAGTGGACCATCTACATCGGGTGGCCCTTCCCGCCTGTTGTAATCCTCTCTTGAACTACATTGCAAAGATACAAAAAATCTGCGAAACCACCAAACTTTTCTACAATTTTTTCAATGAAAAAATATAAATATTTTTGCATCGATAATAACCCATCCTTATTGCCCGATAAGGGCATGTTATTGCGCAATAAGGGCATGTTATTGCTACTGGGTGGTTATATATCAATATGCCAAATTGCAATTAGTTCTCAAAGACTGCTGTAAACGAAGATTTGAGGCGGTTTAATTGTAAAGTGTTTAATATCAATAATTTATATTATATAATTAACATTTTCAATCTCTCTCTTAAATTGCCCCTTCAAAATTTTTTTTTGCTTTTTGCCATATTGACATATTTTTCCTCAAATTCTTTGCCGTTCCAAATTCTTTTACTATCTTTGCAAGCGGATAAAGACCAATTAGGATGATGACTGATCAAGCAATAACCCAGCAAATCGTTGATTACTTCAAGACGCAACCCGTCGTGAAGGCTTGGATTTTTGGTTCCTATGCACGAGGTGAACAGACAGAAAACTCGGACATAGACATACTGATACAGCCTGAACAATCCGTAGGTCTGTTTAAATTGAGTGGCATGCACCTCGATCTTCAAGACATACTGCACATTGATGTCGATTTAGTAACCGTAAAGGGCTTACTACCGTTTGCCCGTAAGAGTGCCGATCGTGACAAAATCCTGATTTATGAGAGAACCTCTTAGAGACAAAACGCGCTTGGAGCATGAAGTAATGGCCATTTGGGAGAAAGCCCAGAGAGGTGAGAAAATAGAAAAGATAGGGAGGTGATATGATGTTAAAGGTAACTGATGTGGAGTATATGGGCAACTACGCCCTGCTATGCAGATTCAACAATGGACTTCAGCGATATGTTGACATGGAGCCGTTGCTGAAATATCCGATGTATGCCGAACTGAAGGACAAGGAGCAGTTCAGACAATTCGGACTTGATGGCACCATCTTCTGGGCTAATGGAGCAGATATCGCACCAGAGTATCTATTGGAGAACGGAAGCGAGTGGCCTCCCGTTATGGCGTCAGAACCCTTGTCGGAACCGGATCCCGATTGAGGACCAATGTTGTCATAGCCATCGTCCAATAGCATAAAATCTAGAAACATTCAATTTCATAACAATTTTGAATATTATTCACCGTATATCATTGTTGAATCAGATATTTTTCCTATTTTTGCGGCAGATTAACTAAGACTAGAGGTCTGCGCTTTCTTTATTTCATAGAGTTTGTGCAGAGCGGTAAAAAGAGTTGCAGAGTGCAAATGTCAAAATTGATGCATTATTTTCTGAAGTTTAATTATAAAATAGTACTATTATGAAAAAGTTATTTGTTTTATTTTTATTTATTGTATTAGGAACTACAGTATATGCTCAGAGAAGTGTAACTGACAATGGGTATATATTTCCTAGCAGTGGTTATTACTTATATTGTGAAGAGGGCGTATTGTTTATTAAACATCCTGATAGTGGTTCATCATGGTCAGGCGATTGCTGTACTCTTGTTAAATATCCTCAGAGTAAGCAATCTACTTCATATACAATTCCAGGTTGGGTGAGAGTTATTGCAAAAGGAGCATTTCAAGGTAATAAATACATTAAAACAATAAGAATACCTTCGACTGTATACTATATTGGAGACAATGCTTTTGAAGGTTGTGACCAACTAACATCGATTGAAATATATCAATCAACAAACTCTGTAAGAGCTGTTGAGGCTGACGATTCGCCATCTGAAGCCAGAGAAGTGGGAAGATACAATATTCAAGGTGTGAAAATCCAAGAAGGTGAAGATGGGAAAATCCAAATTATACTCTATAGTGATGGTACCGCCAAGAAAGTTGCGGAATAAAAATGTTATAGAGGAAAGACATTATATTCAATTCTGAATCATTTTGAACATTGCCCGTGGCTATCACTACCACGGGCATTTTTGTTATTAATGACAAATGACAGATGACAGTTATTGTATCTGACCCTATATACAAAAGTACAAAAATCGGGAGATATGCAAATATTTCGGGCTTTTCTTTGCCGTTTAGGAATTAATTACTATCTTTGCCTGCAAATAAAGACCTAATAGGACGATGACTAATCAAGCTATAACGCAGCAAATCGTTGATTACTTCAAGACGCAACCCGTCGTGAAGGCTTGGATTTTTGGTTCCTATGCACGAGGCGAGGAGAACGCCCAAAGTGATGTAGATTTGTTGATTCAGTTCGACCACAGCACCCCTATTGGCCTGTTTTCTTTTGCCCGTATGCATCGTGAGTTGGAAGAGCGTCTTGGGCGCAAGGTTGACCTTGTAGAAGAAGGTACTCTTCGCCCTGCCGCCGCTGCCGCCGCTGCAAAAGACTTAAAGATGATCTATGAGAGAGGCGCTTAGAGACATAGACCGACTGTTCCACATCAAGGAGATGGAAATGAATTTATAATAATAACATTATGTTGAACTCTTTAAAACAGTAAGATGCCTATGGGCTGAAGAAAGAAGTAAATTAAAAAATGGACATATAGAAATATAGGATTGTAATCGACCTTAGGTCGCTTTGTACCTTTAGGTCAAAGAATATCCACTTTTAGATTCTTGTTCTAGAAAATCGCCAAATTTAATAGAACGTAATCAAGAACTGAAGTTGGAGTTCGCGCCTGATGGCGTGGGCTTTTACTCGTTTAAGATTACAAGGTGTTTGGCGATACCTCTAGAACGTAGACGAAGTAAATTGTCCACGTTTTCTTTTTGTATATATTCAAACAAACGATAATAATTAACTTAAAACAAATAATTATGATGAAAAAACAATTACTCTTATTCGCAATGATTTTGCTACCATTGGTAGCGAGTGCAGATGCCGTAGAGATTGATGGAATCTATTACAATCTGGTATCAAAGATTCAAGAGGCAGAAGTAACACAAAATCCTAATAAATACACTGGCAGTGTTGTAATACCAGAGAAGGTTACTTATGAGAGTGTTGAGTATTCCGTGACGAGCATTGGAGAGTGGGCGTTCCAGTATTGCTCTGGCCTTACCTCCATCACCATCCCCAACAGTGTGACGAGCATTGGAGAGCAGGTGTTCAGGTATTGCTCTGGCCTTACCTCTGTCACCATAGGCAGTGGTGTGACGAGCATTGGAGAGAGAGCGTTCTATGGTTGCTCTGGCCTTAAAAAAGTTATTGTAAAAGATATAGCAGCATGGTGCGGAATCAAGTTCGATGGTTCTTACTCTAATCCTTTATATTATGCTAAACATATTTATAGTGACGAGAATACAGAAATCACAAATCTAATTATCCCCAACAGTGTGACAAGCATTGGTAATCGTGCGTTCTATGATTGCTCTGGCCTCACCTCCGTCACCATCCCCAATAGTGTGACGAGCATTGGACAATCTGCGTTCTCTGGTTGCTCTGGCCTTACCTCCGTCACCATCGGCAACAGCGTGACGAGCATTGGAAGTAGTGCGTTCTCGTATTGCTCTGGCCTTACCTCCGTCACCATCCCCAATAGCGTGACAAGCATTGGAGAGGGTACGTTCCAATATTGTATCTAAACGGGTATAAACAACCAGGAATATCTAATACTAACTGCGCATAAAGCGCTCATTTTCAATAACTTTTGATTTTTAACACTTGATGGCTGGAATTTGGTAGTAACCGAATTTCAGTTTATTTTTGCAACGTATTTCTACCGCGAGGAATTTACGAGGCCT